>JBBRNH010000056.1:0-36761 GCA_038230415.1 Cytophagales bacterium | reverse complement strand
GGGGTTGGTTGCGCCCCCAGGATTATGGGCAAGCTGATGATCTGGCTTATGCCGTGAATCGGTGCTTGGCGAATGTAGGTATCCACCTGAAAATTGAGTTTAGTGATTTTAATGAAACATAATTACAAGCACCTACTTATGCCAGATGAACTACTCATTAGATGATTTTCCTCAAATTCTTCCCGCCCCATCGGCAACCCGGCCTCCTTCTCCGTGTACCACCGCGCACGAATTACAACGACCCAGCCCCGCTTCTAACCTAACCGAGTTCCCGCCAACTTTACCAACGTTTAGCCGAGACCTTACCGAAACCCTCAAAATGGGTTGACCTATTTCCCTGCCGTTGCTGCGCCGGGGTCGCGTCTTGTATTTAGGATTATCGCCGTTGCATTGGTCAGAGATCATTGACCTCTGTTTACGGTACATTTCTTTCCAGAACCTGGCGGCCTAAGCCGCCCATCCAGATCGCTCCAAATGATTGCTCATGGTCGTAGTGTAGGCACACAAAGGAGCAATCAGATCACTTTCTAATCCCAACTCCACCTCATTTTTATACCTCCTCATAATCCATGTTCTTGGCAAAGGTTTCTTCCAGAGAATGCAGGGCCAGCAGCGACGCGCCTACCACAACGCCCCCAATCAGCAACGCGCCGGTGGTGATGCCCAACGATGGTTTGAGCAGCACAAACAGCGACGTGAGCGGCACGGCGGCTCCCCGCACAAAGTTCGGTACCGAGGTGGCAACCGTGGCCCGAAGATTGGTGCCAAACAACTCGGCAGCCACAATGATAAACAGCGTCCAGTAGCCGTTGCAGAACCCCAAGCAGGCGCAGAGAATGTAAAACTGCGTGGTGTTCTGCACCGGAGCCAGGAGAAAGATAACGATCATCAAAAACGACAGGCCGATAAAGATTCGGATGGCTTTTTTGCGGCTTTGGAGTCGTTGGCTCAACAGGCCGCTCACGATGTCGCCGAGGGTTTGCCCGGCAAAGGCCAGCATCACGGCTTTGCCCGCCACAATGGGTTCGGTCAGGCCCGCCTGCCGACCAAATTCCGGCGAAAACGTGATCAACACCCCCACCACAAACCACAGCGGTACACCCATCACAATCGCCAATAGGTATTTCTGTAACCGGGCCTTGTTGGTGAAAAGCAGCATCAGGTTGCCCCGATCCACGTTTTTGTGTTTCAGGTCGGCAAACAGCCCGGATTCAAACACGTTGACCCGCAGCATGAGCAGCAGCAAACCTAATCCGCCCCCGACGAAATACGACATTCGCCAGGCGAACAAATCGGCCACGAAATACGCCAGGATACCGCCCATCACCCCAATTGCCGCCACCAGAATAGCCCCGTAGCCGCGCAGTTTTTTGGGTAAAATCTCGGCCACGAGCGTGATGCCCGCACCTAACTCTCCCGCCAGCCCGATACCGGCAATGAACCGCAGCACGGCGTATTGCGTCAAATCGGTAACGAGCCCGTTGGCAATGTTGGCAACGGAATACAGCAAAATGGAGCCAAACAGCACCGACAACCGGCCCCGCTTATCGCCGATAACGCCCCACAGCACCCCCCCGATCAGCAGGCCAACGAGTTGCATATTGAGCAGAAAAACGCCTTCGGGCAGCAGACGCTCGCCCGATACGCCTAAGGCTTTCAGGCTCGGCACGCGCACCACGCTGAACAGAAACAGGTCGTACATATCAACTAAGTAGCCCAATGCGGCCACCAGCACGGGGAGTTGAAACAGGTACTGGAATGTAGTTTTCGGCGTGGTGATCGGGGGTTGGTCAGTAGTCATGTCTCGTTGCAGTTAATAGTCATCAGTGCGGTCAAAGGCGGGAAAGCGTCAGGCCGCCATCCACCATAAATACCTGCCCGGTCGAGTACAAAAACCCGCCCCCGGCAATAGCAGCAACGGCCCGGCCCACGTCATCGGGCATTCCCCAGCGCGGTTGCACGATCAGGCCGTTAGCGATGAGCTGGTCATATTTGGCCGTTACACCCGCCGTCATATCGGTTTTTATGATGCCGGGCCGCACCTCATACACCGGAATCCCGACCGCACCCAGCCGCACCGCAAACAGTTGCGTTGCCATGCTCAGACCCGCTTTCGAGATGCAGTATTCGCCCCGATTGACCGATGCAACGGTGGCCGAAATGGAGGAGATATTGATAATACTCGCCTGGAAATCAGCGTCTTCGGCGCGTTGCTGAATCATCCAGTTGGCGGCTGCCTGCGTCAGAAAATACGTGCCTTTTAGGTTGGTATTCAGCACATAATCGAAACTTTCTTCGGTTGCGTCCAGCATATCGGCGCGGATGGTGGGAGCCACACCCGCATTATTCACCAACAGATTCAGCCGCCCAAAGTGCGCTCTGATGGTATCGAGCATATCCATTCGCGCTTCGGCAACTGCAATATCACCCCGGCAGTAGATCACGTCGGCCCCGGATCGTCGGAGGTCGGCCAGCACGTCGGCCACGTCGGTTTCGGGCCGGATGCCGTTGATTACCAGATCAAATCCTGCTTCGGCAAGGTGCCGGGCGATGCCCAGACCGATGCCCCGGCTCCCGCCCGTGATGAGGGCTGTCTTTTTCACAGGCGTTCTTTTATGGCTTTGAGTTGGTCGGCTTCGGGCAGTTTTTTGTAGGCCGGGTCGAGGGGGTAACAGCCTGAAATCAAGCCGTTTCGGGGCGCGGTGGTGCAGTCAGAAAATGTCCGGCAGATCATGTTTCGGGTCAACGGTTGTCCGGCAATCATGTCGGCGGGCATCGTTGGGTACGACAGCACCATGCGCCCGAACCCCACGCTGTCGGCCATGCCGGTTTTCAGCACGGCCTGCGCCACGTTGGGCAGCCACTCCTGCAAATACGAATAGCCCGACCCGATGATGACCAACTCCGGGAAGGCTTTTTTGAGTTCATGGGTCACATCAATCTGCCGCTTTACCCCTAAGAGCGGGTCTTCGGGCGGGAGGTAGCCGTCAGACGGCGGAAACATGGCCGGGCGCATCAAATGAGGGTTGTAATACGGACTGCCCCCCGAAACGCAAATCATCTGAATACCAATCGATTGCGCGAGTTCGAGAAACAGTTTTGGCTCGGTCAGGTCAACCGTTAGCCCGTCTGACTGCCCGCCAAACGCAAACGGATAGCCGTTGGTAGTTTCGGGTTGGCCGGTGTCGTCCGGCCCTTTTATGAACGGCAACAGGTCAAACGCACTCAGCCGAATCCCCATTTCTAAGCCCGGCGCGGCTTGCTTGATGCCGGCTACGATGTTCCGCAGAAACCGGGTACGGTTCTCAAAACTGCCGCCGTAGCGTCCGGGGCGGTTCACGGCACTCAGAAACTCGTGACCTAAGTAGCCGTGACAGTGCTTGATGTCCACAAAGTCAAACCCGGCGCGTTGAGCCAGCACAGCCGCATCCACATATTGCTGAATTATGACATCAATTTCGTCGTCGGTCAGCGTGGGGTAATCGGCATCCATACCAAACCGCTGATTCAGAAATGGGTGCGGATACACGATTTTCGGCTCGAACTGCTTGTTGCTGTTAGGTTTGCAAAACCGCCCGGAGTGCGTCAGTTGCAGCCCAATCACCAGGCCATCGGTATCGCCAAATGCTTCGGTGTGTTTGTCTAAAACGAGTTGCCGAAGGCTTACGAAATCGGGCAAATTGGCCTCGTTCATCACCAACTGATTCGGGTTAGCCTTACCGCTGTGACAGACCGCCACCGCTTCGCAGCCGAAGAGCAACTTGGCCCCGCTCACGGCAAATTTCACCCAGCGGGCGCGGGTAAAGGCCGTTGGTTTTCCGTCGGGCGTACCGTCCCAGCCTTCCATCGGCAAAATACACAGGCTGTTTCCGATGGTTTTGCCGGACTTCAGGTTGATTTTCCGGCTAAACACACTGTCGGCGGGCGGCAACAGCACATCGTCGAATGGCAGACCAATATCGTTGACGGTCAGGTAGTTGGTTAAGTCGGAGACCGTTTTTAGTTGGGCTATCCGGGGGTATCGGGGTTTGTATTTCGCGCTCATTTGATCGGATTCAGGTTAAGCAACACAGCCAAAAAACGCATAATACGGTGCGTCGTCAATGATTCGCTGAACGTACAACGCCACTTCGCAGAGGTGATAATCGCCCCACATACTTGACTCACCGCAGGGAATTTTGCTACCCGTCGGCACGTAATCCCAGCCGTTGGGCCGGTGGTAAATCGAGTGCAAAAGCAAGCCCTGATGCGCCGGGTCGGTGCTGAGGTAGGGTTCCTGCAAGAGTGAATCCAGCACCGTTAAACCGGCCTGCCAGTATTGCTCACCGGCTTCGGCCTGTTCACCGCCCGCCGTTTGGAGGTAGCGGCCCAAGCGTAGCAAACCCTGCGCGGCAATGGCCGCTGCCGAGCTGTCAACGGGTTCGTAGTCGTTAAACGGGTCGGCGGGACGGTCGAGGCAATCGCCTAACTTGTAGAGGTTTGGCGCACCCGTATCCCAATACGGAATGCCGTCGGTAGGCGTGTTTTCGATATAAAAATCGCAGGTGGCGCGGGCGGCTTTTACCATCATAGCTTCGAGGGCAACCCGCCCGCCAGGCCCGGCTAAGTCATCATCAGAAATCAGTTTCAGGGCTTCGAGTTGTTCGGCGAAACCGCACATTGCCCAGGCTAAGCCGCGTGTCCAGGTGCTAAACCCGGTGTAGCCCTGCTGCGAGTTGGGGCAGCGGTAGTTTCCGTCTTTTGCATTGAAAATACTCTCGTGGGCCGTGCGTCCCCGCAGGTCATAACTATCACGACCGTTGCCGTAATAGACCGAAAAATCGGCGGTGGCGGAGATGTGCAGCATGGCCCGTTCGAGGAGGTTGATTACGGCATCGCCTTCGCCCTGAAACACGTGACCCAGTAAGTGGCTGATTATCAGCGACCGGCACGACCGGATGGTATCAACAAACAACGAGTGCGGCCCGTTGAAGGAATGAATAAAACCGTTGCGGATTGCGCCCAATCCGTCTGCTTTTGGTTTAATGCTCGTCCAGCGGTTGGCCTGCACCGCGCCGGACACTTTCAGGGCCAGTTCATAAAAATTCTGCTCCCAATCGTTTTGTGGAATCCGGCCTTCGCGCATGAGCCGGAGCAGGTTGCCGTATGTGCTGACGTTGTTGAAGCCGTGATCGTGAACGCCAATGTGGCTCAGGTGCGGGGCCATCAACGCGAGGGTCTTTTGGCGGCCCAATTCCAGAAATTCGGCTTCATTGGTAGCATCGAACTGCAAAATGGCCGAGCCGTACTGAAAACCCTGCGTCCATTCGGTCCAGCCGCGGGTGGTGTATCGGCCCCGCACGGTAAACACCGGCGAGCCGTTGGCCGGGTCGTACTGCTGTTGGATGAGCCGGATTTTGTCGGCAGAAATCGCCCAGAATTGCCGGAGTTTTGCCGATAAATCAGCCGGATGGAGAGCGGTATTCACGTGAATCATTACGCGCAAAACCGACAGATTTCTGTTTTCTACTTTCAGGCAACCGAAACCGGCATTATTGCGTAGTGGTAGTATTCCGGCCAATAGCGCGTTGGCTAATGTATTCGTTTCTGCCGTGAACGGGCTATTTTTGCACACCCTGACGAACAAATCCTGATGACGATAACCAACGGAAGTCTGCTGATTGCCGAGCCATTCTTAGGCGACTCCAACTTTGAACGCAGCGTGGTGCTGGTGTGCGAACACAACCACGAAGGCACATTCGGTCTGGTACTTAACCAAAGCAGTGCCGTTACGCTGAGTGACGTTTTAGACGACGTTTACCCCGATTTTCCGCTGTTGGTGGGCGGGCCGGTGCAGCAAAATACGCTCCATTTTATCCACAGTCGCCCCGATTTGGTTGATGGCTCGGTGCGGGTGATGGACGGCCTGTATTGGAGCGGCAATTTTGAGCAGGTCAAACGCGCCGTGAACGTTGGCACCCTCAACGAGAAAAACGCCCGGTTTTTTATTGGGTATTCGGGTTGGGACGCGGGTCAGTTAGCCACCGAACTCAAGCAGAAAACCTGGATTGTAACCCGCACCGATGCCGCGTTTGTGTTTGATACGCCCGCCGACAGTTTCTGGCGCAGTGTGCTGAAACAAATGGGCGGCAAGTTCAAAGAGTTTGCCAACTACCCCATTGACCCGCGACTGAATTAAAGCCTTAAAAAGTCATAAATCCGGGCTGGTTTTGGGCCTGTTAGCTGACCGACTTACGAATTGGCCGACTTTTTCCCGATTTTTGTCGTTCAACACGCATTACCGGGCTATCACTATTCGGTTCTCCTGACTTATGTCTTTACGAAATTCCTGCTTATTACTGCTCGCCGTTGGTTGTTCGGCCAATCTCTCGGCCCAAACCCTCGAATCGTCGGGGTTTCCGGGGCATTTTGGCCTGAAAGCCGGTGCGGCCATCACCCGCGTTGCTATTTCGGGCGGCAGCGAGGTCACGATTCCCAAAAATAAAATTGATTTCAACCTCGGCCTCATGTACCGGCTGCGGTACAAGCGATTGGTTTTTCAGCCCGAACTGTTGTTTAACCTCAAAGGTGGTTCGTACCAAATTGTGCGAACGGCGGGCCGTGAGACCGTCAAAAACAACTTCAATTACATCACCGTGCCGGTTTTGTTCGGCTATATCCCCACCGAAGGACTAACGATTCAGGCCGGGCCAGCCTTCAGCTACGCCCTCAACGACCCCTCGTCGGGCGGGCCGGGAACCCGCTCCGACATTGGCGCGGTGATTGGCGTACACTATGATTTTCTGGATTTACTGGCCCAATACAGCCTGCACGTCCGGTATATTTATGGGTTCAACAACGTTACCAACGTTCCCGGCACCGATTTCCGCAACCGCGAGTTGCAGGTCTCGATTGTGTATAATCTCTACAAACCGAAAAAATGATTTCTGATTTCGGCATCCTACTGTTGTTCATTCTGTCGGCCTTCGCGCTCATTGCCGGGGTGCTGTTTGTGGCAAAACTGCTCCGGCCCAGCCGACCCAACGAAGAGAAACTCAGCACCTACGAATCGGGCGAGGAGCCGGTGGGCAACGCCAATGTGCAGTTTAACGCCCGCTATTACGTGGTGGCGTTGGTGTTTGTGCTGTTCGATGTGGAGTTGGTGTTTCTTTTTCCGTGGGCAACGGTTTTTGGCCGGGCCACGCTTATTGCCGACACGGGCGGGCTGTGGGGCTGGTTTGCCCTGGCCGAAGCCGCGCTGTTTGTCGTGATTCTCGGCATCGGGCTGGCCTACGCCTGGGCCAAAGGCTACTTAGACTGGGTGAAACCGCAACCCATCATCCCGACTATGGAGACGAAAGTGCCGGACAGTTTGTATCAACAAATAAACCACCGCTATGAACGCCCCGCTACTGCCGTTGCCAATCAGAATGCCCCAAAATAGTGTCTCGACCTGGTTGCTGCTCATAATTGGGGTGTTTGTGCTGAGTGGTGGCAACAGTTGGGCGCAAGGCAAACCGTTGTTTCGGGTTATTATGCAAACCGTTGATCGCGAGCGCATTGATGGCATACTCTGCGATGTTGATGACTCAACAATTTTCTACGTGCCAAACAATCGTCATGCTATTGTGTCACTGCGGGCGAAGCAAGCTGACGTTTTACCTATTTCGCTCTCCATGATTCGTAAGCTAACCATCCGGCGAAAAAGTCATGCGGCACGAGGTGCGCTTATTGGTCTTGGTATTGGGGCTGCCGGGGGTGGGTTGGCTGCACTTGCCCTGCCCGTTGATCGTTCCAAATCACTCTCTGGAGCCATAAACAATGCCTTTCGGGTGGTAAGCATTGGTTTAATCGTTACCGGCGGCCCCATCTATGGCGTACTCCTGAGCTGTGTTCCCCGAACATCTCTTTCTTTTCGGGGAGATACCACCTTCTTGCCCCAAACCAAAGCGAGGCTGCTCTATTTTACCTGCGATTTTCAACCAAGCCCATCGCACCAACCGCACTTAAATCCCCCACAGTTCGATTCCTCGTTTGCATTCATCCGATAAGAGTTTAGTATGTGCGGACGGTGACGAACTGACGGCCACAGGTTTTGCACTTCATGCGTGTTTTGCCATAATAGGTCTTTCCATTCTTGACCGTACGGGCGGCCCCGTAAGTTTGTGCCACCGCAGGTTGGGCAGTTGAGTTGGTAAAACATGACAGGCAGTTTAAGTTTGGCGACCCAAAACGACCGTCCCCCTGCGGTTTTTTCACGAGCGATCATTACTTTCCGAAGACTACCAAAACCTTTTATTATGCAAAGTCTTGTTGTTTATTGCGGGTCAAGCCCCGGCACCAATCCGCGTTACAAAGAAATCGCGGCAGAACTCGGTCAGAAAATGGCTGCCCGCAACATCCGGCTCATCTACGGCGGTGGTGGTTATGGCCTGATGGGAACCGTTGCCGATGCCGTGCTGACCAACGGCGGGCAGGTAACGGGCATCATCCCCAATTTTCTGGCCGCGCTGGAGGTAGCGCATACGTCGCTTACCGAAATGGAGTTTGTGGAAACCATGCACGAACGGAAGTTCAGGATGGTGACCCTGGCAAAGGGTGTGATTACGCTGCCCGGCGGCTACGGCACATTCGATGAACTGTTCGAGATTCTGGCCTGGCGGCAACTTAAACTCTACAGCGGCCCGGTGGTGCTGGTGAATGTAAGCGGCTACTACGACCTGATGCTGCAACAACTCGACCGTTGCGTGGCCGATGGCTACCTCCGGGCTGAGAACCGGGCCATTTTAAAAGTGGTTGAGACTGTTGATGACGCGCTGGATTACGTGGCCGAGTTCTGGGATCAGCTCTGAACGAGGGTCAATAAAAGCGGCTTTACAGCGTTGAGAATAAGCAAAGTTACTCCCATGAAAATCAATAAATTTCCACTTTTTTACCTTGTGTTTGGGTTGATGCTCGTGCTGACGGGCTGCAACTCGCCCATGATGACCTACAAAAAAGGCATCCGGCATTTCGATGCGGGCGAATACAACCCGGCTCTGACGCAGTTTCAGAAAGTAGCCGATAAACCGGCCATTGACGCAGCCCGGTTGAACTACTACATGGCAGAATCGTACCGGCTCTCCAATCGCATTGCCGAAGCCGCACCGTTTTACCAGAAAGCCCTCGAAGCCGGTACCACCGCGTCGGGCATTACCGATGCCGATGTGCGGCTCAACTATGCCTACGCCCTGAAAGCACAAGGTAAATACGCGGACGCGCTCGCCCAACTACAACAATATGCCGACAGCCGACCGGCCAGCAAAGTAAACACCGAACGCGCTTTGCGGGAGATCGAAACCCTGAAAGCCATTGACGTAATTGCCCAAAAGCAGGGGGCCTACCAACTCAAAAACGTGGCACTCAATACGCCCGGTGCCGAGTTTGCGCCGGTAGTGCGGGGCGAAGACCTGATTTTTACGGCCTCGCGCAAAGAAATCGTCTATAAAAATAACGGACAGGGAATGTTGGGGCTGTATAAAACCAAACTCAACCAGAAGCCCGACGAGACCGGCAATAGTCCCGAACTGTTCAGCGCGTCGGTTTTTTCGGGAAACGTCAATGAGGGAACGCCCGCCTTCTCCAAAGACGGCAAAGCAATGGTGTTTGCGCGGGGCAACAACGGCAAACGCAAGGGCGGTTTAGACGTGGATTTGTACCTCAGCCGCGCCGACGAGAAAGGCAGTTTTGGCGAGCCAATCCGCCTGCCTATCAGCGATTCAACGGCCTGGGATGGCTCACCGGCGTTTTCTGCCGATGGCCGGACGCTTTATTTTGCCTCGAACCGGGCCGGGGGTGCGGGCGGCATTGACCTCTACCGCACCAACATTGACGCATCGGGCCGGTTTAGCCGCCCGGTGAATATGGGCCGCGACATTAACACGCCCGGCGATGAGATGTTCCCGTATGTTGCGCCCGATGCCAAATTGTATTTTGCGTCAGACGGGCATCCTGGCTTGGGTAAATTAGACGTATTTGTGGCAACGCGCTCGGCAGGGGTGATTCGGGTCGAGAACCTCGGCCAACCCATTAACTCACCCGGCGATGATTTCGGGCTGATGTTTATCGAACCCGGCAAAGGCTTTATGGCCTCGAACCGGGCCGGGGGCAAAGGCGACGATGATATTTACTTTTTCGACGATAACCGCCAACCTACCGATTCGACCACGATTGCCAGGCGTGACCCCAAAAAACCGGGCGACCCAACTACGCCCGGTAGCCCAAAAACGGTGCGGTATTTCATTGCCGGAACCGTTGCCGCCAACGAGGCCACGCCCGTTTTGCTCGATTCGGCGAGTGTGAAAATCTACGAAGGCACTACCGAACAGCCCGTTGCCGAAGTGACAACCGGCCAACCCGGAGCGTTTGGCAAATACCCGCTGCAACCCGGCAAAGAATACACGATTCTGGTGCAACGCCCCGGCTACCTCACCAAGCGCGAACCCTTCACGATGCAGGGCCGGAGTATTCCCGAAATTTTCCTGAAAAAAGCCGAGACCGACACCACATTTAGCGTCGCCATTCTGCTCGACCGGGAGGAAGTAGGCCGGAAATTCGTGCTGGATAACATCTACTACGACCTCAACAAGTTCAACATCCGGCCCGACGCGGCTACCGAACTCGATAAACTCGTGACCATTTTACAGGATAACCCGACGTTACGGATTGAGTTAAGTTCGCACACCGATGCCCGAGACACGGACACCTATAATCAGAAACTGTCGCAAAACCGGGCGCGGTCAGCGGTAGATTACGTGGTTTCAAAGGGCATTGACCAAACCCGGCTCGTAGCGCGGGGATACGGCGAAACGCAACTGATCGTGAAAGCAGCCGTAACCGAGGAAGAGCATCAACGCAACCGCCGAACCGAGTTCAAGATTCTGGGGTACTGACCAGAATCGGCAAGTCAAACAAACGTAAGGTGGGTTGGTTCTTTCAGGAATTGGTCCACTTTTATTTTATGAAAAACTTTCCCGTTCTCCGCTGGCTCGTGCTGGCAAGCACCGTGCTGATGATTACCCTGAACAGCGTTCCGGCCAGCGTTTTTGGCGGGCAGGACAACGGTACGATGTCGCACAAGTACCAAACGCTCATCACGCCGGCGGGTTATGCGTTTGCCATTTGGGGCATCATTTTTATCGGCGTTCTGGCCTACGCCATCTATCAGGTCATGCCCGCCCAGCGCAGTAATGCGCGTTTTTCGGCGGCTGCTCCCTGGGTAATCGCCAACATGATTTTCAACGGATTCTGGACGGTAATCTTCGGGCAGGAATGGCTGGCTTTCGCCACGCTCGTGATTATTGCCGACTTGCTCACGCTCTACAAAATTGCGGACGCGCTGGGCATCAACCGGGTTCGGGTTTCGCCGGTGGAAACGTGGCTGGCGCGGGTTCCGTTTTCGATTTATTTCGGCTGGCTCACGGTGGCAACAACGGTGTGCATTGCCTTGTTTTTGAAGGCCAACGGCTTCAATGCGTTTACCCTGGGCGAACAAACCTGGGCAGTTGTGATTCTGACAGTCGCGTTTGGTATTGGTGCGTCTGTCTTCAACCGTTACCGAAATATCGCCTATATCCTGGTCTTTACCTGGGCTTATTACGCCATTTCGGTGCAGACAAAATCCGTTCCGCTGGTGCCAACTATTGCCATTGCCGGGGCGATTGGGGCGGTGGTTTTGGCCGGGATTGCGTTGGTCAGTCAGCGCAAGGTGGTCAATGGCTGATTTGTTTCTCCTCCTCGGTGCCAACCTCGGCAACCGCGCCCAAACGCTGGCCGAAGCGTCCCGGCAACTTAGCCAGCAAGTTGGTACAGTCGTCAGCCAATCAAGCCGATACGAAACTTCGGCGTGGGGCTTGACCAACCAACCCGCGTTTCTGAATCAGGTTCTGCATCTCGAAACTAATTTGCAGCCCGAAGTCGTTTTGGCGAAAACACAGGCGATAGAAACCGCGTTAGGCCGCGTTCGGCACGAGCATTGGGGCGCACGAACGATAGATGTTGATCTGCTTTTTTACGGCGATTTGGTTCTGAACACTGATTCGCTGACCTTGCCCCACCCGTATTTGCACCTGCGCCGGTTTACGCTCGTTCCGCTGGCCGAAATTGCCCCCGATATTATACATCCTATTTTCGGTAAAACATCAGCAGAGTTGCTGGCCGAATGTACCGATGAGGGGATAGTTCAACTGTTCTAACAATGCGCCAACGTCTCCCACCCGATCACTATGCTGCCGGTATTCTGGCCGGAGACCGATTCGTATTGAGCCAGGCTATCACGCTGATTGAGAGCCGATTAGCTGACGATCAGGCCCGCGCTCAGGCTGTTCTTGATGCTGTATTGCCGCACACCGGCAGCAGCACCCGAATTGGCATAACGGGTGTGCCGGGCGTGGGCAAAAGTACTTTCATCGAAACTGTTGGGCAGAACCTGACCGAACAGGGCCACCAGGTAGCCGTGCTTGCCGTTGACCCCACGAGTCAGCGCTCTGGCGGGAGTTTACTGGGTGATAAAACCCGGATGGACCTCCTCTCGATAAATCCCCGCGCTTACATCCGGCCCTCCCCGGCGGGCAATGCGCTGGGCGGCATCGGTCACCGCACCCGCGAAACCATGCTCCTCTGCGAAGCGGCTGGGTTCGACATTATTCTGATCGAAACTGTTGGCGTGGGTCAATCCGAAACCGTTGTGTATGAGTTGGTTGACTTTTTTTTACTGCTTATGCTGGCCGGGGCCGGAGACGAACTCCAGGGTATGAAACGGGGCATTATCGAACTCGCCGATGCCATTGCCATCACCAAAGCCGACGGCGACAACGGCCCCGCCACCGACCGCGCCCGACTCGAATACCAAAACGCGCTGCATCTTTTTCCGCCCACCGGCTCCGGCTGGCAACCACCCGTGCTGACCTGTTCGGCGATGACCAGCGCGGGTATTGCCGAACTCTGGCAACTGATTCAAAATCACCAGCAACTGACCACCCAAAACGGCCACCGCACCCAACGGCGGCAAAACCAACAGGTAAACTGGTTCCGGGAGTTGCTACGCCAACGGCTCGACGGGCAGTTTTTTGGGCAGACCGGGATCCGTGAACGAATGATTGATCTGGAAAACCGCGTTCGGCGGGGCGATGTATTGCCCGGCAAAGCGGTGGCCGAATTAATGGATTGATGTTTACGCAGGTTATTTTGCAGAAAGCCGTAGGCTTGACCGATGTTGTAGCCGGAATGCCGGACCACCCGGATGTCAATCCGGGGTAAAGTGTGCCACCATAACCACTAAGTTCCGTAGGAACGGCTCATATAACACAGAACATATCGGTCGTTCCTACGGAACTTACGCTTATCCCGATTTTTTTACCCCGGATTGAAATCCGGGGCTATACTGTCGGCCATCCCTACGGGATTTTGGTCATTGCGTAACGTCAGTCAATAACTCAACCGGCTGCTAAATCAGTCCGATTTGGCGCGAGTGTTCGGTGGCCTCGGCACTGTGTTCAAAATAGCAGCAGTCAATCCCGGCGGCATTGATTTCGGCAATCCGGGCCAGGGTGTTCTCGCGGTTTTTGAGGTTCAGCTTGCGGAGATAAACACAGCGAATCTGACCGGGATAATGCCGAACAACCTCACTATAAATCACCGGGTCTTGCTGGGTATCGTCGCCGAGAAGCACAAACTGCCGGTCAGGGAAGGCGGTCAGGATGCGGGCAATCCGGTCGAGTTTAGTAGCGTGTTTGGTTTTGCCGGTGGCAAGAATCTGGCTAAACCGCTTCAACTGCGCCAGTTGATACACGCCTTCGGGTAGCTGATGTTGATTGGCAAACTCCAGAATGTAGTCGTACAGATTCCATTCGCTGCTCGATACATAAAAAAACGGGTTGGCCGTGCGCTCATCGGTCTGGGCTTCGGCTAAGAGTTGATAATGCCGCACAACACCGGCAAAGGGTCGTCGGCTACGGGCGTTCTCGGTAAGCAGTACCAGCAACCGCTTCATAATCGTGGCCGAGTGCGAGATCAGAAACGTGTCGTCAATGTCAGAAATAAACCCGTATTTGGTCGAGTCGGGTACACAAATCCGGCCTTCGCTTTCGGTAATCACGGTTTGATTATCGGTAATTAATTCGACCATCACCGAGTGCCACCCCGCCGAAAGCGGTGATTCGGGCGACCAGTCTAACCGAAAAAATCCATCGGCATCGGTTTGGGTCGCTATCTCAGGCTGTTCTTTTAGCCGAACAGTTACGCCTGAAACGGGCCGCACGAAGAACAGCCGCAACACCGCAAATACATTCAGCAGGATGTTTTTGCGGTAGTGTTTGCGCGATAACGGACTCAGGTTCAGCACGTGACCCGACGTGCTTAGACACGTGGCCGACCCAAAACCACGATACACTTTTACCCGGTATTGGTTGGAGATTCGGAGCCAGAATAAGAATTTTCGGTAGAGACCGCCGGTTGAGCCGGTTTTGGGTTTAGGCATTGATACGTTGCGCCGAGTAGTTTCTATAACGCCTTCTTAAACATGACAGCGCCCGCTATGTTGCGAATTTTATTTGCCATCAATCCCGTTTCGGGCGGCACCGACAAAGCCGAACTCGAAGCTACCATCCGCGATTATTTCGCCAGCGGCCCCCACGAAGCCCGGCTTTTTCACCTCGACGGCAAGGACGACAACGCGCTGATTCGGGCGCATATCGCCGACTACAAACCCGACCGGGTGGTGGCCGTTGGGGGCGATGGCACCATCAAAATCGTGGCCGAAGAACTGCTCAACTCCACAATGACGCTGGGCATTTTACCGGCTGGTTCGGCCAATGGTATGGCAAAAGAACTCGGCCTGCCCGAATCCACAACCGACCGCCTGAACGTGATTGTGAACGGAGAATCAAAACCGACTGATGTTATCATTATCAACAACAGCGAGTTATGCCTGCACCTGAGTGATATTGGGCTAAACGCGCAATTAGTAAAACACTACGCCGAAAATAATTGGCGGGGTAAAATCGGCTATCTCCGCGCCGTACTGCGAACGCTGGAGCAGCGCAAACTGCTCCGATTGGCATTAGAAACCACCACCGGCCATCACGTTCGGACGGCCTACATGGTTGTTTTGGCAAACGCCCGGATGTACGGTACGGGAGCGGTTATAAATCCCGATGGCAATTTATCGGATGGCCTGTTTGAGGTGGTTATCCTCAGGACGCTTTCGTTCTGGGAGTTCCTGAAACTATTCTGGCGATACCAGCCTTTCGACAAACGCCGGATCGAGGTTATTCAAGTGAAACAGATCACAATCCGCACCAAAAAGAAGGCGTACTTTCAGATAGACGGCGAGTACCGGGGCCGTATTCGGGAGATAACGGCCCGGATTGAGCCGGGCGCGTTGCGGGTGATGACACCCTGATTGGGGCTGATTCAATAAGTTGGTTTATGGTCAATTGACGTGCCGGTTTGGGCGATTTCGGCTTCTTCTTGTTCCTGCGTCGGCTCGTTTGCGTCGGGGTCTTCATTGCCGGTTTCGTCGGGGCTTTCCACTGGTTTTTCATCGGTATGCTCCTTAGCGGCTCGTTGGGCATTTGGCACGCCCACCACAGCAGCCGACCCATAATCGTCTGGCCCACTGGTGGTTACGGCCACGCTCGCTGTGTCGGTTTTAGCCGTACTTGCCACCGCGCTTTCTAATCCTGCCTCGGTCACTTCCATCGTGCTGCTGTCCTGATCGCCCATCCGCAGTATTCCATTTTGGCTGTCCATGTCCGAACTGCCGATGCCCCGGATGTTGCGGCCATCCTGCCCGCCCACAACCGTTGTGCTGTCTAAGCCGTTGGCCGAGTTTTCGAGGATGTCCTGGTGTTTATTATCGGCAATGCGGTCTTCTTCCTGATTTTCCATAGTGTTCTGTATATAGTACAGGCAAAACCTGTACGGGCAGAAAGGGTTGCGCTTTTTGAGGAAGCGGGCCATGCGTTTCCGTAGCAGCCGGGTCTGCAAAACGCGGGTCTTGTGCAGAGTTTCCCCGTGCCCTAATCTCAAAGTTCAGGTCAGTTAACTCAAAATTCGGGGAGAGGTGGGAGTGGGGTACTACGTCCGAATCAACCGCGTGAAGGTCAAGGACATATCCAGCAAAACCATCTTGGCGCGGGCATTGCGTTCGAGGTGGTACGTGGCTTCGTTGAGGTCGGCAACCATGCGTTCTATATGGGCGGTGGTCAGGATTTTGGCAAAGTTTTTCACGAACGTCAGTTCATCGTCGGGCAGGCGCAGGAGTTGCGCGGCTCCCTGCTGCCACAGAAACA
This sequence comes from Cytophagales bacterium, assembly GCA_038230415.1. GTDB lineage: Bacteria > Bacteroidota > Bacteroidia > Cytophagales > Spirosomataceae > JBBRNH01. The sequence goes on along the minus strand of JBBRNH010000056.1, from coordinate 20,451 downwards.
GGGAGCGGCAAAGCCGAATGCTGTATTCAAGCAGATTCTTTTGCCGGTCGCGGCTGAAGCCATCAAACTGATCGGCGTGTTTAACTAATTTGGTCAGGTCCTGCCGGTAGCAGTCGCGCATCCAGTCGGCAAACCAGGCGTAGTGTGTTGGGCCATCGGCAGTGTTGGTCTCAACGTGGGCTAAGTTCCAGGCTACCGATAAATCGCCGTTGGCTAAGTAGGCCGTGCGTCGGGCGGTGGTCTCGTCCATATTCAGAAACTGGCGCAGGTGGGTGGCTATTTCTTCATCCGTAAAATTCCGCACGGCCACCCGCTGCGTTCGCGAGAGTATGGTAATCAGGAGTTTGTCGGGCTGATTGGTCACTAACAAAAACAGTGTTTGGGCGGGCGGCTCCTCCAAAACCTTTAGCAACGCATTGGCTGCGGGCGTGTTCATCAGCTCCGGCAACCAAACGAGCATAATCTTGTAGCGGCCTTCGTAGGCCTTCAGCGACAGTTTTTGCAGGATATTCCGGGCTTCCTCGACGTTGATGTTGCCCTGTTTGGTTTCGGCATCGGCGGCACCGAGCCAGTCAGACAACGTGCGGTATGGATGCTCGATGATGAACTTGCGCCAGTCGGTCAGGAAGGCCTCGCTGGTTTTGCCGCGCCCGGCCATGTTTGCCACCGGAAACACCAAATGCAGATCGGGATGCACGAGTTTCTGGGTTTTCTGGCACGACGCGCACTGCCCGCAGGCATCGGCCACGCCCCCAATGCCCGCACCCTGATTTTCGCAGTTCACGTATTGTGCCAACGCCAATGCCAGCGCGAGGTTAGCCGACCCCGCCTGCCCGTCGAAGAGCAAGGCGTGGGCGAGGTGATTGGTTTGCACGGCCCGGACGAGGGTTTTCTTAGTGTCGTCATGGCCGATAATGTCGGAGAAAGTCATTTTTTGAGTGGTTGATGGCAGGTGGTGTCAAGACCTTAGTCTTGACGCAAAACGAGGCCTTAGTCTCGCAAGACAGTATTTTTTGAAAACTCTAATCCTCGGCCCGTGTCTTCACGGGCCGCAGTGGGCGAGACCAGTCAGGCGACCTGTGAAGACACGGGCCGAGGGCAGAACAATCATCCATTATTCATTATCCATTCCAAAATAGCCTCTCCCGCAAATTCTTTCCCCCGCCGGGCCATTGTTTCCTGAATCACCTGCACGGCTTTCCCAAACCGATACGGCACGAAGCCCTCAGCCCCTCCGCCCCACGAAAACGACGGGATGTGTTTGGGCTGAAACCCACCGCCGAACACGTTGCAGCTCACGCCAACAACCGTACCCGTGTTGAACATGGTGCTGATGCCGGCTTTGGTATAGTCGCCCATGACAAGACCGCAAAATTGCCGCCCGGTGTCTTCGAGCTGCCCGGTGGCGTAGCTGTGGATTTTCACGGTTGAGTAATCATTTTTGAGGTTTGAGTTGTTCACGTTTGCGCCGAGGTTGCACCACTCACCAATCACGGCGTTGCCTAAGTAACCGTCGTGGCCTTTGTTGCTGTTGCCCCAGATAACGGCATTGTTCACCTCACCGCCCACTTTACTGCCCGGCCCGATGGTGGTGCCACCCCTGATTTTACCACCAAAAGCCACCTCAGCCCCGTCGCCGAGTGCGAATGGCCCCATAATAATCGCCCCTTCGGAGACTTTGGCGTTTTTGCCGAGGTAAATCGGCCCGGCTTCGGCATTCAGGATAGCGGCTCGTGTGGTGGCTCCCGGTTCCAGAAAAATCTGGTCGGGGGCGTAGCAGCGGGTGTGCGGGTCGGTGATGGGTGCAGACGTGCGCCCGGCGGTGAGCAAGGCGAAATCAGCCCGGATTTGCGCGGGGTTTTCGGCGAAAATGTCCCAGAGGTGGCGGATTACGGTGATGGGTTGAGGAAATGATGTAGGCATTTTGCTGGTCAGTAATTCCGAAACCGTACTAAATGGTTCCACCGCTCGACACGCAATAAGCAGATTATCAACCGCTACTGTCTCGCCGACTGCCAATTGCTGAACGGCCTCAACCAGCGCGTCGGTCGGGCAAACGGCTCCGTTGATGTACAGATTATCCGCACTAAACACCGCCGGAAACACAGTTTGCAAATACGGTTCGGTCAGAAATGAAACGGGAGTTTCGGTATCGCCCGGCATGAGTCGGCGTTGCCATTTTTCGGCAATGGTCAGGATTCCAACGCGCAGATCGGCCACGGGGCGGGTAAGCGTGAGTGGCAATAGGTTGAGCCGGATGGCAGGGTCATCGAACAAAATCAGGTTCATAGCGCAAATATCCGTCCTGAATGTACTTTTACGCACGATGCATCTCATTTTTCACCTTCCCAACCGAACCATCCGCCATGCCGGGCAGGAGTACCTCTTTTTTTCGGGAACATCATACCTCGGCATGGCCCAGAACGCTGATTTTCAGCGATATGTAACAGACGCGATGGCTGATTATGGAACCGTTTTCGGCGTGTCGCGCAATGGCAATTTGCAATTGGGTATCTATGAAGAAGCCGAAACAAAACTTGCCCGCTTTGCCACCGCCCCGGCTGCGCTCACGGTCTCGTCAGGTGTGTTGGCCGGGCAGGTTGTGATACGGTATCTGGCTCATGAATCGTACCGAACCGGAGCCGAATTTGTGTATGGCCCCGGCGCACACCCGGCTCTCTGGCGCGAAGCCGAAACGGGGTTGCCAGGCCAGTTATTTGACGAATGGAGCGCGGGTTTGACTTCCGGCCCGGCGCGGCCCGTTGTCATCCTGACCAACGCCTTAAACCCTGGTTATTCTGCCTATTTTAGCTTCGATTGGGTGCATGATTTGCCTGTTGGTCAGCCCATTACGCTGGTTGTTGACGATTCGCACGGGTTGGGTTTGCTCAATGGCGGGCGCGGTATCTGGCCGCAGATTCCGCATCACCCCAACGTTCGGCTGATTGTAACGGCTTCTCTGGCAAAGGCGATGGGAATGCCCGGCGGGGTAATTTTTTCGGACGCGGAGACGTTGGCAGGCATCCGAAAAACGGCGTTCTTTGGCGGTTGTTCACCCATGCCACCGGCGTATCTGGCGGCATTTTGCCGGGCAGGAGAATTATACCGTCAAGCCCGACAAACGCTGACCGACCGGGTTGCGCTGGCTGAAGCCACGCTGCTACCCACCGGATTGTTTAGACACGAACCCGGCTATCCGGTTTTTTATACCGAGCGAGACGATTTATACCCGTTTTTGCTTGACAATCAGATTTTTATCTATTCATTCGCTTACCCAACTGCCGCCGATAAACCCACCACCCGGATCATTATCAGCGCGTTTCACGAAGAAAAAGACATTCACTATTTAGCCGATTGTATTAATGAAAAATTTAAGAACAAGGTTTAAACGCAGAGAGCGCAGAGATTACGCGGAGGACGCGGAGTCGCTACTGTTTTTGTATAGAAAAAAAGTTTTTACAATGCTTAAAAAACTCTGCGCACTCTGCGCACTCTGCGTAATCTCCGCGCTCTCTGCGTTTAAACCTTCTTTCGCCCAGCCCAAAACCGATAAGTTCCTGACCAATCTCCTCCAGAAAAGCCCCGAACTCTTCGACGAAGTCATGCGCGACCCGGCCAAATACGACGTGCAGATTTTATATACCCAAATCAACCGCGACGAGCAAAACCGGCCTTCGTTTAAATCATACCGCTACCGGCTCGACAAAAATCGGTATTTCTACCCGGCCAGTACCGTCAAGTTTCCGGCAGTGCTGCTGGCTTTAGAAAAACTCAACAGTCTGAAAATCAGCCCTGAAACCACGATGCTGACTGATTCGGCGGCATCGGGGCAAACTAATGTACGGCGCGATGCGTCGGCTCAAAACGGCCTGCCATCGGTGGCGCAATACATCCGTAAGATTCTGTTAGTCAGCGATAACGATGCCTATAACCGACTCTATGAGTTTATCGGGCAGTGTGATGTCAATCAGAAACTCTACGCTAAAGGCTATAAAGATTTGCGGATTGTGCATCGGTTGTCTTTGCCACTTTCCGTAGAACAAAACCGACTGACCAACCCGGTGCGGTTCATAAAAAGTGACACGGTTCGGGCGTTTCCAGGTCAAACCTGCGCCACCACACCGCAATCACTGACAACCATCAAGCGGGGTGTTGGCTACATGACGACCGCCAAAAACGGCAAAGATTCATTAGTGAAACAGCCGTTCGATTTCACGGCAAAAAACTATTTTGCCCTCGAAGACCAGCAGCAAATGCTCCGGGCAGTGCTTTTCCCGGATGCCGTTTCGCCAAAACAACGCTTTGATTTAAGCCCTGATAACTACCGATTTGTGTATCGGTACATGAGTATGTTTCCGCCCGAAAGCCGCTACCCGGCTTATGATTCGACCTACCACAATGCGTACTGCAAGTTTTTGCTGGCCGGAGACCGGAAATGGACGTTCCCCAAAAGCGTCAGAATCTTCAACAAAGTGGGCGATGCGTACGGTTATTTGATTGATAACGCCTACGTGGTTGATTTTGACCGGGGCATTGAGTTTATGCTCTCGGCGGTGGTTTATTGCAATCAAGACGGGGTCTTCAACGACGATAAATACGATTATGACCGCGTAGGTTTTCCGTTTCTGGGTAACCTGGGCCGCATCATTTACGATTACGAAACCAAGCGGAAGCGGACGAATAAGCCCGATTTGAGCCGGTTCCGGGTTGAGTATTAAGTAAAGGGTTTTAAACCTGTTACCGCACCCGCACCGGAATTTTGCGGTCTCCCCGCCGATATTGTCGGCCAATACCGAAGCTGTAGCCGAGACCAACCGAAATGGTTGAGTTACGGACTTCGGTAGCATCCTGGGTGATGTCGGTTAGGCCAAGCGTGTAGCGGGCATCAACGGTCAGGCGTTGGCGGTCTCCAGCCCGGAAGTTGAGCTGAAAACCAGCCGCCAGGCCTAATTCGGCGGGGCGGTAAAATTCTTTTGAGTCAGTTGTGGCATTGTTTGGCCCACTTTTGCTGATGGTTTTGGCCCCCGTCAGAAGCGCAACCGATGGCCCCACAAAAATATTGGGCCGGAACGAACCTTCATCCGTCAAAAAATAACGGGCAAGCACCGGAACCTCGATATAATTAACCCGAATATCGGCCTTGACTGGTTGATTCCCTGGTATATCAAACCGCGCCCCGCGTTGAGAATAAAGCGCGTCTATCGAGAACCCAAACCGGCTGTCGTCGCTATACATAGCCCCCAAACCAGCATAAAAACCGGGCAGGAATTTGTTGTTTTGCACATCGCCCCGGAAATTCGAGAGGTTTAGCCCGGCGCGTGGGCCGAGGCTCCAGCGTTGGCGAGATTGCGCGTAAGTGTCTGACAGACAGGCGTAAACGGTAAAAATAAAGAGTGTAGAGAGCAGGATTTGCGCTGGTTTTTTCATAAAATCGTTGGGTAGCCGAGGGTTTGTGTAGGCTCACCCGATAACGCCTGTGGTTGCCGAATGTTTCACTACACCATCGGTCTTTCGCAAACGGCCCGGCTCCCGCTATCTTTGCTGTATCATTTTCGACAGAAAAATTTGCATCAACGCCCGATATGAAACGCCCTTCCCTGTATTTCACCGACGAACACGAATTATTCCGGCAGAGCGTCCGGCAGTTCATCCAGAAAGAAGTTGTGCCGCACACGGAGGCTTGGGAAACCGCCCGGCGCATTCCCGTCAGCGTGTTCCGGCGCATGGGCGAATTAGGCTTTCTGGGCTTACCATTTCCTGAACAATACGGCGGTTCCGAAGCCGATTTTTGGTTTTCAGTGGTTTTTCTCGAAGAGTTGGCCCGGTGCGGCATGGGTGGCTTCACCACCGCCGTCAGCGTTCACGAATACATGGCGATTAACCACATCGTCAAAGCCGGAAACGCCGAAACTAAAGCTAAATACCTCGTTCCGGCCATTCAGGGCCAGAAAGTGGCGGCCCTCGGCATTACCGAACCCGACACCGGCTCCGACGTTTCGGCCATCCGTACAACTGCCATCCTGACCGAAACCGGCGACGAATACGTGATTAATGGGGCCAAAACGTTCATCAGCAACGGCACCTACGGCGACTTTATTACGTTGGCCGTGAAGACAAAACCCGACGCGGGCGGGGCCGGAATCAGCCTGATTGTGGTGGACTTAGACAGCCCCGGCATCACCCGCACCAAACTCAACAAAATGGGCTGGCACTCGTCAGACACCGCCGAAATCCGGTTCGACGACGTGCGGGTTCCGGTTCAAAATCGTATCGGGCAAGAAAATAAGGGGTTTTATTACCTCATGGAAAGCCTGCAACTCGAACGATTGGTGGCGGCAGTGATGGCCGTTTCGGGAGCAGAACTGGCCTTAGACTGGACCTTGCGTTATTTGCAGGAACGCGAGGCTTTCGGCAAAAAAATCGGGACGTTTCAGGCCATCCGCCACAAAATTGCTGACGTTGCTACGGAAATCGAAGTTGCCAAACAGTTTGTGTATCACACCTGCTGGCTGTTTTCGCAGGGAGACAGCGTGGTGAAAGAATGTTCGATGGCAAAGCTACACACCTCCGAAATGCAGAAGCGGGTGGTGGATACGTGTCTCCAGTTTTTTGGCGGCTTCGGCTATATCGAGGACTACCCCATTGCCCGCGCCTACCGCGATGCCCGCGTTGGCACCATTGCGGGCGGCACCTCCGAAATCATGCGTGAGATCATCGCCAAAATCGTGATTGATGCAACGGCCTACAAGTCGGCGTATGAAGGGGCATGAACCGGCGCGGGAATGAGCCCCAGTGAGCCGCGTTCACAACGGAATGGTCACACCGAGCCGGTAGATGTAGGCCCAGGAGAGAAAATGATGTGTTGCCCGGCCAACGCGGTCGGCACCGAGTTCAGAGCCGGTGTAGTTGGCAAACGCGGCCTGCCCGTCTCCCTGCACAAAAAAACGGCGGTAGTTCAGTCGCGCCCCCGCCGTTGCGCCCGCCACCCAGCCCTGCGCGTGAAAATGGCCTTCATCGGTATTGCCCAGCACCGTCGAGATCGTGTAGGAAAGCAGCACACCTCCGCCCGCTTTGGCAATACCTTCGAGTGAGAAATTTTTGGTGTGCCAGACCGGAAAGCGTTTTACGGCACTGATCATCAGGTAGTTATTGCCGTTAGTGTGTTGCAGGTGCAGAAAATCGGGTGTGAGCAGTGTGTCTTTGTCAATGGCCCGGCCCCGAATGTTACCGTGCAGCCGGGCCGTTTGGTAATCGTCCACAATATATTTCAGGTGATCCCACGAGAGTTCGACACCCCAGCCGCGCCCTTTCCTGAAAAAATAACCGCCGTTGGCCTGGTATTGCGGGATGGTGAGGTAGGTGATTCGCCAGAAATCTTTCATGTCGGGCCGTTCGTGGGCCGTTACCTTGTCAACCACAAAATCATAATTATCGGTAGTCGTGTTTTTGAACCGGATGGTGCTGCGCGAATAAAACTCGCGGTTGTATCCCCAGGAAAAATAAAACGTGCCTTTGGCGGGTGGTGATGAAACCGATAAAGGCTGAACGGGCGATTGGGCAGACGAGACGGACGCAATGCAAACGGCCAAAAGAGCCGTTAGTAAAAACAACTTCATACAGTGGTAATAGCTTAACTGTGCGTGATGGTAGTATATCTGCCGGTCAACAAACCACTTTACCCTGCCAGTTCCCGCAGGGCAAGCCACGCCATCAGCCCCGGCCCGGTTTCCAGCGCGGCTTCGTCAATGTCGAAGGTGGGCGTATGCACGCCCGACGTGATGCCCCGTGCGTCGTTGCGGGTGCCAAGCCGGTAAAAACACGAGTCCACCACCTGCGAATAAAACGCGAAATCTTCGCCTGCCATCCACAAATCGAGGTCAATAACATTCTCCGGCCCCACGTAAGCAACGGTTTCGGCCCTGAGCCTTCGGGTCAGTTCGGGGTGGTTTTTCAGGAATGGGTAGCCGGTTACGCGGGTAAACTCGCAGGTGCCGCCCATCGCTTCGGCCATGCCCTCGGCGAGTTTTTTCATCCGTCGCAGCCCTTCCTCGCGCCATTCCTCGTTCATGCACCGAAACGTACCTTCGAGCGTCACCTCGTTGGGAATCACGTTGGTTACGCCATCGGCAATAAACCGCCCGAACGACAGCACCGACGGACTCGCCGGGGGGCGGTTGCGGCTGATAATCTGCTGCATCGCCACCACAATATGAGACGCAATCAGCACCGGATCAATCAGCGAACTGGGCTGGGCCGCATGGCCGCCTTTGCCGCGCACGGTCAGGTACAGTTCATCAGTCGAGGCCATGTACATACCCTCCCGAAACCCGATTTTACCCACCGGAATATTCGGCGCAACGTGCTGCCCGATCATACTCACCGGAGTCGGGTTCTCTAACACGCCCTCCCGAATCATGAGCGAAGCACCACCGGGAGCTTTTTCTTCGGCGGGCTGAAATACGAGTTTTATCGTTCCCGAAAATTCGTCGCGCAAGGTGGTGAGGATGCGGGCGCAACCGAGCAAACTGGCCGTGTGAGCATCGTGACCGCAGGCGTGCATGACCCCGGCCACGGTCGATTTGTAGGGAACGTCATTAGCTTCCCGGATGGGCAGCGCGTCCATATCGGCCCGCAAGCCAACGGTCCGGGGACTGCTGGCTCTGTTGCCGATGGCCTTTCTTCCTTCGATGAGGGCCACTACGCCCGTACCGGCCACGCCCGTCTGCGGCACTACCCCAATGGCCGTCAGTTCATTGGCGACAAACCGGGCCGTTTCATATTCATGAAACGAGAGTTCGGGATGGGCGTGGAGGTATCGGCGGGTTGTCACCACGTCGGGCGCGTATTGCCGGGCCAGGGTTTTTATTGAATCGAGCATAAATGAGGTAATCAGGCTGCTTGTGTAGTGCCGGTGTTAGACAACTTAGTCTATTTTCTGACTTTCTGAGCCACCGGCATTTTTGGCGAGGGCGACCCCATCGGACGCGACCCGGTCGAACGCGACCCGGTCAATTCCTGCACGAGCCGGTCGGCTTTGTAGATGTAGCGCATGGCCGCTACCATGCCGCCCGCATGAACCGAAACGGCGCGGTTGGCATCCGGCACAAAAATAAAATCGCCGGGCAGACTCTCCATATTACCATCGAAGACCAACCCAACGGCCTCGCGGTTTTTGTTGATAATCGGCGAGCCGGAATTACCCCCGATAATGTCGTTGGTGGAGATGAAGTTCATCGGCTGGCGGAGCAACTCGGCGGGTGGGTTGTTCCACCGGGCGGGCAGTTGCCAGGGAAATTTGTTGCCAAATGAATAACTCCGGTCATACAGCCCCGAAAACGTAGTCAGGACGGGTGCGGTGGTTCCGTTGTAGGGATAACCCTTCACCACACCGTCGTTGATGCGGAGCGAGAACGTGGCATCGGGCGGAACCGCCGTGCCATAAATTGCATACAGACTCCGGCCCAATTCTGAGCGTAATACCGCTTGCTTGGGCTGAATTTGTCGCACAAGTTGGTTGGCCGCGCTGTATCGGGGCATGGCTTCGCGGGCCAAAACCAGCATCGGGTCAGACGATGACGTGATGCTGCCACCCCGCGTAACGAGGTCGCTAACAAAGGCGGCATCGGTCAGTTTGGTGTTGTCTAACAGGTATTTAGCTGCGTCTTTCGGCGAACGCCCACCCAAAGCCGCTTTCGAGTATGCATCATCCGGGCCAAGCGCGGCCTGAACTTCGGTGAGGTGGGTGGTCAGAAAGGCTTCTTCCAACGCCCGGTTTTTGATTTTAGGAGCCACCATCAACTCCCGCGATTGCTCGGCGGCCTGCGGCTTGGTCACGCTCAACTCGCCAAACTGCGCCAACTGCCGGGCAAAGGCCAGCACGTCGCCGGTGGCATACGGATTGGGTGCCAGATAGGTGTTTGCCGTGAACTGCTTGCGGAGTTCGGCAACGTTGGTAGCAAGGTCATCCCAGGCTTTGGTGGGGATGTTTTTTTGAGTCGCCTGGGCCTTAAATTCTTTCTCGAAGGCAGCTTTGCGGGCCAGCAGATACGGGTCGCGGAGACCGGCCAACTGCCCTTTGTAAGCTTTATAGCTGTTTTCCAAGCCAAAAATTTCATTCAAAACGCTATCGCTTTTGGCGGTGGCGTTGTAGGCTTGCAGCGCGTCTGACCGCCCCCGGAGGAGCGTCAGGATATACGGCATCCGGTAATCACGGTCGTATTCGAGTTCGGCAACGGTTTTCAGCCGCTCGGTGCTGCCAGGTTTGCCGGTCACAAAAACGGGTTCGCCTTCCCGAACACCATCTACGTTAAACTTGAAAAAATTGCTGGTTGCCAGGGGTTTATTGTTGTCATAAACCCGAAAAAACGAGCAGTCGAGCGCGTAACGTGGGTAGGTGAAATTGTCGGGATCACCCCCGAAAAAGCCGAGTTGAAGTTCGGGCATAAACACCAGCCGAACATCGGTGTAGCGTTTGAAGCCGTAGAGCGCGTACCGCCCGCCGTTATAAAACGTGATGGTCTGGAGTTCAAGCCCGGTGAATCCCGTTTTGGTTGTGTACTCGGTTTTAATGGCCCCAAATTCTTTTTCGCGGGCCTGAACCTGCGCTTGTTCTGCACTCCCGGCAGCGGCAATGGCATCCTGCACGCGCTTGGTGATGTCTTCTATCTTCACGAGTTGATCCACAAAAAGCCCCGCCACTTTGCGCTCATCGGCGGGGGTTTTGGCAAAGAATCCGGTGGCGTTCAGGTCTTCGCCTTTGCGGGCCACCCCCGTTCCCGACTCGCGGGCGCAGTGGTGGTTGGTCATAACCAAACCCGAAGCCGACACAAACGAAGCCGAGCAATAGTCGGCGAAGCGCAACGAAGCCAACTGCACGGCATCGAACCACGCCTGATCGGGCCGGAAGCCGTAGGTTTTCTGGAAATAGTCGGCGGGCGGGTTGTCAAACGTCCACATCTTGCCGAGGTCAAGCGGATTGGCCTTAATGGTATCGGCGTTGATTATGCCACCGGGCTGGGCATTGGCGAGCGAAACGGTCAGGCAGAGCAGGGCGATTAACCGGAAAACAGATTTTTTCATGCGGAGGATACGAGAAACAGGGTTGTTTGTTTGACCCTGCAAGCTACAACGGCGGGCGTTGCGGTTTGTTATCGGGGCAAAAATCAGGGTTGATTTTTCGACAGTATCCCGTAGCTTTGCCCACCTGATAACCGTAACACAATCAGCCCGTTGACCCGCCGTTTCACTCTCCTTTGCTGGTTACTGCTGGCCGTTGCGCCAGCCATTCACGCCCAGCAAAACACCGCCAACCGCCAATCGGCAGACCTGAATCGGTTTTTGCAGGATTTATTCCCCGTGCAAACCGAAGGCATTGATTATCAGGCCGTTTTCGACGCGCTGGCCCAACTCTACACCAATCCGCTTGACCTCAACACCGCCACCCGCGATGAATTAGCCTCGACCTACCTCTTAGACGAACGCCAACTGACCGCGCTCTTTGCCTATCGCGCCGAAGCCGGGGATTTGCTATCGGTGCTGGAACTCCAGGCCGTGCCGGGTTTTGATGTTCTCACCATTCGCCGGTTGTTGCCGTTCGTGACCGTTGCGGGCGGAACGGGTTTGTTTGATGCGCTGCCCACGCCGACGGATAACTACCTGATTGTACGATACGAACGCACCGTAGAACAGCAAAAGGGATTCTCTGCCGCCACGCCCGACAAAAGCGGCAAACTGCCCACGCGCTACGTTGGCCCGGCCAGCCAATGGTATGCCCGCTACCGATACAGCCGCCCTCGTGCGTTTAGTTTTGGGTTCACCGTCGAGAAAGACCCCGGCGAGATGCTCGTTGACTGGAAACCCCAAACGGGGCGTTACGGAGCCGATTATCTGTCGTTTCATGCCCAAATCCAGAATAAAGGTCGCTGGCGAAACGTGATTATCGGGGATTATCAGATGCAGGTCGGGCAGGGGTTGGTGCTGTCGGCGGGGTTTGTGCTGGGGAAAAGTGCCGAAACCGTGCTGACCACCCGCCGACCGACGCTGGGCGCACGACCCTACACCTCGCTCACTGAATATGGCTATCTGCGGGGCGCAACGGCTACCTACGCCCTCACGCGGTCGCTGGAAATCACGCTGTTGGCCGCCCGCAACCGGCGCGATGCGAACACAGTGGCTGGCAAACTACCATCGGACGAAGACCTGATTTCATCGCTGCAAACGTCGGGGCTGCACCGAACCCCGTCGGAACTGGCCGATCAGGGTAGTTTGGTAGAGAACAATCTCGGCGCACACCTGCTGTTTCGGCCCGATGCCCGGACGCAGATTGGGGCAACGGTGCTGCAAACCACGTTTGATGTCGGGATTCAAAAGCGCGATTCGCCGTATAACAACTATGAGTTTACGGGCAAACAAAACCGGGTTGTGGGGCTGCACGGTGGCTACGTCTGGCAAAACGTCAACTTCTTCGGCGAAGCGGCATACAGCAGCGGCTCCCGTACCAATTCGGGTGGAATCGGGGCTGTTGGCGGGGCCGTGATGAGCCTAACCCGCCGATTGGATGCGGCAATCGTGGCGCGGCATTACGACCGGAATTTCCACAGTTTTTACGCCAACGCCTTCAGCGAAGCCACCCGAAACGCCAACGAAACCGGCTTGTATGCGGGCCTGAAATACAGCATCTACCGCAAACTGACCCTCGGCGGCTACGTGGACGGGTTCCGGTTTGCATGGTGGAAATACCTGATTGATGCACCGTCGGGCGGATTCGATTATTTGCTTTCGGCTACTTACACGCCCAACCGCCGGACAACGTTTGCGCTGGTATATCACGACGAACACAAGCAGAAAAACGAACCCAACGGCAAAACCGCGCCCAAAGCCGTGATCGGCACCACGCGCCGAAACCTGGCCCTGACCGCCGAATGGCAGGCCGCGCCGGGCCTCACGTTGCGGTCACGGATTCAGGGCGGGTATTTTCAATATGCCGGATTGAGACCGTCGTGGGGCGGGGCCGTTGTGCAGGATGCCACCTACGAACGGGGCCGGTGGAGCGCGACGGGGCGGCTGGCCCTGTTCGGCACCGACGATTACGACAGCCGCCAGTATGTTTATGAGCGCGACGTGCTGTATGCGTTTTCGTTTCCGGCGTATTTTAATCAGGGAGTCCGGCAGTATCTGCTGGTGCAATACGGGGCCACGAAGAGACTGGATTTGTGGGTGCGCTGGGCCAGAACCAACGTATTCGATCAGCCGACCATCGGCTCCGGGCTTGACGAGACCACGGTTCCGCACAAGAGTGAAGTGAAGATTCAGGCCCGGTGGCGTTTTTGATTAACTCACCGAATCAGCAGCCGTTCGCCCACCGTCCGGCCATCGCTCCGAATGGCCTGCAACCAATACAATCCTGCCGAAATTGCCCCGTTTGCCCACAAAATGGTTGCGTTATTAGCCTGATTTTCAGCCGACAGTAGTATTGATTGCCCCGTTAGCGAGATAAGCCGGAAGGCAGCTCCGGTAAGGTTTCGGGTGGCGACGGATAGATTTTCGGCGTTGGCGGGGTTTTCTAAAACGGCCAGCGCGGGCGTGTCATCGTCGAGGGTTACGGCAACGGGTTTTGCCTGTTGGGTGGCTCCGTCGCGGTCGGTTTGCAGCAGGCGGTAATAGGTCGTGCCGGCATCGGGCCAACGGTCGGTGAAAGCGTAGGTCTGACGGGAGTCGGTGTTGCCAGTTGCCGCTACCTCGCCAATGGTCAGAAACTCGGCAAGATCACGGCTGCGCTGAATGGTGAATTTCCCGGCGTTGCGTTCCCAGGTGGTGGCCCAACTCAGCCCAACGGCGTTGCCCTGCGGCTGGGCGCGGAAATACAGGAGTTCGACGGGGAGGGGAGCCGCCCACGAAATAGGGCCAATTGTGATGCCCTGCACTTGTGGTGGGTTTGCGGGAGCTAACGGGCCACTACCGTATGTGATGTACAGTTTCTGAACAAAACCCGAAAACGAAACCGATGAAGCGGCACTACCAGGGTCATCGGCATTACCCGTGATAGTGTTTCCCGAAACGGTTGCGTAAGCTGACGGACTTATCGAAGGAGCGTTAGCCGGGGCCGATGGTGGATTAAAGCCTGGTACATTGTATCGGTCAGCACTGATTGTTACCTTATCCTGTGTTTTACCAGCGACGTATTCTATTCCTAAAATACTGAAAGACAAGTTACTGACTCCTTTGCTGAACGTTATGACGATTTGTTTTGAGTCTGAATTACTGGCAAAATTGACGTTTAATACCAAACCTGTCCCCGCTCGTTTTGGGGTTCCTAATCCAAACGTTTGAGAACCTGAACTGCTGACATTGATAGAAACATCAACGGCGGGATTGCCAATGTTTGAGTAATTATGTGAAGTAGCTCCGTCAGGATAGAGCGGAGCAGTGGTATTGAAATTCAGGTTCTGCCCCCACACCAGCCCACTCAGTCCAATCCACAAGAAAACAAGCAGTGAGTAGCGCATTTGGTGAATTTTTGATGACTCCGTTTGAGATAGGTGTGTCTGCCACCGCCCCTTGGCTGTGGCGTGGCAAAAATAGAGATGTATTTTCTAACCGGAACTACGCCACACCCGAGGGGCGGTGGCAGACATTAATACACAAACTCGCCCATTTCGCCCCGAATCGTGACGCGCTTACCGGCAAAGGCTTCGACCCGGCCAATGACCTGAGCGTCAATGCCGAACGATTCCGAAATCTCGATAACCCGCCCGGCAAAAGCAAGCGGCAAATAAATCTCCAAGCGGTGGCCCATGTTAAAGACTTTGTACATTTCCTGCCAACTCGTGTTGCTCTCGGCCTGAATGAGCCGGAACAACGGCGGAATCCCGAACAGGTTGTCTTTAATCACGTGCAGGTCGTCAATAAAGTGCAGCACCTTCGTTTGCGCCCCGCCGGAGCAATGCACCATGCCGTGAATCTGCGGGCGCAGCTCATCCAGCAATACCTTTGCCACCGGCGCGTAAGTCCGGGTTGGCGACAGAATCAGTTTGCCAACGGAAATGATTTTTGCCTCCTCAGTCTGTGTCTTCACAGACTGCATGGTTTCAGACAGGTTGACGGTCTGTGAAGACACAGACCGAAGAGACTCACTAACCGAAATTTCATCATTCAGTGTTTTTTTTCCACTATAAATCAGGTTCTTATCAACAGCAGGGTCGTAGCTTTCGGGGTAGCGGTCGGCGAGGTAATGGGCCAGCACATCGTGGCGGGCCGAGGTCAGGCCGTTGCTGCCCATGCCGCCGTTGTAGTCGGTTTCGTAGGTGGCCTGCCCAAACGAAGCCAGCCCAACCACCACATCGCCGGGTTGAATACGGTCGTTAGAGATCACGTCGGCGCGGGGCATCCGGGCAATCACGGTGCTGTCAACAATCACGGTTCTGACCAAATCACCCACATCGGCGGTTTCGCCCCCGGTACCGTATATCTCGATGCCATGATTACGAAGCATCTGCAAAACGGCTTCGGTGCCATTGATGATTTCGGCGATTACCGCACCCGGAATCAGGTTTTTATTGCGGCCAATGGTGCTGGATAGGAGCATCGGGCCGGTAGCACCCACACAAATCAGGTCGTCGGTATTCATTACCACGGCATCCTGAGCAATGCCGCGCCAAACGCTCAGATCGCCGGTTTCGCGCCAGTACAGATACGCCAATGCCGATTTTGTACCGGCTCCGTCGGCGTGCATAATCGTGCAAAAATCGGGGTCTCCGGCCAGCGTGTCCGGCACGATTTTGCAGAATGCTTTCGGAAACAGTCCCTTATCGAGGTTGGCAATGGCCGCGTGAACGTCTTCTTTGTCGGCAGAAACGCCCCGTTGTGCGTAGCGGTCAGTCATGGATAGATCGAAAAAAGATGAAAGACGCAAGAACAAAGACGACGGTCGAGATACCGCATACCTGTCTTTGGTCTTGCGTCATGCGTCTATACATCTGGTGTAAGTACCGGAAAAAATTTATCAACGATGTGCTGAAGAATTCCGAGCAGCCGGGCGGGTTCGTTGATAAAATACAGCCCCGAATCTATTGATAATGCCTTGTTAGTCAAGCGTATAAACTTCCAGTCGGTGCCGGTTGTTACGCAGCCATACAGTGCGGGCAGGTCAATTCCGTCGGCCTGATTATAGCGTTCGGCCCCAATGAGTTGAGCCGCACACTGCCCCAAAGCCGTGTCAATCTCGTTTTTTTTGGCTTCAACAATCGTGAACAACGGCCCCGTCAGGCTAACGGTGTCAGGTGTGAGGGTAAGCATAAAATCACATTCTCCGTTGAGGCCACGTTGCGTGTCCACGTCCAGAAACGCCCCCGAAAACACCGAAAAGCGATCCTGGTTATGTTCTTTCAGTTCTAAAAGCATCGGCATCACCAGCATTTCAGAACGCACTTTCTCGCTGATCAAGGGGAGCTTGCGGCCTTTAGCAAGGGTTTCGAGCAGCCACGCACTCGGCATAATCGGCATAATATCAGCCGGAAACAGATCAACAACCCGCTCGGTCAGGCCAAATTCCCGGACCACCGTTTTGAGTGTAAAGTTGCTGTATGCCATGCCGCAAAGGTAGGCAGAAAGCCGGGCGCACGGCACAACAAAAAGCGGGGCCGGTTCATAAAACCAGCCCCGCTTCCGGCAATGCTCAATCTGCCAAGACGCAACTATGCAACTATTCGGAGACGCAAGTATGCGTCTCTACTTAATTCTTCCGCTTCGCATCGTCCACTGCGTCTTCAACCTTGTCTTTGGTTTTGTCGGCAGCGTTTTTCACGTCCTTCTGTGTCTTTTCAAAGGCTTCTTCGGCATCGTCGGCCATGCGGTTGGCTCTGCGCTTTGTTTCTTTCCACTTGTCTTCGCCAGCGCGTTGCACATCATAATACGTGTCAATCATGTCCCGGCGTTTGGCTTTCAACTCGTCCACCATTTTCTCGCGGTCTTTGCGGGCCGAACGGCTTTCGTCCTTCACCTCCATTTGCGCGTCGTTGATTTGCTTATCCAGGTTATCCAACTGCTCATTCAGGCGGTTAGTGAGTTCGCGCCGGTCGTTGCTCATCCGGCTGTTGCTGTCCTGATTCTGGCTGTTCCGATTGCCGTTGTATTGGTCGCGGTTGTTCGATTGCTGCCGGTCGTCATATCGGCCCGAACTGTTGCGCTCATCAGATTGGCTGTTCGACTGACTATCGTACCGACGCTGATTATCGCGGCTGTCGTAATTGTTTCGTTGATTATCACGACTATCAACGTTCCGGTTGCTCTGATTCATCCGGTCATTGTCTGAATTGTATCCGTAGCGGTCTCCCGAATTATAGCCTGAGTCGTTGTTACGGCTGTCCTGCCGCGAATTCGTCGAGCGGTCGTCATAGCTACGGTTGCTGTATTTATCGTCACGGCCATTCATGTCGCGGCTATCAGAGCGGTAGCCATTGCGATCCTGATCGCTGTTGTCCCGGTCATCGCGTGATGGTGAGTAATTATTGCGGTCATTGTTCCGGTAATCATTCCGGTCGGTGTTTTGCGAATTGTTGCGGTCGTTGTAATCCCGATCCCGCGAAGACGATGATGAGCGGCTATTTCGGTCGTTATCCTGCTGATTGTCGCGGTCGGTGGTGCGGCTATTTTGCCGTGAGTTCATGCCGTACCGATCAGAGCGGTCATCGCGGTTCGAGTCGTTCCGGTCGTCGTTATACCGGCTTGTGCGGTCTTCGTCGGTGCGGTCACGGTCATTGGTGTTACTCCTGCTATTGCCAAACAAGCCGCCCGGCTGGTTGCGGTCGGTGCTGCTACGGCGGTCATCGTCGCTCCGGTTGCGCTGCGATGAGGAAGCGGTTGTGCGCGAAACGGTACGTTTATTGGCTTCGTTGCCATAGAGCCAGCCTTCTACGGTGGCGCAGGATGACAAACCGATGGTAGCCGCTATTAGCGATGCCACTACCCAGGTTCTTCTTTTCATAACGTTGAGTCTATTTTCTGTTGAGTCTTACCACAAACGGCCCAAAAAACGTACCAGTGCGTTTTTTGGGCCGTTTTGCCAGTTTTATTCAATTTGTTAGTGCCTTGGTCTCTACAATTAGTGTGGAGTAAATTCCCGGTTTACTTGTTTTATTTCTTCTTCGTCGTGATTAACACGACACCGTTGATGGCTTTGAGACCATAAACCGCAGCCGACGCGCCTTTCAACACATTGACTGTTTCAATGGTATTCTGATCAATTTTACCAATGCCTTCGCCGTTTTTCTGTTCTATCCCGTCAATAAAATAAAGCGGTTCACGGCCAACCTCAAACGAGTTTACACCCCGCAGCCAAACCCGCGACGAGCTGGTGTCGGGCGGCATCGGTGGCGACGGAACCGCAGGCATCGAACCGGCAACAGCTCGTTTCGTGCCTAAATCCAGCGCAAACTGAATAGGCAGGCTGAACATCACCGCCACCGGCCTGCCGTTTTGTTTGCCCGGTCTCCAGCGCGGCATTTCGTTCATGATACGCAACGCTTCTTCGTCACAGCCAAAGCCAATGCCTTTCAGGATGCGCGGCTCCTGAATCTCACCCGTTTTTGAGACAACAAACTGTACAAATACCCGGCCCGACACGTTAGCGCGTTGCGCGGCTGCCGGATAGCGGATGTTTTTGCTCATATACTGCCCCAATGCGCTCATGCCGCCCGGAAATTCGGGTTGCTGCTCCACAACGGTAAAAATTTCGTCGTTTTGCGTGACACTATTCGGCGGTGAGAGCGTAGCAATCTGCAATTGGGGAGAAGCTGGATAGCCAAATACAACCAATTCATCCAGCATTTTGGGGTCTCGTTGAAGCCGCACTATTAAAGTCGTTTCTTTACCACCGATGGTTAGTAACTGCGTCTTGAATCCCACAAAACTCACTTCAATAGATGCCTTTATTGGTACACCAGTTAGTTTGAAATAACCCTTTGAATTGGTGGTCGTAAGACTTGAACCCGCTCTTACCATGACTGCTGCGCCGGGTAAAGGGCCGTTGTTTGCATCCGTCACAAGACCGCTAACCGTGATGAGTTTTCCCTGCGCAGCAGCATCGAAAGCCGGAACCGGGTAGCGGTCGGCAACCAAACTCGTCAGGAGGGCCACAACGGGCAGGGCCAGGGCGTAGAGCCAGATGGCCCGGCGGTTGGTTGGGTTGGTTTTTAACATGATAATCCGGTGCTTGAGTTGTGAAAATTCAGCGAAGGCGTTGGTAATGAGCAGCGTTTGCGTCTCGCCGGGTTTCGCACCGAGTGCGTAGCTGACCAGAAACCGGGCGTAGTCGGCGGGGGGCAAACTGGCATCGGTGGCCGATTGGTCGGCCAGAAATTCGTGGGTTTGCTGCAACGCACGGGGTAGCCACCACGCCACCGGATTGCACCAGCACAGGCACTTCACAACCTCGGCCAGCAGCACATCTACGCTGTGCCACTGCCGGATATGCACTAATTCGTGCCGAAAAATCGGGTTGCTAATCAACCCATCTTCAACCGATTGGTTTAGTACTGTCTCGCTTGATTGCTCATAATCGGCGCGGTTGATGACTAAGTACCGGAAAAACGAAAACGGCGATAGCCGATTATCATTAACCAGCACCAACGTATAGTCAGGATAGGCCACGCGCTCGCCCAATGCAACCAGCCGGATTACGCGCCACAAGCCCAGTAACAACCAACCCGCGCACACCGCCACGCCCAGCCCGTAGCCCCACAAAGCCGCGTCGGTCAGCGAAAAATCGGGCGTTTGAACTATGGCGGCTGCCACCGTTGGCAGATAAACCGTTGGCAGATTTATCGTCTCAACGGTTTCGGTGGGCAGTTCGATCAGTGGCAGCAGGGCAGCAGCCAGCAACGTCAGCAGCAGATAGGCCCGGTTTAGGGCAAAAAACGTGTGCCGCCGAAAGAGCAGCCAATACAGGCCAAACAGCCCGGCCAAACAGACGTTGGCGCGGAGGAGGTAATCGGCGAGGGTCATGGTTGCTGGGGTTTATTCAGGAGTTCGATAATCTCGTTGGCCTCGGCGATACTGATGTTTTTTTCGTCCATGAAAAACGACACCAATTTTTTCACCGAATTGTCGAAGTAGTTAGTCATCAACTGCTCGGTCTGAAATTTCCGGTATTGGGCTTCGCTGATGAGCGGGAAATATTCGTGCGTCTTGCCGAAAGCCGTGTAATGCACTAAGCCCTTGCGTTCGAGGATGCGGATAATGGTTGATACCGTTGTGTAGGCTGGTTTTGGCGTTGGCAGTTCGGCCAGCACGTCTTTAACGAAGGCTTTTTCGAGCGTCCACAACACGCGCATAATTTCTTCTTCGGCTTTGGTCAGTTCGCGTAATTCCATGTCTGTGTTTTGATTAGGGTGATTTTTCATGATAAACGTATAACTGTAATTATAGTTCAAAAACTATTTTATTAGTAACGCGGCC
>JBBRNH010000055.1:0-37458 GCA_038230415.1 Cytophagales bacterium | reverse complement strand
GAAAACGCCCGTTCCCGATGCAGCCGTGCTGCTCGATACTGTGTAGAGAATCACCGTCACACCCGGAACGCCCGGCTCACCAGCATCCTGAATACCATTGCCGTTCGTGTCTGAGAAGACAAAATTGCCCAATGATGCCGGTGGGGTGTTGGTCACCACCGTTACCGAACTGACCGACGTACAGCGGCCACCCGTTGTGCAAGTGACAGAATAGACGTTCACCGGAGCGGTGGCCGTTACGCTGGCCGTGCTGCCGCTTGCGCCCATCACGCTCCAGGCTAAGGTGCCATTGGCACAGCCACTCGCCGTGAGCGTTACCGCCGTGCCGGTCAGCAAGGTGCCTGATGGCATGGCCGTCAGTGTCACGCTTGGCACCGGCAGAACCGTTACCGTGCCGGTAGCCGAAGCCACGCAACCCGTAGCGTTCATCACCGTTACCGAGTAGCCCGTTGTTGCCGTTGGGCTAACAACTACTGTATTGGTTGGTGAGAAGCCATTGCCGAAGTTATACATGGTTCCACCACCGGCTGTCAGCGTGGCTGACTCACCAGGGCAGATACTGGCCGAAGTCAGCGTTGCCATTGGCAGTGGGTTCACCGTTACCGTGCCGATAGCCGTTGTGGTCTGATTGCCGGTGCAGGTTGCCGTGTAGCTCAACACCGTCTGACTGGTGATCCCCGTCAGACCCGTTGTTGATACCGTCAGGGCCGTACCGCTCACGGGGCTTGCGCCACCCGTCCACGTTACGGTGCCGGTGCAGCCCATCGCCATAAGTGTTCCGGGCTGACCGGCACAAACCGTCGCACTGGTAACAACTAAACTGTTTGGCTGCAAACCCGTGATCGTGATCGAAGCGGCTGATGAGCAACCCGCCGGGGTAGTACACGTAGCCGAATAAACGGTAGAACCCGCCATAGCCACTACGGCAACGCTGTTGGTCATCATCTGCCCGGTTGACCAGTTGACACTACCGCCCGTGCAGCCCGATGCCGACAGCGTTACCGTTGTACCGGCTATTACTGTCTGGCTTGGCGATGCGGTCAATGTCAGGCTTGGCTGTGGCGTTACCGTTACCATACCCACCACCGAGGTCGAAGAGAGACCCAGTGTGCAGGTAGCCGTGTAGCTCAGTACCGTTGTCGAACTGATGCTGCTCAGGCCCGCCGTGTTCACCACGAGGGTGTTACCGGGGCCGCTGGCCGATGACCACTGAACCGTACCGGCGCAACCCATCGCTACCAATGTAGCTGACTGACCCGCGCAAACCGTCTGGCTCCGAACCATCAGGGCCGAAACCGGCAGAATGCCCGCGTCAATAGTTGGGTTGTTTTCACCCGCCGTCAGGCAAACCACCCCGCTCAAACCCGTTGATGGGTTAGCGTTGCTGTCTGTCTGTGGCGTTCCCTGACCCGTTTGGGTGAAGGTTGACGTTGCCGATTGGCCCGCAGTCAGTACGAATTGTACTTCGTAGCAACCCGGAGCCAGACCCGTGAACGAGTAGTTACCCGTTGCCGTGCTGCTGCCCGCCGTAGTGATGGTTGACTGCGAGAAAACCCCGCTGCCCGATGCACCACCCGGACCCACTGCATACAGAATCACCGTTACGCCGGGAACCCCCGCTTCGCCACCGTCCTGAACGCCATTACCGTTCGTATCTGAAAACACAAAATTACCTAAAGAGGCCGGAAGCGGTTTCACACCCGCGTCGAGCGTCGGGTTGTTATCGCCCGGTGCTAAACACACAATGCCCGATGCACCCGTTGCGGGGTCGGCATCGCTGTCAACAGTATCTGCCGCCGTTCCCGAAACCGGGCCAACCGCGTTTGCCATTGTCAGGCTATAGCCGGCGGGCAGGGTTGCCGTACTGAATACAACATAATAGCAACCCGGAATCAAACCCGTAAACGAGTAATTGCCCGTTGCCGTGCCGCTGGCTGCCGTCGTTATCGTTGAAGCCGAGAATGTTCCGCTGCCGATTGGTGCGGTGCTGCTGCTTACCGAATATAACGTTACCGTTACGCCGGGAACCCCGGCCTCGCCCGGCGACTGTTGCCCGTCGCCGTTGGTATCATAAAACACAAAATTACCCAGACTCGAAACCGGGCCGGGTATAACCATAATGTCACAGCAGTTGCCTGCCGCGCAGCCGCTTGCGCCCACCTGCGAGATGAACGAAAACGTTCCGGGCTTTTTGATCGTCAGTGACCCATCTGGATTAACGACTGCCGTTGCCGACAAGGCAGGAGTCAGAGCTACCCCGTTTACCATCCACATCGTGCCGGTGAAGGCCGACGGAATCGTTACCGTGTATAGTTCACCATCGTATATAGTGAGTGGTACGGAGAAACACACGTTTGCATAATCGTCTTCGATATAACTGCCATTACCGGGACTTGAATTGGTATCAGTCCCACTGGCCGTCTGTACTTCGCCTTCTACGAAAAATACGCCCTCGGCCTGCACCGTGGCGTTAATCACCAATGTAGCCTTGCTGTTGGCACCAAGTGTGCCAACCGTCCAGGTGCCGGTGGTTACGCCGGTGGTGGTATTGGCCGGCCCGGAGACAAACCCCGGTCCCGTTGTGCCAACGGTAATACCGCCGGTTGGGAGTTTGACCTGCACCGTTACACCCGATGAGCTTTGCGGCCCGGCGTTGTTTACCGTCAGGGTGTAAGAGATGGCATCGCCGATGGCCGGTTTCTTATTACTGACCACGGTGGTCAGCGACAGATTCACGGTGGCCTGGGCAAACCCGCTCAGTTGCGTCATCACCATAAACAGAAACGTCAGCAAGCCTGGCATGGCCCACTGTTTCTGACTGGTACTTTGCCGACGAGCAACCTGGCGTGTGGTGTGTTGCTCAGGCTCCCGATGCTGACCCCTCGTCTGCCAAAGCCCGGGGCTTTCAGACAGTCTTACTCCCGGCATCGGCTGTCCGGCGTTGAGAACCGGATCGGGCGGGGAGTAACAGCTTAGTAGAGTTTGCTCATTCATTGTATCTGGTACTATTGATTTTACAGTTGGAAATTGACAGGTTGATTGGTTTGTATGTGAAAAGTAAGAATCGGGTGGTTCAACGCGCTCCCCAAAGGCAAACCGCGCTTCGGCAGCGAGTGTGGCCGGTTGCCAGGAACTGCTACGGGCATCGCCACCCCGACCGGGCTTCTCTCTGCGACTGTGGTGCGGATCGGCAGACACGGTGGGCCATTGATACGCGAACTGCATAAACCGCCCAACGAATTGACCGGCCAGCCATGACAACCGTTGCTGACTGCCCGGCGCAACACCTGCGCCCGATTTTGCCCCGATAACCCGAAGGCTCTTGCGGCTGCTTTGCTGTGTAGAATATTGGTTCATCTGCAACTTTGGTTGACGCATTATCACCGCCCCACCGACTGCCGACACGCAAAGAACCCGGTGAAATAATATGCTTCACGGGCCAAACGGTCAGATACCAGTTTCGCTTCCTTTAAATCATCTAAAATTATGCCAAAACCAGCCTTTGAGACCAGCCAGATCGCACACCGTTACTTTTTAGGTCGTATTCAGCGTATTAAACAGCATCAATACCATTAATTAGATGGTATCGAAGGCCAAAATAAGCCTGCAAAGCGGCTTTTTTACGGCTTTCGGACTGGTCAGTACGGTCTGCTAAAACTATGCCAACTATCAAAAAAATGATTCTACTGGTTGACAATAGCCCGCAACGATACCCGGTAATGGCCCTGCGGGTGATGCACTATCGGCACCCGCAGGGTGAGGCTGTAAGAGAGAGAGAGTATGCCAGAGGCACAAGAGGTACATCAATTTTTTGATTTACCGAAGCAAATATACCGTCTCTGTAAAGTAGGATGCAAGCCTTTTTGCGAAACCAACTAAACGGTCATAAATAGATAATCCGGCTGACGCACCAGTTTAGTACCAGTGCATCAGCCGGACAAACGCCGACACCCCCCGAAATCAGAAATCGTAGCCTAATGTCAGATACGCTATCGGCTTATTTATAATCCCGTCTTCCAAGCCCCAGGCATAGTCAAACTTCACGTAATAACCCAGCAGCATGGTTCTCACCCCGGCCCCGTAGCCAATCAGAAACGGGTTTTTGAAGTTGGTGACGGTTGCCGTGAAGGGCGTACTGTTGCCGCCGTAGGTTTCGGTATTCAGGCTGTTCTGCCGGTTAAACGGTCCCTTGCCCGTCCAGGCCGTACCGACATCGGTGAAGGCAATAAACTGCAGGTTTCGCAGGAAATTAGACGCGATATTACCCCGGTAGAAGTACTTCACTAACGGCACCCGCAGTTCGGCGTTGAGCAACAGGTGGCTTGTGCCGGTCAGCTTACCCTGCCTGAACCCCCGCAGGTTCGAGACAAAATCTAAGAAAAACAGATTCCGGTAGTCTTCACGGGTGGTCTGAAACGTGAGGGGCTGCAACAGCAGCGGGTTCGGTTGGTTAATGGTGCTGGGTTCGCGCTCGCCCCCGATCCAGTTTTCCATACCGCCGAGGGTGCTTTGCTTGGGCGATGCTCCACCCGATTGCCCGTAACTCATCCTGACGGCCAGCGTAACGTCGCGGTGAATGTGCTGGTAATGGCGCAGGTCAAGGGTAAGCCGGTAAAACCCGTCGGCCTTACTGCGGAGACCGGCAAACTCATCGAACTTAGCCTTAAACCGGGTTCCCCGCAGCATATTCATCCCCGTTGTCTTAGTATTGTCGAACACCAATTCGCCCCGCACCCCGCCGAAGTCAGACGCTAAATCGGGTTCAGAACTGCCCGAAAGATCTAACTGCCGGGTAATGGCGTAAAAAGGCGAGACCGTAAACCGCGTTGTGACCGAAATCGGGTACGAAGCCGAGAACGCCACCCGGTTGTAGCGATACCGTTGCAGCAGGAAGTTATTATCCACAAAGAGCGTCTGCCGGTCAAAGCGCACCCCGTAGTCAACGCGGTGGGTAAGGTTCTGGTACTCGGCAAAAATATCGCTGTTCTTAAGGTTAGTCGTTAAAAACAGGCCCGCTTTCACAATGTGGTTTTCGAGCAGGTCATTCATCTGCACGGTTTGGGTGTAGCCAAACCCCCGGATGGGGTCAATGCGCCAGTTCGACTCTCCGCCAGATATGACAAACAACCCCCGGTAATCAAACGGCCCGCGAATGGTGATGGCCTCGCGCCGACGGTTGCGGGGCGGCAACCCACCCACGCCCGTGGTCAGGGGCAGCGTTGAACTGCCCACCCGCCGTTGCCGAAAATCACCCGATTTCAGCAGTTCAGGATCAAACTGGTAATTATCGGTGTCCACCTCGCCGGGTTCCAGAGCCAGCCGGTTTGGGGCCGGAGTTGCTAGACGGGTACTGTCGGCTACCGTTGCCGTTGCGCCTGCAACCGACGTTGGCGCGGGCATGGCAGCAGGCAGCGGGCTTATTTTGGCAACCGGCAACAAACCGAGCGTCGTAACGCGGGCGGTGGGCGGCACGTCGGGCGTGGCATTCAGGTTTATCTGAGCGCGGTAACCGATATAGAGATCACCGTTTTGCAGACTGCTATACACAAACCCGCCGTTGCCCGGCACTAAGTCATAATGCTGAATGCTGTTGGGGAAAGCGGTCACTTGCCGGGTGGTGCTGTCGGTCAGGTTCAGCCGATACAGGTTATTGATTCCGGTTGCGTTGCTGAGAAAATACACCGTGTTTTCGCCCGCCGGTACGGGCCGCGATGCCGTCATCAGCGAATCGGTCAGGCGGGTTACGCCCGTTGCCCGCGCCCCACCCTCGTGCCTGAACAGGCTCATGCGCTCGCGAACGGTGCGGAAATTACCCTTGTCACTGCCCAGCGTGTCGAGCAGCCGGTTCGAGCTAAAGACAATCTGACTGGCGGTGCGGCCCACAAACTGCGGGTTCAGGTCGTCGTATAAGTCATTGGTCAGCTGGGCATAGTTTCCCCGGTTGAGGTTGTAGAGAAACAGGTCGTTTTGGCCGCGCCGGTCAGCACTCAAAATCAAACTGCCCCCATCATCCGAGGCATCTACGCTGACCACCTGCGTAAGGCCGTTTATGACCTGCCGCGAGAGCAGCTTGGGCCGCTTGCCGAGGTTGGTGTATATATATAGGTACGTTTTTCCGCGTTCGTCCGTAATCACGGCTAAGTTATTGGTGCGCTGCCAGGCCAGCAGGGGCGTTCCGGTACGCGACGCATGGCCGTCGAGCCGGTAGCCGCCCTGCACAATCGAGAAGCGTTTTCGGGTGGCGGTGTTCACCACCTGCACATCAAACTTACCGTCCTGCACGGTCGAGTAGGCAATAAACTGCTTGTCAGGGCTTAGTTTGAGGTCGTTGAGGTGCAATGTACTTTCGGCAGCCGTGAGCGTGATTCTGAAATCGTCGGTGCCGGGCTGGTAGGCTTTCAATACCGGGTTTGCCATGTTCACGTAGTACTCCCGCCAGTCGCGCAAAAAGCGGTTATACGATACGCCGAGGGTGCTGGAAATACTGCTCTGCTCGTTGCGGATGATGCGCGTCAGGTTCAGAATGTTGGAGATATTGTCGCGCCCGTGTTTCTGCACAATAAAATTCCAGATAGACTGTCCCGCCCGTTCGGCTTCGGGGCCGGTCAGGAGCGAGGGTTTGCGGATGGGTTTATTCACCGACACATCGCGCATATAATCGTCTAACTCAACGCTCCAGCCTTCGGCAATATAGGCCGCAATGCCGGGCATAAACCAGTCGGGCAGGGTGAGCAACAATGAACTTTGCAGGGCATCTTTCAGGCTGCCGCCATAGAGCATATCATAGACAAAGAGCATCGAAACGTCACGGATGAGCTGCCGCCGAAAACTGACCTGATCGCCGGTAAACGCGATTTCGAGCCTTGATTTGGACAAATCGAGTTCGCGGTTGCTCAGGCCCCCCGTTGCGCTGAGGCCAATATTGCTCTGGGCGAGTTCGGCGGGGGAATTAAACAGGAAAATTTTGATGCGGTTGTAGGGCGTGTAGCCGAGGAGTTCGGTGATCCGGTCAAACTCCGACTCGGCATACTGCGCCGTGAGGTTGGCTAACTGACCGCCATCCTGATAAAAATAGACCTCGAAATTAGCCGTTTTCACGGTTTTCCAGGTGAAGGTGCGTTGCTGAATCCGGTTCTTGCCGAACTGTTCCATCGAGGGGTAGTTCTGCGCCCGCGCCCCGGCCAAACCCAATATCAGTGTTGCGGCCAGGAGTAAGTATGATTGTCGCATAAAGCGTTTTGGGTTCAACGTTTAAGGGTTTAACGTTCAAAAAAGTAACTTATTAATTTAGCCTGATGCGTTAAACGTTAGACCTTCACCGTTAAACCTTAAACGTCAAAAATATAACGAACGACACCGTTCAATATTCACTTCGGGGTTGAGTTCTTCACCAGCCAGCAAATGCCGGGCAAACTCGTATGCCAGCAACGGGGCCAACGACGCACCCTTGGCCCCCAACCCGCCGAAAATCCCGACTGCCGGGTGCTGCGGATGGATACCCACAAACGGTCGGCGGTCTTTGGTGGCGGGTCGAATACCGGCCTGCTGATCGATAATTTTGTAGGGCACGCGCAAGACCCCGGCCACCTTCTTCTGGAGAAACGCCCGACCATCGTCTGTTGTTTGCCAATCGAGATCGTGCCACGAATAGGTTGCGCCAATCCGAATCAGATTATTACCCAACGGCAAAATAAACACGCCCTGATTCACTACTTCTTTAATGGGGTAATCATCGGTGATGGCTGTCAGAATCTGCCCTTTCACTATGTTATACGGCAACCACCCAAATAACGGATTCTCGCGGCCTGCGGCACCGTCACAAAATATGATTTTTTCGGCTGTTATACCGTCAAAATTTACCGTATCCTGCTGAATATCAGTTGTTTCTATCAATATCTCACGAGCCAGAAATTGACTTTTACGCATAAAATAGTGCTTCACGTTTTCGACATACCCGCTGCTGTCTAACCACCCGGCATTGATCACGGTTAACCCACCAAATGGATTAATAATATACTCATTATAGTGCTGATTATCAGATTGATGTGACACATATTTCGCTACTTCTGCATCCGCCGTGTAGGTCAGATAAGCGGCCTGTTCGTCAAGATTGCGGTAGGGACGATAGATAGCAAGCGGATGAAAAAAGTGAGCACCAAGCGCGGCTTCTTCGGCGGCATAAAAATTGTGCAAAAACGGGAAGAGTGCATCGGCCCGCCAGGTCTTCACTAATTTGCGCCCCGTGAGCGGATTCACAATGCCGGCCGCCACCCGCGAGGCCGAGGGCAAACCGGGTGCGTCGGCCAGCAGCACCCGGCACCCGGCGCGGTCGAGGGTTCGGGCCAGCACCGCCCCGGCAATGCCACCGCCAACAATAAGGAAGTCAAAGGTCAAAAGTCGAAAGTCAAAAGTTAAACGCCAAAAGTCGAAAGTCGAAAGTCGAAAGTCGAAAGTCAGTTATTACAATTCAGGACTTTTGACCTTTGACTTTCGACTTTTGACTTTATTCACAATTTTCCGGTTCGCAGCCACGCAGCCACGCACCGATCGGCGTAGTGAATCACCCAGTCAACCTGCTCGTCAACGGTCATAAACGACGTGTCCAACAATTGGGCATCGTCGGCCTGCACCAGCGGGCTTTCGGCGCGGGTGGTATCAATACGGTCGCGCTTTTCGATGTTGTGAATAATCTCGTCGAGGTTCACCAATTCGCCCTTGTCCAGGAGTTCGCGCTGCCGCCGTTTGGCCCGGATGTAGGTGTCGGCGGTCATAAACACTTTTACCTCGGCATCGGGGAAAACTTTCGTGCCAATATCGCGCCCATCCATCACCACGCCCCGGCGTTTGCCCATACGCTGCTGCTGGGCCACCATTGCCCGGCGCACGTCGGCAATGGCACTGACTTCACTCACGAAATTGGAAATGTACATTCGCCGAATTTCGTCTTCTACGTTGATCCCGTTCAGGCAGGTTTCGCTGTGGTTGGTTTTGGTATTGTGCGCGAACGAGATATGGATGTGGTCAAGGGCGTACTGCACCTCTTTGGGATTGGTGAGGGCGATCCGGTGCTGAATAAAATACAGGCTGACGGCCCGGTACATAGCTCCGGTGTCGAGGTAGGTGTAGCCGAGCCGGGCGGCAACCGCTTTGGCGGTGGTGCTTTTGCCGCAACTCGAATACCCATCAATGGCGATAACAATGCGTGACATGACCGGCAAAGTTAATCGGTTCCGGGCGTATGCCCTGCCAGATAAAGGTATAATCGTTGTGATGGATAAAAAATCGTAATTGTTTGGGTGATTTGTTCGGCACCGCCCCTCGGCTGTGCCATTTCAGCCGGGATAAATCCCGGCGCATGCACTCTACTTCATCTCGGCTAACTTGCTCATATCCACTTCATTCAGGGCGGCTTTGAGTGCGTCCATGCTGATGCCGTTGCCTTTGGCCGTAACCACAAACCGCTTGGCAACCAGCACCGCAATTTCGCCGTCTTTACCCGCGTTGTCGTATTTTTCGTAGGTTTTGTAGTCACCCATCGAGCCGGTTTTTTCGTAGCCATTCTCGGTCTCTTTGTCCATATCAATCATTGACCACGCGGCCATGCCCATCAGCGCACTACTGCCGCCCGCGTCCACCACGCTGATGTCAACAGTTTTGCTGTTATCGGCGTTGGCGTAGCGGGCGTTGGCAGTCGAGATTTTGAAACCCATCGTGCCGGTTTTTTCACCCGATGCTTCTTTGCGGGGCAGTCCGTCGGCGGTGGCCGGGAGCAGTTCTTTGAGCAGCCGGAAATCAACGGTTTCGACGGGGCCGTTTTTCTGCGATTCTTCGGCCTGTTTTGCCATTTCTTGAAAAGCATTTATGGCATTGCCGGGCGAGACGTTTTCTTCGTTTTTGAGTTCTTTTTTCTCAGCTTCTTTTTTCTCGGCTTCTTCTTTGTTGCCACCGCAGTTAGTGAGCAGCATTGCGCCGGTGAGCAGGGCGGTCAGGACGAGGGTTTTGTTGGTTTGCATGAGTACAGGGAAATGGTTGTTCAGGAATGAGCCGAAAAGTAAGAAAAATCGGTTGTTTGTTGCATACCGTTTGCTAAACCCCAAAATACCCGGCTCCCAACCGGCGTTTCTGTGCTATGACTATTGGCCTGCTTTCTGACACGCACGGGTATTTAGACCCGCAGATTCTCCACCATTTTGCTGGCTGCGACGAAATCTGGCACGCCGGTGATGTTGGTGATCTGGCCGTTCTTGACCCGTTGCGGCTGGCAAAACCCCTGCGGGTGGTAGCCGGTAATATTGACGCACCCAGCCCCGACCTACCCCTAAATCTGCGGTTTGAAGCCGGGGGCGTAGCGGTCTGGATAACCCACATCGGCGGCACTCCGCCCCGCTACAACCCCGCCGTGCGGCCCGAAATCCAGCAAAATCCGCCCGGTTTATTCGTCTGCGGTCATTCGCACATCCTCAAAATCATGCGCGACCCCGCCCTGCCGCAGGTGCTTTATGTGAACCCCGGCGCGGCTGGCCGGTCGGGTTTTCACGTGGTCAGAACCTGCGTCCGGTTCCGGCTCGATGCCGGGCGCATCAGTGGGATGGAAGTTATTGAGTTAGGAAAGCGGTAAATGGGCTATTTTTGCGCCACTCAAAATTGCTGCTAACTTGATTTCTCTCGATACCACTTCGCTTGCCAAAACCATAGTAGCCGTGCTGCTGGCCCTGTTCTGCGTGGGTCTGCTGTGGCAGCAACGGCGGCTGATGCCCGCCCTCACGAGCCGCGACCGCCTGACGCGCTGGGCCGTTTTTGGCCTGTTTCGGCTGGTTCCGTTTGTGCTGGTGTATGTGGTACTGGGGCAGGAACCCCGCTCCGACGTGGAGTTTTTCTGGGTACGGGCCAAAGCCGCCTTTGCCGGGCAGTGGGTTTACCGCGATTTTCTGTCGTATCACGCGCCGTTGTTCAGTTATATCACCGCCATTCCACTCCTGATCTGGTACAATCCCCGTGTGCTGGTGCTGTTTATGGCCGTTATCGAGTTCATCATCGCCAATGCCACCTACCGCCGATACCAGACCCAAACGCCCGACACACTGCTCCGGTACATCCTGTATTATGCCCTGCCGCTGCCGGTGGTGGCCATGGTTTTGAGCAGCGAAGAAGACATTTGGATGTGGGGCTTCGGGCTGCTCACGCTGGGGCTGACTGCCAACCGTCGGTTTTCGTTTCTGGCCGGGTTGCTCTGGGGCGCGGCCATGCTCACCATCAAGTTTATGCTGGTGGTGCTGCTGATACCCGTTTTTTTCCTGATTAAAGACCGTTTTCGGTATGTGCTGGGGCTGACGGTGGTGGGCGTTCCGGCGTTATTGCTGCTCTACGGCCTGATGGGAACGGCATTTCTGATGCCGATTCAACACTCCGAAATCCCGATGGCTCCCAACCTGCTCAGTGTGCTGCGTCCGGTGCTGGGCAGTGTGTTTGGGCAAACCTCGCTCACGTCGCTCAACTGGGTTGGCTTGGTGCTGACCATTGGGCTAAGTTCGGCTGCCGCGTGGCAGGTGCGGCACGCGGGCTACCACCGGATGTTTCCGTATCTCTACGCGCTGGTATTCTGTTTGTTTATGCTTTGCCTGCCGAGTGCGCCGGGGTATTATCTGTTTGCTCACGAATTGGTGCTGGTGATGCTCGTGCTGCGAAACAGCCGCACTGACTGGGGCCGGTTTATCCTGCTGAACGTGCTTCTCGTGATTCAGCCTATTATCTGGGTTGTGTATGGCAAGATGGCGCTGTATAACTCGTTCTCGATGCTGACCGACCCGATTCACCTGCTCGATTATGTTGTTCAGCTCACCGAAGTTATCCTGCTGCTCTGGCTCTTGCGGCTGACCTACCGGGAGTTACTGGCCGAAAGCCGACGGGCCGCACCAAGCCGGGCCACTGATGACCAACTTACCCCGGAACCTACCCCTACCTGACCGCTGACTTCTCCCGTTTTTTATGTTCATCGTTTACGTGAAAGCCCTTGTCTCAGCAGGCTTGTGCGGGTGGGTAGCCCTGCTGCTTTGGCAACGCCCGGCCATTACGCGGCTCTTGCAAACCCGACAACTGCCCTGGCTGGCTATCTTTTATGGCGTTTTGCGGCTTTTGCCCTTCGTGCTAACCTACCTCATTCTGGACAACAAACCGCAGTCAGACGTGGATGGCTACTACTACCCGATTGCCACATCGGCCAAAAATTTCGGCTTAGTCTATCGGGACGTGTATAGCCCATACGCTCCATTTTTTGGCTACTGGCTTTCAATTCCGCTCCGACTCTGGCAGGATACGCGGATGATTGTGCTGTCCCTGACGCTGCTGGAAGTAGCCGCCGTCTGGCTTACCGTCCGCGAGTTTGCCCCGGCCCGGCTGTATAAAACGCCAGAAAACGCTGATAATCACCTGTTAAATCCCATAACGGCAGATGCCGGAAAAGGCGACCGGCTCTTTAGGGCATTGTTTTATCTGAGCTTGCCGGTGCCGTTTGTGATGTGCGTTTTTAGTGGGCAAGAAGATGTAGGCTTGTGGTTGCTGGCACTGTGGGCGGTGGCAACCTGGCAACGGCGGGGTAGCCCGTTCTGGGGCGGGGTATTGCTGGCGTTGGGGCTGTTATCCACCAAAGCCGTGTTTATTTTTATCATTATTCCCCTGTTTTTTGTGGCAACGTGGCGGCAAAAAATACCGCTTGTGGCGGGGCTGGCCGCGCTGGGTTTGCCGGTGCTGGTGTTTTTGTACCTCAACGTCGGGACGCTCTTTATCGAACAACCCCTCGACGAAGGCGACTACCTGAAAGCCCCCAACTGGCGGTCGCTGCTGAACCCGTTTATCGGCGGGCTGATTCCGGCCAACGGCGGTATTTATAAGTGGCTCACGTTGCTGACAACAGTGGTGGTATTGGTGGGCGTTGCCTTGCGCTACCGCCGGAACCGCCCGCTTATCGAAGCCACCGGACTGCTGTTTGTGCTGGCCTTTGGGCTGATGACCGTGATGCAGCAAAACGCCGTGAGCAACTACGCTTACCTGTTTATGCTACCGATGGTGTTTACGCTGGCTGACTTCAAAAAGGCGGGCTGGTGCGCGGCATTGGTGGGGTTTAATGCCTTGGCAGCCGTGCATCCGTCGCTGTGGTGGCGGATGGGAATGCCCTATTACAAAGGACTGGAGATGTTCGGCAAGCCCCTTTTTCTGCTCGAATACGGCATGGAAATTTTACTGCTGGCAGGCTTTGTAGGGTATGCCTGGCAGGCAGGCAGACGGTTAACTGGTGGTCGTTAGTTGACGAAACTACTTTGGAGCGGCACAGCCGAGGGGCAATGGAAAGTTGCCCACCGCCCCTCGGCTGTGGGCTATACCGGAGAACGGACTTTTCTACCCGAAACAGCACAGCCGGGGGGCGGTGCCGGACTTATTGCCTACCCCCGCGCCAGCATCGCCGATCTCCGCGAATCGAGTTTGAGGAAAATAAACAGCAGGATCGAAAATGACCACAGCGACGAGCCGCCGTAGCTGAAAAACGGCAGCGGAATCCCGATAACGGGCATCAGTCCGATGGTCATGCCGATGTTGACTAATACGTGGAAAAACATAATGCCAGCCACGCAGTAACCATAAACACGGGCAAATTTGCTGCGTTGTTTTTCGGCCAGAATCACAATCCGGCTCAGGAGGGCGACAAACAACGCCACCACAATCATGCTGCCGATAAAGCCGTGTTCTTCGCCAATGGTGCAAAAAATAAAATCGGTGCTTTGCTCCGGCACAAAATCAAACTTGGTTTGGGTGCCTTCCAGAAATCCCTTGCCCGACAGCCGCCCGGAGCCGATGGCAATTTTGGCCTGCGTCACGTTCCAGCCCACGCCGAGTGGGTCAATGGTGGGGTCAACCAATACTTTGATGCGGTTTTGCTGGTGTTTTTGGAGAACTTTATTCACGAAAAAATCAACGCCCAGCACCACAACGGCCATTGCCACGCCCACCCCGCCGAGCAGCCCCACCGTGCGGATATTGCGCTGATAGCGCGGCATGAGCAGCACCACCAAAAGCAACAGCAGTACAATACCGCCGAAGATGTACGGGAACGGAAAAATCAGGGCCAGCACAAACAGCACAATCAGCGTAATACCCGTTGCCGGAATCCAGCCGGGCAGCCCCTCGCGGTAGAGCATGATGATAAACGAAGCAAAAACGAGCATCGAACCCGTTTCATTGGAGAGGATAATCAGCACGGCGGGCAGCAGAATAATGCCGGCTACCCGGCTCAAATCTTTCCATTTGGCGAGGTTGATGCCCGGCACGTCGAGGTAACGCGCCAGGGCTAAGGCCGTTGCCACTTTGGCAAACTCGGCAGGCTGAAGGGTGAATGCACCAATCTTGAACCACGACCGCGAGCCGTTGATGTTGGCCCCAAGAAACGGAACCAGCATCAGCAGCAGAATCATGAGGCCGTAAAAAACGTAGGCAAACTGGTCGTAAAAGCGGTGGTGAATGGCTAACACAAACGTAATCAGCACAACGGTCGTGCCGATCCACATCAGTTGCTTACCCGCATTGGTCGAAAGATCAAAAATGCTCAGTTTGAGTTCCGGGCTATACACGGCGGCATACACATTGAGCCAGCCCATGAGTACGCAGGCCGCATACAAGGCCACCGTGAGCCAGTCAATATGCTTGTTAAAGGGGTCATTCTGCGCCATCTTTTAGTGGTGAGGGGCAAGCGGTGAGGGGTGAGTTAGCTGACGCACGAACACAAACGCGCAAGCCAACTTACCACTACCCACTTGCCACTAATTACTGCTTGGCAATCATGGGTTTGGGTGTGGCCGTTTTCGGAATGGGGCCGCGCCGGAGCGAATCTACCTTTTTCCGTTGCGGACTGCGTAATGCGCTCACATTTGGCATATAATTTTCGGCTTTCACCTGCTTGTCTAATTTGAGCGCGTCTGTTTTGCGTTTCAGGTAGCGTTCAGCCACCAATGCCGCCACCGATGCGGCTGCTTTGCCACCCCAGCCCGCATTCTCTACAAACACGGCAATGGCAATTTTGGGGTTGTCGCGCGGGGCAAAACCGATAAAAATAGAGTGGTCGTACTTATGACCCATCCTTGCGTTTTGCGAGGTGCCGGTTTTGCCGCACAGTTCTACGTCGGGCAGGTTGGCCTCGCCCGTCACGGTGCCATGCGTCACGGCAGCGCGCATTCCCTCGATCACGGTCTCGAAATAGGGCCGGGCAAAGCCGGTCTCGTGTTTTTGGCGGTATTGGGCCGGTATATTCAGGCCCGGTTTGCCTAAACCTTTCACATAGTGCGGGGCAATATACCAGCCCCGGTTCGCCATGATTGCGGCTAAGTTCACGAGTTTCATGGGGCTGATGAGCAACTCGCCTTCGCCAATACTGAGCGAATAAATGTTGGAAAATTTCCAGCGGAGTTCGCCCCGGTACATCTTATCGTAGTCATCAACATCGGGCAGGTTGCCGCGCAACTCACTTGGTAAGTCAACGCCGAGTTTCTGGCCGATACCAAATTTCTGTACGGCATCGTGCCACTGTTGCAAACCTACTGCCGACGCTTTGAACGTATTGGTCTCACCGTTGTAGTAAATCATCTTCCTGAAAACATGATAAAAATACGGGTTGCAGGAGTACTGCACCGCGCCCGACAGGTTTCTGACCCCGTGACAGTGGCACCGTACCGGCGTACCGGCGTGGGAGTAGTATGTGCCGGGCGACAGCGACCCCTGCTGCTGGGCAATAATGGCCTGAATGAGCTTGAAGGTGGAACCGGGCCGGTAGCTCGCCATAGCCGGGCGGTTGATAAGCGGCTTGTAGGGGTTTTTGACCAACCGCGAATAATTCTTCGAGAAAAACCGGCTCGACAGCAGGTTCGGGTCGTAGGTCGGGGCCGAAACAGACACTAAGATTTCACCCGATGTAGGTTCAACGGCTAATACCGCGCCCACTTTGTTTACCATCAGGCTATCGGCGTATCGTTGCACGTCCAGGTCAATGCCGGTGTAGAGGTTTTGCCCGGCCACAGCCGCCGTATCGAACGCACCATCTTTCCAGGAGCCTTTATTAACCCCGCGCACGTTTTGCATGACAAACTTTACCCCCCGGCGGCCCCGCAGTTCGGGTTCATACTGTTCTTCGAGACCGTTATGGCCCACATAATCACCCTGCCGGTAGTAGGGACTGTCTTGCTGCTCTAATTTTTTCTTGCTGATTTCCGAGACGTACCCCAGCGCGTTTGCCATGGTGTGGGCGGGGTAGGTACGCATCGAACTCATCACCGGCTCAAAGCCCCGGTAGTCAACCAATGCGTCCTGAATCCGGGCAAAATCTTCTTTGGACAGTTGCCGCAAAAACAGCGACGGTTTGAGGGGTGAATAGGCAACGGCCAGATTCACGATGCTGTCGAACTCGCGCCGTTCGATATTCATCATCCGGCAGAAGGCCAGCGTGTCCGGCACTTTCAGTTGGTTAGGCGTAACGTAGAGGTCATAAACGGGCGTGTTATAAACCATCAGTTGCCCGGCCCGGTCATACACCTGCCCGCGATACGGCACCTCGATCACGCGCTTGATGGAGTTCTTTGAGGAACCCAGCGAATAGCTGTCGTCCAGGACCTGAATATAAAACAGCCGTGCCAGATAGACCAGCCCAACCAAACAGAAAACGCCGATGATAACGTATCTCCGATTTTCTAACATAATACCAACAATAACCAATGAGTGCTATACAAATTTAGTTGGTAAGTCAGTCAGTCGCTACGAAGAAGACCAAAAAAGGCAAACAAAACCCACAAACAGGATTTCGTCACGATTAGTCAGTACGTTTGTGGCTGATATAAATTAATCTGTTATGCTGATTCGTATAGTTATTTCCTTTTTGTTGCTCTTACCCGTGCCGGTAATGGCGCAGGATTCGGTACGCATTGCCGCGCCCCAGCCACAACACCGGCTCACGGCCTGGTCGGGGCTGCGGGCCAAGCCCTATATTGTGCCAATGTCGTTGGTTGCTGCCGGTTTAGTGACGCAGGGAGCCGTCAGCCGCGATTTTCAGCGTCAGGTGCAGGCACGTTACCCCGGTTTTGAACTCACCCTCGACGATTACGCTCAGCTTGCCCCTACCGCGGTAGTGCTTGGTTTGGGAGCCGCCGGGGTGAAGGGTCGCCATAATTTTGGGGATCAGATTGCCCTCACGCTGCTCTCGCACGTGGTGGCGCAGGGCATTACGCAGTCGCTGAAACGGATTGTGGCCTATCCCCGCCCCGACGGCTCGAGCAACGATGCGTTTCCGTCGGGCCATACCACGATTGCCTTCACCGGCGCGGCTGTGCTGGCTCACGAGTATGGCGGGCATAGCGTGTGGTATACCGTTGGCGGGTACGCAACGGCTACGGCAGTGGGCGGGCTGCGGATACTCAACAACCGGCACTGGTTAGCCGACGTGCTGACGGGCGCGGGCATCGGCATTGCCGCCACCGAATTGGTGTACCAAACCTACCCCTGGCTGAAAAAAGTGGTCTTTCGGCGCAAAAACGCGGTTTTGGTACCCGTTTATGCCCCGCAATACGCCGGATTTTATGGGGTGTATCGGTTTTGACCAATCATAACAACGCCCGCCGATGGGTGGGACATCGGCGGGCGTTGCCTGGGTGTGGCGCATTGATTAAACCGGGTGATTCCCAATATAAACCA
Source organism: Cytophagales bacterium (assembly GCA_038230415.1). GTDB lineage: Bacteria > Bacteroidota > Bacteroidia > Cytophagales > Spirosomataceae > JBBRNH01. The sequence goes on along the minus strand of JBBRNH010000055.1, from coordinate 19,737 downwards.
GCCGTTCCTGCTCGCTTTCAGTCGAATCGGTAACGATGAACGGGCAAACCACGCAGGCCGTTGCGCCGGCTTGCTGATACCAGCGGCAGCGGGACCGGATGGCGCAACGGGGTAACGATGGTGGCTCGGTTAGGTGCTGATTGGCGTTCAGCACCAGGTCAATCACCCCGCAACGTCCCCCACTCCACTGCCCGCAGCCCGACTTAACGCACCGATGGGCAAACCGAAAATGCTGCTCCGGCGCATCAACAGCGGTGAGGGCTTCGGTCAGGGTGGCGGTCATGACTTCGGGTTCGGGCAGGAAATGTACCGCCCGGTCAGAGCCGACAACGCCCAGCAGCAACCCGCCCTCCTGAGCGGGTGAACTGGGGCAGAGGGTAGAGCCAGCCGGTTTCATCCGCCCATTTGTTGCTGAACGCCCTGTTGCAATGCCTTTTGCTGCACGTCAAACACCTCTGGGTTTACCCTGAAATCTTTGCCGAGGGCATAAATCCAGCGGCCCTTCCAGCGTTGCGACGGGATGGTGAGGTAGCCCGAAAATCCCCCGCCCAACGGCCCGTGCGGATGCCCGCCACCAGCGGGGCCATCGTTGCCATCGGGATCATCGGGGCCGGGTAGTGCGCCGATGGCGGAGTCAACTACGCGCTGAATTTCAGACGCAATGCGGTTTTCGAGTTGCGGAGAGAGTTTCAGCCCCGTCAGAACGACGTGAAACTCACTGCCTTTGGCGTTTTTAGTACTGTCCATTGATAACTTGGTTTATGGTTTAAAACTTCGTCAAAGGTCTGCCTTGTAAATCGGTCGTGTTAGCGGAGAAATACGGAATCGGGGGTGCTATAAGTACTGGTTTTCATCACGTACTTTCACGCGGGATAATTACAAACCGAAGTTATTCGCTTCAAACGCCCATTGGCATACGAGGAAACGATAAAGTCGGTATCTTGTGCAAAAACAAACTATATGAGTACGATGCAGATACGAGATCGGTTTCACTCGTTAATTGACCGAATTGACGACGAAGAACGGCTAAAAAACCTGTATGAGGTATTAGCAGACACTGATACGGCCCCGGCAGAGATAACGGATGAGTTAAATTCTGCTCAAAAAACAAGATTAGAGACGGCCCTTCACCAAGTCAAAATTGGTGAGGTAATCAGCCACGAGGCCGTAAAAAAAGAGATTTCAGAATGGTTGTCACAGTAATCTGGTCAAAACAGGCCCGCGACGATTTTAGAGAAGTGGTGGCTTACCTGCGCGAAAACTGGTCTGACGATCTGGCGGCTACGTTTGCCGAGTCATCCTATCAAAAGATTACACTTCTCGAAACGATACCCGAAATGGGTGTTCTCTCGCACAAATATCTTAACACGCGCCGGATTTTATTATCTCGCTACACGGCTCTCTACTATCAGTATGAACCAGAGAGCGTTGTGTTGTTTCTGCTTGGCCTGTTCGACACGCGCCAGAATCCTGAAAAGAACCCGTTTGAATAAATCAATTGTTTTGTGGAAACCAACCTCAACCCAGCCTTAGAAGGAATCGTTTACGTTTTAGGAAACGACGCAATGCCAGGATATGTCAAAATTGGCAGGACAGGAGTTGAGCGTCTCAAAAAACGCTTAAAAACTTTATATTCTACTGGAGTTCCAAGCCCATTTGTAATTCTGTATGCAGCCAAAGTGAGTGATATGAAGGCCGTTGAAAATGCACTGCACAAAGCTTTTGCCCCGTATCGGCCAAACAGAAAGGAGTTTTTTAGGATAGACCCCAAGCAGGCAATCGCTATTTTAGAAGTTCTGCAATTGGCTAATGTGACATCATTGGTTGCTAATGAAGAAGATGCTATAGCCGCAGAAAAAGCGGCAACAAATGAAGCGCAAACCTCAGAGCAGGTTTATCCAAAACGCTCTAAATTACCTAAACTACAATTTGGCGATTTACGCATACCCGTTGGTGCAACATTAAACTCACTTGATGGGAATAATGAGGCCATAACAGTAACAGGAAACAAGGTGATTTATAAAGGGGAAGAAATGTCTTTGACGCGAGCAACTAAGCTTATGTTGGGCATTGATCATGACCGGCAGCCCAGCCCGTACTGGTATTATCAAGGCCGTTCACTCAGGGAAATGTATGATGAATATCATTCCCGAAGAAGTACCAACAGCAATGAAGCTGTCTAAAAACGTACTTCTGCCAAACTTCTGAATCGTTCCGTATTTCACCTAATCCCAATTCTCTTCTGATATGCGTCTCCTCCTACTCCTTTGCGTATTGATACCGGCATTGTCGTGCGGGCAGCCCGTATCAACCACCGCGCCCACGTCAACCACCGCGCCCGCGTCAACCACTGCTGTTGCGTCGTTTGTGCGGGATAACTACCAGAAATTCGAGTATAAAATCCCGATGCGCGACGGCACCAAACTCCACACCGCCGTGTATGTGCCAAAGGATGCGTCGGTCAGCAAGCCTTATCCATTTCTGATGCAGCGGACGTGTTACAGCGTTGAACCCTACGGCCCCGATGCCTACGAACGAACCCTCGGCCCGTCATCAACGCTCGAACAGGATAAGTATATCTTTGTGTATCAGGACGTTCGGGGCCGGTGGATGAGCGAAGGCACCTGGACAAATATGACCCCCAACAACCCCGGCAACGGCCCCACAACGGCGGTTGATGAAAGTTCAGACACCTACGATACGATTGACTGGCTGCTCAAAAACGTACCGAACAACACCGGGAAAGTCGGGCAGTGGGGCATTTCGTATCCCGGTTTTTATACGGCGGCCTCGTTGCCCGACGCGCACCCCGCCCTGAAAGCAGCCTCGCCACAGGCTCCGGTGTCTGATTTTTTCTTCGATGATTTCCACCACAACGGCGCGTTTATTCAGGCGTATCTGTTCACGTATCCGGTCTTTGGCGTGCAGCACCCACAGCCAACCGGAAAATCGTGGTATGATGATCTGTTCATTAAAACCGGCACCCGCGACGGCTACCAGTTTCAGCTCGACCTCGGCCCGCTTGCCAGCGTCGGTCCAAAATATTATCCCAACAACTTTTACTGGAAGGAGACCGTAGAACACCCCAACTACGACGAATTTTGGCAGAAGCGGAGCATTTTACCCGCCCTCAAAGCCATCAAACCCGCCGTAATGACCGTGGGCGGCTGGTTTGATGCCGAAGATTTATACGGCCCGCTGAACATCTACAAAACCATCGAAAAAACCAGCCCCGGCACCTATAACACGCTGGTTATGGGGCCGTTTGGTCACGGGCGGTGGGCGCGCGAAACCGGCCACACGCTGCACTCAAACATCTATTTTGGCGATAGCATCGCCACGTTTTATCAGCGAAACATCGAGGCCAAATTCTTTAACCACTTCCTGAAAGGTGCGGGCGATGGCAAGAGCGGCCTGCCCGAAGCGTACCTCTTCAACACGGGCCGCAACGAGTGGAAACAGTTTGACAAATGGCCCGCGTCTGATGCCCAGCCCCAGACGTTTTACCTGACAGCAACCGGAAAATTAGAGGTCGCTACCACCCGCAACGGCAGACCACAAACGGCTACCTTCGCCGAATTTATCTCTGACCCGATGAAGCCCGTGCCGTACACCGAAGACAACACGACAACAATCGGCTTCACGCCGTTTAACTATATGTCTGAAGATCAACGATTTGCCAGCCGTCGGCCCGATGTGCTGACGTTTCAGACCGATGTGCTGACCGAAGACCTGACCCTCGGCGGAGAAATTACGGCCAAACTCACCGTCTCTACCTCCGGCACCGATGCCGATTGGGTGGTGAAAGTGATTGATGTGTATCCCGGCGACGAACCGAACCACGCCTATATGCCCAACAAAAACATCATCCTGAGCAATTACGAGCAGATGGTACGGTCGGAGGTGCTGCGCGGGCGGTTCCGCAACTCGTTCGAGAAACCCGAAGCCTTCGTACCAAACCAACCCACGCCCGTTACGTTCCGGTTGCAGGACGTACTGCATACGTTCAAAAAAGGCCACCGGCTGATGGTACAGGTGCAAAGCACGTGGTTCCCGCTCATTGACCGCAATCCGCAGACGTTTGTGCCGAATATTTTCAAGGCCGAGCAAAAAGACTTCCAGAAAGCCACTCACCGCGTTTATGACAACTCGGCTCTGGAGGTGCAGGTAATAAAGTAAACCCAAGTGAAGCCCGTACTCGCCTATATCGTGTGGCGATTGCCCAAAACTTATCATTGATTGATGACGTTTGGGAGGTACTTGGTTTTCAAAACGATAATTTCGAGCCATTCGTACCGAATCAACCGTATCTGTCGTATGCAATTCGCCTAAGAAAATGATGAAATCAGCAAAAATCAGTAAGACACATTGCCGAGAGGGTAAAACGTTGCCCAATGAAATCGTTCAGCAAAAGATGAATCAGATAATTGCTATTGTTGGCGAAGAAAATCTGGCAAAACTTGCCGCTACAACCACATCATCAGACCTCCAGAAAGCCACTCACCGCGTTTATGACAACTCGGCTCTGGAGGTGCAGGTAACAAAGTAAACCAACCATAACCCGATGATTTTTACCGAATTGGCCCCGCGCCGACAGGTTCAGTTGGCCGCTTTTGACCGGCTGCTGACCATCATGGACGAACTTCGCAACCAATGCCCCTGGGATCGCAAACAAACCCTCGACAGCCTGCGCCACCTGACCATCGAAGAAACTTACGAACTCTCCGACGCGATTTTGGACAATAACCTGCCCGAAGTCCGCAAAGAACTCGGCGATTTGATGCTTCATAACGTCTTCTACGCCAAAATCGCGTCAGAACAGCCCGCCGATTCGCCAAACCATTTTGATGTGGCCGACGTGCTGAACGGTATTTGCGACAAACTTATCAGCCGCCATCCGCATATTTACGCCGATGCGTCGGGCCAAAAAGTCGTGGCTGATACCGAAGAAAAAGTGAAGGCAAACTGGGAGGCCCTGAAACTCAAAGAAGGCAATCGGTCGGTGCTGGGCGGGGTGCCGCAGTCACTGCCCGCGTTGGTGAAGGCCATGCGCGTGCAGGAGAAAGCGCGGGGCGCGGGTTTCGACTGGGAAGAAAAACGGCAGGTCTGGGAAAAAGTGGAAGAAGAAATGCAGGAATTTCGGGCTGAGTTTGATGCCGAATCAAACGTAGCCACTGACCCCAAACGCGCCGAAGCCGAATTTGGCGACCTGCTGTTTTCGCTCGTCAACTACGCCCGGTTTATGGACATCAACCCAGAAACGGCGCTGGAACGTACCAACAAAAAATTCATCAAGCGGTTTCAGTACATCGAAGACCGCGCCAGAGAATTAGGTAAAACGCTGGCAGATATGACCTTAGCCGAGATGGATGTGTTTTGGGAAGAAGCCAAGCGGGTCTGAGTGAGCCTTAATCGGCCAACAAATCAATCAATCGTTGGTTCACGTAGTAGGTCGTCCGGCCAATCGGGTTAGGCGTTAAAATGCGGGCCTCGCCTAACTTTTTCAGGTAAACGGCGGCTGTTTGCCGATGGCCCAGATTTTGTCGTACCAAAAAATCTGTTTTCAGATAAGGCTGGACAAACATCAACCGAAGTAAGTTGGAATCATATGACGTTTTCAAGACCTGACGCATTTCCGGCTCGATTTGGTCCATCAGAGTTAAGATTCGGCGAATCTTAGACATCGTTAATTGGGCTGTCTGAGCAATTCCGGTCAGCATATACACAATCCACTCTGTCCAGGATTCCTGTTCCGTAACCTGCCGCAGAAGCCGGTAATACTCGGTTCGGTTAAGATTTATGTACCGGCTCAAATACAAAACGGGCTGCGGTAATAGTTGCTGTTGGGCCAGATAAAGCCCAATCAAGATTCGTCCCGTGCGTCCGTTGCCATCCAGAAACGGGTGGATTGCTTCGAACTGATAATGAATCAGGGCCAGTTTGATAAGCGGGTCTGGCCCGTCGGGGTCATCTTGGTTTATAAATCGTTCCAAAGCCGCCAGTTTTTGCCGGATAACATCATCACAACAAGGCGGGGTGTACATCACATCGCCGGTGGATGCATTACGAAGGCTGGTGCCGGGTACTTGCCGAATGGCCGACTGATTGCGCTTAATGGTCTGCACAATCTCAATCAGTGTGTTGGTAACAATCAGATTATGTTGCGATTGCATCCGCGCCAAACCCGCGTATGTGGCTTGTCGGTAGTTGAGTACTTCTTTGGTAAATGAGTTTCCCGATACGTCATCCACCGATGCCCGATACAGTTCATCCTGCGTGGTAACGATGTTTTCGATGGCCGAACTATCGCGGCTTTCCTGCAACACCAGCGTATTGAGCAATAGCAACGGATCGGGCAGGGTAGCACAAAGCCCTTTTAGTTCGCCTAAATACCGGGCTGCCGCAGCCAACGGACGCATGATTTCAGGCTGATAGAGGTCAATAGTCGGCGGCAGATTCGGGAGGCTGTTGTAGGGCAGGAGTTTATTATACACCATTGAATTGTCGAAATAAACGTACTTTCTCGACAATAACGGTATTTCTTGTCGAAAACCCTGCGACTATTCAACTTTACCCGTATTTCATGTTAAGGTAATCAACATCAATTCGCGTTCGTGTCGAAAACAATCAACAATTTCGACATAAAGGTGAAAAAGTTAGATGCTCAAAATTAGCAACTTAACTGATTAGAGCAACTTAAACAGGCCATTAATTCACATATAACAAAACTTGCCATTACCTACACCGCCCCCGTCAGCATCACGGCACCGACCGTAACGTGGCTCGTTTCGTCAATCAAAATAGCCGCACCGTTGCTGCGGTTTTTCTGATACGGGTCAAACGCAACGGGCCGGGCAGTTTTCAGCACCACGCGGGCCATATCGTTCAGTTTCAGGTCGTCGGGGTTAGCAATGCGGTCGTAGGTCTCGATGTCAAGCCGATACGGAATCTCCCGCACCACGCACCGAACGCGGGCCGTGCCGTGTTGCAACAGGTATTTACTGCCAACAGCCAGCGGCTTGCTGTCCATCCAGCAGAGCATCCCGTCGAGGTTTTGGGAGAGTATCGGCGGGTTCGTCGCGCTCACAATCAAATCGCCCCGGCTGATATCCACATCATCGGCGAGGTGCAAAATCACCGACTGTCCGGCTCCGGCTTCAGGCAATGGCTGCTCAAAAAACTCGATGCGTTCGATGGTTGAGGTTTCGCCCGAAGGCAACACCGTAACTGCATCACCCGTCCGAAATGTGCCGCTTTCGATGCGCCCGGCGTAGCCCCGGTAATCGGGCAATTCGGCGGTTTGGGGCCGAATCACGTACTGTACCGGGAAGCGTCCTTCCGGGAAGCGGCCCGTAGTTCTGGCAATCCTGCCGACAGCGTCACTGGCAGGGTTGTCGGTGTTGCTACCAACCGTTTCGAGGTGATGTAGCAGCGTCGGGCCACCGTACCAGGTCATGTTAGCCGAGCGATCCACGACGTTATCGCCGTTCAGGGCCGACATCGGGATGTAGGTGATATTGGGGAGATCGAGCGTTTTGGCGAGTTCATTATACTGAATACAGATGTCCGAAAATACGTCCTGCGAATACGCCATCAAATCCATTTTATTCACTGCCACCACAATATGCTGAATCCCTAATAAGCTCACAATCAGCGAGTGCCGCCGGGTTTGCTCCACCACGCCGTGCCGGGCATCAACCAGCACAATAGCCAACGCGCAGTTCGACGCACCCGTAACCATGTTGCGGGTGTACTGAATGTGGCCCGGCGCATCCACAATGATAAACTTGCGGGCCGGGGTCTGAAAATACCGATAGGCCACGTCAATCGTGATGCCCTGCTCGCGTTCGGAGCGCAGGCCATCGGTGAGGAGTGCCAAATCAACGGGGGCGTTGGTGCCGGTGCTGTCGTTGCGGGTTTTAGTGGCGCGTTCAACGGCTTCGAGTTGGTCGGCCAGGATAGATTTAGAATCGTAGAGCAGCCGCCCGATGAGGGTACTTTTGCCGTCGTCAACGGAGCCGCAGGTAGTGAATCGGAGTAAGTCCATGTCTTATCAATCAAAAATATCCCCCCTTTTTACGGTCTTCCATGGCTGCTTCGCTGAGTTGGTCGTCCATGCGGGTTTCGCCCCGTTCAGAGATGCGGGTGGCCTGAATTTCAGCAATTACGTCGTCGAGCGTGTCGGCTTCCGACTCCGATGCTGCCGTGCAGGAAATGTCGCCAACGGTGCGGAACCGAACCCGGCGCGTGACTAATTCGTCGTCGGCTTCGGGTTTGATAACGCCCCCGGCGGTCGCCATCAGTTTGCCGTCGCGCAGCAGCAGTTCGCGGTCGTGGGCAAAATAGAGTTCGGGCAGGGCAATGTTTTCGCGCCGGATGTAGTTCCAGACATCGAGTTCGGTCCAGTTCGAGATCGGGAACACGCGCACGTTTTCGCCCTTGCTGATTTTGCCGTTGTAGAGATTCCAGAGTTCGGGGCGTTGGCGTTTGGGGTCCCAGCCGCCAAATTCGTCGCGCACCGAAAACACCCGTTCTTTGGCCCGCGCTTTCTCTTCGTCGCGACGCGCCCCACCGATGCAGGCATCGAATTCAAACTCCTCAATCGTGTCGAGTAATGTGAACGTTTGCAGGCCGTTTCGGGTGGCGTTTCGGCCCGTTGGTTCTTTGAGTTTTTTAGTCCGAATCGTGTCTTCTACATACCGCACCACGAGCCGTTCGCCCAGCCTCGTGGCGAGGTTATCCCGAAAATAGAGGGCTTCCTGAAAATTGTGGCCGGTATCGATATGTACCAACGGAAACGGAAATTTACCGGGCCGGAAGGCTTTCAGAGCTAAATGAACGAGCGTAATGGAGTCTTTACCACCCGAAAACAGCAACGCGGGCCGCTCAAACTGCCCCGCCACTTCGCGCAGAATATGAATCGCTTCCGATTCGAGTTGGTCTAAATAATCCAAGTTTATATCGTTTAACGTTAAAGGTTAAAGGTCTAAGGCAAACACATTAAACGTTAGACCTTTAACCTTAAACGACTATTTCTCATGCAATCCACACTCTTTTTTATCGTCGCCTTCCCACCACCAGCGGCCCGCCCTGAAGTCTTCGCCGGGCTGAATGGCGCGGGTGCAGGGCTGGCAACCGATGCTCACAAAACCCCGGTCGTGGAGCGGATTGTAGGGTACGTTGTTTTCGTTCACGTGCTGCTTTACCGCTTCAAACGACCAGTGCAGCAACGGATGAAACTTGATGAGTTGGTGCGTGTCGTCCCGCTCTAACTGACTCATTTCGTGGCGGTTCTGCGATTGTTCGGCGCGGATGCCCGTGATCCAGATTTTCTGACCCGCCAATGCCCGGCGTAGCGGCTCCACTTTGCGAATGCCGCAACATTCCTTGCGATTTTCGACCGAATCATAAAAACTGTACGGCCCTTTTTGGCTCATCAGGATTTCTACGGCTTCGGGCTTTGGGAAATAGGCTTCGATTTCGATGCCGTACCGGGTGCGGGTTTTGTTCCAGACCGAGTACGTTTCGGGAAACATCCGGCCCGTATCGAGCGTAAAAATCTTGATCGGAATCTGATGCCGGGCAATGAGGTCGGTAATAACCTGATCTTCGTAGCCCAGCGATGTCGAAAACACCACCTGACCTGGAAACAGGTCGGCCAGCGTTTTCAGAGCTTCTACTTCGGTCAGGCCCGCGAGTTGTTCGGCGAGGGCTTCGGTGGTGAACGGGACGGGTTCTGCCAGTGTCTGTGTCATTGTTTTAAAACAACCGCTTTGCCGGTTTTGGCCGACTGCCGGGCCGCGTCTAAAATTTCCATTACAATCATGTTCGTCGGCAGGGAGGTCAGGCCGTCAACCGCCTTAATCTCACCCCGGATGATCCGGGCGAAGTAGCTGAACGGCTCAGTGGCGGGTGCTTCATCGGGTTTAGCGTCGGTGATTTGCATAGTCTTTTCGCCTTTGAGCCGGACGCGCATTGCCCGCCCATCGAGTGCAAAGACGTAGCCGGTTTGTCCGTAAATCTCCATGTCTTTGCGGGCAAACGGCCAGTTCCACGAGGCTTGAATGATGGCCTGCGCTTTGGGATAGGTCAGGATAATCGTGGCTTCGTCGTCCACTTTTGGGTAGATGTCGGGTTTGATTTGCTGGGTCACGGCCAGGACTGATGTTGGCCGTTGGCCCTGCATGAGCCACGTGCTGAGGTCGGCCCCGTAGCAGCCGAAGTCAAACAAAGCGCCCGCGCCGTTCTCAACCGGGTCGGTGAGCCAGCTTAAAAACTCCGGTTGCACACCAATTTCTTTCGGCCCCTCGTGGCCGTCATGCACCACAATCTTGCGGATGTCGCCGATGGTTTTATCCGTCACAACGCGCTTGTAGGCGTTGTGGTTGCTGCCATACCAGGTGGTTTCGTAGTTGGTGAACAGGTAGATGTTGTGCTTTTTGGCGAGGCTTTCCATCTGCCGGGCGTGGTCGAGACTGACGGCCAGCGGCTTTTCGACCATAACGTGAATCTGGCGCGGGGCGCAGAGTTTTACGGTAGCGAGGTGGTCAATAATGCGGCTGAAATCGGTAACGGCTTCGGGCTTGGTCTTGTCGAGCATAGCCTCGGTGCTGGGATAGACCAGCGTCATCGAAAAGCCATACTGTTTGGCAAACCGTTCGGCCAGTTCGCGGTTGGGTTCGGCGATGCCCACAATCTCGAAATCGGGCCGGTTTTTCATACCCAGAATCTGATGCACGTGCGAATGAACCAGCCCCACCACGCCCACGCGCAGGGGTTTGACCGGGATAGGCTGCGCCGTGGCAAGGTGAGCCAAGAGCAAAAGGAGGGCGAAAAATGGAAGGCGGAGGTTCATATAGTTTAGGGTCAGGAATTTGTAGGACTAAGCCAGTTCATGCAACACCTCCGCACTAACGGTGACGGCCTGCTCAAAATCAGCAATTAAATCAGAAATGGCTTCCAGCCCGACCGAAATCCGAATCAGGCCGGGCGTGATGCCCAAAGCCGCTTTTTCATCAGGCTTCAGTTTGGCGTGGGTAGTCGTGTTGGGGTTGGTCACAATCGTGCGGGTGTCGCCAAGGTTTGACGATAGGGTCGCGATTTGCAGCGCGTCAAAAAATGCCTTCACCCGCTCAAAACCGCCTTCGAGTTCGAGCGTTACGATGGCCCCGCCCGCCGACATCTGCTTTTTAGCTAATTCATACTGCGGGTGCGAGGGCAGGAACGGATACAGCACCCGCTGCACATCGGGATGCTTCTCCAGGGCTTCGGCTAAGGCGAGGGCGTTCTGGCAATGCTTCTCCATCCTGAGTTCGAGCGTCTCTAAACTTTTCGACAGCACCCAGGCATTAAACGGCGACAGCGACGGGCCGGTGTGCCGGGCAAAAAATCGAATCGGGGCAATCAGGTCGGCGCGGCCCACCACAATACCGCCTAACACCCGGCCCTGTCCGTCCATAAATTTGGTGGCCGAGTGAATAGACAGATCGGCCCCGAAATCAAGCGGTGTTTGCAGAATCGGCGTGGCGAAGCAGTTGTCCACGTTCAAAATAAAGCCGTGTTTGGCTTTCAGCCGGGCCAGCATTTCCAGATCAACGAGTTCGAGACCGGGGTTTGATGGCGTTTCGAGATACACCATCCGGGCGGTTGGCGTTCCGGTATCAGACTGAATGGCCGCGTCCCACTCGGCTTCGGTGGCGGTGGCATCCACGTAGGTATAGGTGATGCCCCACTTGCTCAGAATCTGCGTGATAATCTGATGCGCCGACCCAAACAACGCCCGACACGCCACAAGGTGATCACCGGCTTTGAGCAACCCGGCCATGCTCGCAAACACGGCGGCCATGCCGGTGCCGGTGGCGATACCGTCTTCGGCGTTTTCGAGCATACAGACTTTGTCCACAAACTCGGTCACGTTTGGGTTCGAGAAGCGCGAATAGATATTGCCTTCTTCGGTTTCGTCAAACAACGCCTGCCCCTGTTCGGCACTCTCGAAGGCAAAACTCGATGTCAGAAACAACGGCGTAGAATGTTCGCGGTACTGGGTTTTCGCGGTTTGGGTGCGAATGGCTTTGGTTTGTTTTTTCATATATCAAGGGACGAAAGATGTTGGGATGCAAGAGGAAAGACGGCGACTGCAAAAAGTTGTAACTCTTTCTTCTTGCGTCTTGATGTCTTTCGTCTAAAAAAAGAGAATCAGTTTCCGCAAACTTACGGTAATCACCACAATCCCGACCAGCACCATCATCGCCTTCACGGGCAACCGTTGGGCCAGGCTGGCGGCAATCGGCGCAGCAATCATACCGCCTAAAATCAGACCGAGAATCACGAACCCGTAATTGCCCAGCCCGACGAACAGGGCGAAAACTAACGAACTGGCAAACGAGACAAAAAATTCGGCCAGGTTCACCGAGCCAATCGTGTAGCGCGGGTGCCGCCCGGCGGCAATCAGCGTCGAGTTCACGATTGGCCCCCAGCCGCCCCCGCCAATGGCATCAACAAACCCACCGAACCAGGCCAGCAGACCGATGCGTTTGATGGCCCGTTTTTCGGTACGTTTCGTGAGGGCTTTCCGCAGAATCAACACGCCCAGAATAGCCGTATAAACCGAAATGCCGGGACTCATGTATTTTGCCACGATCTCAAAATCAGCGAGATACGTGATCAGAAAAGCCCCCACCGCAGCCCCAATCACACCCGGAATTAACACGGCTTTGAAAAGTTTACTGTTGACGTTGCCGAATTTGAGGTGCATATACCCCGACACGCCCGACGTGAAAATCTCGGAACTGTGCACCGATGCCGTCGCAAACAACGGGCTGATACCCACACTGGTCAGAAACGTGGTGGCCGTTACGCCGTAGGCCATGCCCAACGCTCCGTCAATCATCTGGGCCACAAAACCAGCCATGATGAAGTAGAAAATATCGGGCGGTATCTCAACGTGGCTGGCTAAGAGCGTGATGCGTTCGATACTCAAATAACTGAATACCCAATGCCCCACCAGCATCAGCGACAGGGCCGAAAAAACATGAATCGCAATTTCGGTTCGCGTCCGTTGCCGAAACAGCCCCCGGATTGACGTGGGCAACGAAAAGCCCCCGAACGATCTCGGTGCGCTGCTGTCGGTATCATCAACCAGCACCTGAGCCGCCGGAAAAGCCGCCCGGAGTGCGTCGGCCTGCCGAACAGAATTGCGGCCCGATAGCCTGACGGTCAGGCCGTTGAGGTCGAGGTTTGGCTGGCCGGTGGGCGGTTCGGCAAGGGCTGAACCGGGCGAGTCATTGATAGCTAAACTCATAGTGTTTAAATTCTATCGAATTAATAGAAATATGTAGCATTGAAAAGCGGCACTGTGGAGTGCCGCTTGTTGGTTCTGGGTTTGTGGGTGCGAAAGTGGGGGTTCGGGGGGAGAAAAGCAAATTGTCACCTCATTGGAATTTCCTCTGAGTATACACCTTACTCGCATTGAATGAACTCAATTGCTGAAAACCCGTCTCCTGCCCTCCTATTTCCTCCTGCTTGAAGAACTTCAATCAATATTCCCTCAAGTGCATTGGTCAAATGTTTTTCTTTTAAATCTGGATTCAGGTGAAAACCCAAAAGTGTTCCGTCATCACTAACGGGCTTTAAACCAAACCATGAAAAACGATTCCACCGACCCATGTGCCTATCTTCACAATGCGCTTTCAAACGATTTCCAAGAGATTTTTTGGTTTGTCCAACATAAACCACATCCCTATGATCGTACAAAATGTATATGCCGATCTGCTGACGAAAATCAACACTTTCTCCCTTTGACCAGTCTTTTCTGCGTTTACCAGAAAGGTTCACACTGGTAAGATTCCAATCAACTTCGCTACGTTTCCAAAACACGCCATAACTTTTCACGATACTGATCGAACCATTTACTTGCTCGTATGCATTCTGCTTTGCCAATTGCATATTCAAAGATGAGTCGGCCACTTCCTCATCTGCAACTGCACTTACATTGTCCAGATTGCTTTCGTCTGACTTTAGACTATAGAAACCGGGTTTTGTCTCTTTTTTAAAAATCAGCTTACCATCACCTTTATTTTTAGAAGTAGTAAGTACATAACTGACAGTTCTTTCGGGCGTTGAACCCCAGTTACCCTCTTCCCGATATTTTTTCTTTACCTCAGCAGTAATTTCTTCGTAATGCATTGGTCGCTCAGCTTCCTTAAGCACCGTTCTTACTGCGTTAAACCAAGTTAATTTCATATCTCTGTGTAGTGAAATTTTCACACAAGAATACGACTTATTTTTCTTTGTCTCCTAATCGCCGTTTTAATTCATCAATCTCGTGTTGGGCGGCTGCGAGTTTCTCGCGCAGGGCATCGGCTTCGGCGGCTTTTCGGCGGGCAAAGTTCTCTAATTCAGCGTCGAAGCCGGTTTCCATTGCCAATTTCTCCTGCATCTCGGCACTCAGGGCGGCTGTTGCCAAACGGTCGGTCATTCGCCGAATCAGGTCGTCGTTGGTCGAGTCGGTCGGCACGTTCAGCAATCGTACATCGTCGGTAATGAACTTCTGATTGAAAAACATCAGCAGCCGTTCGAGCCGGTTCTGCATCTTGATTTGTAGCCGGGGTATCTGAATGATGTATGAATCGTGGGTGAGTTTCTCGACAAATTCTTCCCGCACGGTTAATTCCTCATTCGTCAGCACATCCCGGTAAACGCGGTTTACTTTCAGAACCGCCGTTCCTACATTTTGCAGGACAAAACCCAAGAAATAAATTGTAATGATGGGTAATGCCTGTTTTTCTAACTTTCCGTCGTCGTTCTGCACATCATCTTCCCGCAAATAATTGTTGCCGAGGTACTTACGGAAACGCATAATATCCACCAATTGCTTTCCTTTCTGGAGTTCAATCAGAATTTTCCGCCGTTCGCCCGTCTGCATGAGGACGGTGGCCTTAAAGTCAAGCCGAAAAATACGAACAATCAATTGCTCCGACAGGGCCGTGTTTTCCTGCGGCTTCACCTCAATTTCAACGATTTCTTCGCCGATAATGACTGACAATAGTTTACGGGCAATGTCAGTGTCTTCGAGCAAATACTTAAAAACAGCGTCGTAGATTGGATTGGCGATGAGCATGGGAGCGCGTAAAAATTTACCCGAAGGTACAGATTTTGGGGCTCCCCGCGTGTCACTCCACCCGGATGTCAACCCGTTTTCCGTCGGGGATTACCTCAAACTGGCAATCGGCAAATTTCGGGGGCGATAGTTTCGGGCGGAAATTGTTGCTCAGGCCGTAGGGTTCTTTGGGGATGCCGAACAGCCGTTTGTCTAATTTGCCGTTCGCGTTCTGATCGTGATACACGGCTACGGCGTAGGGGCCGGGCGGCAGGCTGAACGTGGCCCGAACGGTGCCGGTGCGGGCGGGCAGGGTCTGGGTGTCGAGCGGAGTGCATTTTTCGGGGAAACCCGTGCAGGGGCGGTAAACGGCCACCCGGATTGTGCCTTTAGAACTGCCAATATTCTGCACATCAACGGTCAGTTTGGGGTTTTCGGGGGCTGTAAAAAGAAACAGACGGGTTGCCGCAAGCAGAAAAAGTAGCATACCCATCAAACGTTTCCGGCGAAACGAAAGTATCTTTCCCGGATGATTCCCCAAGCCGAACATAAACCCAAGCGTTGGTCTGTACTGCCCATACCCGATTCGCCCCCGCAACAGGCCGCCATCGCCACCCTCAGCGAGACGTTGCAGATCAGCCCGTTTCTGGTGGCCCTGCTGGTGCAGCGCGGGGTGCAGACGTTTGAGGAAGCCCGGTCTTATTTTCGTCCCCAAATCGAACACCTCCACGACCCGTTTCTGATGCAGGATATGCACCGGGCCGTGCTGCGGTTGCAAATGGCGATTGTACGGCAGGAGAAAATTCTGATCTTCGGCGATTATGACGTGGACGGCACCACCTCCGTCGCGCTCGTGTATGGCTTTCTGCGCGAGCATTTCCCCGATTTGGTGCTGGATTATTATATTCCTGACCGCTACACCGAAGGCTACGGCATCTCCGGCGCGGGTATCGAATGGGCGGCAGAAAACGGATTTTCGCTCATCATCGCCCTCGATTGCGGTATTAAATCGGTTGATAAAGTCCAGAAAGCAACCGACCTCGGTGTTGACTTTATCATCTGCGACCACCACCGCCCCGGCGACATCCTGCCCAATGCGGCTGCCGTTTTAGACCCCAAACGCACTGACTGTCAGTATCCCTACAAAGAACTGAGCGGCTGTGGGGTGGGCTTCAAGCTCCTCCACGCGTTTTGTCTGTTGCAAAATATCGCTGTCGAACGCTTGTATCCCTACCTTGATCTGGTGGCCGTCAGCATTGCCTGTGATCTGGTGCCGGTCACGGGCGAGAACCGGATTATGGCCGCTTTCGGCTTAAAAATCCTTAACGCTCAACCGCGTACCGGCCTCAAAGCGTTGATTAATGTGGCCGGGTTCAGGCATGATTTAGACATCACCAACGTGGTGTTTGGACTGGGGCCGCGCATCAATGCCGCCGGACGCATCAAACACGCCAAAGAAGCCGTGCGGCTATTGCTGGCCGAGACCGACACCGAAGCCGATGAGTTTGCGCTGGCAATCAACAAGCATAACATCAGCCGGCGCGAGCATGACACTGGCATCACCGAGCAGGCATTAGCCATGATTCGACGCAGCGAAGCCCTGAAAACGGCCAAAACAACGGTGCTGTACGACGCGACCTGGCACAAAGGCGTGATTGGCATTGTGGCCTCACGGTGCATCGAGCAGTACCACCGGCCAACGGTAATTCTGACCAAATCGAACGATAAGGTGGCCGGGTCGGCGCGGTCGGTGCCGGGGTTTGACCTCTACGAAGCCATTGAAGAATGTGCCGATTTATTGGTGCAGTTTGGCGGCCACACCTTTGCCGCTGGTATGACCCTCGAAACCGATAACGTACCGGCGTTTCAGGCCCGGTTTGAAGAAGTGGTGAGCCGGAAAATAGCCGACGAACACCTCAGCCCGTTAATCGGGATTGATATGCTGCTGGATTTCAGCGAGATAGACGCAAAGTTCATGCGGATTCTGAAACAGATGGGGCCGTTTGGTCCGCAAAATAACTCCCCCGTGTTTATGACCGACAGGATACGGGTGGTGGGACTGCCGCACATTATGAAAGAAAAACACCTGAAATTTACGGCCAAACAAGCCGGTTCGGGGGCCGAGTTTACGGTGCTGGGCTGGAGCATGGCGCAGTTTTTCGACCAAATCTGCAACAGCAACTCGTTTGCGATTGCCTATCAGATCGAAGAGAATCATTACAACGGCGCGGTAACGCTGCAATTGACGCTGAAAGATATTAGATGCTGATGAGTCATGATTACGACCGGATTTTCAAGGAAAATATCGAGGAAATTATTTTGCCACTGGCCCGAAAAGTACTCGGTATTCCAGAGCCGGCGGGGCTCATCGAGGTTCCCGACGATTTGCATCGCACCATCGAACGGCGGCCCGATTTCCTCAAAATCGTGACTGATGCTGACGGGAAATTGGTGCAAATCCTGCACATCGAGATTCAGACTAAAGATGAGCGCGACATGGTGTATCGGATGCTGGAATACGCGGGTTTGCTCGTCCGGCGGTACGAACTCCCGGTGAAACAGTTTGTGTTATACATTGGGCCGGGGCAGGCACGAATGCGCTCTGAACTGGCCCACACTCACTTGCAGTTCCGATTTTTTGTTCACAACTTGTCGGACATCCCGTTTACTGAATTTCTGGATTCAGACAAACCAGAAGAATTAGTGCTGGCAATTTTAGCCAATCGGGGCGCACTCCCGCCCGAAGAATTAATTGATCGGGTATTACAGCGTTTAGTAGCTATTTCGCCGAAACCAATAGACGCGGAGAAGTTTCTCCGGCAACTCGAAATTTTATCCAGATTGCGTGATTTACAGGAATTAACCATTGAACGAATCGAAAACATGGCTATTCATCTCGATTTAGAAACCGACATTCGCTATATGCAGGGCGAGCGGAAAGGACTCATTGCCGGCATGAAAGAGGGCTGGCGGGAAGGCAGACAAGACGGATTACAGGAAGGCCGGCAAGAAGGTCGGCAGGAAGCACAGCACGAGCTTCAATTCAGTGTGGTCAAAAAACTGATTCAGTTGGGTGTGCTTTCTGATGAGCAGATTGCAACATCCACCGGCGTGTCAATTGATTTTGTCAAACAGGCGCGGCTGCTGTCTTCCGGCTCCAATTCATGATTCTCAGAACCGAACATTTAGTGAAGAAATACGGCGCACGATTGGTCAACGACGACGTGTCGTATCAGGTGGCGCAGGGCGAGATTGTGGGGCTGCTGGGGCCGAACGGCGCGGGCAAAACCACCTCGTTCTACATGGCCGTTGGCCTCGTGAAGCCCAACAGTGGCCGCGTTTTTATGGACGACCTCGATATTACCGACCTGCCGATGTACAAACGCGCCCGGCTCGGCGTGGGTTATCTGGCGCAGGAAGCCTCGGTATTTCGGGATTTGACCGTCGAAGAAAACGTGCTGGCGGTGCTGGAAATGACTAAGTTACCCCGCAAAGAGCAGCGCGAAAAGGTGGAATCGCTGCTGGAAGAGTTCAGCCTGACCCACGTTCGCAAGAGCAAGGGCAAGGTGCTGTCGGGCGGAGAACGCCGGCGAACGGAGATTGCCCGCGCCTTAGCCGTTGACCCCAAGTTTATTTTGCTCGACGAGCCGTTTGCGGGCGTTGACCCCATTGCCGTTGAGGATATTCAGAGCATCGTGGCAAAGCTCAAACTCAAAAATATCGGCATTCTCATCACCGACCACAACGTGAACGAAACCCTCTCGATCACCGACCGGGCGTATCTGTTGTTCGAGGGTAAAATCCTGAAACAAGGCTCTGCCGAAGACCTCGCCAACGACGAACAGGTACGGCGGTTGTACCTCGGTCAGCACTTTGAACTCAAGCGCAAGGTCTGATTTTACCTGGCTTTCAATCAAAAAGCCACTCAATGGTTGCACCTGCCAAAAATGCCGACCATACAAGGGGCTTCCCGTTCAACGGCACTAACTACGGAGGTACGGAAGAGCGCAACGCTATATCCCAAACGTTCGCAGATTATACACAAAGCTCACCAACAGATACCGACGTAATATTCGGCTTTGTCCGTCTTCGATGTAGGTATCGGTCGGGTTCCGTATCAGACTGCGGTTCTGATTCAGTATGTCGAAAACCTGCAGGCGCAACTCACCCTGATCGCCTTTGAAAAACTGCCGCGCCAGGGCTACATTCCAGAGCATAAACCGCTGATTATAGCCCGCAGCCCGACCCGTTGTGGCGGTGTAGGTCAAGTCGCTGGTGAGGACGAAATGAGCCGGGAGTTTCCAGAATACATCGGCGGTGGCGTACTGCGACCAGAAGGCCGCATTCTGTTTTGACAGCAGCGAATACGCAGCGGTCTGGTAGGTCACGTTGCCGCTGATGCCGTATTCCAGCTTGCTGTTGCCGTTGGATTCCAGCCTGATACCCTGACCCACGCTCGCATTTTTTGTTTCATTCCGCTGGTCATTGATGAAACTAACCGCCTGGCTGAGTCCTAAGCTGGTTGTCAACGTAATGCCCACTTTGGACGGCTCCAGCCGCCGTCCGATGAACATGGACCCATTGGCCGACCAAAAACCACCCGCGTTTACGGGTTGCGTCGTCTGCACACCCGATGGACT
>JBBRNH010000054.1:0-38490 GCA_038230415.1 Cytophagales bacterium | reverse complement strand
GTTTCAGCACCTCGACGGGCAGCCTGCCCTCACACTCGGTCAGTTGAGTACCGTTCGTGATTTTTTCGGGAGCGATTTTCACCACACCATGCAGGCCTATATGCTGTCGGCCACCGAAGTCTCGCGGTGGCTGGCCGTTGCCGGTCGTCCGGGTGTGCGGGCGTTGGTGGCTGCGCTGAACAACGGGCAGGATTTTGGCGAGACCTACCGGCAATTGGGCAGACGCAAAACGAGGGCTTCGCGGTGATTACAACTTCATCACCCGCCTGACGGCCTGTTTCTCCCCGATTTTCACCCGCAAGAAATACACCCCGGTTCCAACGTTTTGCAACGAAACCGGCGTTTTACTCTCCCGCGTTTCGTGTTGCCACAGCACCCGCCCCGTTGCGTCGGTGAGTTGAAGAGCCGCCGGAGCCGCTTTGAGCAATGCCGCATCAATTGTTACCGTAATAAAGGCCGCTGTTGGCACTGGGTACACCGTTATCAGATCGGCAAGGGCAGGGTCTTCAACGGCCAACGGAGCCAATACCGTCACAATCATCGGAACCCGTTCGCTTTCGCAGCCATTCAGCACCGAACTCACCGCGTAGGTAAACGTGCCGGGTTTGTCGGTGGCCGGAACCGACGCAATTGTGGTTGACTGACTCCCGGTGGCATCGGGGCCATACCAGCGTAGTGTGGTGGCCGTGTTACTGGCTGTTGCCGAAAGCGCAACGGCGGTTTGTGTTTGGAAATAGGTGATAGCAGGGGTTAATACCTGTGGCTTCTGGGGATTAGGATTGACGATTATTTTCAAAAAAGGACCAGAATACCTTTGAGGGTTACAATAGGTCATCGGTTCGATGGCGTAACTACGAAATCCATAGTACGTTTCGCCGAGACTGTCTGTAGGAGGCACGTATGAGCCTAAAACAGATTTTCCTCCAGCATACAGTCCGCCCGTAATACGCGAATGAGATACAACAAAACCTGCTGGTAGGGCTACATAATAGGTGCTAATCGAATCTAACTTATCATACTGACAAACAGACAGTTTGGAACCGTAAAAGTTGGAATCGTACTGAACATACGTTCCTATTATCAACTTGACCCCATTCCGATTTATTGGTAAAATTTTGAGTTTTGTTGGTACTTTATCGCTTTCACAACCGTCTACGGATTGCGTAAAATAGAAATTCTTCGTGTATGGATTTCCGTTAACGTTTTCAGCAGAAAATGATGCATAAGGACTTTTATTACCCATATTATCAATGTAGCGACTTGGTGTCCATCTCGTATTAAGACCGTTATCGTCATACAAGTAAATCTCGCTGTTTGATATAAGTCCTCGCACGCTCAAAGATGAGGTAATTGTTGAGGGCTGAGTAGGCTCGGCAAATTGACATCCGTATTGAATTGAATCGCAGGTAGGCACAATAGGTTTGGGGCCTGTCTTAATGCTTACTTTAGTCGGGCTCACAGCACTAATCATTGGCGACCCGGCCACCGAAATCCGAACTTGATATAGTTGATTTGTCGGGATGTCAACTGGTAATCTGGCAATAATCATTGAAACCCTCAGCGTATAATCAAATGATAAATCTGCATAAGTAGGAATATCAATGGAGTTTTTACCATCCAAAAACTGAACGACATATCTACTGACTGATAAACCAGTTGACGTAAAGGGCATCGTAACTACAGAACCTGGACAAACTGACGTGTAGGACAAAGGCAAGGCAGTGATTCCGGGCGTATTTTGCCCCCACCCAACCAGCGAAAACAGCATCAATAGGGTCGTGAAGACCGATAAATAGAAATAGGTTTTCATGATTTTGCAAGTAACGCGGCATTACAACAACCGGCAACCAATAGATTCCTAATCCTAACTAATGGTTGTAATCCCGCGCTACTTTTTTTGACTGCGGAGTGCAACTCCGCGTTACACTGCCTTCAACACTACCGCAGCCAACGGCGGCACGTTTAGCCTGATGGATTGAGGATGGTTGTGCATTGGTACGGTTTCCGGTGCAATCGGCCCGGCGTTGCCAATGCCGGAGCCATAAAATTCAACAGCATCGGAGTTGAAAATCTCGTGGTAGTTACCTGCTGTTGGCACGCCAATGCGGTAGGTGGGGCGCGGCACCGGGGTCATGTTCAGCACCACAATCACCGGCTGGGCCGGGTCGGTGCCGGTGCGGGCATACACAATCACGCTGTTCTCGCGGTCGTCGGTGGCAATCCACTGAAAACCGTCGGGCGTAAACTGCCGCTGATACAGGGCTGGCTCGGTTTTATACAATTCGTTGAGGGCTTTTACGCAGGCCGCGATGCCCTTGTGCGGGGCTTCGTTGAGCAGGTGCCAATCGAGACTGACATCATATTTCCACTCCCGCACCTGCCCAAACTCACCACCCTGAAACAGCAGTTTGGTGCCGAAGTGGGTAAACATATAACTGAGCATCAGCCGCAGGTTAGCGAACTTTTGCCAGGTATCGCCGGGCATTTTCATCAGCAGGGATTTCTTGCCATACACCACCTCATCGTGCGAAAAGGGCAACATGAAATTCTCCGAGAAACCATACACCGTGCTGAACGTCAGGTCGGTTTGGTGGAAACTGCGAAAAGCCGGGTCGCGCTGAAAATACCGGAGCGTGTCGTTCATCCAGCCCATCATCCACTTCATACCGAAGCCCAAGCCACCCGCATACAAAGGCCGCGACACACCCGGAAACGCCGTTGACTCCTCGGCGATGGTCTGCACGTCGGGAAATTCTTCATATACAGCCGCGTTGATTTCTTTCAGCAATGAAATCACTTCGAGGTTCTCGCGCCCGCCAAACTCGTTGGGTTCCCACTCGCCCGCGTTCCTTGAATAATCTAATTACAGCTTCGAAGCAACGGAATCAACGCGCAGCCCGTGGGCGTGGCAACGGTCGAGCATTAAAAAGGCGTTCGAGAGCAAAAACGACCGTACTTCGGGCCGCCCGTAGTTAAACACATACGATTTCCAGTCGGGGTGATAGCCGCGCCGACGGTCGGGGTGTTCGTAGAGGTGGGTTCCGTCAAACTCATACAGGCCGTGCGCGTCGCCGGGAAAATGGCTCGGCACCCAGTCGAGAATTACGCCGATGCCCGCCCGGTGCAGTTTATCCACCAAAAACATAAACTCCTGCGGGGTTCCAAACCGGCTGCTCGGCGCAAAATACCCGGTAATCTGGTAGCCCCACGAGGGCGAGTATGGGTATTGCATCACGGGCATAAACTCAACGTGGGTGAAGCCCATTTCCTGCACGTAAGGCACGAGCGCGTCGGTGATTTCGCCGAAACTAAGCTCCCGTTCGGGGTTGTCGGGGTCACGTCGCCACGAGGCCAAATGCACTTCATAGACCGATTGGGGCGCGGTGAGGGCGTTTTTACCGGCGCGGTCGGCCATCCAGTCGCTATCCTGCCATTCGTAGTAGGTGTCCCAGACTACCGAGGCCGTTTTTGGCGGCACCTCCCAGAAGTGGGCGTAGGGATCGCCTTTTTCGAGTTCGCGGCCCGTGTTGCTCACAATAAAATACTTGTAGGCTTCGCCCCGGCCCACGCCGGGGATAAACACTTCCCAGATGCCCGACGAATCCCAGCGGACGGCCATGCTGTGGCTGCCTTTATCCCAGCCGTTGAAGCCCCCGATGACCGACACGTAGGTGGCCGACGGTGCCCAAACCGCGAAGTAGGTTCCCAAAACGCCATCATGTTCGAGCGTATGCGGGCCAAATTTTTCGTACAGTTTGCGGTGTTTACCAGCTTTGAAAAGATTTACGTCGAAATCGGAGAACCGGGAATAGAAAGAAGTATGGGTCATGTTGATTTTATTTCAGGGCTGAAAGTTAGAAAAAACTACACACACGGCTTATTATTGATGATGCTTCATTTTGCTGAGTTCGCCGACTTTCACCGGGCCGTTGGGTTTGCTCACTCCCCTACCCTTCCCGATTTTGATGTGTTCAGGCTCGACGAAACCACGCGGGTAGCCGTGGCGTTTATGCCGCCGTTCCGCAAAGATTGGTATCAGCTTGTGTTTAAACTGAACCCGGCCCGGTCGGTTTGGCTTAACGATGCGCCCGTTGCCGCCACGCAACCGATGTTGCTCTTCAACTCGCCCAACCACGTGTACTCCTGGCAGGTTGATACCGATTTACGGGCGTTTATCGTGCTGGTCAAACCCGAATTTCTGACCGCCATCCCCAACATCGAGCAGGAATTTCCGTTTTTCGGCCTGACGCAACCGAACCTGATTCCCGTTGCCGAAACTGAGGTTGCTGTTTTCGAGGGGTTCTTCGGGCAACTGCTTACCATCAGCGCGGGAAACGATGTATTTCGCCGGGAAACGATTCAGGCATTACTCACGGCGTTGCTCTTTCGGTGCAAGTCGGCCTATCAGCAACAGCAGCAAACCGCTGACGCTCAACCCCGGAACCGTATCATTGTCGGGCGGTTTCAGGCGTTGATCCACGCATTTTTTTTAGAGAAGAGAACCGTTGCTGCTTACGCTGACCTGCTCAACATCACGCCCAATTACCTCAACGATGTGGTGAAACAGACAACGGGCAAAAACGCCCGGCATTTTATTGTGGAGCGGGTAATGACCGAAGCCCGTAACCTCTTGCGCCACACCGACTTAGACGTAAACACGGTGGCACACACCCTGCAATTCGACGAGCCGACCAATTTTGTTAAGTTCTTCCGGCAACACGCGGGCCAAACGCCGGGGCAGTTCAGGAACCAGCCGAAGATCAACTATCCGGGAAATCTACCAGTATTACCGTTAAACTGATTATCGGTAGTAGGTTCTTTACGGCGACTTTTGTGTTGTTCTTTTTCCAGAAGTAGAGACGCAATACTTTGCGTCTCAGACGTAAAATATTGCGTCTCTACAAATTCGTAAAACCAACCAAATCATGGCAATTCAATTGCACACAATCGGTATCGTCGTCGGCAACATGGCCGAATCCTTAGCTTTTTACCAGCACCTCGGCTTGCCCGTTCCTGATGGGCAGGATGCCGAAGACAACGTAGAAGTCGAACTGCCCAACGGCATTACGCTCGGTTTTTTGACCGAAACCGTAGCCCACTATGCAGACCCAACTTTTGTGGAACCCGTTGGTCAGCGATTAAACCTGCAATTTGCCTGCGAGAGCGCGGCTGAGGTTGATGCCACACACGCCAAACTTGTGGCCGCTGGCTACGCGAGCCACACCGACCCCTGGGATGCGTATTGGGGCCAACGCTTTGCCCGGATTAAAGACGCAGACGGCAACATCGTAAACCTGTTTGCCTGATTCTAAGGCCCATTTTTCAGTAACCCAAATGAATGTCATCAACAATACCATTCTCATCACGGGCGGAGCCACGGGCATTGGTCTGGCCTTAGCCGAATCTTTTTTGGCGAAAGGCAACACGGTTATCATCTGCGGTCGGCGGGAGGGCAAACTGCGCGAGGCCCGGGCCAAACACCCCGCCCTACATATCCGCGTCTGCGATGTGGGCAACGCCACCGACCGAACGGCCCTTTTCTCGTGGGCAACGCAGGAGTTCCCGGCTCTTAACGTGCTGATTAACAACGCTGGCATCCAGCGCGAGATTGACTTTCGGCGCGGCACGGCTGATTTCGATACCCCTACCGGAGAAAGTGAGATTGCCATTAATTTCGAGGGTGTAGTGCATCTGACCGCACTTTTCATGCCTCACCTGATGATGCAATCGGAGGCCGCCGTGGTGCAGGTATCGTCGGGACTGGCTTTGGTGCCGATTGCGGTAGCCCCGGTTTATTGTGCTACCAAAGCCGCGCTCCATTCGCTGTCATTGACGGTGCGGCACCAACTGCGCGACACCTCGGTACGGGTGTTTGAGGTCTTACCACCGATTGTGGAGACTGACCTTGACCGGGGCGCACGCGAACGGCGGGGTCAGAAACGGGATGGCATCTCGCCGGAGCAGGTAGCTTCCGAAACCTTGCAAGGGATAAAAAATAACGAGTTTGAGATTGCGATTGGGCGGGTGAAGGCGTTACGAATCGTGTCGCGGATAATCCCTAAACGAATTTTCGGGGTGATGAACCGCATGACGGAGAAACGGTGAGCGATGTACGGATTTCCGTAAATTTGCCAGTATCACAACTGAGTATGTAATCGAATGCCAAAATCTATTATAACACGCTCATAAACAATGCTAAAGACTGCAACGCTCGCTTTCCTGACCGATTTAGCCGCCAACAATAACAAACCCTGGTTTGATGCCAGCCGGCCCGCCTACGATGCCGCCAAAACCGATTTCCTGCACCTGCTTGCCGACGTTATTACCGGATTAGGCGCGGTTGACCCGGAAATAGCAACGGCCAATCTGCTGCCCAAAGGCTGTATTTTCAGGATTAACCGCGACGTTCGGTTCTCGAAAAACAAAGCACCCTACAAATCGAATTTCGCGGCCTGGTTTAATGCCGGGGGCAAGAACTCCCCGGCGGCAGGGTATTATCTGCACATCGCGCCCAATGAAGCGTTTGTGGCCGGGGGAATGTATATGCCCGAACCGGCAGTCCTGACCCGGATTCGGCAGGAAATTGATTACAACTTAGCTGGCTTTGAGCAGATGCTGGCCGACCCAACGTTCACAGCGTATTATTCGGGGTTAAGCCGCGAAAATGCCCTCTCGCGCCCACCCAAAGGCTACGAAGCCGACAACCCGGCCATTGAATACCTAAAACTGAAAGGTTTTGTAGCCAGTCATCATCTACCGGCTAAACTGTTGACAAATAAGAAATTAGTGGACGAAATTACGGGAGCCTTTGCCGGATTACAGCCGTTGGTGGCGTTCCTGAACAAAGGGTTGGAGTAAGTTCGCCCCTCATTTCACGTATCCCAGCTTGCGCGGGATGGTGTAAACCTCGGTTTGCCGCCCATCAATGTACTGAAACGTTTGCCCGTCGAAATAGCCATCTTCTTCGAGCATAATCCGAATGGTTTTTTTCCAGTCCGGGATTTCGCTTGATGCGTTGAGTTCGATAGAATAGGCTGTGTTGGGCAGCAACGGATAATCGCCCGGCCCGGCCACGCCCTGCTGTTGATCCCACATTCCGATGGTCGGGCCAGCCGCGTGGCCGTGAGAACCAATCGGGTGGGTGTAAATTGAAGCGGTAATGCCTTCTTTCTTAGCTTGTTCGAGGGATTCCCGCAGGATTTGGTTGCCTGACTTTCCGGTCTGGAAATGCTCTGTCAGAATCTCCTGCAAGCGGTTTCCCTGCCGAAACGCGGTTTTGATGGTCTCCGGCACGTCGGTTTCGCCGGGTTTCAGCACGTAAGCGTGCTGTTGTTGGTCGGTATTCAGACGCAGGTAAGTAATGCCAAAATCAACGTGGAGCAGGTCGCCGGGCATAATAACCTCGCCCGATGGCCGCTTGGCAAAGGTGCGGAGGTGGTCAAATTTCTTGTCATCGGCGCGTTGCACGTCCACCGTCGGGTGAAACCACGTTTCCAATCCCAGGTCGGTAATACGCTGCCGGTACCACCACATCACGTCTTCGGTAGTGGTCACGCCGGGCTGAATCACGGCCTCTGACAAGCCTTCCTGCACAATCTGGTGCGACAGTCGGCAAATCATGGGGTACATCGCCATTTCTTTAGCCGTGCGGGTTTCGAGCCAGCCCACCGCCAGGCGTTCGGCACTCACCACGCGGAGCTTAAATTCGGCGGGGAGCAGAGCCATAAATTCGTCGTATTCAGTGTGGGTCAGGCCGTCGGCGTGGGCGTAATTTGCCGAGATGTTGAGACCGATTTTTTTCGGATTCCGGGCTTTTATTACCTCCACAAGAGCCTGCCACTGATTGGGTTGCGTATTCACGTCCCACGCGCCTTTGAGCAGGTTACCCACATCGTAGCGGGCAATGGCAAGTTTTTCGATGGGTGCGGCATCCGACCCTTTGCCCACCAATCCGTCGTTACGGTCGAAGAAGACCAGAATCGTGCGTCGTCGGGCCGAGAGCCAGGTGGCGGGGAGCATCGTTTTCAGCACCGGGTCTTCGTTATATTCCCGCGAAATAAGAATCCACATATCAACGCCTTCGCGTCGCATTAGGGCAGGCAGCAAGTTCGAAAACCGGTCGTCCAACACGTCGTCAATCGCACGGGCGCGTTCGCGTTCGGGCAAAATGTGGCTGGGTGTCTGGGCGCGAAGGCCAAAAGCGGGTAGCCAGATTAGGAAGGCAATCAGCAGGTAACGCATTGCGGCAAAGGATGATATTTGTTTGTAGGTAGTGGGGAACGAATATAGCCGTAGAGCGAACGATATGAAACCGGAGAGACCAGAAACTTCGCTCTTTGGCTATCGACTGATACTATCAGAAACCAAAAATGCCCTATAACTCATTGAGTAACAGGGCATTTTTTGATTTGTTGGCGGTCCGGACGGGACTCGAACCCGCGACCCCCTGCGTGACAGGCAGGTATTCTAACCAACTGAACTACCGAACCAGATATTTATCTACGGCTTCTTTTTCTGAAATCGTGGTGCAAAAGTAGAACCTTCCCGCATGCTATGCAAGGTAGGGCCGGAAAAATTTTCGGTAATGACCGGGTCATTCGCACATCGGCCTCCTGAAAATGTTGCATACCGAAACCTGACCAAAACCTCCTCAGTATAAGTCACTCTGCTTATTTGATCACACCAATCGGGCAATCAAAAACAGCCAAAACAGGCAATTTTAACGGTTTAAAGAAGTTCACCTGCATTTCTTTTTCACTGCATCCTGGCTGCACCAACCATAAAAAATCCCCAAACCAGAAAGATTTAGGAATTTTTGGACAGCACACTGAGGGTAGGAAGTAGCGAAGGCTCGTTGTCCGCCAGTTCGCCCTGATTTTCAATACGTTAGCGAAGAAAAAATAAGCCGTGTTGGTGGGCGATTGGGTCATTCCGGCTCAACTACACACGTCCGGCTATCGGGAAACCACTCAAAAACCGTGCAATCGTGGTTTTGCGTGTTGCCCGGACAACTACATGGGGCGGGCAGTGTTGTTGTCCGTTAAAATTGGCGTATCAGCATGGCTCATTTTTGATTGCCCTGATACTCCTAAAAACAGCGTATTTTTAGGAGACAAGAATCATCTTTCACCAATAATTTGAACATCGTACTTTTGTAAGCACATAACCACTTACCATCATGGCAAACCGAACCGTAACCAGCAGACTCACTGTCTATTCCGTTGACGATATACTCCAGGCGGGCGGGGTAGATGCTTTCCTGAAAAAGAAGCGGATCAACACCACTCGCAGGCGCATTTCGGGGCTTCTCTCTGTTAGTGCTGCCGAGACTAAGCGGCTCCTTGACCAACTTCATAAGCGTAAGTAAGCATGGCCGTTTTGTATGATACGAATGTACTGTTCATCATTGCCCGTGACCCCACTAAAGAGCAACTCATTCGCAACAAGGTCAATCCCAATCAGGAACAGGAGGCTATTTCAATCGTAATTGCTGGTGAACTCCGCTCATTGGTTCTGCAAAATGGATGGGGGGCCAGACGATTAGCCAACGTAGAGATGCTTCTGGCGAAGATGGTCATCATTGGCATTAACTCTGATATGCTCGTCAATCGCTATGTTGAGATAGATGTGTTCAGTCAGGGAGCAAACCCAAAAATGCCGTTGCCCGGCCCCGACAAATCGGCCCGGAACATGGGTAAGAATGATTTGTGGATTGCGGCAACGGCCTCCCTGTTTAACCTACGACTCATTACCACCGATGGCGATTTCGACCATTTAGATAAACAGTTTGTCCGGCTTGGTAAGGTTGTTCAGCCGATAATATGACCCGCCAGTCCCGCTAACATCTGGCCCAACGGCCACCCAATCGTTTCAGGGAGGGAGTGTGGTGGCCGACAATGAACTTGGTGCGTTCGTTGGCTCCTCTCTGCCCGGAACTGTTGTAGTTTATCACCACGTGTTTTAGGGCTTGGCAAGCAACATCAGGGCAACTCTTGTCTCGTCTGCCTGCATATACTCACAGAACTTCGAGAATGGAATCAACTGGCATTTTTTTACGGGTTCATACCCGTAGGTGTCACAAATGAGACTGTACAAGCGTCGGCAATAGCGTTCACTCTTTCTGGGAAAGATTTTCCGAAAGTCGGCAATATCCAGAAATAACGGAGGGGTAGTAGGCATCTGTGGGGGCGTTTATCAACCTTCAAAAATACAGGTTTCCCTACTCTAAGCCACCAAAAAACGGACAAAACCGATTGGGGAGCGTTAGTTTTTGTCCGCGATTGATGGTAAGTAAGTTTGCGGGTTAAGAAAATATCATGAAAGCTTCGCACCATGCCCCCAAAAATCCTCATCTTTAACAACGCCGGTTACTCTCTTATAGGCTTCAAAGTACCTCATATCATTGGTGTTTAGAAACAGCATTTCAAGTATAAAAGACTTAATCAGACTGGTACAAAATTCCAGCCTAACTCCCTTTACTGCTTGATCTAATTCTTCATTAGTTAACTCAATATCATAAGAACATAGGCGTCCTCTAATGTTCCTATCATTTTGGGTGTCATGTATTAACTTATCCATCTCTGATGGCCTTACTGTGAACGGCCAAGTGCTTTTCCTTCGCCCATATACTTCGATATTTAATTTCCCTATGTCATTTTCTATGGCCCAATCACTTATCAGCGTGTGAAGGTTAGAACTAAGATAGTTTCGGAAGCCCACTACTTTAGTTACCTTAGACTGTATAATCTCCTCTTTATCCTTTACCCTATCCTCCAACTCCGCCACCCGCTTTTTTAGCTGTTCGTTCTCCTGGGCTAATACGGCATCACTCTTGCTCAATTCGGACTTCTCTTCCCCCCACGTCAGTATATCTAACACTGTCACACCGAGTGCTGTGGATAATGCAGATAGGTTATCAACGGTAAGCCTATTCCCCCTTTTCTCAAATTTAGGATAGTTGTTTGGCTCTATACCAAGTGCCTTAGCAAGGTCTGCTTGCTTAATCCCTTTTGCTACTCTTATAGCTTTAATAGTCTCTGCTACATCCATAGTGGCAATACTACACATAAACGTCAACCCTACTATCATATAACAATTCTATATATTTTCCATAATACATGATTTTTAAAGATTTTATCATCATTATTGCAAAGAAAACAGTCCAAATTAGATGATTATGATGAAGAACAAACTTGCAGCCCGCATTGATGGGACTGACAACGCCCAAATCGTGTTCCGGCCATCACCGGACTTCTACAAGACCGTCGCCATCGGGCGTAAACGATTCGGCCAAATCTATCGGGGTGAAAAGTCACCAACGGTCGAAGAGTTGGAAGGCATCGCCAAACACTTCGGGAAAACTCTTGCTGACTTTATCTAAGCCATGCAAAAGCCACCTGAAACCTTCAACGTGCGGGCCAGCCCGAACCAGTCGAAGACCAACCCGACGATTTGCACCATCTGGATTCATATCAGATATGCCGATAACCGGGCCACCTTCTCCACCGGCCAAACCTGCGACTACGCCAGCTTCGACAAGGCCACACAGACGGTGCTGAAGCGGCCTGATCTGAACGTGATGATTGCCGAGTTCTTCCGCCGGGCCTACGCGCTGCACAAAGAAATGCTGATTGCCGAACAGCCGGTTGATGTGAAGAAGATTGCGATTGCCCTCCAAAACAAAGCACCCGTACCGCCACCAATTCCAACAGTGGCCGAGTGCATCGCCCGCATGGCCGAGCGCGAGAAAGAACGGCTTGATGTGGGCGAAATCGTTCAACGAACGTACTGGAAGAATCTTCGCTGGGGGGAAGATTTTCGGCTGTTTCTACTGGCCGTACTGGGCAAAAAAGCCCCGCTAACCGATGTCAAAGCGGCCCACGCCAAACAGATGGTACGGTGGCTCCAACAGCATCGGGGGCTATCACGCAATGTGGCACAGTCAACGGTAGTGTATGCCAGAGCAATTCTGGGGTGGGCGGTGGATAATGATTGGCTACTGAAAAACCCGTTTCAGAGCTTCCGGCGCAAACTCGACCCTATCGAACGGGTCACGCTGACCGAGACCGAAATCGCCCGCTTCTTCACCGTCCCACTCGAATCCAAAGCCCTGCGCGACGTGCGAGACGTGTTTTGCTTTTTGCTCCTGACGGGGATGAGCTTCGCCGATTGTGAAGGGCTGCGGGCAAAGCATTTTGAACTTGATGGGCAAGGCGGTTTCATCATCCGAAAGGCCCGGCGCAAGACCGGCCAATTTGCGGTAATTCCCCTGCGGCCCCAGGCCATCGCCATCATCGAACACCATCACCCGGCATGGCCCAACCTGCCAACTACCGATGAGCCGGTGCTACCCATGCAGCGCAACGCCCCTCTGAATCGCGCGATAAAACAGATTGCGGCCTTTGCCGGGGTAGAGAAGTCGGTCAGCACTAAAGTGGCTCGAAACAGCATGGCGACCTACCTACTCAATAAAGGGGTGCCGTTGCCCTCCATCGGGAGCGTGTTGGGCCATGCCAGCACGACGACTACACTCACTTTTTACGCCAAAACCAGCCCGGAGAAGGTGGTGAATGATTTGCAGGACTTTGATTATCAACTGAATAAACAATAAAAAAAGCCCTGTATCAGCCAACCCCAAGAAGGCCGAAACAGGGCAAAAATCTAAAAACCATGTCAAAATTAGCAAAAAAACGGCGCGTGTCATACCGCCAACTCTCGCAAAAATGCAACGACCTGCGTTGGGAGCGCGATTACAACGCATCCGAGATCAAGCGTTTGGAAAAGCAGATTGCCTTGATGACCCAAATTGCCGAAGACAACACCATCTGTTTGGGCCGTTCGTATAGTATCGTGTTTTCGCTCGACTCCCTACTTCGGATGGTGTTAAGGAAAGAGGGGAAAGATCACAACATCCTTAGGGAACAGTCCTACCGCGAGTTTTTCCGCTTGTCGGCAAAAACAAACCAGAACTAAAAATAAAAACGCCCGCCGGACTGCTATCCGGCGGGCGCAAGTGCTGTAACCTCCCTGTGAATTAAAATGCTTTCAATCAACGCCTTATCGGGCAATCTTCTTTAAAAACAATCAACTCGATTACGATGGCAAACATACGAAATTCTCCGCCAACTCCGGGTTCAACCGACGATATGAAACTACGCCTGAACCGGGCCGAAACGCGCCAGCGAGAACTCGAAAACCAGCTTCGGCAGAAGAACGAAGTCATTGAAAAAATGGGCAGCCTCGCCGTGCAGATTCAGCGAGAACACAGCTCACAGACTGCGGCTTACCAGTGCCAAATCTCCCGGCTCTCCCGGCTGATTTGGCACTCGAACTAAGCAGTATTACCACTAATCCCCGGCTCTTTGAAGCCGGGGATTGATGCCTTCCATTTATAACCCTTATGAGTTTAACCATCCCTTTAAAATCACAAACGATGACAAATAAGACCAGAAATGATTCAAGATATAAACGGTCACGCAGTCACGGCTATCAGCCCGATCACAGCGCAACCGCATCCACCCGACACACAAGAACAAAAACTGCTGCGGTCAATTCTGGCAACACGCATGACCGATCAAACGCCCGTGCGGTCGCTGGCCGTTGCCATTACCATTGCGGGGGCCACCTTTGCCCGGCTCGGCGACTTCTCGGTCGTCATGGGTCAGCGTAAGGCTGGCAAGACCACCACCCTGCAATATGTGATTGCTACGGCTCTGATGCCACCCGATACCATTGGCTCGGTGGACACGCTCCAAATCCAGGCCCATTTTTGCGCGGGTAAAGATGTGGTGTATGTGGATACCGAAGGCAGTCAGGAAGACACCAAAGACTTCATCGAAGGTGTAAAGCGAATCTTAAAGATTGACGAGATGCCCCCCAACTTCTACGCCTACCATTGGCGCGAACTCACGCAAAAGCAATGCCGGGAAGGGATGGAAGTGTTATTCCAATATCACAGCAATAGCCATTTATGGGTGATTGACGGGGTATCTGACTTAGTGAGCAAACCGAATGACGAAGCCGAAAGTAACGAAACCGTCCGTTGGCTGATGAACAACGCCGGTCGGCTCAATGCGTGTTTTGTGGTTATCATTCACGAGAACCCGGCCAAACACGGGCAGGAATCCAAAGCCAGGGGACACCTCGGCTCGGAATTGGAACGGAAGGCATCGGGAGCCATTGCCATCGAGAAGGACAAAGAAAAGAAGTGCCACTTTATCAAGTCGCGCTTTCTTCGCAAATCATCCGATTTCGAGCCGATTTGCTTTTGGTGGGAAGGTGGGCAACCGGCGAGCCGTACCGTTACTGCCGACGAAAAGCGGTTCCTCGTGGATAAGGACTACCGAAAAGAGAAGGAACTAACCATCCTGCGAAATCAGTGTTTTTTGGGACTGATAAGTCAGAGCGAGCAGAAACTAAAGGCAGCAGTGGAACTGTATCAAGACCCACGCGCCACCAAAGAAGCGACCCGCAAGGCCCGCGACCGGGCAATCAAGGATATGCTTGATTTGAGTCTCATCCGGGCCATAACCGACGCATCGGGGAAGCTGGTTTATGAAACTATGTTCGCTCCTGTCTTGGCCGACGAAACCCCTGCTCCCTTCTGACTATGCGTCCGCCCGGTCTTACCTTCTCCCTGCTACTGGCCCCGTCCGTCTCCTGGTCGGGGCTTTCGTATGGATGGCCGTGTGTGCCTACCTACTTAACCGATTGGACAAGACGGACAGCGCGTATATATATGTGGACAAAAAAGTATATGTATATGTAGATGTCCATGTCCTGTCCGTCCGAATTTTTACCCAAAGTAGTTACATAGCCCAAAACACCCCCAAAAACAGAATATTATTTGGCACTCAAAAATAGACCTCAAAAAAGGCATGAAAATAAGTAACCAAAACCCGCTAAAACTCGGACTGGACAGGACAAATCCATATACCCACTTGTCCTGTCCGTCCGCTGTCCGTCCGTTGTCCGTTTTCGCGTCCACTTTGTCCAACCAAATAATATTCTGAAATGGCCTGTAAGAAAGAAGAAACGTTGACCATGAAAAAGACCCCCGAAGAACTGGCCCGAATCAAGGCCGTTGCCATCGCCGACGTGCTGAACCGGCGCGGCCACCGGCCCCACCACCACGAAGGAACGACACTGGTTTATCATTCGCCCCTGCGTGATGAGCGCACCCCCTCATTCAAAGTGGACACCCGCCAAAATCGCTACACTGACTTCGGAACCGCCGACCGGCAGCGTGATGTGATTGATTTGGTCATGCAGCTTGACGGATGCACCTGGGCGCAAGCCGTTGAGACACTTGCCGGATTGTCGGGAACATTCACCCCAACTCCTGAACTGTCTTCTTCTTTACAGGCCAATTCCCAACAGAAGCAACCCGGATGCCAACTCCTCTCGGTGAAGCTACTGAATCAGTCTTCTCTGACTCGCTACGCCGAAGGCCGGGGCATTGGCCCTGGTAACGCCCGGACGTACCTGCGTGAAGTCTATTTTAGAACACCCAACGGCAAAAATCTTTATGGTATCGGCATGGAAACCGACTTGGGGAGCCACGCCGTGCGGATGACCATCGGCGACCGGCTAAAGTGGTGGGTAGGCGCATCGGCCATCACCACCATTGCCGGAGCCGACAACCGGGCCGTGAGTGTGTTTGAGGGAATGTTTGATTTTCTGGCGGCTCTGGAATACTACGGCCTGCCTGCGCCCCGATGCCCGGCCATCATTCTGCACTCGACAGCCAATCTGCGGCAAGCCTTACCCGCTCTGTCCGGCTTTGACCAGGTAAACGCTTACCTCGACCACGACAACGCGGGCCGCACTGCCCTGTCTGCCCTGCAAACGGTTTGTAAACGCCCTGTAAACGCCCTGTCCGGGACTGTAAACGGGTGTAAACAGCCTGTAAACGACCCTTCGGCCATCTGTAAACGGCCCGTAAACGACTGCGCTGAATCTGTAAACGGCTCGCCGGACACCTGTAAACGGCCCATAAACGGGACAGTAGGACAGCCGAACCGGGTTGTGGATCGGTCAATTATCTACGAAGGACACAAGGATTTTAATGAGTTTTGGATCGCTAAACAGCAATAAACAACACGATGGACACCAAAAACCAGGACAACCAATTACCCGCCAGCATGAGCAAACGGCAGGTGGCCGACCGCTACGGCATTTGCACCGCTACCCTACGCCGAAAACTAAAACGCGGGGGCTTCGACGTGAATAACGACCGTATTTTTATGCCTAAACAACTCCTGGAAGTCTTTAGAATCATGGGACACTGGGATAGCCTGTTTGACGAACCGTGATGCCCAAAAATGCGCCCCAAACCGTGTCTGTGGCTGTCCGGGACGTACTTTTGGGACAATTTGACAACACAGCGCGACACCGCAAGACAGTATGAGACAGGCCCAAACCGGGCCTGTTTATGTTTGTCCCGGACTTAAAAAACAGACGAGTATGACACCGGAATTGATTGCTGAAATGCACGACCTGCGCGAGCAGGGGTATAGCATCCGCGAAATTGCTGCCGAACTTGACGTTACCAAATCAGCCGTTGAGCGCGGGCTGAAACTGATGCCACACTCAGACCGGCCAACGATGGCAGGTACGCCCAAACCATCAGCTAACCCGTTGTCGGGCAATGTCCCGGCCAAAACCACGCCCGGTGAATTGGATAAGCAACGGGAGCATGAGCGCGAGATGAAGAAACTCGACATTCAGGAACGGGAACTGGCCCTGCGGGAACGGGAACTCAGCGGCAAACAGCCCTTATCGGGCTTCGTCATATCGCCCCCCACCGATACCCCGGAGCGGGAAAGTAAGCGTACCGAAAAGCGGAAAATTATGTTTGTTGACAAGTTCAACGCCTTAGTGGAGGAACTCCTCGACAACACCCAGGACGCTACCTGGGATACCAAAGAAATTGACCAGCTTCTCGACCGGGCCGAGTTCCTGCGCCAGCAAATCCGGTTGTTCTGCGATGCCAACGATACGGACGAGGAAGGCCTGAAAATCTGGTATTCGTTGAAACAGTTCACCACTTATTTAGAAGGGATGCGTAGTTCGGCCAACGACAGGAACCGCATCAAGTGGCACAACGAACCCGATGAGGATGCCATTATTCAGGCATGGACAGTGGGCAACTTTTCTGACCTGCGCGGCACAAAATCAGAGACCGATTTATTGGCCGACGTAAACCAGATTATCCGGCACTTTCAGGAACATTGCCAACAGGAATGGACGAAAGCAGAAGTCAATGACTTCACCGAATTTGTGGAGGAGATTAAGCAGGAAATCGCCGACTTCTGCGAGGAAAACGCCATAGATACCGACGAGTTGTTGGTCACGGCGCGGCTCGACGAACTGCTAACCATCCTGAATGCGGCCTGTGTGCGCGACCGAAAAGCAAAGACCATCACCTTCGGATACACCGACGAGCAGGAAAAATCGCTTGACAGCCTGTTGGTTAAGGATTTTAACGACACGACCGACGACGAGGAGGACGACGAAACCAGCCTGGCCGGGACTGACGAGGAGAAAAGCGGGTCAGGCGGGTTGGGCTTGATTCTGGGACTTGGGGCCGCTGCGGTCATTCTCTCACGCTAATCCCCTATCCAACCATGTACCCAAACGACCAATACCCGCCCTGGGCCGACGATGATACCGGCATGGGCGATGCCGATTACTCCTTCGGCTACGGCTATGCCGACGATCAGGAAGCGATAGACGGATTGGCCGGGAAACGGCGCGAGGCCCGCCAAACGGCCATTGCCAGCCAGCAACCCGGCGTAACCCAACTGCGGCAACGAAAAACGTTCTTCGGTAAAGCCTTGCAGACCGTGAGCCGGGGCGTAACCAGCGTGGGACTCGCCCCCGTTCGCAATGCCTGGCTCTTAGCCATGAAACTGAATGTAAAAGGCATTGCCGCCAAACTCCGCTTCGGATACGTGTCGGCGCAGGTGGCCGCCCAGCACGGCTACGATGCCCGCCAGTGGAACATCATTCGGGGGCAACTCATCAAAGCCCAAAACTCGTTTGTGCAGTTGGGGGGCAAGGCCGAGAACCTGAAACGTGCGATTTTGACCGGGAAGGGAAACGGCCATCACGACATCAGCGGACTGGACGGGGGCGGGGACGAACCAGGCGGACTGGCGGCTATCCTGGCACCCATAACGGCCATCCTCGAAGCCCTTGCCAGTGTACTCAATCAGGTCAGGCCCGCTGCGGTCAATGACCCGGAAGGAGACATGGGGGCGTTGGGTGCGGCTCCCGCGCCTTTGGCCTTCCAGAGCAAAGTGCCGGTCGCGTACCGACTGGCTTTTGTGGAGAAGGTCAGAGCGATTGCCAACCGATTAGGTATCCAACCCGACTGGTTGATGGTGGTAATGAACTTCGAGAGTGCCGGCACCTTCCGGCCCGACATCAAAAACGGGTCGGCGGTCGGGCTGATTCAGTTCACGCCAGCCGGCATCAAGGGGTGGGGTATCACCCTGAATCAGTTGGGGGCCATGTCAGCCGTTGACCAGTTGGATTGGGTGGAGTATTATCTAAGTCAGCAGGGCAAGGGCAGCATGAAGTCGGTCTATGATGTCTATCTGGCCGTGTTTGCCCCGGCTTACTTAGGCAAACCCGACAGTCAGGTGCTGTATAGTTACCCGTCGGTGCAGTACACGGCCAATGCCTCAATGGACAAGGATAAAGACGGACGTATCACCATTGGCGATGTAAAACGGGTGATTGACACCCATTTACCGAAACGCACTGCTCCTGCCAGTCCTGCCAACCCGGTTGGCGCACTGAATCCCCTCATACCGGCAATGGTGGTGGGCAGCCTGGCAGCGGCCTACGTCTATCGGAAGGAAATCGGGCAGTTTTTGGCTGATACCTTCGGGACGGAATCGGCCCCACCGATTGCGCTCCCTACACCCTCAAACGTCTTGACCAATGGCAAAGCAGGATAGAATTATTGTCGTCACGGATGGAGCCGGAGCTAATGGTGCTTCGACTGCTATTCCCAACAGCGGCATCGAACGGGCTGGCTCGGCAGCGGGCAACACCGCACGGGGCTTACTGACGAACCAGCCCAACGACTCAGTACTCAAAAAAGTGGTGATCTGGGGAGCCGCCGGTTTCGGTCTGTATTTTGGCAGTAAGTTTCTGCTTGGCACGATTGGCAAAGATTTGGCTGCCCGTGAGCAAAAAGCCAAGTTCGATGACGTTACCAAGCAAGCCCAATCCGGCACGGTCGGTAACTCGGTACTGGCGGTTCAGATGGTGACGGCCATTAACCCGCAATGGTCAGCGGCCAATGCACGAATTGAACCAAGCCACAACGCGGTCAATGAAGCGGAGTTATTCCGGTTGCTGGCCGGGCCAATGGAACGGAACTGGCTCGGTATTCCGAAGCTGAAAAAGGGGGCCAACGGCAAACCGTTGTTCAAGCCGGTTATTAACAGTCGCCAGTCGTTTCAGGATGTATCGAACAAATACGCGACACTCACCTTTGGCCGGTCGCTGGCTTCCGATTTATATGAGTACATGGACTTGCAGTACGGGCCGAAGAACGATTACAACGCGCTGAAACCGTACTTAGATTATGTGCAGTGCATCAACCGGGTGGTGAAGCTCGACGCGAAGACGAAGAAGGTTATCTCGATAAAACTCGTTCCGCAGAACTGCCCGCCGTTGCCGGATTGATGATCGTGTTCATTTTTGGTCTTGGGTTGCCAACCCTATCAGTGCTTACACGCTTCCGGCTTTGCCGGGAGCGTGTTTTTTTGTAAGTATTTCGGGTCAAAAAATCACCCGAAAACACCGTGTTGTTGGGGCAGCAACACGACAGCAACGCGTGTTGCTGGGAAAAGGCACAAAAAACCCCGTTTCTGGCTCAAAAACGGGGTTTTAGGGTAATTTTAGTAGGAAGTAGCGGGCTCGAACCGCTGACCTCTGCTCTGTCAAAGCAGCGCTCTGAACCAACTGAGCTAACCTCCTTTGTGCAATTAGTAGGCAAAATTACGAAACTTCGGCGGTTTGCAAATCTGTCTGTACCATTTTTTGCGCCAGAACCCGCCACAGCAGTAGTAGCCCCGTCATAAATACTACCAGTAGGGACAGAATACTAACCCGCATACTCCCCGTAAGAGTCTCAACTAAGCCATACAAGCCCGTTCCAAGCACGATAGACAGTTTTTCACAGACATCGTAGCTGCTAAAATAGGACGTAGTTTCGGTTGTACGGCCCGGCATAAATTTGGCAAACGTGGCGCGTGACAGCGACTGAATGCCGCCCATGACCAAGCCCACCACAGCCGCCAGCACAAAAAACTGATTGGGGGTGTAGGTAAGGTATGCTCCGGCGCAAATGCCGACCCACACCACCACCGCCAGCATCAAGGCCCGCACGTTACCCACCCGCGCCGACAGCCACGAAAAGCCGTAAGCTCCCGGAATGGCAACCAACTGAATCAGTAGAATGGTGACAATCAGGCTTTCGTCGGGCAGGCGCAGTTCTGCCGTGCCAAACAGCGCGGCCACATACATCACCGTCTGAACGCCGGTGCTGTACACAAAAAAGGCCAGCAGAAAGCGGCTCAGCACGGGCTGTTGCCGAATCGCTGAAAAAACGGCGCGGAGTTTAGCAAATGGGTTTGCCCGACGGATTGACGGGGTCGGCGGGGCCGAATCGGGCAGGAAATACAGCGGAATCTGGGCAAAGCCGAGCCACCATAGTCCCGTCAATAAGAATGACAGCCGCGAAGCCGCATCGGGCGTGATACCACCGTACCAGGCCGGAAAGAGCAGCATCGTCAGGTTTTGCACGAGCAACAACACCGAACCGATGTAGCCTAAGGTGAAGCCCCGCGCCGAGAGCCGGTCGAAACGGTCAGGCGTGGCAATATCGGGCAGGAACGAATTATAAAAGACAATACTGCCCGCCCAGCCCACCAAACTCAGGCCAAACAGCACAACAGCCAGCGTAGTGGTTTCGCGGGTGAAAAACACCAGCCCCGCGCAACTCACCGCGCCGAGCGTACAAAACGCCCGCAGAAACGCTTTTTTATTGCCTCCGTCGTCAGCAATGGCCGAACAAACCGGACTGATAACGGCCACTACCAGAAAAGATGCCGAGATCGTGTAGCTGAACAATACCGAGTTTTTGACCGAGAATCCCAGAAAATCAAGCATCACTCCGCCCTGTGCATTGCGGGCGGTAGCATTGAAATACACCGGAAAGATGGCCGACACCACCACTAAGGCATGAACCGAATTGGCCCAGTCATAAAAGCACCAGGCGGTAAGAACGCGGGGCGAGTTTTTGAGGAATAGCAATGCGATGGCGTTATGAGGTAGTTGCTGGGTAGCGTACTAAGTATGGAGTGCGGTAATGCTGTACTTTCGGGTCAATTTAACCCGTTCCGGCGACTGTACTTTTCATGAAACCTTTTTTTGTCGCTCACCGGCTAAAGTTAATGCATTTCTAACCCCGGATAAACCGATACTGCCATGATTTTACTGACGCGCCGGGCGGCTCTCAAAACCACCATCGTCGGCCTGACAACCGCCTGCCTGGCCCCCGCAACAGGGTTTACGCAACCAGTCCCGAAAGTAGCGTTTTCGACCCTCGGCTGCCCAGATTGGAATCTGGATACGATCCTGAAAACTGCCGTTACCGCTGGTTATCAAAGCGTTGAATTCCGGGGCCTGTTAAACGAGTTAGACCTGACAAAAAGTCCGGCGTTCAACACGCCCGCCCACGCTATTGAAACCCACGAACGGTTTGCCGCACAGGGTATCCGCATCTGTAACCTCGGCTCGTCGGCCCAACTCCATCACAGCGATCCGGCCAGACGCGCCCAGCATTTAGACGAAGCCCGGCGGTATATTGACCTCGCCCAGCAACTCAACTGCCCGTTTGTGCGGGTCTTCCCTGACCAACTGCCACCCGACCAAAACCGGCAGCAAACACTGCGGCTCATCAGCGAGGGCTTGCTCGAATTAGGTAACTACGCCCGGAGCCGCTCGGTAACGGTACTGCTCGAATCGCACGGCGAACTGACCCGCAGCGACCTGCTTGCCCAAATCATGCAGGCGGCTGACCACCCGAACGTTGGCCTGATTTGGGACATCGTGAATATGTGGGCCGACGCAAAAGAACGGCCCGGCGAGGTTTATCACATCCTGAAAAAATACATTCGGCACGTTCACGTCAAAGATGTGCGGATTGTTGGCGGCAAGCATCAGTACGTGCCGGTCGGTCAGGGCGAGGCTCCCCTTCGCCCGGCCATTGACGCGCTCAGAGCCGGGGGCTACGATGGATATTACAGTTTCGAGTGGGAAAAACGCTGGCACCCCGACATCGCCGGGCCGGAACAGGTGCTGCCCCAGTACCCAGCCCTGATGAAGGCATACTTCTGAAGGGTAATCATACGGCTCAGATAGGCTCGCCGGTGCGGATATGATTCGTTGGGCTTTATAGTTTGCCCGCAACCTGCTATGTTTGCACTCCGGTTTCAGATGCAAAAACAAACAGTTCGGCCTGAGACCAGAAAACACAGTAATGTCTAACGCGATAACTAACATGATTTGGTGGTGGTGTTCTTCCTCTCTCGGATGAACCTGTACAGCTTTTTGCACATAATTTCCCCGCAAAGGCCCGTCGTTCATCCCGACGGGCCTTTGTTTTTGCCCCAAACCCGAAGCTAACCCTGTAATCAACCAATGGAAACACAAACCAAGCCCGCACGCTTTGCCATCAGTACCCGCCACAAACGGATGCTGGCCGACATTGTTACGCCGGTCAGTATTTACCTCCGCATCCGTGACCGATTCCTGAACAGCATCCTGCTCGAAAGTGCTGATTATCACGGTAATGACAACTCGTTTTCGTACCTCGCCTTTGACCCCGTTGCCCGCTTTGAGTACAACGCCGGTCGGTTACAGGTCAAATTACCCGATCAGGATGAGGTAACGCGGACGGTTTCGGCGCATGAACTCGTGCCAGCCCTGCAGGAGTTCAAAGACGCATTTGCCCCGGCTCCGTCGGCGTTTCCGTTCATTACCAACGGCCTGTTCGGGCATTTCGGCTACGCTGCCGTTGAGGGTTTTGAAGACATTCGGCTCTCGGCCCCCGACACCGATGATACCGCCATCTCAACCGCCGTGTTTCAGGTTTATCGGTACGTGATTGCCATTAATCACTTCAAAGACGAACTGCATTTGTTTGAGCACAGCTACGTGCAGGAGGGCGAGCCGGAACCCGGTAGCAACCTCGATTATATCGCGTCGTTTATCACGAGCCGCAACTATGCCACGTATTCGTTTGACACAGCGGGTGAGGAAACCACCAATTTTACCGACGATGAATTTCGGGCCGTTATTCAGCACGGCAAGGACCATTGCCAGCGCGGAGACGTGTTCCAGATCGTATTGTCGCGGCATTTTGCGCGGGCGTTTGTCGGCGATGAGTTTAACGTTTACCGGGCGTTACGGTCGCTGAATCCATCACCGTACCTGTTTTATTTCGATTACGGCAATTACAAACTCTTCGGCTCATCGCCCGAATCTCAGATTGTTGTCAAGAATAATCAGGCCACGATTTACCCCATTGCCGGCACCTTCCGGCGAACGGGCGACGATGTGAAGGATGCTGAACTCGCCCAGAAACTCTACGACGACCCCAAAGAATCTGCCGAACACGTGATGCTGGTTGATTTGGCCCGCAACGACCTGAGCCGGAATTGCGATGTGGTGCGGGTCGAGACCTTTAAAGAAGTGCAGTATTATTCGCACGTGATTCACCTCGTCTCGAAAGTGGTGGGCGAACTCAACCCCGGCACCGACCCGCTCCAGATTGTGGCCGAAACCTTTCCGGCAGGCACCTTATCGGGCGCACCCAAACACAATGCCATGCAGTTGATTGACCACTACGAAAACCAGAGCCGGGGTTTTTATGCCGGGAGCATCGGCTACATGGGCTTCGACGGCGAGTTTAATCAGGCCATTATGATTCGAACATTTATGAGCAAAAATAACAAGTTGCATTATCAGGCCGGGGCCGGCATCGTGGCAAAGTCACTGGTAGAGAGTGAATTACAGGAAGTACACAACAAATTAGCCGCGCTGAGAATGGCGGTCGAACAGGCAAAAACGATATGAAAATCCTCGTCTTAGACAATTACGATTCCTTTACCTACAACCTCGTTTATATCCTGCGCGAATTGGGTGAACGTCCCGACGTGATTCGAAACGATAAAATCACGCTCGAAGCCGTTGGGCAATACGACAAAATTCTGCTCTCGCCGGGGCCAGGCATCCCGTCAGAAGCGGGTATTATGCAGGCCCTGATTGCTGAATATGGGCCTGCCAAGAGCATCTTAGGTGTTTGCCTGGGGCATCAGGGCATCGGCGAAGCCTTCGGCGCAACGCTTGAAAACCTCGGCGATGTGCTGCACGGTGTGGCCCACATCGCCACCGTTATTGACCGCCACGAACGGCTTTTTGACCACCTGCCCGACACCCTGACCGTTGGCCGGTATCATTCGTGGTCGGTCGTGCGCGGGTCGGTTCCGGCGGAGATGGTGATTACCGCCGAAGACGAACAAGGCCGCGTGATGGCCCTGCGGCACACGCAATACGATGTGCGGGGCGTACAGTTCCACCCCGAATCAGTGCTGACCGAGGGCGGAAAAACGATGATGAAAAACTGGCTCAACTCATGAAACAAATCCTGAATCACCTTTTCGAGTACAAGACACTCGCCAAAGAGCAGGCCAAGCAGGTGCTGATTGGCATTGGCCGGGGCCAGTACAACCCGGCGCAGGTTGCGTCGTTCCTGACGGTCTATATGATGCGGAGCATCCGGGTCGAAGAACTCGAAGGCTTCCGCGATGCCATGCTCGAACTGTGTCTGCCGGTTGATTTATCG
Organism: Cytophagales bacterium; assembly: GCA_038230415.1. Taxonomy (GTDB): domain Bacteria; phylum Bacteroidota; class Bacteroidia; order Cytophagales; family Spirosomataceae; genus JBBRNH01. The sequence goes on along the minus strand of JBBRNH010000054.1, from coordinate 13,559 downwards.
GCTTATGATGCGATGGACGTTTGTGGCACGGGTGGCGACGGCAAAGACACCTTTAACATCTCCACGCTGTCGGCGTTTGTGGTGGCCGGGGCGGGGCAGCGCGTCGCCAAGCACGGCAATCACGGCGTATCGTCGCTAACGGGTTCGTCAACGGTGATGGAACAGCTTGGCTATCGGTTTACCGCCGACGTGGGCGAGTTGCAGCGCAAAATCGAAACGGCGGGGATTTGCTTTCTGCACGCACCGCTGTTTCACCCGGCCATGAAAAACGTTGGCCCAATCAGGAAGGAGTTGGGCGTGAAAACGTTCTTCAACGTGCTGGGGCCGATGGTGAACCCGGCACAGCCCCAAAAACAGCTTGTGGGCGTGTTTAGCCTTGAACTGGCCCGCCTTTATGCCTACCTTTACCAACAAACCGGCAAGCAGTTTATGATTGTTCACACGCTCGATGGTTACGATGAAATCTCGCTTACGGGCGCGTTTAAGCTCATCACCAACCACACCGAGCAGGTGCTGCAGCCAGCCGCGCTGGGCCTCGATACGCTGAATGCACGAGCATTATCGGGGGGAGAAACCGCCGACGAATCAGCCCGGATTTTTATGAACGTCCTCAACAACACCGCCACTTCAGCGCAGAAACAGGCCGTTTTAGCCAATTCGGCGATGGCATTGCGAGCGGCTGGCCGGGCAACCACCAACGAAGAAGCCGTGGCCCAGGCCCGCGAATCGCTGGAGAGTGGCCGGGCGTTGGCAAGTTTTAAGACATTGATAGCATGACTATTTTAGACAAAATAATTGCCCAAAAACGCATTGAAGTCGCCGGGCGAAAAGCGCAAACGCCAGCATCGCTGCTGATGCAATCACCCGATTTTGGGCGCGTGGTAAACTCGGCCCGGCAAGCCATCCTGCGCGACAATTCAACCGGAATCATTGCCGAGTTTAAGCGCAAATCACCCTCGAAAGGCATTATTAATGACCGTGTTTCGGTGGCCGAAACCACCGCAGGCTACGTGTTGGCGGGGGCCGCGTGTTTGTCGGTGCTGACGGATGAACCCTTTTTTGGCGGAACCCCGGCAGACTTGCTTGAGGCTCGCCGGGCCAACCCCAACACGCCGATTCTCCGTAAAGATTTCGTGATTGACGAGTACCAACTCCTCGAAGCCAAAGCCTGGGGAGCCGATTTTGTGTTGCTGATTGCCGCCTGCCTGTTGCCCGCTGAGGTGCGGACGTTGAGCCAAACGGCACGCAACTTAGGTATGGAGGTCTTACTGGAAGTGCATGACGAGGCCGAACTGAGCCAAACCCTGTGCGACACCGTTGATTTGGTCGGCGTGAACAACCGGAATCTCAAAACCTTTGTTACCGACATAACCACGTCGCTCCGGCTGATCGAGCAGATTCCGGCCCCGTTTGTCAGGATCACCGAAAGCGGCCTGCATGATGCAGCCACCATGCAAGTGCTACGGCAAACTGGTTACGACGGCTTTCTGATTGGCGAAGCGTTCATGAAAACAGCCGCACCAGGCAACGCATTGGCCGAACTCGTGCAAAACTTTGGCAGTAAACAAACCATTCATCATTCGGTCATGGCTCCCATTCATGACTGACTCATGCTAAACACTTCTGCCGGGAACAGAAGGCTATTCGACTCATTTACCATGAATGTAAAAGTGTGCGGTCTGCGCGATGCTGACAATCTACAGGCGATTGCGGGCCTGAATCCTGATTTTATCGGGTTTATTTTTTACGAACAATCACCCCGGTTTGTCGGCGAATCGCTCGATGCCGACGTGGTGAAAGCCCTGCCCCGAAAAATCAAAAAAGTGGGTGTGTTTGTCAACGCCGGGCCAGATTACGTGCTGAAAACGGTGCGGAAATACGACCTTCAGTATGTGCAACTGCACGGCAACGAAACGCCCGATTATTGCCGGAGTTTACGAAACAAAGGCGTGAGCATTATCCGGGCGTTTCGGGTTGACGACTCGTTCAATTTTTCGATGCTGCACAACTTCAAACCGTACTGTGATTTCTTTCTCTTCGATGCCAAAGGCGAGCAGCCCGGCGGCAACGGCGTTCAATTTAACTGGGACGTAATGAGCCGGTACGACAACGAAAAGCCGTTTTTTATCAGTGGTGGCATTGGCCTTCATAACCTTGACCAACTGACCCAATTAGAGGGCATGAAACTCTACGGCGTGGACGTAAACAGTCAGGTAGAAACCGCGCCGGGTGTGAAAGACGTTGAGTTGGTGAAGGAGCTACTGGCGCGGCTGAGGCCGGTGGAGGAGGAGGTTTAGGCATGACTGAGCCACCGTATCCGTTTTTGGTCAGTAATAACGCACTTGACTATAGTTTTGAGAGCGTAAGTGACTCAAAGATTGTGAATAAAGCAATTGCTTTTCAGATGTTTCCTGGAAACCCAATCTTCTACAATATGGCCTTGGTTGATGTTGATGATACCGGGAAGATTAACGATTTGGCTATTAGCAACAATCAGGATATGGCCCGTGTACTGGCTACTGTTCTGAACGCATTGCTCACATTCTTCGGCAAATACCCCAACAAACTTGTACATTTTAAGGGAAGTGATGAGGAAGGGTTTCGTATCCGGCTATATCGAATCGTAATAGCAAGAGAACTCTCAAAAGCCAACGAGTTGTCTGAAATTTACGGTCAGTTGTCCACTGGTTCTTATGAATATTTTCAACCGAACAGGCCATATATAGCGTTCATTTTTCAACTGAGACAGAAGCCATGACGAGCATCATTACACAAAAAAGTAAGAAAAGGCTTACGGGAGCCAAAGACAAGATTGTATCTTCGCCAAAAGGCCAATACGAGTCTATACAAGCAGCTTCGGCGGCTAAAATTGCCAGATCAGCCCATTTGCTTGAAAACATTGACCTAACCTTATTTAAGCAAAACGGCCATATCGAATAGCGATAATCATGCAAACCACCCTCGAACAACAAACTACATTCTCCGTCTCTGATAAAGGCTTCTACGGCAACTTCGGCGGGGCATTCATCCCCGAAATGCTCTACCCCAATGTAGAAGAACTGCGCCGGACGTACCTCGATATTATTGCTGAACCCGATTTTCAGCTTGAGTTCCGGGCCTTGCTCGCCGATTATGTCGGGCGGCCAACGCCGTTGTTTCTGGCCCGGCGACTGTCCGAGAAAATCGGAGCCACAATTTATCTGAAACGCGAGGACCTCTGCCACACCGGAGCGCACAAAATAAACAACACCATCGGGCAGATTCTGGTGGCGAAACGCTTGGGCAAACAGCGTATCGTGGCCGAAACCGGAGCCGGGCAGCACGGCGTGGCAACGGCAACGGTCTGTGCGCTGATGGGCTTGGAGTGCATCATTTACATGGGAGCCATTGACATTGACCGTCAAAAACCCAACGTTGACCGGATGCGGCTGCTCGGCGCAACCGTCCGGCCCGCCAAATCGGGGAGCCAAACCCTGAAAGATGCAACCAACGAGGCCATGCGCCACTGGATTAACAACCCCGTTGACACGCACTACATCATTGGTTCGGTGGTGGGGCCGCACCCCTACCCCGACATGGTGGCGCGGTTTCAGTCGGTCATTTCGGAAGAAATCAGAAAGCAACTGCTTACCAAAACGGGCCGCGAAACCCCGGCCTGCGTGGTGGCCTGCGTGGGTGGAGGCAGCAATGCGGCTGGTGCGTTTTATCATTTTTTAGACGAACCCTCGGTGCGGCTCATCGCCGTTGAAGCGGCTGGCTTAGGCGTATCATCGGGTCATTCTGCCGCCACCACCGCCCTCGGCAAACCCGGCGTATTGCACGGTAGCCGCACGATTCTGATGCAGACCGACGACGGGCAAGTGACCGAACCCTACTCATTATCAGCCGGTTTAGACTATCCCGGTATTGGCCCGCTCCATGCCCACTTGTATGATTCGGGCCGGGGCGAGTTCTACGCCGTTACCGACGACGACGCAATGGCTGCCGTATTTGAACTCAGCCAACTCGAAGGCATTATTCCGGCTCTCGAAACGGCCCACGCCCTGGCCGCGCTGCCCCGCTTAGGCTTAACTGCCGACGATGTAGCCGTTGTCTGTCTCTCTGGCCGGGGCGATAAAGACCTGGCAACGTTTACGAAATATTTGTAACGCGGAGTTGCACTCCGTAGAAAAATAACGCGGAGTTGCACTCCGTAGTCAGAAATAGCTTTATTACGGAGTACAACTCCGCCTTACTTTATGAATCGTATTACCGACCTCTTCGCTCAACAGTCAGAACGACTCCTGAACCTGTATTTTACCGCCGGTTTCCCCACCCTGACCGACACCCGAACCGTATTGCAGGGTTTGCAGGCCGCTGGCGTTGATATTGTGGAAATTGGGATGCCGTATTCTGACCCCGTTGCCGATGGCGAAACCATTCAGCAAAGCAACCAAACCGCTCTTGAAAACGGCATGAGTCTGCGGGTACTGTTTGAGCAATTGGCTGGCCTTCGGGACGAAATTCACGTGCCAGTGCTGCTCATGGGCTACATAAATCCGGTGTTGCAGTTTGGCGTAGAAAATTTTTGCCGGATGTGCCGCGAGGTTGGTGTTGACGGGGTGATTTTGCCCGACCTGCCGATGGATTTGTTCGTATCCGAGTACAAAGCGGTTTTCGATCAGTATGGCATCCTGAACATTTTTCTGATTACGCCCCAAACCTCCAACGACCGCATCCGGCTCATTGACGAGGTGTCTGAGGGATTTATTTACATGGTGTCGTCGGCCAGTATCACGGGGTCGGTGAGCGGGATCAGCGACGGGATGCGGGCTTACTTCGAGCGCATTGCCGCCATGAACCTGCGTAATCCCCGGCTCGTGGGCTTTGGCATCAACAACCAGGCGAGTTTCGATGCCGTTACTGAGTTTGCCAACGGAGCCATTGTGGGCAGCGCGTTTGTGCGGCACCTGCAAACCAACGGCCCCGATCCTGCTGGTATTCAGGCGTTTGTAAAAACGGTACGGAGCTGATTTATCACTTCCATAGCACAACTTTCTGCGTCACCGGCCCGCGTCCCTCGGCGGTGATTCGCACGAAATACACCCCGTCGGGCAGTCCGCCCAAATCAAGCCCAACCTCATTGCCCGTCCGCACCCATTGGCCGGGTAGTACCACCTGTCCCGCCAACGATATAATCTCGACCAACCCATCTGCCGGGGGCCGGATGCTGAGGTAACGTTCCGTTGGGTTGGGGAAAGCCCAGGCGGTTGGTTCGTCGGTAGTGGCCGTAATCACGATTTTTTCGGACGTATTGAGCGCGTACCGTAATCCACCCGCCGAGGTGCCAAAGATGATGTCGGGCAGGCCATCGCCGGAGAGGTCGGCGGTGGTGGCAATCAGGGCAGAACCGGGCAGACCGAGGGCGGGGAGCGAGTCTAAGAGCGTAACCAGGCCATCGGGTTGGGCCGGAAACTGGTAGAGTCGCAGTGACCCATCCTGCCGGGCGGTGAGTAGTTCGGGCTTTTTGTCTCCGTTAAAATCTACGACCAACAGCGACGGTGTTCTTGACAAGGTGTTCAGTTTAAGCCCGCCAAAGGTCTGATTTTGAAGCTGATAGACCGGACTCGTAGCCGTGCCAACGTTGCGGTGGTATTCTACACTGCCCAGCGCTTTACCAATGAGTAAGTCTGGCTTGCCATCGCCGTCCACATCATACACCGTTGGCAGTTCGCCGGGTGCGAAGCCGTCGGGCGCGGGAATTTTTTGCGCCGTTGCCGAAAACTGCACGGCGGCTCCTTTGCTGGCAGCATTGAGAAAGACCCGGATATCAGGGGCTGTGCGGGCGTTTCCGGTCAGCAGCAAATCCAGCGAACCATTCCCGTCCACATCGGCGAGTTGCGGCACCAAATCCGTCAGGCTCAGTTGCGACAGGTTCAGGTAGTCGGTTGTTACGAGGTCAAAGTTTGGGTCATTGGCCGTGCCGATGTTCCGAAAGTGCCACAGACTGCTCCGAAACGCATTGCCAACGGTTGCACCCCGGTAGCCCACGAGCAGATCAGCGTCGCCGTCACCGTCTAAATCGCCGAGGGCCGGGGCTGCGTTTTGCCCCAGTTCGATCATCTGATTTTGCAAAAAGTCTTTCCGCACAAGGTCAAAAACGGGTTTCTGATTCGTGCCGACATTGCGATACAGCCAGTGATTGGCCCGCAGATCGCTGGTTTGGGCATCTAAACCCGACGCGTTCGGCGCAACGAGCAGATCACGAACGCCGTCGCCATCAATATCTTCTGAATATGCCGCCGGAAAGATGGTAATGTCAATCGGGTTTGGCCCCGGAAACGCCGGTTCGAGCGACGAAAACGTAGCACTCGCATTGTTGGGGCCGGTGTTTTTCAGCACGGCAAGGTCGGTACATTCCACGTGACCGAAGAGCAGGTCCTTCCGCCCGTCGCCCGTCACGTCCAGCACTGTCAGCGCATTGCCGGAGTGCATGGGCCGCAGATTTGGTGCAGCCACGCGCCCGCCCGACACCCGGCAATCTACCCCAAACGTGAAATCGGTGCAGTCGTCGCCGGGCAGAAAACCGCCCCAGCAATCGCCGACACGCCCAAAATCGAGACCGGGTTTGCCGGTTTTGTCAACACTGGTGTTTTGATAATACAGCACCCGGCTACCGCCCACATCAGCAGCCAGAATGTCCAGGTCGCCATCGTCGTCAAGGTCGGTGATGGCCGGTATATCCGTTGGAGCCACATACAGTGCGATTCGTCCGTTAAACCCATTTTGCTGCAAAGGATTGGCAATCAGGCTCCAGGAAACATTCGGGCTACCTTTCGGCGTAGTATTTTGATACACCAGCACCCCGCCCGGATAAAACGTGAACAGGTCGTTGCGCCCGTCGTTGTCATAATCGGCCAGCAGCATCCAGTTCGTCATGGCCGGAAAACGACGTTCATAATCGGGCGCGTACTGCCAGTTATCGGCCCCGCCCGCGCCAGTCGCCAGAAATGTGCTGACTTTGTTGCTGCCCCGGTCAAAAACAACCAAATCGGCACGTCCGTCGCCGTTCAGGTTCATTGTCGAAAACTGCCCCGCCGTTAATCCGCCCGCCCAGGCATTGGTCAGGGTTCGGTTGTTGACCGAAACCGGGGGCCGCGTGTCATACCGAAACGAGAACGTTTGGGCATTCGCGAAGATTGAAAAAAGGAGCAAGGAAAGCGTCAGGAGGTTTTTCATGTAATTTTGAGGTAGTGTCGTCAATCCTGCCGGAACTACAAGAGTAAACGAATAACTCACGCAAAACATGACAGCAACCGCCGACCTCTACGCTAAATTTTTGACCTGTTCCGGCGTGTCAACCGACACCCGCCGGATCACACCCGGCTGTTTGTTTGTGGCGTTGCGGGGCGACAAATTCGATGGGAATCAGTTTGCCATCAGTGCGTTAACGCAGGGCGCACGGTACGCCGTTGTTGACGATGCCGCCGTTGCAGCCCAGGATTCGCGGTGTTTGTTGGCCGAAGATTCGCTGTTGGCCTTGCAGGATTTGGCCCGCCATCACCGCCAAACACTCACCATTCCGGTGATCGGGCTGACGGGATCCAACGGAAAAACCACTACCAAAGAGCTTACTGCCAGTGTGTTGAGCAAGAAATTTCGGACGTTTGCCACGTCCGGTAATCTTAATAACCATATCGGCGTACCACTGTCGGTGCTTGCCATTCGAACCACCGGCGTAGAATCGCACGAAATCGCCGTGATCGAAATGGGCGCGAATCATCAGCGTGAAATCGCTTTGCTGAGTAGCATTTGTCAGCCTTCGCACGGCCTGATTACCAACGTTGGCAAGGCGCATCTGGAAGGCTTTGGTGGGCTGGCCGGGGTCAGAATCGGCAAGGGCGAACTCTATGATTTTCTGGCCGCAACGGGCGGCACCGTGTTTATCAACGAGCAGGATAACACCCTGCGTGAGATGGCCGCCGAACGGTCGTTTCGGGAGGTAGTGCCGTATTTTATAGACGGGCAATATTGGCTCACCCAGGAATCGCCGGTGGTGATATTTGAGGAGAACAGTGGCAGTTTCGCGCCCGGCACGCGGGTCGGGACGCACCTGCCGGGAGCCTATAATTTTGCGAATATGGCTGCTGCGCTGGCTGTGGGGCAGTATTTCAGGGTGCCGCATACAGACGCGCTGCGGGCCGTTGCCGACTATAACCCCGACAACAACCGTTCGCAGGTGATTCAACGCGGCACAAACACGATTTTACTCGATGCCTACAACGCCAACCCGTCGTCAATGGCGGCTACCATTCGGCAGTTTGCCAGCCAAAAAGCAGCCCGTAAAGTAGTGATCTTAGGCGATATGTACGAACTCGGTGCGGAGAGCGAAACCGAACACGCAGCCCTCGGTGAGCTAGTAGCCGACTGCCATTTCGATGTGGTGATTCTGGCCGGGAAAGATATGGCATTTGCGCTGCCTGCTCTGCCGAAAGCGTATTATTTCCCGGATAAATTTTCGCTCCACAACTGGATTGCCGACAACCCCCAAACCCACACGCACATCCTCATCAAAGGCTCGCGGGGCATGGGCTTAGAGTCGGTGGTGCCGTTTCTTTGACCGCTCATCCTTCATTTTCTGAGCAGTTTCTGATACTGCATCGGGCTTTTGCCGGTGATCTGTTTGAAGTATTTGTTAAAACCCGAAAACTGATTGAACCCACTCTCCATACACACCTGACCTACGCTCAACTGACTATCTGACAGCAACTTACAGGCGTGATGAACCCGGAGTTCAAGCAAAAACCGGGAAAACGCCTTGCGGCTCCGGGACTTGAAATATCGGCAAAACGAGTGCGGACTCAGGTTGGCAACTGCCGCTACTTCGGCTATCGAGACCTTGCGCTGAAAGTTTGCTAAGGCATAGGCATAAATCCGGTTGATACGGTCAGTGTCGGCTTCGTCGAATTGGTCGGGGTAATCCGTAGTCGAAATCAGGGTTGTTTCGGGCGACGCGGCCACCGCCGTCAGAATCGTCAGGAGGGTAATAATGCGCTGGGTTCCGGTGGCGGTCAGCATTTTTTTCAGTTGATTCGCCACCACATCGCGGGTGGGGCCGTTGATGCGGATTCCCTGTTTGGCGCGGTCTAAAAGCTGGGCGATGGCGCGGTTTTCGGGCAGTTTCAGAAACGCGTCGCCCCAGAAATCGGCCCGGAAATGCACCACCGTTGCCTGGGCGAACAACTCGGCCTGATTGTCGAAATATTTTTGGTCGCACCGCCAATAATGCGGCAGATTGGCCCCTATGAGCAGCACATCGCCCGGCTGAAAATTCTGGATATTGTCGCCCACAAACTGCGTTCCGCTGCCTTGCTCGATGTGCAGCAGTTCGAGTTCGGGATGGTAATGCCAGCGGTCATAAAAATGCAGCACCACATCCTGCCGAACGCTGAACGACGATTCGGTGCCAATGGGAACCCGGAGCAGCTGGGGTTTCATAGTTGATGATTGGCGTTTTTTAGCACGAACTGATTCGATAATTGCCAAAATAATGGTAAAAATAGCTAATCCGGTGAAAGAATCCCCCCGAATAGTTCTATTCCTTTGTGTTCCTATTCCTGAAACGCACAATGCCGAAACCCAACCCGTACCAACTGCCGCTAATTCTGATAACGGTGCTGTTTTTCCTCTGGGGATTCGCCCATAACCTGAATCCGATTTTGATTCCGCACCTCAAAAAAGCGTGTCAACTCACTGATTTACAGTCGTCTCTGATTGATTCGGCGTTCTTTGTCGGCTACTTCGTTACGGCCATTCCTGCCGGGTTGCTCATGAAACGGTACGGCTACAAAACCGGAATTATCACCGGCCTGCTGATTTTTGCCCTCGGTGCGTTTTTGTTTTATCCGGCAGCAGAAACGCGGGTGTTCGGCTTTTTTCTGCTGGCCCTGTTCGTGATTGCCACCGGACTGACATTTTTAGAGACAGCCGCGAATCCCTACGCAACCGTGCTGGGCGACCCGGCCAGTGCCACGCAACGGCTCAACCTGGCGCAGTCGTTCAACGGTTTGGCGGCAACGGTTGCCCCGTTGCTGGGCGGGCTGTTTATTTTGTCAGGGCGCGACATTACCGCAGCCACCACTGCCAACCTGTCGCCCGCGCAACTCAACCAACTGCTCGACGCAGAAGCGGCTACGGTGCAGGTGCCGTATCTGCTTATCGGGGTTGTGGTGCTGTTAGTGGCGGTGCTGATCTGGCGAACCCACCTGCCGGAGATTACCGAACCCGAAGACCCATCGGCGAGTCTCGAATCGGGCAATCTCTGGCAACGCAAGAACCTGATTTTAGGCGTGTTGGCGCAGTTTTTTTACGTTGGCGGGCAGGTGTGCATATCCAGCTTTTTTATCCGCTTTGCCGAAAAAACGGCGGGTATTGACGAAAAAGCCGGGGCGTATTACCTGTCTGCCGCCCTGCTCGGTTTTATGATTGGCCGTTTTGCCGGCACGTTTTTGATGCGTTATATCGCCCCGTATCGGCTGCTCGGTTTTTACGCCCTCATCACCGTTGCGCTGCTGGTGCTGGCCGTGAGTACGACTGGCATCGTGGCGGTGTACGCGCTGGTCGGCACCGAATTTTTCATGTCTATCATGTTCCCCACGATTTTTTCGCTGAGCATTTATGGCTTGGGGTCACAGACAAAAGCCGGGTCTTCGCTCGTGATTATGTCCATTGTGGGCGGGGCCGTTTTTCCCGTACTGATGGGCCGGATTTCTGACGTGAGCAGTATTCAAACGGCCTATATCGTACCAGCGTTTTGCTTTTTGGTAGTGTTTTATTTCGCCCGAAAAACCACCGCCCGCGAAGCCGTGACCTTGCAAACCGCTCATTGACAGCACCAGACAAGACCATGACAACGACCCTCCGCGAGACGTATTTTAGGCTCCATCACACGGACACTGTGCTGGTTGCCTTGCAGGACTTGCCCGCCGACACCCGCATCGAGAGCAACGGTTTAGCCTTCGCTTTGCCCCGAACCATCCCTGCCAAACACAAATTCGTGTTGCACGATTTATCGGTTGGCGACTCCGTCACGATGTACGGCGTGTTGGTTGGCAAGGCAACCCAACCCATCCGGCAGGGCGAGCAGATCACAACCTTTAACCTGCGCCACGAAGCCGAACCGTATTCTGCCGCCAAACGCCAGCCCAAAACCTGGACCGCGCCCGATGTTTTGCGTTGGCAAAACCGCACGTTTCAGGGCTTTCACCGGGCCGATGGGCGCGTCGGAACGGCCAATTACTGGCTCGTGCTGCCGCTGGTGTTCTGCGAGAACCGCAATATCGAAAAACTCAAAGATGCCTTCGAGCGTGAACTCGGCTACGCCCAGCCCGACACCTACCAACAGCAGGTTCGGGCGTGGCGGCAGCAGCACGAAGCGGGTCTGCCGGGGGCGGGCAACACTGCTTCCGGCGCGACTCCGTTACCTACAACGTCGGCAAAACCAACGCCCTACTTCCCAAATGTGGACGGGATTAAGTTTTTGACCCACGACATGGGTTGTGGGGGTACCAATCAGGATGCCCGGATGCTGGCCGCGCTCTTTGCCGCCTACGCCAACCACCCCAACGTGGCCGGGCTGACGGTACTGAGTCTGGGATGCCAGAAGACCCAATACGACGATCTGCTGGCCGAAATTCAGACCCGGAATGGCATTGGCGAGCCATTCAGCAAGCCACTCCTGTTTTTCGAGCAACAGCAATACGGCACCGAGTTCGCCATGCTGTCGGATGCCATCGGCAAAACCTTCGCCGGATTGGTCGAAGCCAACAAACTCACCCGGCAGCCCGCGCCCCTCGCCAAACTGAGCATCGGGCTGAAATGTGGCGGGTCGGACGGGTTTTCGGGTTTGTCGGCCAACCCCGCGCTGGGGCATCTTTCCGACGTGCTGGTGGCCCTCGGTGGCACCACGCTCTTAGCCGAATTCCCCGAACTCTGCGGGGTGGAGCAGGAACTGATTGACCGTTGCGTAACCGACTCGACAGCCCGCAAGTTTGAACACCTCATGCGGGTTTATGCTGCCAAAGCGGAAGCCGACGGGTCGGGGTTCGACATGAATCCGTCCGTTGGCAACATCAAAGACGGGCTGATTACCGATGCCATCAAATCTGCCGGGGCAGCCCGAAAAGGTGGCACCTCACCCGTTGTTGACGTGCTGAATTACACCGAGTTAGCTACCCAACCCGGCCTGAACTTAGTCTGCACACCCGGCAACGATGTGTTGGCAACAACGGGACAAACTGCCGCCGGAGCCACGATAATCCTGTTTACGACCGGCCTCGGTACGCCCACCGGCAACCCGATCTGCCCGGTGGTGAAGGTTTCGACCAACACAAAATTAGCCGGACACATGGCCGATATTATTGATTTCGACTGTGGCCCGGTCATCAGTGGTGAGCAGACAATTGAGCAATCGGGCGACGCGCTGCTGGAATACGTGATTGGGCTGGCGAGTGGCGAGGTAAAAACCAAAGCTCAACAACTGGGGCAAGACGATTTCATTCCCTGGCAATTCGGGGTATCACTTTAATTAGTGATGAATGAAGAGTGAAGAGTGATGAATATGGCTTTCGCGTTAGCTATTCATCACTCTTCATTCTTCACTCTTCACTTCACTTTATGTTTAGACTCGACAACAAAACGGCTATCGTCACCGGCGGAGGCAGCGGCATCGGGCAGGCCATCGCCCGGCTGTTTGCGCGGCAGGGAGCCACCGTCCATATTTTTGAACTCACCGCCAACCATGCCCAAAACACCCTGGCGATGATTGCCGACGATGGCGGAACGGCCTTCGCCCATGCCTGCGACGTTGGCGATCAGGCGCAGGTGCTGGCCCGCGTGACTGATGTTAGCCGGGTTGATATTTTGGTCAACAACGCCGGGATTGCCCACGTCGGCACCGTAGAAACCACCACCGAAGCTGATTTTGACCGGATTGTTCGCGTCAACATCAAAGGAATGTACAACTGTTTGTATGCTGCTGTGCCGCAGATGCGGGCCAACGGCGGGGGCGTAATCCTGAATATGTCGTCTATCGCGGCTATCGTCGGCATCCCCGACCGTTTCGCCTATTCCATGAGCAAGGGCGCGGCAACAGCCATGACGCTTTCGGTAGCGCGGGATTATCTGCGCCACAATATTCGGTGTAATTGCATCTCTCCGGCGCGGGTTCACACCCCGTTTGTGGATGGCTTCATCGCCAAAAACTACCCCGGTCAGGAAGCCGAGCTGTTTGAGAAACTGTCTAAAAGTCAGCCGATTGGCCGCATGGCGCAACCCAACGAAATTGCGGCAATGGCGTTGTTTTTATGCTCCGATCAGGCGGGTTTCATCACCGGAAATGATTACGCCGTAGATGGCGGATTTGTGAAACTCAACAACTGATAAGTAGGTGCTAAAAAATAGTTTCCATTATTTTCCTAATTTTCCTGCATGGGACGAGTGAACACGCCTGTTCTGAACACGGAGCAGCGCACAGAACTGGAAAATATGCTGAGAACCAGCCAGAAACACGCAATTCGTAT
>JBBRNH010000053.1:0-38858 GCA_038230415.1 Cytophagales bacterium | reverse complement strand
CATAATGCCGACCATGACGGCCAGCCCGGAGTAATCGCCGGACGCAATTTTATTGTCAATCGTGTACCGGATGAGCAGGGGCGTAATGGGGGCCAGCACCGCACTCGTCATGATAATGGCAACGAGCAGATAAAAGCGGGTTTGGTAGGGGGCAATAAAAGAATAAAGCCGTTTGAGGATGGCAAGGTCGAAAATACGACCGCTTTTTTGTTCGTCGTTCACGAGCGCGGGGCAGCCAATGGGCAGGTCAGTTCGGTAAAGAAACCGCAGCGCGGGCCGAAAAGTTACAGGTCACGGGCTTTGACCCGCACGACTTTACCATCGCGGAAGATCACGAGTTCTTCGTCGTTTTTCTTGGCCTGTTCCACCACGTTCTGCACGGCCCGGCGCATTCCCTGCAAAGCGCGTTCGTTTTCGGGAGTCAGTTTAGGAAGTTTCATATTTTTTTATGGTTTGCCAAATCTGCTCATTAAACACATCAATGGCAAGATTCAATCCGCCCTGCGCCACAAATTCGGGCTGCGTTCCTGAGTTATTGATCACCGAAAAGTCATCGCAAATCGGGATATACAGATTCACTAAGTTGCTCACACTGCGGTTATACCGACGTTCGATCACGTCGTTCGGGATGTTATGACCGCCTTTCGAGACCCGAATCGCTACCCGTTCCTGCGCCATCTCTGCCGATTCTAACCAAACGTAATACAATTTGACGCGGTATCCTGATGCCTGCGCCCGTTTAACGGTTTGCACGTAAGAACGGCTTGACAGCGTGGTTTCGAGCGCGAAATCTACTGCTTTATTCATCAGGTAGTCAATGCGTTGCAGCATGAGCCGCCCGGCTTCAAACGCAACCGATTCGACGTTGAACGGCGAAAGCCCCCGCGCAATTTCGTCGGCATTGACAAACTCGCGGACGTTAAATTCGTTCGGCAGCAAGGTGTAGGCTGCGGTGGTCTTGCCGGCTCCGTTGCAGCCGGCAAGAATATAGAGATTGGGCATTGGTCGGTTGGTGTGAGGTGATGGTGGTTAGTAACGCCAGCTTGTTAAATCGGTACCTTTGGGGGCGGTTTGCTCCAGGCGTTTCAGGATTTTGGGCAGATACAGCGTGTTGTAGCGCAACCGGCTGATGTAGTTGGGTTGGGTGGGGTCGCCGTTCCAGCAGTGTTCGGCGCGGTCGCCGTAAGCTACTTCGCTGTATGCCGCCGGGGAGCGGGTCTGCTTCAGGAAATCTTCCATCAGATACACGGCGTTGTTGAGGTAATAATTGTCCATGTCGCCACAGTAAATATGAATTTTGCCGGTCAGTTTGGGGCCGAGTTTGGGCCAGTCGCGCTTCATAATGTGCAGCAGATCAAAGTGTTCGCGCCAATACACGGCCACTGTGCTGTCAATATCGCCGGTGGCTTTGTCCCAGATCGGCTTGGGGTAGCCGTCGTCGCCCATCGGTGAATAGACCGCCTGCCAGATGTCCCACTGATCACCGGAGCGCGAATTACTGCCGAGGGCTAATTCGCGGTGGTTCATCTGCTCTAAGGTGGTTTTCACGTGGCCGAGGTAGTTTCGGGTGCCGGGGCGCGGCACTTTCTTAAACGGCCCCTCAACGTAATAGGCGTTTTTGTCTTTATAAATATCCACTACCGTATAAGCCGAAAACGTAATCGGGTCGGGGCAGGCGGCAAAACAGCCGTTGTATTCGTCGGGGTAAAACGTTTGCACCGCCAGAGCTTCCCAGCCGCCCGTTGAGCCGCCGTACAGAAACCGCGCCCAGCCCTGCCCGATACCCCGAAACTCCCGCTCGATTTCGGGGATAAGTTCGTAGGTAATGGCATCACCGTAGGGGCCGAGGTTTTCGGAGTTCACGGCATAAGAATCATCATAAAACGGGTTGGCGTGCTGGATTTCGACAATCAGCATACGCGGAAAGTTTTTACCCGTCCATTGCTTGTAAAAATCATAACTCTCCTGCATGACCCGCTTTTTGTAGCCATAAATCCCGAAGCGCGGAATATAATCCGAGGTGTCCATCGTGGCCGGGGGCGGGGTTTCGCTGAATCCGCTGAAATCATCGGGGAAATGCCCGTGAAAGACGCAGAGCGGATACCGGGCTTCGGGGTGCTTGTCGAAGCCTTCGGGCAGCAGCACGTGTGCGCCGAGGTACATCGGGCGGCCCCAGAACTCGGTTAGCAGTTTGCTCTTGATTCGGATGTGTTTGATGTATTTGGTGTCTTTGGGCGCGATAATGGCCGGATTCATGGCGCTCAGCGTCAGTTTTACCCACGATTTTGGCGACTGAATCGTGACTTTCACCGGCTTGCTATACAGGTTGCCGGGAGCCGTGCGCCAGTTTTGACCCTCTCCCCGGTCCATCGGCAGTTTTACGGCGGGGCCGTATTTGCGCTTGATGGTTTCGTACCGATGCAAGACGGCCTGCACATAATACTCGCCGGGCGGCAGCGTGCCGAGTTGCGGAACGGGGTAGCCAATGGCGCGACTGTCCATCAGCAGTTGTTGGTTGGGCCGGGCGGCATCAACATCGCGGCCAAAAAGCTGGGCGGTGGTGGCATCGTCCGAGACCTGAAAGCGGGGTTCGGTCTTGTCTGATTTGGTGATAATGACTAACAGCCGCCCGTCAATCGGCTCTTTACTGAGCGAATCGGAGAAGGTGACGGAAAACGTTTGGGCCGCAGCCGTTTTAAGGAGGAAAAGGCAAATACTGAGCAGTAGCGCGTGTTTCATGGAGCGATTCAGTTGGAAGTTTCGCCCGAAAATACGGATTTGTTTAGTTAATCGAGTGGTCAGTGGTCAGTGGCAAGTGATTAGTGCTTCGCCCGGAGGACTAACGGCACGGGCCGCCCCGCACTTGCCACTAACCACTGACCACTGACCACTTTATTTGACCGCCTGCAACACCGCCCGCTCAACGGTATGCCCGCCATCGAACGGAACAACGTTCAGGTGTGGTACCTCGGCCTGAAGCCGTTGCAGATAGGCCACCGGGTCGGGCATGAGGGCGATAAACTCATCCTGCTCGCCATAGACGTACTCAACGCGGAGGTCAGCCAGGGCAGAAAGCGGAATCACATCGGCCACGCCATTCGGAAAAAACCCCGCCCAGAGCATCAGCCGCGAGGCCGAAACGTGACCGTTTGCCAGCCACCGGCAGGCCGTGGCCGCGCCCTGCGAAAAGCCCATCAGCGTGACGTTCAACTTGGTAGGATCATGGCCGTTCAGTACCGTGTCGTAGAGTTGGTTGAGGTAGGCCACATAGTCGCGGGCTTCGTTGTCGCGGTCTTCGCGGGTGATCCACGAGGCACCGATTTTGCTGTATTCGCCGTTCAGGTACAGCCGCGAGAGGGCTTCGGGGGCCACAATCAGCGTTTCGTCGTTCTGCACAACATCGAACCGGCGAATGAAATACTGCGCCAGTTGGCCGTAGCCGTGCAGCACAAACCAGACGTTTTTGGTGCGTTCGGTGAGTTCACCGAGCGTGTAATACCGGGCCGTTCGGGCAACGGTGAGGTGGTGTTCGGTGGCGGTTTGGGTTGGCGTGTCCGAAGTCATAACTGACGGGTTTGTTCGCGGTAAAAGCGCGGTGAGTGCGTGTTTTTGGGCTGACAATCAGCCTCTTTATTCGGGTACATACCAGAAGGGAATCGTAATCAGGTCGGTTGTTTTGGCAAGCGAATCGGCCCGAATACCAATCTGAATGGTGTTTTTTCCTACCCGGAGATTGCTCGGAATCAGCACCGCCTGCCAGCCGCGTTGCTGCTGCTGCTTGCCCCGTTGCGTACAGAGCAAATCGGGGTTACGGTACAGCGAGTCATTAACCGTAATGTGCATTAACCGGCCTATCTGCTCACTGCTCCAGTTGGCAAATACACGGCGTTTCTCGGCTATTGGCAGGGTATCGTTCCACTTGGGTTCTTTAGCCAATTTGGTCAGCAACGTATCCAACGCTTTCGGATAAGCAATGTAGAGCCGGATAAATGGCTCGCGGACAACATCGGCCTGAATCGAAGCCACCGAGACAAACGCATCCTCGGCCCGTTGATTGTCGTAGGCGGTTGGGTTCACATACCGGCTGTCAACGCGGGCCGTGTACAGATGCCGTTGGTTGAAGGCGTTGGATAACCGATTGTCGGCCCGTGAAAAATCGGCCAGAACCTCAATAAAAAGCAAAACCATAAAAGCCACCATCATCAGCATCCCTGTCAATAAAAGTTTCAGGCGGGGTATGTGGCTGTAAAATGTATTCAGAATAAAGATGATGGGCTTGTATAAGCCCGCGTACAGCAGTTTGTTCAGGGAAACGAACCGATAATGCAGTTTTTCGCCGATCGGGTGCGCTTTGATTTTGGGCAGGCTCAACACAATGCTGGCGATGAAGTAAAGCCCAAACAGGACGTTTGCCCCGACTTTGATATTCTCCCAGATGTCGTTCGGGATAAGAGGCCGTATAACCGTGTAACCCACGAAGGCAACCACGTAGCCAATCGCAATAAAAATCAGAAAAAAAACAAACAGGAAAGCCACCGCAAAAACGATGTTGCACCGTTGGTCGAGTCGCAGAATATAGCCGTCGAGTGGCCCCAGTTCAGCAGCCATCCGCTTCTGGGCATACGGGGTGCTGAGCGGGATTCGGTCGTAGTGAATGCCGGACGGATAAACGGCCAGCAACCCTACCAACCCTACCCAGAACGCCCGCATCACAAAATTGGTCAGGAAGGCCGCGAACAGCACGTAGCACATTACCTTCACAACGCTGTAAGCTAACAAAGGCAGCATTGCCTGAAACCCGTTTGTGTGGCTCATCAGGTTGAACCGCAGATAATCGAACGCCTGATTGAGGGCATCGGGCAGTTGCAAAATCGCAAACATGGCGGTTGCCGAAATAACGAGTTCGAGGTTCCAGCTCTGGGCCGTGAGTTCGCGCAGTTTTTCCTGCTGCTCGGTTGGCAGCACGGCGAGGGACTGTTCGGTGGCGGTTTGGGCGGGCGGGGCCGGGGTCATAGCGGAGAAATCGGTTATCATTGAAAACGGGATGATTGCGTATCTTTTTTGCGGTTAGCGTAAAACGCTTTGTTCGCAATGTAGCACAACCGTTCGATTTCGGCATAAACAATCCCATCAACATCAACCCATTGCAGCGTATAGGTGCGTTCGGTCTGGCCGTTGGCGGCAACGTCGGCCCTGATCCTGGCGAGGTCATCGTTGGTGAGCAGGTAGCGCATATACAGCGTGGCCCGGCCCGGTTTGCGAAACCGGATTGAGGCCGATTTATCCCAAACCACAAACTCGTTGCCCAAAATCTGTAATAGCATGAGCATATAAAACGGGTCGGAGGCCGAGAACATGGCCCCGCCAAAAATCGTCCCGACGTAATTATACGTCCAGATAGTCCGGCGCAGGCGCAGATGCACCTCCCGCGAATCGCCGGACCAAAACAGAATCTTGCCGCCCGTGCCGAAGTACATCGGGTACAGGTTCATCAGGCTTCGGAACCGCCACGTCTTGACGGACTCCCGGCGGTCAGTTTGCAGAAATTTCGGTTTCATAGAGTTGTCCTTTTTTCATGGCCTGCACAATCTGCCCGGCGTGATACGAGTTGTGGTGCATCAGAAAAGCCAGCATCTGTTGGCGGCTCCGTTCGCCCATTGCCGACGGAATCACTTCGGCCCACTGCTCGTCGGTGGTTTGGGCAATCTGTTCGGCAATCATGGCGTAGCTGTCGGCCATCAGTTGCTGAATCATTGCCAGGTCAAGCCGTTGTCCGGTGTCGGCATTTCCCCGGCTGGCTTGCGGCACAATGCTCATTGGTCGGCCAAAAATCAGGGCCGCAAAACCGTGCATAGATTCAGCGGTGTGCAGGGCGATAAACCCGGCAGAAGCCGTGTTGGGAGTCAGGCGGTTGCGGTAGGTTTCGGCGGTTAGTTTTTGCACGGGGCCAAATACGGCCTGTTGGTTGCTGTGCCAGAGTTGGCCCAAGAGTTCGGTAATCATTGGGTTTGGGTTTGATTAAGTGTCGGACGCAAGAGAAAAGACGCAAGACCCAAGACTATTTGCTGAATGCAGAGTATCTTCCGTCTTGCGTCTTTTCTCTTTTATCCAGTAGTAAACGGGTTTGACTCGATCTGAAATTGCAGCAGTTTATCCGAAAACAGACTCAGCCCGGCTACGGCTTCGGGGCCAAGCTGGTCGAGGGCGTTCTGGTGCAGGGCTTTCCAGATTTTGTGGCAGCGTTTGGCCGTTGCCGTGCCGTTTTCGGTCAGAAACAGGCCGTTCTTCACGTTTTCGGTCAGCCAGCCGTTGCGCTGCATCAGTTGAACGTCGCGGCTCATGGCCGACTTTTCGATTTGCAGCGTCCGGGCCAGAGCCGCCTGCCGAATGCCGGGCTGGGCAAAAATTCGCATCAGCAACCCGGCCTGGGCAAAGGTCACGCCCTCGTCGGCAAAGGCTTCGTTGTAGAGTCCCGTTACCACCCGCGAGAGCAGCCGCAACCGTCCGGCAATGCAGTAATTTTCGGGTTGGGTTGGGTTCATGGAGACAAAGATATGGACAAGAGTTGTATATGCAACACAATGACGTAAATTCCTGATTCGTATTTTTACCATCATGCAAACCACCAATTCATACACACTTCTCCGGCAGGCGGCCAACGCCCTCGCTCCGTTTACCGAGGCCGATTGGGGGCTGTTACAGGCGGCTTTTGTGGAGAAGCAGTTTCCGCGCAAGACGGTTCTGGTGTCGGCGGGGGCAATCGTGCGCGAGGTGTATTTTGTGATTGACGGCTGTCTGCGGCTCTATTACGAAAAAGACGGGGCCGACATTTCGGCATTTTTCTTCACCGAGGGGCAGTTTGCCGGGGCCTACGACAGTTTTATTACCCAAACGCCCAGTCCGCATTTTGTGGAAACGCTCGAACCGTGCCGGGTGCTGAGTTTATCGTTCGAGACCATGCAGCGGCTCTACGGACAGGTACCGGCCATGAACGAATTGGTCAGGAAGGTGATGGAATACCGTTTTGTGGAGTTGCACCAGTTGTTTACGGCCTTTATTCTCGACAGCCCCGAACAACGCTATGAACACCTCTTGCAGCATCGCCCCGATTTGCTCCAGCGGGTTCCGTTGCACCACATCGCCACCTACCTCGGCATCACGCCCATCTCGTTGAGCCGGATTCGCAAGCGAATCATGAGCCGCTAATGTCGTTCTTATCTTTTGTTAATGCCGGGCCTTTGGAGGGGCGGTAGGTTTGCATCGTCAATCAACCAAACAACAAACAAGATCATGACACGCAGAACGTTCATCACCCAAACCGCCACCGCTGCCATTGGCACAGCCGCAGGCTTAACGCTCCTCCCAATGCTCGCTAAAGGCCAGGCTAACGCCCCGACTCCGCAGCCAATCACCACCGTTTCGTTGCCGGGCAACGTGAAAATCCACGCCATTTCAACCGGACACGTGGCCGTGACCGATGCGTTTCTGCACGCCGGAAACCTCGGTTTTCTCCGCAAGCCCAACATCCTGCTCAACCGCAATTTTGCCGACTGGATGCCGATTTACGTTTGGGTGATCGAACACCCCGAAGGCCTGTTTGTGGTGGATACCGGCGAGAACCACGCCATTACCAATCCCGATTATTTCCGGGGTGTGGGGCTGCTCAACGAGTACGTGAACACCCACGCGTTTCGGTTTGAGGTGGCGCGGGAGCAGGAAATTGACCGGCAACTGGCGAAACTCGGTATCCGTACTGCCGACGTTCGGGCGGTGGTGCTGACCCATCTGCACATTGACCATACCGACGGTCTGCGCCACTTTGCCAAAACGCCCGTGCTGCTCAACCGCGCCGAAGCCGCCCGGCCCTATAATGACCTGCCCAGCCTGTACCCAAGCGCGTTTTCGCCAACGCTGATTGACCCACAAGCGGCTCAGGTTGAGGCCTTTGCCAACGCGCATCCGCTCACCAACGCCCGCGATTTGTGGGTGGTCGAAACACCGGGGCATAGTCACGGGCATTGCTCGGTGCTGCTCCAGACCGGCCAGCAACATTATCTGTTTGCGGGTGATGTGTCGTATAATCAGCAACAACTACTCACCAACGACCTGCCCGGAGCCAACGCCAGTCTGCGGCAGTCGCGGCAAACGTACCAGACCATCCGGCAGTATGCGGCCCGGTATCCATTGGTTTATTTGCCCTCGCACGATGGCGATGCCGCCCGCCGATTGGCCGGGGCCGACGCGTTGCCGGTGGCTTGACAAACCCAAAATCAGTGAAAATGAACCGGATGCTACACTCCTTGCTCACTAACATAGGAGCCTTACTGACCGAGTTGCCCGATCCGGTTCAGCAGGTGTTGGCGTGGGCGTGTTCGGGCTGGTATCGGGTGTGCACCACTGGGCCGGGCAGCAATCACCTCACCCCGATCTGAACCTGTTTTTGACGACGCACCAATCAGACGGTGTTGGCACGTTGTTCGGTTTGCCCAACCGGAATTACCGAGCCGTGTGTTTGCTGCATCACGCCCCGCAGGGCGGGCTTCACGGCCCCAAAAATGCGGACGGCTAATTCGGATACGCGCTCGTTTCCAAAGAGTTTCTGCACCGTTCGGCCCACCCACAACCGTCGGGCAAACAACGCTGACCAGGCCCGCTGATACTCGTTTTCGAGTTCGTGGCGGGCCTGGTTGCCTTGTAAATACTTGATTGACAGGTCACTAACGAGTTTCGCGCCGTGAATTGCCATCGCCATGCCGTTGCCGCAGAGGGGCGTAATCAGTCCGGCAGAATCACCGGCCATCAGCACGTGATTCTCGATGGCCGACTTTGGCGCAAACGAGATTTCGTTGATGACTTCGGGCTTGTCATACAGAAATTCGGCGTGTTCGAACACGTCGCGCAAACGCGGATTTTGCCACAGCACCGCCCGTTCCATAGCGGCAATGTTGCCGTATTGCCGGACGTTGGCGCGGGTGGTGAGGTAGCACAAACAGTATTTATCGTCCTCGATAGCCGACATCCCGCAGTAGCCATCCCGGAAGTTATGCAGCGAAATCTGATTGGTTGGAAAGGGCTGGGCCGCGCCGATAGTAATATGGTATTTTACGCCAACGTAGGGCGAGGGCTGGGCGATAAATGCCCGGTTCAGTGATTTATCGAGCCGTGACCGTTTGCCAAACGCGCCAATCACGAGCCGGGCATCCCGCGTTTGTCCGTCGGTAAGGGTAACGGTAAATGGAGTTGTGGTTTGTGGTTTGTGGTTTGCCGTTTTCGCTACACCCACCACCTCACACCCATCACTCATCACTGATTCTACGGTTTTGCCCAGCATAAAATCAACCCCGGCGGCCTGCCCAAGCTGATACAGCGCTAAATCCAACGTGTAACGGCTGATGCCAAACCCGCCTAAGTCAAGCGCAGCCCGCAACGCCCGCCCCGACGGTGCCGTGAGTTCAAATTCGGTGATGGTGGCGGCTCCGAGCGCGGCCAAATCAACCCCCAATGATTCGAGGTACGGTTTTACTTCGTTGGAGACGTATTCACCACAGACCCGGTGCGTGGGGTACGTCTTGCGCTCGATGAGGGTCACGCCGATGCCCGCCCGCCTGAATTCAAGCGCACTGACCAAACCGGCCAACCCGCCCCCGATGATAATAACGTCCTGCATAATTAATTTCCCACCATAAACACCGCGTTGGCGAAGAGCAGTTTGCCCGCATACCAAAAGCCCCGGAACAGGGGGTCGTCGGCGAGGTAAACAACCTGCCCCCGGCCTAATTGCTGAACGCCCATCGAGAGGGTTTGTTTGAGTTTTTCTTTGGCGTTGCGGCCCGCAAACCCGGCCACGTAGTTGTCGGCTTTGAGGTAGCCCACATTCCAGCCGTCTTTGAGCAGGTCAAAATTGTGGGTCTCCTGCACTAATGCGTAGTAATTTTTGCCGAGGCCAAAGGCCAGCGGGTGGGTAGTGTCGAGGGCAATGCGGTAGATACTGCCGGGCGTTTCGTCTGACACGGCCACGCGCTCGCGTTCGGCGTAGGTTTTCAGCGAATCGGTCGCGGTTTTCTTTTTTGTATCCCCCTTATCTTTGTCCTTGTCTTTGTCGCTCTTTTCTTCTTTCTCCTTCAACTCAAAATCGGCTTTCCCGGCCAGTGCGTCGGCGGCAGATTCCAGGGCGATGAGTTTACCGCCCGCCCGAATCCAGTCTTTCAGCACGGTCAGGTTTTTGTCGGTCATCAGGCGGCCATAGCCGGAGCCGTTGGGCATCACCAGAATGTCTAACTTGCTGAGCGCAACCGGGTTTAGGTCGCTGCCGTTGAGCAACGTAACGGGGAAGTTGAGTTCCTGATCGAAATAATGCCAGACCTCCCCGGCGGCAGGGGCTGCCGTAACGTCGCCCACGATGGAGCCAACGCGGGGTGCTTTTAACTGCATCACAAAATCAGAGCCGAAATCAGAGCCTTTCGTGACAAAGCCGGTGATAACGGGCGTGGCCGTAATGTCGGCTTTGGCGGCTTCGGCCAGCACCAGCGCGTCGAACCGCTCGCCGAGTTGTTCATTACCGGCCCGCGTGATGAGCAGCGTACCGGCTTCGTAGGGTTTGCCCGCCATCTCAAATGGCTTTTCTGCCGCCCGCACCTTTACTTTCTGTTTCAGCAGCCCCGCCAGCACCTGCACCGATGGCATTGATTGCCAGCGCACGAGGTAAGCGTAGGGGCGGGTCGTTTGTGGTTTGTCGTTTGTGGTTTGTGGCTTATTGGTTCCTGATAACTGATCACTGATCACTGATAACTGGCTTGTTAAACCAAACGTGGGCAGGCCGTAGGCGTAGGGCAGCGACCAGGCCGTGATGTCGTATGTGACCGAATCTTCGAGGGCCGACTTTGGCTCGAACAGAATTTTCAACAGCGTTGATTTTGGTTGAAACGCGCTGATAATGAGGTCTTCGGCAGCTATCGAAATGGGTTTGTCGGTCTTTTGCGAAAAATAGTCAAACCCGCCCGTACTGATGCTCTGGGCTTTGCCCGCCGTACCATACCGAATCTGATTGAGGGCCAAGAGTTGTTTCAGCGACTTTAGTTTACCCGCATCACCGGTGTTTTTTACGACGTAGGTCTTAAATGCGCCCACCGGGTTAGTCTGTGACTTATCGAAAAAATCACCAAACGCTTTCACGACTTCGGCGGGGCGGTCGGCAACGGATTCGAGCGTGGCGATGCTCGCGGCCACGTGGTGGTCAATGCGCTGCCGGAGGGTGAGCGTGTCGCCGTCGGCCTTCAGCACCCCTAACCCGGCCCGGCCAGAGCCGCCCTGTTCGTAGGTCATGCCGATGGCTCCGTTGTAGGTCGGCCAGGTGTCGCCGTAGCTCGGATAAAACAAATCGAAGCGTTCGCGGGTGTAATACAGCCAGCCATTGCGGTCGAAATAACGGCTGCAATACTGCCCGATGGTATTCTGGAAATCGCGCTGAAACTTGGTGATGTCTTCGTGAAACGGCTTGGCCGAGGGCGCGAAATAATACGGGCTTTCTACGCCCATCTCGTGAAAATCGCCGTGCAGGTGGGGCATCCACTGGTGGTAGAGGGCCATGCGCTGCCGGGTAATCTCCTGGGTTTGCCAGGCCCAGTCGCGGTTGGGATCAAAATAATAGTGCGTATAGCGGCCACCGGGCCAGGGTTCCTGATGTTCGCGGGCGGCTGGCGCGGGGTCAAACGTGCGGCCCACCATCTGGTTGTACCAGTTCACGTAGCGGTCGTGGCCGTCGGGATTCAGGTCAGGGTCAAGCACCACAACGGACGTGTTCAGAATCTTTTGCGACACCGCGTTTTTGGTGTCTAACAACTGATACAGCACGTCCATAAACGCTTCTGAACTGACGGCTTCGTTACCATGCACGTTATAACTGAGCCAAGAAATGGCCGGTTGCGCGTTGGTCGACGGTTTACCGGCCACCAAGCCAACCCGTTTTAGGTTATCGGTACGGATTTCGTCAATCCGGGCCATATTGGTCTCGCTGCTGATCACAACGGCCATCAGCGGGCGACCTTCGTAGGTCTGGCCGTAGGGCAGGATTTTGACGCGGTTGGGAACCTGCCGGGCCACGAGTTCGGCGTAGGCCACCACGCGGTGATGCGGTGTGAAGCGTTCGCCGATGCCATAACCTAAGAATTCTTTGGGCGGTGTGATGGTGGTTTGGGCCAGGAGGATTGGCGGGCAGCACAATGTGCAAAGTGTCAGGAGCAGAAGCAGGCATTGTTGTAGCGTCTTGGCGTTGTAGCGTCCCAAAGTTGTAAAGTTTCAGAGTGTTAAAGTTTCAAAGATAAACGGGGCAATTGATACATAGCGATTTTGGCATCTAAAACGTCATGAGCTTGTACCGTTGCAACGGTGCGGGGGTTATTCTCCTCAAATAGTACCTAAAAATCAACGGGTGCTGTTGCGTCGAATTATTTTATGCGTACTTTTGCACCACGATTCGCCAACGCAGCGGTTTTAACGCCGAAAACGTTGGGTCTTTTTACAAAGACGGTCGATTCGTCTAGCGGTTAGGACACTGCCCTTTCACGGCAGTAACACGGGTTCAAGTCCCGTATCGATCACTAACGTGTAACGGAAGCCCTGGTAATTTGCCAGGGCTTTTGTCTATTTTCGCCTAAAACTATGAATTGGCAAACGTACATTACTGCAACGCCGGATGTTCTTTTTGGCAAGCCCGTTATTCGCGGTACGCGAATTCCGGTTGATTTGATCCTCGAAAAATTAGGCAAAGGGGCCACCCGAACCTACCTCTTCGAGGCCTATCCCCGTCTAACTGATGAGGCTATAAACGCCTGCTTATTAATGGCTTCCGACAGCGTAAGCCACGAGCGCATCGTTGAAATGGTATGAGACATATCGTAGCCGACGAAAGCGTTGATTATCCAATCATCAGTCGGCTTCGTGACTCAGGCGTTGCCGTATTCTCCATTCTTGACAATGCCCACAGCATTCCCGACGAACAAGTACTGCAAATCGCTGTCGCTCAGAATGCACTGCTGTTGACAGAAGACAAAGACTTTGGGGAACTTGTCTTCCGACTAAAAATGGAACATCGGGGCGTTTTGTTACTCCGGCTCGATATGTTCGATACCAAAGCGAAAGCGAATTTTGTAGTCCCTATAATTCTTGACCGTTACGAAGAGCTACTCGCTAATTTTTCGGTTCTGGATAACCAACAACTTCGTATCCGGCTGGTCCGGCAGTAACACGGGTTCAAGTCCCGTATCGATCACCCGATCAATCGAAAAGCCCCTCCAACGAGGGGCTTTTTTGGTATTAAACCGTGTTTTGTGTGCGTCTGTGCCAACATTCCCGCGTTTCGGGCCGTTCTTGCAACAATCAATACCATAATTCTACTAATTCTGCTGCGCCTGCCAATGTCAACTATTACCTGCTCTTTCTGCGGACGACGCAAAAATGAAGTCATGCTGTTGCTCTCCGGCATGGATGCCCACATCTGCAATTACTGCGTTGAAGAAGGGCATAAGGCTGTTTTGGAGGAGATGCGCCCCATCGAGGCCGAACCCGTTGCCGTCAACCTCAACCTCGTGAAGCCCGCCCAACTCAAAGCCCACCTCGACGAATATGTGATTGGGCAGGATGCCGCCAAAAAGTCACTCTGCGTGGCCGTTTACAATCATTACAAACGGCTCATGCAACCATCGTCGGGCGAGGAGGACGAGGTGACAATCGAAAAATCGAACGTGATGATGGTGGGCGAAACGGGTACGGGCAAAACCTACCTCGCCCGCACCATTGCCAAAATCCTGGAGGTGCCGTTCTGCATTGCCGATGCCACCGTGATTACCGAAGCCGGCTACGTGGGCGAAGACGTTGAAACCATTCTGACGCGGCTCTTGCAGGCGGCTGATTATGACATCAATGCGGCAGAGCGCGGCATTGTTTACATTGATGAAATTGACAAAATAGCCCGCAAATCAGACAACCCCAGTATCACCCGCGATGTATCGGGCGAGGGCGTTCAGCAGGCGTTGCTCAAACTCCTGGAAGGCTCAGTAGTGAGTGTACCCCCGCAGGGCGGGCGCAAACACCCCGACCAACGGATGATTTCGCTCAACACCGAAAACATTCTGTTCATCTGCGGGGGGGCGTTCGACGGCATTGAGCGGCACATTGCCAAGCGCGTCAATACGCGGCCCATCGGGTTTTCGGGCGAACGGCAACTGCACGATTTTTCGGACCGGAAGATGCTCATGCGGCTCATCTCGGCCCAGGATTTGAAATCGTTCGGGCTGATACCGGAACTCATCGGGCGGTTGCCGGTGCTGACCAACCTCGAACCCCTCGACCGCGACGCGCTGTTTCAGATTCTGACCGGCCCCCGCAACGCCCTCACCAAGCAATACAACAAACTCTTTGCCATGGAGGGTATCAAACTCTACTGGGATCAGGCCGTGCTGAATTTCATTGCCGATCAGGCACTCGAACTGCGGCTCGGTGCGCGGGGATTGCGGGCCATCTGCGAGTCAATTATTCTCGATGCGATGTATGAATTGCCCTCGCGCACGGGCACAACCGAGTTCACCGTCTCGCTCGATTATGCCGAAACTATGTTCGGTAAATCAGCCATGATTGGCCTGCGGTCGGCGGCATAACGGGGTAGGGCAGGAGAGTTATACCGGCAATTGTCCCGTTCCTTCGATTATTACTAACAATTTGCCGGAGGGCGCGTTAGACACCGTGATAACTCAAATTTTTCACTTAACGTAATCCGTTTATTATGGCATCGTTTACCAAACACCTCTTGCTGGCTTTGACCGGCACCGCCCTGCTTAGCTCGTGCAGTCGTCAATACGCCGTTATGCAGCGCACCCCGTCTGTCAGCTACCACAGCCCGGCAGCCCAAAATGCGGCTCCGGTTGCGGAGAAACCCGTTGTAAACCAGTCGACAGAAGTGGCCCAGGTTGCTACTCTCAATACCGATGTAACGTCTGCGCCGGTTTCGACTGTTGAGCCGGTGGTGGCCGTTCAGATTGTGAGCAAGCAACTTGATGAGGCCGTTGCCGCAAACAGCCGAGCCGTAACCGGGAACCGCGCCGTACAAAAACACGTGGCCCGCGTGCAGCAACTGCTGGCAACTGCCCAACAACAGGCCACGCTGACACCCACTACGGCGGCAGCACCGACCCAAAAGGCGGGTTTCACGGCGCGGCTGATGCTCAAAAAATTGAACGCCCGGATTAACAGGCAGATGGCTCCCGACAAGACCAATGCCTTAGACAGAACCACCCGGATTGGCCTGATTGTGGGTCTCATCGGGCTGATTCTCTGGCTGCTGGGCGGTAGTACTACCCTGGGTGTAATCGGCTTAGTGGCCTTTATTGTGGGCTTGGTGCTGGTATTGGTTGGCCTGATCAACAACCGCTGACCACAGCCTCAACCCGGTAATTTCGGTAATGCATTCATTATATCGGCGCAACTGTTTTCTTTGACGGAAAACAGTTGCGCCGATTTTTTTTAGCTAATTCCCACGATTATGATTCAACAAATCAGTCGGTTAGACGCTCACTACCGGCTACTGATCGCCATTGGTGTTGCGCTGTTAGTGGCTGCGGTGATTCCCCAAACCGTGCTTTGGCCGACGCGACTCGTGCTGATCTGGCTTGCCTACGCGCTAACGGTGCTGGGCCTGATCTGGCTGACGATCTTCCGGGTGAAACCCCACGAAATGAAGCAGTTCTACCGGCTTCAGGACAGTAGCCGAACCCTGATTTTTGTGTTCGTTATTTTGGCGGCAGCCGCCAGTGTGTTTGCCGTTGTGGGACTGCTGGCCGAGCTCAAAACCATGTCCCGGTTTGATTTGGCGGGACACGTGGCCTTGTCGGGGCTGTCGGTGGTGAGTGCCTGGGCATTGGTGCATACCGTATTCACGATGCGGTATGCTCACCTGTACTACGATGACGATGACAGCGACGACGAGAACAGCGGCCCCGCCGGTGGTTTACAATTCCCGGACGATGACGAGCCGGATTACCTCGATTTTGCCTACTTCGCCTTCGTCATCGGTATGACGGGTCAGGTGTCTGACGTGGCCGTGTCATCGAAAGAAATGCGCCGATTGGCCCTGGCGCACGGCTTGTTGTCGTTCTTCTTCAACGCCATTATCGTCGCGCTGACGATCAATACCATTTCGGGAATGTTGAGTTGAGCGGGTGGTTGTTGGTTATCATACATTTATCTGGAAACCAATAAGAACTTAGACGCTATTTTTTTAACTTCAATCATCTGTAGACTATGAGATTAATTTTTGTAATTTTCATCACGTTCATCAGTTTGTCCGCAAAAACTCAAAATCTCGTTCCTAATCCGAGTTTTGAGGAATATGTAAAATATCCATGCGGAATTTTGGATGCCCCAAGATATGTTACTGAATACTTTGCCGATTGGTATGTACCAACAGGCGGAACTACTGATGTTTGGAATAAAGATTCAACCAAAGTAAGTATTTGTTCAAATACGTCAACGAATCAAATAGCGGCACACACTGGCAATTTTTTTATAGGTCTATATACGCATTATCCATACACAACAAAACGCGTTATTCGTGAATATATGCAAGTGAAACTAAAACAACCATTGGCAATCGGCAAGATGTACTATGGCGAAATGTATGTCTCTCCCAGTCTAATCACGACAGCCTATTCAAATAACCTCGGTCTGTATTTATCAGAAGACCCGGTCATCATTAATGAAGTGTTTCCAGATATAGGCCATTTGATTGCCGCCAAGCCACAGATAAATGATACCACCGTAATCGCTACCGATAACAAATGGTATAAAGTATCGGGCTTCTTTGTGGCTGATAAGGCATTTGAGTATCTGACAGTCGGGAATTTTTTCGATGACATACATACCAAAGTGACTGTCTTCAGAAATGAAAACGTCTATTCGGGCGGCACCAGAGCCTACTATTACATTGATGACATTTACGTCACGGAAACCAACATCACCGCTACCGTCCCTAACTTAGGCCCTGATACCACCCTGTGCATGGGGCAGTCGGCCACCCTGCGGGTCAAGAACCTGCCGCCCACTACCTACCGTTGGGACGATGGCAGCACGGCCCTGACCCGCACCGTTACCAAAGCCGGTACCTACTTCGTCACGGCCACCACCGGGCAGTATGCCGTCACCGACAGTATCCACATTACCATTGAGCCGCCCCTTCACCTGCCCGCCGATACGGTGCTGTGTTAGGGTGAAACCCTCACCCTCAACCCCGATTACCCCGCCAAACGCGCTTTGTAGTGGAGCGACGGTTCCCACGATTCGACCCTGACCGTTTCGCAGGCCGGGACGTACTCGGTGCGGGTGCCGTCGGCCTTCTGCCCCATCGCCGACACCATCACCGTTCGTTACGATGATTGCCCCGGCGCGGTTCCCAACGTCTTCACCCCCAACGGAGACGGCAAGAACGATGCCTTTGTCATCCCCAACATCCAGTCGCGCCCCTGGCGGCTGGATGTCTATAATCGGTGGGGCAGGCGGGTGTATGCTGCCCTGCCCTACGCCAACGACTGGCGGGCCGAGGATGTCCCGTCGGGGGTGTATTACTACGGGCTGACCAACGACGACCTCAAGCGCACCATCAAGGGCTGGGTGACGGTCATAAAGGAGGAGTAGCGTGGGTGGAAACCCGCGTCACTAAAGGAATGGAAACCCGCGTCAGTAAACGGGCGGAAACCCGCGTCAGTAAGCGGTTGGGACATCACCAGCAAATCGGCGGATTCATCTGTATTTTTACGGACTTTTCCTGAATTCATCATGCGAACTGCCCCTGCTCTTTTTAGGGCCATTGCCTTGCTAATGACCATCGGCCCGGTTGCCACCGGCCAGTCTCAACCCGAACCCTACCGGCCCCGGTATCATTTTACGGCCCCGAAAAACTGGATTAACGACCCCAATGGCCTGATTTATTACGCCGGTGAATACCACCTCTTTTACCAGCATAACCCGGTTGCCAACGTCTGGGGCAACATGAGTTGGGGCCACGCCGTGAGCAAAGACCTGCTGCACTGGCAAAATCTGCCCCTCGCCATTCCTCAGTTTACCGTCGGGAAAGCCACCACCGCCATTTTTTCGGGCGGGGCCGTCATGGACAAAGGCAACAAAAGCGGCCTTTGCCCCACCGGCACCACCGACTGTATGGTGGCCGTTTATACCGGCAACGTCACCGAGGGCGAAACCCAAACCGCGCAGTACCAGAACCTGGCGTTCAGCACCGACAAGGGCCGAACCTGGACGCAATACGCCAATAACCCGGTGCTTGACCTGAAAACCAAGGAGTTCCGCGACCCGAACGTGTTCTGGTATGCCCCGCAGCAAAAATGGGTGATGGCAACCGTGAAATCAACCGAACACCGGGCTGCGTTTTATTCGTCTAAAAACCTGAAAGACTGGACGCTCCTGAGCCATTTTTGCGGTTCGACGACTCGACCAGCCGGAGATACGAGCCGGGTCTGGGAATGTCCGGCGTTGATGGTCGTGCCGGTGCTGACCGAATCCGGGCAACCCACGAAAGCAACGAAATGGGTGCTGTTTATTTCGGCGGGCCACCCCCAGAAAGGCTACCTCGGTATGCAGTATTTTGTGGGCGAATTTGACGGAACGACCTTCACCGAAGACAAGCAAAGCCCCCGCTTTGTGGCTGATAATCGGACCAACGTAGTGGATTGGGGCAAAGATTATTACGCGGCCATCCCGATCAACGACTTACCCGCCAATCCGGGAGCAACGGCTCGAAAACCCATCATGATTGGCTGGCATAACGACTGGGAATACGCCAACAAACTGCCCACATCACCGTTTAAAGGCGCGATGTCGGTGCCGCGCGAAATCAGCTTACGAGCCACATCCAACGGCTATGTGCTGGTGCAAAATCCCATTTCACTGGCATCGGTACGGGGCAAACCATTCGCCAAAACCAACCTGAACCTGACCGGAACCGTGCCACTTGCTTTTACGGGTGAATCCTACGAGTTAGAGGCAGAAATTAACCTCGGCTCGGCCACAAAAGTTGGCCTGAAACTGTTCGTGAGCGATGGCGAAGAAAGCACCCTGACCTACGACGTGGCAGCCAAACGCCTGTCGTTCAACCGGACAAAATCGGGCAACGTGGGCTTCAGCGACCGTTTTCCGAGCGTCGAATCCATGTCCGTTGCCGTGCAGAACGGTGTACTGAAACTCCATATTCTGGCAGATGCGTCGGTAGTCGAGATTTTTGCCAACGGCGGGCAGCGCGTTTTAACCGACCTGGTTTTCCCGACCAAACACGAAGGCCGAATCTCAATTTTTGCCGAAGGCGGTACGGCAACGGTAAATACGCTGAGTATTTGGGAGATCAAGCTGTAAAGACATTTCAATCAGTTTTGATTAGTAAGGCTAATTGCTTAATCAACTCGTCATGCCCGCCATGCTTACGGCGTAGATAGCCTGGATGACTAATTTGATACGTGTGTTCCGGCAAACGGCCCGGTGCCATGAGATGATCTATCATTTTGGGTATGAGTGCTGTGCGCGTCAGTTCGGATGGCTTCTCTTTGTCAAAAGGTTCGTTACGAAGCCAGCCGTAATTATTGACGTGCCACTTATAATGGCCGTCTGTTGTTAATATTAACAGTATATCCGGCCTCACAATCTCAATTTCTGCTATGAATAGGCCGATGAACGCTTGTGATAAATTACCAAACCCTAAGCCCAGTGGTCTTTTTTTAGCGACATCTATTTTGGATAAATTACTCCACAACGTGGCTCGTCTGAAGTTAGGCTCAGTAATACCGAACTCGTCACTGAAATCCTGTCGGAACTGCCAAAAAGGAGAAGTACGCTTCTCAATCTTGTAGGTGATGTCTTTGTAATACTTCATAAGCTTGTCAACCGTGTCTGATTCACTGTATGTGTCCCAACCGCACGTTTCCCGACCGATAAATAGAATCTTCACCGGGGCGGTTGCGTACTCCTCCTCAACGTTCATCAGGAATAGCTTGGAAACCTTTCCCCGATCCCACCCACATTTTCCGATACACTGCTCAATTTCACCAACCAGTTCAGGAAGTCGGCTTTCGTAAAGTGACCGTAAAGCCTGATTCATCGAATCGGCTGAGTCAACACTAATTTCGGGGATGCTCCCACCTTGATTTTCCATAGTTGTTTGAGGAATAAATGCCTCATTGACAAATAACGGCTAATTTGCTCCGGCATCAAAACCCGTTTCCTACCAACGCCCCCTCCCCATGAACCGCCTGATTCTGATTCACGGCTATGCCGAAGACCCGACTATCTTCGATGCGCTGCGGCCACTGCTGCCACCGGCCAACGTGCTGGCTATCAGCGTAGAAGCCGAGTTTGACCGATGGCCCGGCAAAACGCCGGTCAATGCCCGTGCGCTGGCGGTTTTTCTGGCGAAGCAGCACAACATCACCGCCGACGACACGGTAATCGGCCACTCGATGGGTGGCTGGATTGCCATCCAAATCAAAGCCGTGACTGGGGCAACGGTGGTTCAGATTGCGTCGTTTACCGATCAGCGCAAGGTGGTTTCGCCGGTGTATGACGCGGGAACGCTGCGGTTTATGGCGAACGCGGGCCTGCTGCAAACTCAATTCGCGGTTGATTTCGTCAAAAAACGGTATCCCTTCGCCGAATCCAAAGCGTTGAATTTCAGGCTGCTCGACCGGCTGATGACCCTGCGCCGGGCCTACATTGCCTGGCAGTTGTCGGTGTTGTTTGCGCCGGTGCCGCCTTTGCCGGTCGGCCCCGATTTGCGGATTCACGCCACCGCCGACAACATCGTCCGCCCGCCCGACGAACCCTACACCGTTGTTCCCGGCGACCATTTCTGTCTGGTATTTCACGCGCTTGCCGTTGCTCAGGCCATTCAGACCCTGCACTAATGTTGTACCTTCGCGGCTTACTTTTTCGGCAACACAACCGACTTTCTGCGAATGGCGACGCTCTTTAACGTTTATCCCCTCAACGACATCGAACCCGTTCGGGCCGAGGGCAGCTACCTCTGGGACACCACCGACACCCGCTACCTCGATATGTACGGCGGTCATGCCGTGATCTCGGTCGGCCACACGCACCCTCGCTACGTGCAGGCGTTGACCGATCAACTCCACAAAATTTCGTTTTACTCGAACTCGGTCAGGATACCCTTGCAGCAGGAACTGGCCGATAAACTCGGCGCACTGTCGGGCCACCCCGATTACGCGCTGTTTCTGTGTAACTCCGGGGCCGAAGCCAACGAAAACGCGCTGAAATTGGCCTCGTTTCATACCGGGCGGACGGGTGTGGTGGCATTCACCGGGGCGTTTCACGGGCGCACCGCCGGGGCCGTTGCCGCTACCGATAACCTGAGCATTGTGGCCCCGGTGAACTACAACAAACACGTTACCTTCCTGCCATTCAATGATTTACAAGCTCTGCACGATGGCATCACCGACCAAACGGCGGCTGTGATTGTGGAAGGGATTCAGGGCGTGGGCGGTATTCACGTGGCAACCGACGAGTTTTGGCAGGCAATTAGAAAACGCTGCGACGAAACCGGGGCCGTGCTGATTGCCGATGCCGTGCAGTGCGGCTACGGACGGTCGGGGCGGTTTTTCTCGCACCAGTTCAGCGGTATCGAGGCCGATATTATCTCGATGGCAAAGGGTATGGGCAACGGTTTCCCAATCGGCGGTATTCTCATCTCGCCCAAATTCAACGCCAGCTACGGCTTGCTCGGCACTACGTTTGGCGGGAATCACCTCGCCTGCACAGCCGCCATTGCCGTGCTTGACATCATGCGCGACGAAAACCTGATGCAAAACGCCACCGACATCGGGGAATATTTAGCCGAAGGGATTCAGGACATCGGCGGGTATAAAGAACTCCGGGGCCGGGGGCTGATGATCGGTATCGAGTACGATTTTCCGGTGACTGATTTGCGAAACAAACTGCTGTTTACCCATAAAATTTTCACCGGCGTTTCGGGCAAAAATACCGTGCGGCTGTTGCCGTCGCTGGCGGTCGGAATTGCCGAAGCTGATTTGTTTTTATCAGCGTTAGGTTCTTTTTAAACGTAAATGGTTTTAACACAAAAGCACACAACATTTTAACACAGAGGCACAGAGGTTGCACGAAGGTCACGGAGTTTTAAAGAACTAAATATTTTAGGCAATACTGTTCATTTCTCCGTGACCTTCGTGCAACCTCTGTGCCTCTGTGTTAAAATGTTCCGTCTCAAAATAAACCCCAAGAATGATCGAAAATGAGTTATCACAGCAAGTAATTGGCCTGGCAATTAAAGTTCATCGTCAGTTAGGGCCGGGTTTATTGGAATCAGTTTATGAAGAATGTCTAAGCTACGAATTAGACAATGCTGGCTTGTTTTTTGAGCGTCAAAAGCCGATGCCTGTTATCTATGATGCGATAAAATTAGATGTTGGTTTTAAACTTGATTTGTTCGTTGAACGCCAGCTAATACTTGAATTGAAAGCTGTTGAAGCTCTGAATGATGTTCATGTTGCACAAACGCTAACTTATCTGCGATTGGCGAACTGCCGATTAGGACTACTTATAAACTTTAATGTGGCCGTTCTTACCAAAGGAATCAGGCGTATCGCCAACGGTTACTGACCCGCTGTAGCCACGCTGTTTATACCGCTGTAAGAATATCCGTGACCTCTGTGAAACCTCCGTACCTCTGTGTTAAAAAAACCTTTGCGGTAAAAAACAACAATGAACCATTTCCTTTCCCTCCACGACGTGACCGACCTCGATGCCCTCATCCAGAGCGGTCTCGATGCCAAAGCCAACCCTTTTGCCGACGAAACCCTCGGCAAACGCAAAACCATTGGCCTGCTGTTTTTCAATTCCAGCCTTCGCACCCGGCTCAGTACCCAAAAAGCCGCCCGAAACCTCGGCATGGACGTTATCGTGATGAACGTCGGGCAGGATTCGTGGGGGCTTGAAATGGAAGACGGAACCCCCGAACGACCCATTATCATGAACGGCGACAAAGCCGAGCATATTAAAGAAGCAGCCGCCGTGATGGGCCGTTACTGCGATATACTGGCCGTTCGCGCCTTTGCCGACCTCCGCGACCGCAACCTCGACTACCGCGAGCAGGTGATGAGCCAGTTTGTGAAATACGCCGGGGTGCCGATCATCAACCTCGAATCGGCCACGCGCCACCCGCTGCAATCCCTCGCCGACTGCATTACGATTGACGAAGTACGCCGGGCCTCGCCCACGCTGCCCGCCCGCCCCAAGGTGGTGCTGACGTGGCTGCCCCACTTTAAGCCCTTGCCCCAGGCCGTTGCCAACTCGTTTTGCGAATGGATGAACGCCCGGCCCGTTGACCTTGTGATTACCCATCCCGACGGCTATTACCTCGACCCGGCTTTTGTGGGCAATGCCCGCGTGACCCACAACCGCGACGAAGCCTTTGACGGGGCCGACTTTATCTACGGCAAAAACTGGTCGTCTTACACGCATTATGGACAGGTGCTGACGCAAGACCCGGCATGGGTGGTGACCACAGACGACATGGCCCGCACCAACAACGGCAAGTTTATGCACTGCCTGCCCCTGCGCCGAAACATGAAAGTGACCGACGGTGTGCTGGACTCGCCCCAGAGTTTAGTGATCGAGCAGGCCGCAAACCGCGAATGGTCGGCCCAGGCGGTGCTGAAAGAGGTTCTGAAAAGCATTTAAACACAGAGGTACAAAGACCACACAGAGGTCACAGAGTTTTGAAGAACTAAAAATTTTAGGCAACACTGTTCATTTCTCCGTGACCTCCGTGCAACCTCTGTGTCTCTGTGTTAAAAACCCCATTATGAACCCACTCACAATCCTCAAAATCGGCGGTAACGTTCTTGATAACCCCGACGCGCTGGCCCGCTTCCTGACCAATTTTGCCACTCTCCCCGGAGATAAAATACTGATACATGGGGGCGGGAAAATCGCCACGCATATCGCCGAAAAATTGGGCGTTGAAACCACCCTCATAGATGGCCGACGGATCACCGACCAAGCCATGCTCGACGTGGTGACGATGGTTTACGGCGGCTTGGTCAACAAGCAAATCGTGGCTAAACTCCAGAGCCGGGGGGTTAATGCTATTGGCCTCACCGGGGCCGATGCCGGGCTGGTGTTGGCTCACCGCAGGCCCGTTGGCGACATTGATTACGGATTCGTTGGCGATATTGACGCGGTAGATTCGGGGCGGTTGCAGGCGTTTTTGAATCAGGAACTCGTGCCGGTTTTCGCGCCGTTGACGTATGATTCTGCGGGTAACTTACTCAATACCAACGCCGATACGATGGCCTCGGCTATTGCCGTTGATATGGCCGTGCATAACGAAGTGACGTTGATCTATTGCTTTGAAAAACCCGGCGTACTAAGCAACCCCGACGACGACAGCAGCGTGATTCCCGAACTCACACCCGACCTCTACGCCCAACATAAAGCCGCCGGGACGATTAACAAAGGCATGATTCCAAAATTGGATAACGCCTTTGCCGCGCTGCAAAACGGCGTGAAACGGGTGATTATCTGCCACGCCGACAACGTGGGCCAGCCCAATACCGGCACCACGTTGCGACTAACATAAGGGGTTAATCAGTTTGCAGCCAGCAGGTTGCTAACTCGGCGGATACCCATAAATCGCCGTTGATAATAGGCTGCGTGAGCATAATCATAGCGAATACCGCCGTTCCAGGCCGAGTGAATAAACTGAATTTTACCGTTGATGATTCGGGAAATCAGACCGACGTGACCGATTCTCGTGCCGGTTCGGGAATGGCCTTTGAAGAAAATCAGGTCACCGGGTTGGGCAGCATTTGACTCAACAGCAGCACCGACAGTGCCTTGTGCCGCACTCGAATGGGGTAAGCGCGTTCCGAACCGACCGAAGCAAAAGCGCGTAAATCCTGAACAATCGAACCCGCGCGTTGAGGTGCCACCCGACCGATACCGGATGTGCAGATGCTGCCGGGCGTAGGTCAGTAAGGCATTAATAGACAGGGCATTTTTGGCGGCAACCGGCTTCTCGGCAAGGGGTGAATTGGTGGCTCCGGCGGGTAAAAAAGAAGTCATCAACAGGAACAAAAAAAGCGGTAGGCAAGTAGGTAAGCGCATAAAGTCAGGGCGTTTTTCGGTAGGTTTCGTCCCGAAAGTAGGCTACGCTGCCTGAAATGCCAAAAAACCGGGGAATTTTCTCCCCAGTTGTTATGCCAACTTATTCATAAATCATCGAAATCAGCTCGGCAACGCAGGCCGGTTTCTGTTGATCTTCAACCTCAAATATGGCATCGGTGATGATGCGGGCATTGCCGGGGCCAACCTCAACGGCGGTCAGCGTGAGCCGCATCCTGACGCGGCTTCCCGACGGCACCGGCGACACAAACCGGACCTTATTGGTGCCGTAGTTCAGGCCCATCGTGGCCGACTCAACGGCATAAAGCGAGTACGACAACTTGGGCGATAGCGAGAGCGTCAGAAACCCGTGCGCGATGGTTTTGCCGCCCGGCAGTGCGGTTTTGGCTTTTTCTGCATCCACGTGAATCCATTGATGGTCGCCGGTGGCATCGGCAAAGGCGGTGATGGTCTCCTGCGAGAGTGTCTCCCAGTCTGATACGCCAATCTCCTGCCCGACGTAGCTTTTTAGCTGGGCGATGTCTTTGAAAATCAGCTTCGTACCATCCCGGCGCGGGAGTTCTGCGGGTTCGGGCATTGGGGTTGTCGGCACTGGATTGGGCATCGTCACGCTGTTATCCATCACCACAACGGCCTTGCCGATAATCTGCCGGTCGAGCATTTCGGTGAGGGCCTGCGGGGCTTCTTCGAGCGGATACAGTTTGTGAATGTGCGGAGCCAACCGGCCCTGCACGAGCCAACCCGCAATGTCCTGCGTATTTTTCAGGGCTAATGCCGATTCTTTTTGGGTGAACAGCCCCCAGAAAACACCCACTAATGCCGAGCCTTTCAGCAGGGCCAGATTGAGCGGAATTTTGGGGATGTCGCCCCCGGCAAAACCCACCACCAGGTACCGCCCGCGCCAGGCCAGCGACCGGATGGCGGGTTCGGCGAGTTTGTCGCCAACGGGGTCATAGACCACATCAACGCCTTTGCCACCCGTGATTTCTTTGATGCGTTCGCGGAGGTCTTCATTGGTGTAGTTAATGGTATGGTCGGCTCCTTTCTGGCGGCAGACGGCCAATTTTTCGTCCGTCGAAGCAGCCGCAATCACCGTTGCGCCCATAATTTTGCCGAGTTCAACAGCCGCCAGCCCGACACCGCCAGCGGCACCCAACACCAGCAGCGTTTCTCCCGGTTGCAGCCCGGCGCGGTCTTTCAGGGCGTGGTATGAGGTGCCATACGCATACATCGAAGACGCGCCGGTCACGAAGTCCATCATGTCAGGAATCGGGAACGTGGCCCGCGCATCGGTCAGCATCTGCTCGGCCAGGCCCCCGTGCGAGCCGAACGTGAACACCCGGTCGCCGGGCTTCACGTGCCGAACGCCCTCGCCCACCGCCCGCACGATGCCCGACGCTTCGCTGCCCGGCGAAAACGGCATCGGTGGCTTAAACTGGTACATATTCCGAATCGTGAGCGTGTCGGGGAAGTTCAGGCTACACGCCTTTACGTCAATCAGCACCTTGCCCGGTTCGAGGGTTGGGGCGGGGGCGTTATCGTCGTAAATCAGGGTATCGGGCAGGCCGAATTGTTGGCAAAGGATGGCTCGCATGGGAAGGTCAGGGGTCAGAAATTTTGCTTGGTCAGGTGCTTTGTGGCTGATGGACTGTACCTCGTCTCCGGCATACGTTTCCGCAGACCGGAGACGAGTGAAACCGTTACAAAATCAGCCCGCTTCGGCGCAGCATGGCTTTGGGCGAGGGTTCGCGGCCCCGGAATTTCTTGTAGAGTTCCATCGGCTTTTCGCTGCCGCCTTTTTCCAGCACGTTCTTGCGGAAACTGTCGGCGGTTTTCTGGCTGTTGGTCAGGCCACCATTTTCTTTGAAGGCTTCAAAGGCATCGGCATCTAGCACTTCGCTCCACTTGTAGCTATAATACCCGGCAGAATAGCCCCCGGCAAAAATGTGCGAAAACGCCGGGCTGACAGCAACGCCTTTCACCGGCGGAAACAGGTTCACCAATGAATCAACGTGGCTTTCTACCTTGCCAACGGGTTCGCCGGTGGGTTTTTGGCCGTGCCAGTACATATCAAGCAAGCCGAGCCGCAGTTGCCGCATATTGGCCATGCCCGCCATAAAATTTTGGCTCGCCCTGATCTTCTCGATCAGTTCGTTCGGGATTACCTCGCCCGTTTGGTAGTGTTTGGCAAAGAGCCGGAGGGCTTCGGGTTCGTAGCACCAGTTTTCCATCACCTGCGAGGGTAGTTCCACAAAATCGCGCGGCACGGCGGTTCCGCTCAGGCTTTCGTAGTGGCCGTTGGCGAGCATCCCGTGCAGGCCATGACCAAACTCGTGAAACAGCGTCGTGACTTCATAAAACGTCAGCAGCGAGGGCCGGGTGTCGGTGGCGCGGGTGAAATTGCAGACGTTCACCACGTGGGGCCGGATATTTTGCCCGTTTTCGATGCTTTGCCGCCGGAAGGTCGTCATCCAGGCACCGGCGCGTTTACCGGCGCGGGGGTGATAGTCACCGTAGAAAACGGCCAAAAATTTACCGTCTTTGTCGAACACATCAAACGTTTTCACCTCCGGGCTATACACCGGAATATCGGTGCGGGGTTTAAACGTGAGGCCGTAGAGTTTGGTGGCTACCGTAAACGCGCCCTCGATCACATTGTCGAGCTTGAAATACGGTTTCAGCATCTCATCGTCCAGCGCATATTTTTCTTTCTTGAGTTTTTCGCTGTAATAGCTGTAATCCCAGTTCTGGATTTTATCGTCCGTAAAGCCGTGTGTCTTAGCGTATTGGGTCAGTTCGGCGAGTTGTTTTTCGGCGGCAGGGCGGGCGTAGGTTACGAGTTCGTTCAGGAAACTGTTTACCTTGTCTTTCGAGCCGGCCATGCTTTCCTCCAGCACAAAATCGGCGTGTGTTTTGTAGCCGAGGAGGTTGGCCCGTTCGTAGCGCAGGGCTACAATCTTCTGGATAATGGCCTGATTATCATACTTATTATCCTGAAAGCCGCGCCCGTTGAAGGCCATAAACAGCCGTTGCCGCAGGGCGCGGTTATCGGCATACTGCATAAACGGCCCGTAGCTTGGTGCCTGCAAGGTAAACACCGACCCGGTTTTGCCTTTCTGTTTGGCGGTGGCTTTGGCGGCTTCGCGGACAAAATCGGGCAGCCCGGCGAGGTCTTTTTCGTCGGCTACTTCCATGATAAACTCGTTGGTTTCGTTGAGCGAGTTTTCGCCGAATTGGAGCGAGAGTTGCGACAGGTCTTTGTCAATGGCCCGGAGCCGGTCTTTGCCTGCCGCGTCGAGATTGGCTCCGTTGCGGGCAAAGCGTTTGTAGGTTTTTTCGAGCAGCATCGCGCTTTCGGGGTCGAGTTTCAGGGCGGTGCGCTGTTCGTAAACGGCTTTGACGCGGGCAAAAAGCGATGCGTTCAGGGTTACGTCGTTGCCATACTCAGTGAGCAGGGGCGAAGCTTCTTTCACGATTTTCTGTAACGCGGGTGAGGTTTCGGCACTGTTGAGGTTAAACAGAATCGAGGTTGTCCGGCTCAGGGCATCACCCGCCTGTTCGAGGGCCACAATCGTGTTGTCAAACGAAGCCGGGGCGGGGTTGTTGGTAATGGTAGCTACATCGGCGCGGGCTTTGGCAAGGCCATCCTGAATGGCGGGCGCGTAGTTTTCGAGCTTAATCTGGTCGAACGGAGCCGTTTCGTGCGGAGTGCTGAACGGCGACAGCAGCGGGTTGTTTTCGGTCATTTTGGGTGATTGGGGCGTTGGCTGGGCCGCACCCGGCTGGACAATTGCGCTGAGTGCTAAAACGGCCAGCCCAATTGCCACTGATTTGTTTGGTAAAAACATCGGCGTTATGACGTTTGGTTTGAAATGAAGGGGCAATTTACGAAAATGGACATACCGTTGGCTGAAGCCCAACGGCAATAAATAAAAAGTCCCGTCGGGACTGGCCTGTTAATCCCGACGGGACTTATAGCGGGTCGCCGTTCGGCTTTAGCCAACGGACAATTGAGTTCAAGACAGCACAAACATTCAACCGTAAATCACCGTTGACAGTTGTATATACAAACAACTTGTTCGCTATGACTACAATTGCCGTTTTTGGAGCCACCGGGCGCACCGGCCAACCCTTTGTTGAGAAAGCCCTCGCTGCGGGCTACACTGTTCGGGCGTTGGTACGTAACCCGCAGAAAATGACCACCAAACACAAAAATCTCTACCTCATCACCGGCAACGCGCTCAACCCGGCTGACGTGCAGAAAACCATTGACGGGGCCGATGGCGTAGTGAGTTGCCTGGGGCAGGCTGCAGCCAGTGAACCCGATTTTCAAACGCGGGCTACCCGGCTCATTATTGATGCCATGCAACGGCGCGGCATTACCCGGCTTGTGAGCCTGACCGGAGGGGGTGTTCGCGACACCGCCCGCGATAAACCCGGCTTCATGGACAACCTGATTGTGTTTATCATGAAAAACTTAGCCGGGAAAGGGGCCAAAAACGCGCTCACAGACGGCATCAGCCACGCCGAAGCCATCAAAGCCAGCAACTTAGACTGGACCATTGCCCGTGGCCCGATGCTCACCGAAGACCCCGGTAAGGGTAGTTATCAGGTGGGCGATGTAGGAACGGTATCGGGCATAAAACTCACCCGCGATGATCTTGCCGAGTTTATGCTTAAGGAGTTCGTTGAGAAAAAATACCTCCGGCAGATGCCGTTTGTGACCAACGGATAATGTCAGGAAACGACCTGTGAGTTAGATGGGGATTGGTAAAAACTGGTTGGTTTTCGCCCAGCTATTTTCTGTTGAGTCGCCGGTTAGACAGTTTTTCCCATATTGTATGAGCCAATAAAATCTCTTTGTCAGAAAGCCCAAAACCTTCTTTTAAGATAACCTGGTTTGTGTGTTTCAAAATCGTGGTAATGGGTTTTTTGCTTCTGATTTGGGCATCTATCCAGGATAAGAGTGTCGCGTTATGTTCCTGGTAAGGTAGCAATATTTTCTCCACTTCACTGGGCATAAGTTCTAACACCCCCCCACCATAGCTACGGCCAGAAATTTCAGAAAATGCCAGTGATAATGAGTTATAATAGCTGGCAGCAAAAGCATTCAAATTTGTACCATTTTTTAAATACACCCGATGCATTGTGTCTGTTGTATATGCACCGGCTTCATTGATAATAAGTTTTGGAAATATATTACTCCGGCGAATAAATAGCGCGTCAGACGTTCGGATAGATGGCACAACAAACCAATCATCACGAATACCACATTTGTAGCCGTTGTGAATGCCAGCCCGTTCGCCGTGAGCGATGTAGCGCACTGCCCCATTCTGAGGATTTAGCTCTGCTCGGCCCGGAAAAACCAGTAGATGCGCTTTTGCAGTTGAGCGTCTGTTGAGTTGCCAGTCTTCTTCGGTAAAAATAACGCTGTTCACCTGAACGCTTCGGCCCACCATTGGGCGGGCATA
Source organism: Cytophagales bacterium (assembly GCA_038230415.1). GTDB lineage: Bacteria > Bacteroidota > Bacteroidia > Cytophagales > Spirosomataceae > JBBRNH01. The sequence continues at coordinate 8,184 of JBBRNH010000053.1, read as the reverse complement.
ATCGGCTAATTCATATTCGTTTACGGTCGAAAGTGGCACTGTAAAAAAGCCGTTCGCTCCGGTTGTGATACCTACCTGCACTTCTGCAAACTTGCCCAGATTAGGTATCATTCCCTTTGCTATTTCATCCAGAAAATCAATTTCTTCCTGCTCCAAAAAATAGTGTGTCCATTTTTTTGATTTACCCCCGATATTTTTTTTAGGGCTCTTTAAGCGGCTGATGTCGAACGTTTTAAGGTCAGACGCATCCTTTAGTTCAACGTGATCAATTTTGTGGTTAGAAGAGCCATCCCGTTCGCACAGGAGCAAGACAACTTCTTGTTGTATGTTTGGGAAAACTAATTTTTCAAATGATATAATTGTTATTCTATTGTAATGAATCGCTATGAATTGCCGCAACTGTTCAGCGTATGAAACTTGCAAAACCTCTGCCGGAATAACAAACCCTATTCTACCTTTCTCCTTTAGAAGAAGCGTTGCACCAACCACAAAAGAAACCCAGGCGTTGGTAAGCCGGGTATATTTTAATCCTGCCTTGATAAAAATATCTTCGGCTTCGATTTGCTGTTTTGGTGCAAAAAATTGATAACGAATGTAAGGTGGATTTCCAATAACAACATCAAACCGTTTTTGGGTACGATTACAAAACTCGTGAAAATCTGTGTTGATAATTTCGGTATTCGGTAAATCTATTTGTCCAGCCTTCAACGCTTCCAAAGAATCAAACTCAATAGCGGTCAGCGATTGGTAGGGAAGGGTCAGGTTTTTGAGACTTTCTAAAAAAACGCCATCGCCACAACTTGGCTCCAAAATATCAACATCGTGGTTATCACTGTTGATGGCCCATTTTAGAATAAATTCTGCGATAGGTACTGGTGTATAAAAACCGCCCCGGAGTTTTTCGGCTGATGCCTCTGTAATAAGTCTCATTATGTGTTCTTGCTAATTTTGCTTTGATACCTATTGCTTCCCTCTTAACATAAGTAACATAAAATTATGCTCAGGGCTGTCTATACAATATCAAGCTTGAATATGTCACCTGCGTCGTCACTGCGATACAGGTTCAAGGTTCGGCCAGTCAACGCTCGCTCCCGAACGGTCTTGCTCAATGCGCCCCATGAAATCGAGGTTGTGTAATTATGTTGACCGGCTTCACCGCTGGGTTTATGCCTGATTTCCAATGGAACCATGCCCAAATCATTGCCTAACAGCGAGACGTAAAATTTACCGATGGCTTTTTCCACGAGTGGAGACATTTTCTCAGTTGCCCAGAGTAAGGCTCCAAAAACTACATCCCTGAAGTAGGTCGTTTGGTCTATAATCACTCCATTGATCTGAAATTTGTCCTGAACCAGCCGAAGACCGCCTGTTGGATTCGTGTTTACCGTTCCCGCAATTTCGACGCTGGATGCAGGCAGTTTACGGCGTTGCCAAACCAGGATAAATATCTCTGTGATAGCCGGTTTGGGAGTAGTTACTGTGGGTACACCATCTATTGGTATAACAATCGGCTGTTTTTGTGTGCGTCGAAATTCTTTTGGCGCAACAGGTAGCTGTCTTTTAGGAAATATCGTCTGAATGATTCTATCAATGGATTCATCCGTCTGACTATCAAGCTCATTAATCTTCTCTCGAATCTCCTTCCGATCAGCCTCAGTCGGAACGATCTTTTCGGCTATGAACTGCTCAATCAATTCCGCAGTGATCGGTTGTAAATTGGGATCGGTGAGGTCGAATAGCCCGGAGAAACGGGTTTTCAAGTCAACAATAACTTGCCGGTCTTCAGCTACTGCGTGGTTTAGTTCTACATGAATAGATGCTTCTACATTCACAAAAAGACCCTGAACCGTGAGATTAGAGGAGCCGACTATGAGTTGAGAACGATCTGCCCCTTCAAACAAGTAAACTTTTGGGTGGAAAATACTGAACCCACGTTGGTAGAAGATCAATGTATTTATGTTGAGAGACAAAAGTGCTTCGAGTGCTTCTTTCGATGTCCCTTTTTGGTCAACACCAACAATGATAGTCAGGTGTTGGTACGTCCGTTTGGCTCGCTGAATGTAATTTGATAGTCCATTTATTCCTGCTTCGCTGGCAAAGGCAGAGATTCCGGTAAATCGCTCATAGTCATTACTGCTTAAATAGTTGATTAATGCAGCACCAACCGAATTGGCTATACTGGGTGTCAGTCCCTGGCTAAGTACATTTACGATCATTTGTGATTGACATTACCAAACCGTGTTCTGCATAGGAACAGCGAAACCGTAGTCTGGAAAAGACATAGAATAACCAAAAATCTGAAAATCCTGTCGCAATAGCTAATGAATCCCTTGCTGCCCAGTATAGAACCGCACATTCTGCCGCTTGTCGAAGCCCTGAACCGAACCGGACTGGTACAGACGTTTTCGAGTTGTGAAGGCCATTTCGCCCCCGATGCCCAGCAACTCCGTGACCGGAATCACGCCGAAGTTCGTTTTCTGCCTGCGCCGGGCATTCCTATTGAACAGGTCGAAAACGCAGTGAGTGGCTGGCTGATAGGCTTCAAACAGCAACACGGCATTTTCCCGGTTCAGGTGATTGGCTATAAATTGTTTACGCCCGTTGACGAAACCGTTGAAGTAACGTTTGTGCTGGAACTCCGCCCGTTCAATCGGTTTGACCCACCCGCCACCAAACGTGATGACATTAGCCGGGCTATTGGGCAGTTATTTACAGTGATTAATGAAGAATGATGCGTGAAGAATAGGTTCCGGCGATTATTCTTCACGCATCATTCTTCATTAATCACTAATATTTAGCGGGTTGGGTGGTTTTAACGGGCATGGTTTTGCGGATAAACTGCCGCAGGTGGTCGTTGCTGGTGGCGAGGTCATCTTTGCGGAGATACATCATATGCCCGCTCCGGTAGCCTTCCCACGCCATTCGGTCTTTGAGTTTGCCGCCCGCGTCCATCTGCCACATATTGTACTTGGCGTTGAAATAATCGCAGGCTCCGTCATAATAGCCCGACTGCACGAGCAGGTGCAGAAACGGATTCTGAGCCATGGCCTGCCGCAGATTTTCGCCGGTTTGGTTGTTGCTGTCGTCCCAGGGGCGCACCGGCCCGAACATAAAATAGTTGAGGTCGGTTTTGTAGTTTAGTTCTTCGCGCATAAACATATTGATGGCGGGCGTAAACGAGTGCAGCCACGATGTCAACTCCGAGTTGTAATCAGGAGCAATACCCGCATCTTTACCATCAATACCCCGATACCGCGAATCCAACCGCCCGACGGTGAGACCCTTATCGCGCAGGAGTTCTTTCCAGAAGAAGTTGATCGGTACGTCGAGGTTGTTTTGCAATACGGCTTTCTCCGACAATCCCGAATATCGGGCCACTTTAGCGGCTATGTCTTTCCGCTTTTGATCGGTGAGCGAACCCGACATGGCTAAGGCGGGCATATATTCTTCGAGCGTAAATTTCTCCACATCGGGCAGCAGGGTGGTCAGGTCTTTCTGCTGTAAATCAGGGGCCAATGCCTTCTGATACCAGGCCGTAGCGGCCATATAGGGTAGTTTGAGCGCACCCTGCGCCGGGCCGTCGCGCTTGATGCCAAGGTCGGTTGGCGAGACTAAGATCACCCCGTTGAGGTACATCCAGTGAACGTTCTGTAGTTGCAGGGCCAGGCCCGACACCCGTGTGGTACCATAGCTTTCGCCAATGAGATACTTCGGCGAAGCCCATCGGTTGTAGCGGCTCACGAAGGTATTGATCCAGTCGGCGAGGTATTTAATGTCGGCATTGACCCCAAAAAACCGGCTGGCGGCTGCCTCTTTGCTCAGGTTATGCCGCGAGAAACCCGTATTTACGGGGTCAACATACACAATATCGGCCACGTCGAGAATAGACTGCGGGTTCTCGCGGGTGCCGTAGGGCTGCACGGGAAAGCCCTCGTCGTCAATTTTGAGGAGACGCGGGCCGGTGTAGCCCAGCATCATCCAGACCGAAGCCGTGCCGGGGCCGCCGTTAAACGAAATTACCAACGGGCGGGTGGTCCGGTCGGCCACGTCGCTGCGCTCGAAGTAGGTGAAAAACACGCCGGCTACGGCCTTGCCATCGTCGTCAAAAACCGGAATTGTGCCGGCAGTAGCCTGATACGGAACCCGTTGGCCTTTGATGGTCACTTCGTTTTTGGTTACCACCCGCGAGTCCATATTCAAGGTGCGGGTCAGAGCGGGCGCGTCGTCTTTTTTGGGAGCCGGTTCGGGCGTGGCCGGTTTCTGGGCGAACGTGGCAGCCGGTAACAGGCCGCCGATGAGCAGGAGAAGTACGGATTTTTTCATACGGGCATTTAGGGGAAATGGTTTCTTACCGGCGTTTGGTCGTGTAGCTGCCAAATATACTAAAAACGCCGAATCTGATGGCCCGGCGTTTCTTGTTCTCCCATTCCCACCATTCCCCGGTCTGCGTCTCCACAGACCGGGGAATGGAGACACAATCCGGCCAGTTTGTCTGAAGTAGACCTGAAAAAGGATGATTTTTGGCTATCGGCGAGAATGTGCTGTATTCACGCATCTGAGCAAGTGCTATCAACAATACGAAAAGTACGACAGGTAAAGCACAATTAAATGTCTGAAAAGCATAAATAAATACAAAAAGCATGAAAAAACTCTCGCACATACAGTAGTTAGCGGTAAGCATAAAAAACAATCACAATTAAAACAAAAAAAATAGTAAAAGAGAATTCTAGCGAGCTTTCGACAGAGAATTTAATCAAAAAGAAAAAAACTATGACCTTTGCAACGGTTTTATTGACAGGAGTTTTAACTGGCCTATTTATTGTTATTACGTTTCAGACAATTAATAAAGAGTTTACACCTTTACTTGTTATTCCATTTGCATATTTACCCGTTTTGATTATGATTTACGGTCAGGTCAGATTTATAAATAAAGAATTAAAAAGTAGAAAATCAAACTGAAAATCTTAAACAAATTAGTTTGGTTGTTTCGGTGGATAATTTTCAGCAACTTCAGACGACTTTTTAAAATTAATTTGGTTACTTCATTGGACAATCTACAGCAGTTTCAGAGACTTTTGACTTTAATTTGTTCGCTCATGGACACATCATCGAATGAGAAAATGTCTACCGCTAACATGGGTTTGTGGCAAGTGGGAAGGACGGAAGCAATTGAATCGCACGGGCGATCCCGATCAGTATTTCAATCAGGCAGACGTTTTTTAGATCCCATGCCTCCACAAATCCCTGGCCGTTACTCCACCAAGTCACGCCATATTCACGTAGCTGCCGAGCCATTTTACGTCGGCGGCATGGTGGTTGAGAATCTCCTGTAAGGTCGGCTCGCTGGCGTGGCCTTCACATTCGAGCAGAAACCAGTACCGAAACGTGGCTCCGTCGCGCAGGGGGCGGCTCTCGATTTTGGTCAGGTTGATGCCGCGCCGGTCGAACTCCTGTAAAAACTGGGCCAGCACCCCCGGCGATTCGGTGTTGGGCAACCGGGCGATGAGCGTGGTTTTGTCGTGGCCGCAGGGCTGATTGGCAAAGCCGTTCGCCAGAATCAGGAAGCGCGTCCGGTTCAGGGCCGAGTCTTCGATATTGGCAAACAGCACCGGCACACCAAACAGTTTAGCCGCAATTTCGGAACAGATAGCCGCCGAGTTGGGGTTTTGGGCCGCCAACTTAGCCGCTTTCGAGGTGCTTTCTACCGGAACGAGTTCGGCTTTCATCCCGTCGAACGTATCGTTCAAAAATTTGCTGCACTGCCTGAACGCGATGTCTTTGGAGTAGATATGCGTGATGTCGGCGAGGTTTTCGGTCTGGGTGGCAAACGTAAAATGCACCGGAATCTGGACTTCGGCGGCAATGGTGAGGTCTTTTTCGTAGAGCAGGTCAATGGTTTCGTTCACCACGCCTTCCTGATTATTTTCTATCGGTACCACGCCAAACCGCGCCCGCCCGGTCTCCACGCTCTCGAATACGGAGCGAATGGTGGGCAGGGCGGTGTAGGCACTCAGGCCACCAAAGCGACCTTCGGCGGCCTGATGGGTGAAGGAGCCATCCGGCCCCAAAAACGCCACCCGCTCCGGCAGTTCCATGTTGCGGGCCACGGCAAAGACCTCCAGAAAAATAGCTTCGATAGCGGCCCGGTTCAGGGGGCCGACGTTTTGGGCGGTCAGGCGGTCAATAATCTGGCGTTCGCGTTCGGGGCGATAGATGATGGCGTTGGTGGCGCGTTTGAGTTCGCCAACGTGCCGCACGAGGTTCATGCGCTGATTCATCATGGCGAGCAGTTGGTCGTCGAGGGCATCAATCTGATCGCGCAGGGATTGGAGGGTCATTTTTTTAGTGGCAAGTCGTCAGTGGCAGGTGGCTGGTCAAATCAGGGCCACACCGTTGGGGGCATTGACCGGAAGCGGCAATAAGTGAAATCAGGGCCAAAAAAACAACCCCGGTCATCGGGCCGGGGGCGTTGGTTTCAGAACTACACTGATTGTTCTGGTTTTACGGCTCCAGGCTAACCCGGCCTCCGGTGCTGACCAAAACCTTACCCCCGACACCATACACTATTTTAAGCGCGTTGCCGGTTGCGCCGGTTGGCACAGTCACGATATGCCCGATAGTAACGGCATCGGCATTCGTCGGGATGCGGTTGCAGGCCCAGGTGCCAGGGTCGTTCCAGTTACCGTTGCGGATGGTAGCGATCGAAGTAGAAACAGCAGTAGCCGTTGCTGTTGTTCGGAATATTCTGACCGGGCCAGAGACAGCGGTAAGACTGGCCCCGCAGTCTGTTTCGATGCGCCATTCGTAGGCCGTGCTGCGAGTCAGACCTGTCAGGCTATAAAAAGGAGTAGCAATTGCTGTGATTATTTGCCAGTTTGTCTCATCTGCCTTTCGCCAGAAAAGTTTGTACATCAGGCTGGCATCGGCAGCGGCCCAGGTCAGTTTTGCCGACGTTGGTCTGATGGTGTTGGCACGGCCAGTGATGGGTGCATTGCATACGGTTCGGAAGAAATCAACTGACGAGAACCCGCCATTCGGCGTACACAAACTTCGCACCTGCCAGTCGTAGGGTGTGTTGGGTTCGAGGTTGGTCAGCAGAAAGGTAGCAGCATTTTCCCGGCCATAGTGCGGTATCTGCACAATGTTCCAGGTTGTGGTGTAGCCTTTGCGCCATCGTAACTCAAACGGGCCGGAGCCTTGCCAGCTAAGAATGGCGGTTGTGGCGGTAACGTTGTAATGACAAATGCTTTTTGTCCGAACACATTCATACGGCTGACCGCAACCAGCCGCTACCGTAACCGATGCGCTATACTCGCTGGCATCACCACTGGCACAAATACTTCGGACTTGCACTTCATACGGTATATAATCGGGTAAATCACGAATCGGGCATGAAAGCTGGCTGTATAGATTGGGGGGTTGTTCGGCGGCAACGGTACTGGTCCACGGCAAACTGCCAATGGCCCGATAACGCAGTTCATAGCGCGTACCTGTGCCGGAGCAACCTATCCAAACTACCGTTGGCGTTGAACAGTCATGGAAGTTATAGTTACCCACAAACGGCGAGGGGGGTGGTACGCAGCCGGTTGTTGTGAAACTCGCCGGAGCAGAGTACGTCCCGGTGCTGCCATCGTTGAAACTATGCCGAATGCGCCATTCATAGGCCATATTTCCCGATAAGCCCGTGAATGAATACTGGCTCAATGCTGTCAGCGTTGCCGAGTTTACCCACGTTGTAGCCCCAATCAGACGGTATTGCAATTCGTAGCGGTTTGCGTTGGGGTAGCAGACAATGTCCTGCGAAGAAAAATTATTGCTGCTACTGCCCCACCGTACCGTTGCGCCACTGTTGTCGGCACAGATCAGCATCAGGTTATCAGGAACACCATTACTGGTGGTAAAAGAGCGAACGTTACCATAGGTGATCGTTTCGCTGGCTGCGCCGGTTTGCCTGCTTACAAGCTGATATGCATATACCGTGCTGGGCGTTAAATTCGATATTGACAAAAAACGACCGGCGTGTAAGAGTTGACTATTTCGATCATAAGTAGGTGCTAAAAAATAGTTTCCATTATTTTCCTAATTTTCCTGCATGGGACGAGTGAACACGCCTGTTCTGAACACGGAGCAGCGCACAGAACTGGAAAATATGCTGAGAACCAGCCAGAAACACGCAATTCGTAT
>JBBRNH010000052.1:0-39550 GCA_038230415.1 Cytophagales bacterium | reverse complement strand
CGATTCGGGGGGGTATCAGGTGTATTCACTCTCGCAGACGCGCAAGATTACCGAAGCGGGCGTAACGTTTCAGTCGCACATAGACGGCTCCCCGCACGTGTTCACGCCCGAAGCCGTGATGGACATTCAGCGTACCATCGGGGCCGATATTATCATGGCTTTTGACGAGTGTACGCCCTACCCCTGCGAGTACGATTACGCCAAACGCTCCTTAGCGATGACGCATCGCTGGTTAGACCGTTGCATTACCCGGTTCGATAGCACCGAGCCGCATTATGAGTACGGGCAAACGCTGTTCCCGATTGTGCAGGGCAGTACCTACACCGATTTGCGGATGGAATCGGCGGACTTTGTGGCGAACAAAAATCGGGCGGGTAATGCCATTGGCGGGCTGGCCGTTGGCGAACCTGCCGACGAAATGTATGCGATGATTGAGGTAGTGAACCAAATTTTGCCCGCCAACAAGCCGCGTTACCTGATGGGCGTGGGAACACCGGCTAACATTTTAGAAGCGATTGGGTTAGGCATAGATATGTTTGACTGTGTGATGCCCACCCGCAACGCCCGGCACGGCCTGTTATTCACAACGGAAGGCACTATCAACATAAAAAATGAGAAGTGGCAGACCGATTTCAGCCCGGTTGATGCCGGGCTTGCTACCTACGCCAGTCAACACTATACCAAAGCGTATTTGCGCCATTTAATCAAATCAGAGGAAATTTTAGGGGCGCAGATTGCCAGTTTGCAAAACTTAACGTTTTATTTGTGGCTGATTCGTCAGGCGCGGGAACACATTGCAGCCGGGGATTACACACCCTGGAAAAACGCACTGATTCCCCGGTTAATGCAGCGATTGTAGCAACCTGCTGGCCCGTTGCGGAGATTTAAAGGGCATATCGAACAATGGAAAGTGAATCTTGTTTGTCAAGTTGGCAAAAACACATAGTTTTGCGCCCAATGGTTAGATTGTTTCGGATTGCAACATCCAGTTACACAAACCGAGTTAAGCGCAAAACAACCTTCAGAACGTCTGTTACACAATAACCTGAAAAACATGAACAAAGTATCCCTTTTAGCAAAGGCAATCGGTTTGGGAATGCTGATTTCGGCGAACGCCTACGCACAATACAACCCGAAGGCCACTTATGAAGGGCCTACCAAACTCAATACCTGGTCGGTATCATTTCAGGCAGGCGGTCAGCAATTTTTTGGCGATCTGCGTGAATACGATTTTTATCCGGTTGGGCTTAACAACCAGAACAGTGCCAGCGAGCGCGGTACGTTTATGGTTGGGGCCGCGGTAGGCAAGCAATTATCCCACCTGTTTGGGTTGCAGTTTGACATACAGGCTGGCACCCTGCGTGGCATGAAACGCCGGATTTATTCGTCATACTTCCGGGGAACCACCGTGCAGCCCACTATCACCGGCAGCGTGAACCTGAAAAGTCTGCTCATTGGTGTAAATAAAATGAAACGCTGGAAAATTGATGCCTACACGGGTATCGGCGTAACGTTCTTCAAATCAACGGCGTATGAGTTGGGTACGGGCCGGGTTCGTCGCTACACCAAAAATAACCCCGGCGACGGTTCGGTGCGGAACGCCCGTTTCGAGAAAGACTGGGCTATTCCATTAGGTCTCGCTGTTCACTACGAAGTCACGCCACGTTTTGACCTCGGTCTGGACTTCCGCGTCAACCACGTTAATACAGACCGCTTAGACGCTACCATCGGTGGCGACGCATCGAGTGTGTTTGACAACGGTGGTACGCGTGGTAGTTTTGATAACACGCCCGTAAAACGCGGTCTGTCGGCCTTAGACAAATACGGATACGGAGCCGTGATGCTGACCTATAAGTTAGGTAAGAATGCCATTAGTGCCAAGAAAGTGAACGGCAAGTGGGAGTATGACACCACGCTCGGTACCTATCACCTGCGCTGGACTGATCCGAAACTGTTGCTCAAGCCGCCGGTTATTCTGACCCTGGCGCAGATTGACTCGGTAGCCAAAGCCAACCGGCCCAAAGATATTGACCCCCGCCTGTTGACCGATACCGATAACGACGGTGTGTCCGACTATTTCGACCGTCAGCCCAATACACCCGCCGGTAGCATCGTGTCAGGAGCCGGTGAAGCCATTGACTTCGACAAGTATGTGAGCGCGGCTCTGCCCGGTATCGCCTGCGCCGAGATCTTCGCTAACGTAGAGTTCGATACCGACAAGAACATCATCAAGCCGCAGTATCAGGATTTGCTCAACAAAGTGGTTGAGTTAATGAACAAAACGCAGTGCCGCCTGCAACTCGCCGGTCACGCCGACCGCCGGGCTACCGACAAGTACAACGTGGCCCTGTCGCGTCGCCGGGTTGAGGCCGTTCGGCAGTACCTTGTGCGGGCCGGTCTGAATGACCCAAGCCGACTGCTGATTGATTACTTCGGCTCGTTCAAGCCCATTGGAGACGTGACCGCACCGGGCTTGCAGCGCAATCGCCGGGTCGAGATCAAACTGATTCCGTAAGCGATTTCCAGTTTCATTGATAGCAAACCCCGCCCTGACTTCAGGTGCGGGGTTTGTTGTTTTTGGCGGGTTGTGTAGCTTTACGCAACCACCGAAATACGAAACTGCCAACGTTGACACTACCACCGACTTTTATTAACCCCAACAACCTGCGCTTACTGGCCCAATCGTGGTTGTTTATGTTGCTGGCAACGATAGGTGCGGCTGCGCTGGGCTACGGACTTTCGTGGCTGATGCCGAACGAATACCAGGCGCAGGTGCGGCTGTTGCCGGAGTTCAGCGCGAAATCGGCGATGGGGTTGCAACAGTTCGGGGCCTTGGCCGAGATCGCCGGTATTGACATTGCCGATGCCACTGAACCCGAAGCCGTGCGCCCTGATTTATACCCCGACGTGCTGGAAAGCCGCCCGTTTCTGCTCCACGTATTGCAGCAGCCGGTTGAGACCGTCACGGGCGAAAAATTTCCGTCGTTGTTTTCATTACTGACCAAACCCACCGGATTTCAGACCGCATTGCCATTCGCCAATCGGCCACCGCAACCGATTTTACCGATCGCCGAGGGTAAACTCCTGGTCCTGACCACCGAACAGGATGATTTACTGATGGATGTACGGAAACGAATCCGGGCCGATATTGACAAACAGTCGGGGGTGCTGGTGATGCAGGTCGAGATGCCCGACGCACGGGTATCGGCGCGGGTGGCGCAGATTGGCATTGCCTATTTGCGGCAGTACGTAACGGCCTATCGCACCCAAAAAGCCCGGCAGGACGTTGAGTACCTCACCAATCGGCAGCGAGACAGTCAGCGTCGGTACGAACGGGCGTTGCAGTTGTGGTCAGCCTATCAGGATGCCAACCGCTACGTGGTGACGCAGGTGGCCCGCCAGGAAAACAAAAAATTGGCCGACAACCTGGCATTGGCCGAGCAACTCAACGCCCAGCTGACCCTTGATTTTGAGCGGGCGCAGTTACGGATGCAGGAAGCCAAACCCGTGCTGAATGTGCTGGAGCCGCCCGTGGTGCTGCCCCGCCGAACGTCTCCCCGACGGCTGTTGATTACGGCGGTTTTTGGATTGGCCGGATTAGTGCTGGGAGCCGGTTGGTTGTTACTGACGATAAAAAAAAACGGACAGGAAAGCACCTGATGATTCATTGATTACCTTTATCTATGAACAAATACAACACGCTATGTTGATCATAAAAGAAGTCATTGTTATTGACCCTGAAATTCTGGGCGGCACTCCCGCTTTTGCTGGTACTCGCGTGGCAATCAGCACCTTGTTTGATTATTTAGAGGTTAGTTCATTGGGCGATTTTCTGGAAGGCTTTCCGACTGTGACCCGTGAGCAGGCAGAAACTGTTATTGAGTTCGCTGCTACATTGATTCAAACGGTCTCGTTTCAGTATGAAAGTGCTGCTTGACGAAAAAATTGCCGTTATCGGTTTAGGTTACGTGGGCTGGCCGTTGGCACTCGCGTTCGGGAAACGCTTCCGCACTGTTGGCTATGATAGTAACCCGCGCCGGGTGGCCGACCTGCAACAGGGTCACGATCACACCCGGCAGGCTGGCGGGGCAACCTTAGCCCACAGCCCGCACCTGTCTCTGACAAACCAACCCGATGACATTGCCGATTGCAGCGTGTTTGTTGTGACAGTGCCAACGCCCGTTGACCACAACAAAAAACCGGATTTGCGGCTGTTGCTGGCCGCTACGGAAACCATCGGGCAGTATCTGAAACCCGGTGATGTCGTGATTTTTGAATCAACCGTGTATCCCGGTTGCACCGAAGAAGACTGTGTGCCGGTGCTGGAACAAACGTCGGGTCTGCGGCTAAATCAGGATTTTTTTGTGGGCTATTCACCCGAACGCATCAGCCCCGGCGACCCGCTCCGTACCCTCACCACGATCATCAAAGTAACATCGGGGTCAACGCCCGGCGCGGCCCGGTTTGTTGATGATCTGTACCAAACCATCATCCCGGCGGGTACGCACCCCGCCCCGTCGATTCGGGTGGCCGAAGCTGCCAAAGCTATCGAGAATGCCCAGCGAGACCTGAATATCTCGTTTATGAATGAACTCGCGCTGATCTTCGACCGGATGAATATTGACACCGGCGACGTGCTGGCAGCCGCTCAAACCAAATGGAATTTCCTGCCGTTCAGGCCCGGCTTGGTTGGCGGGCATTGCATTGGCGTTGATCCGTATTACCTCACCCACAAGGCTGAAAGCCTGGGTTATCACCCGGAGGTAATTCTGTCGGGTCGGCGGATTAACGATCAGATGGGCGTTTTCGTAGCGGGGAAACTCGTGAAGCTCATGATTAAAAAAGGCCATACCCTTGCCGGGGCGCGGGTACTGCTGCTTGGCATTACGTTTAAAGAAAACTGCCCCGACATCCGCAACTCCCGCGTGGTTGATGTCTATCGCGAACTGACCGAGTTTGGCGCGTCGGTGGATGTGGTTGACCCCTGGGCCAACGCTGATGAAGTATTGCAGGAAACTGGTATTCAGCTTGTTACCGGGCCAACGGGCCACTATGCCGGTATTGTGTTGGCCGTTGCCCACGAACAATTCCGGGCCATGTCAATCGCCAACTGGCGCACCCCCGAAACGGCGGTGTTCGATTTAAAAGGTATTTGGAATCGGGCCGATGTTGATTCCCGGCTATGAACCTGAACCGTCGGGTGGCAATCGGCTTCGGCTGGCTTGGCGGCTGGTTGGGTTGCCTGTTGACGGCGGTGCTGCTCTACAACGAGTTGACGATGGCCCACCGCCCGGTGTTGCTGCTGTCGTTACCCGTGTTGTTTGGCGCGGGCCGGGCGTGGTTCGCGGCTATGCAGCCCGATGGCCCGTTGCTGACTCCTAAAAATATTGCGCTGTTTATCTGGCTTAATAAGTTGGTAATCATCCCGGTCATGTTGCTCATGACGGGTAATGAGGTGGTTAAGTTTGAGCGATTACCCAGCCCGTTGGTTTGGGAAACGGCCATTCTCAGCGTAGCGTTCCTGGCGTTTTGGGCGGGCTGGCAATGGACTAAAAACCGTAATCCGGCACCACAAAATCAAGACGAATGGGTTATTGAAAAAACCGTTTCGATTTGGGTGGGCATCGTGTTTCTGGCCGTTGGGCTGTGGGCCATCACGTACCAATTCGGGTCAGTGGCTGACTATGCACAACGCGCCATCCTGAAAATTTCGGCAGAGACCTTCAACCGGAACGTGGCCGGTAGCACGCTGGGCTTTGCCGCAACCGTTGGGGCGCGTTTTTTGCCGTTCGGGGTGCTGGTAATTTGGTCAGCCGTTCGGCCCAAAACCGGCTGGCACTGGACAAATGGGCTGGCGTTGCTGGCCTGCGTCGCGGCTTCGTTGAGCAGCAACCGGGCTAATTTATTGTATCCAACGCTGGCATTACTGGCCGCTATCATGGCCGGGCAGCGCGTTCGGTACAAAGCCGTTTTTGTGGTTTTGGCAATGCCGGTGCTGGCGGGCGTGTTCTTTTTTAGCCTGATTCGCTCCCAAACCACGTTTTCTGTGGCCGATTTGCCAGTGTTGGCCGGGGCGTTCTGGCGCGGTCTCGGTTCGTTGATAATGGTCTATCAACTGTATTTTGGTTCGCTGTATCAGCTAACGCCCGTGTTGCAGATTGACCCCGCCCTGACCGATAATACCCTGCTCTCGTCGGTGCTGTATTCGGTGCCGGGCGTTGGCCGCGCCTTCCGCGAGACGAGTGGCGTAGTAGCTTACAATTCAGCGATTTACGGTTCCGTAGCGCACCCCGATCAGGTGATTCCCGTAGCGGGCGAATTGTTTTTTAACGCCGGATTAGTTGGTGTTGCTGTATCTTATTGGCTGATTGGCGCGGGGTTTTTTTGGCTCAACCGGCAGTTTAGCCGGGCAGTGGCGCGGGCATCCTTCGTAGAAATTGGTTGCTGGTTTTATCTGGCTCTGCTTCACAACGCGCTCATTCTGTTGAGTTTGTCGGTTTTTGTGCAGTTCCTGATTTTCATGGCTCCGCCCGCGTTGGTGCTGTTGGTTTTATCCCGAAAACGCACTCTGGTTGAATGAACGTCCTGCTCATCACCGAAACCTATTACCCAACCCGTAACGGCATTGCGTCGGTGGTGGGGTTGCTGGCCGAGGGACTGGTTCGGCGGGGCCACACCGTGACCGTTGCTACGCAGCACGATAATCGGTTGGTGAATCCGCCCGCCGAACACAACGGCGTAAGTATCCGCCGATTTGCTATTTGGGGCAACTGGCACGATGGACTTCATGGAAATATTGCTGATTTTTGGGAATTTATCCGCTCCGGTAATTGGGATATACAGCACCACCACGCCTGCCGGATTGCCGGTTTCGACGCGCTTCTGGACTGGTTTCCCCGGAAAAACCGGCCTGTACTCCTGACTCCGCACGTATTCTCGACGCTCAAAAACCCCGATTGGGAACCGTATCACGACCGAATAAAACAGACCCTGAATCACATTGATGCCGTAACGTGTCTGGCCGAAACCGCTGACGAATTACCTCTTCTGCGACAGGCCAATTACGGTCCGGTTCACATCATCGAAAACGGCATTGACCCGCACGAAGCTGACCAATACACACTGCCTGACCTGCGAAAAGCGTGGCAAATCAACGACCGTTTCTGGGTGCTGAACATCTCGAACCACGTTGGGCTGAAAGGCCACCGGGTGTTGCATCGCCTGGCCCGCGCCCTGCCCGATGGTGTTGTTACCAACATCGGCACACCCATTCAAACGCACCGTTTCGGGTTGCACCGGCTTGGTGTTTCGTCGGGATGTTATTACGAATGTCTTGTGCAAAACCGACTGATTCCAAACTTTCAGATTCGTTCCGGGCAAGACCGGGCCGTTGTGCTGGCTGCTCTTGCTCAGGCCGATGTGTTTGTACTGTCCTCAATGCAGGAAGCCGCTCCGGTGGTGTTGCTCGAAGCGATGGCGGCTGGCCTGCCCTGGGTGTCGTTTCCGGTAGGTAACGTGCAGGAATTAGCGGGTGGTTTGATTATGAAAAACCAAGCAGACATGCAGCAAGCCCTATCCTGGTTGCGTGATAATCCGGTGCAGGCGCAGCGTCTCGGCGAAACCGGGCGGGCGTTTGTGCGTCTCAACCACAGCCACGACCGGATGATTGATGCGTACCTGACATTGTATCGTCGGCTCATGACTGCCCCCTAAGCACCGTTGCACCATGCGCCCGTCTCCGATTGTTACCGTTGGCTTGCCGGTTTTTAACCACGCCGAATTCCTTGATGCGGCTATTCAGTCGGTTGTTAATCAGGTATTTGTTGATTGGGAATTGTTGGTGGTTGACGATGGTTCAACCGATAATGCACTGCTGATTGCTCACCGTTGGGCTGCGTCTGACTCCAGAATCCAGGTCTTTTCGGATGGACAAAACCGGGGTTTGCCCGCCCGCCTGAATCAAATTGCCCGTCTTGCCAGCGGCTACTACCTGGCCCGGATGGATGCCGACGATGAAATGCTTCCTAACCGGCTGGCCCGGCAAGTTGAGTTCCTGACCCATAATCCGGGGATAGAGGTGGTGGGCAGTGCAGCCCGGCTGATTGATTCGAGTGGGCGAATAGTGGGACTATTGAACCCGGTATTGCCCCGAACAGTTGGCGAAACAGCCCGGCACGGCTGTTTCGTGCATCCAACCATACTGGGTAAAACGGCGTGGTTCCGCCAAAATCCCTACACCGAAACCCTGCGCTTTGCCGAAGACCACGACCTGTGGGTACGGACATTTTCGGGGTCAAAATTTCATGTTCTGCCAGAAACCCTACTTGATTATCGGCAGCGCGAAGGCTGGCAAAAGCACATTGAAGCCATGCATGAACTGCGCGGATTGGTGGCAACCTGGCCGGTGAATAAAGCCGGACAATGGCAGATGTCAGCTTACTTCTGGTTAAAACAGATGCTGTTCACGGCGTTCGCTGCGCTGAAAATCAGCCAGAAAACGGCTAATTGGCTACGAACAACGGTCAAGAAAAAACCGTATGACGTAGCCGAACGATTGTTGGTGCAGGTGTTCACCGTACCCGTATCGCTACGGTTTATCGAGAGGCAGGCGGCTTTTTGGCAGGCGCAGGGTTTGCGGCTGCACGTCATTTGTTCCGGCGAAACAGAGACCCGCCTGTTTGCCGAACAGGAACAAATTAGTTACGATACGATTCCGTTTCAACGGCGTATATCACCCTGGCGCGATTCTGTCTGTTTCGTGAAATTATGTCTGATTATGAGCCGGTTAAAACCCGAAATTGTGCAGGGTAATACGCCCAAAGCCGGTTTACTAACCATGCTGGCCGCCCGGCTGACGGGCGTTCAGACCCGGATTTATGAACTGCACGGTCTGCCGCTCGAAACCCGGCGTGGCGTGAACCGTGCTATTTTACGGCTACTGGAAAAATTCACCTGCCAACTCGCAACCCAGGTGTGGGCCGTTAGTCCGTCGCTACGGGTGGTAGCGTTGCGCGAGAAATTAGTTTCTCCCGGTAAAATAACCGTGCCGCACCGGGGTAGTTGCAATGGTGTGGACGCGCTCAACCGATTCAACCCGGCCCGCATTGATGCCGGTACTGTTCATCTACTGCGCCAGAACCTACGGCTTTCGGGGCGGGTGCTGGGGTTTGTCGGGCGGTTATGCACCGATAAAGGGCTGGCCGAAATCACCTACACCTGGACCATTTTACGGACGCAATTTCCTGATTTACAGCTACTCATAGTTGGTGAGTCGGAGTGTCGGTCACGGCAGGAACTACGGTATCTGGCTCAGTTGCGGGCCGATGACCGGGTGCGGTTTGTGGGCTGGGTCAGCGATGTCGAAAATTACTTAGCCCTGCTCGGTGTGCTGATTTTGCCCACCCACCGCGAGGGAATGCCAACGGTGCTGCTCGAAGCCGCAGCCATGCAGATTCCGGTGGTTGCCAGCCGCGTAACGGGCGTAACTGATGCGGTTTTGGACGGGGAAACGGGTTCACTGGTGAACGTTGGGTTACCCGATACCCCAATAGCGTTTGCCAAAGCCGTTGCTACTTACCTCACCAACCCCGGTTTATCCCAAAAACACGGCCAACAGGCACGACACCGGGTACTGCGCGATTTCCGGCCCGAAGACGTTTGGGTAGCCAAAGCCGCGCTGCTGCAAACGCATCGGCCATGACTATTCTGCTCATCCATGCTTATTTTTTGCCACCGGGTGCGGCTGGCAGTGTACGCTGGAATGTGATGGCGCAGCACTGGGCCGACGCGGGCCATCGGGTAACGGTTATTGCCGGAACGATTGATTACCTGACGGGAAAACCCTACCCAAACCTGCCCGAAAACGAAAGGCCGCACCCGAACATTACGATTCTTCGGGCCTGGATGCCAGCGAGTTACTCAGCCGGGCCGGGTGGCCGATTGGCGGCTTACGTAGTTTTTGCCATAACGAGTTTGTGGACAGGTTCTTGCCAATTGCGGGGCCGTTATGCCGTTGTGCTGGCAAGCTCGCCCCCGCTTACGATTGGTTTATCGGCCTGGTTGATAGCCAGATTGTGGCGCAAACCATTGGTTCTGGAACTCCGCGACCTTTGGCCCGACGCGCCGGTTGAACTCGGTTTCCTGCAAAACCCAATGCTGCGCCGGGCCGCGTTTTGGCTCGAACGGTTTTTGTACCGGCAGGCCCGGCATATTGTGGTGCTGACTCCGGCGTTTCGGGAGGTGCTGATAACGCAGAAAAACGTGTCGCCCGGCAAAATTTCGGTCATCCCGAACGGGGCTGATTTCTCGCCCGACTATCAGCCGTTGACCGATGTTTCGAGACGCGATTTCCGAAAGAAAAACGCCCTTCCCAATGATTTTTTGGTCGTATATGCAGGCGCACACGGCCCCGCCAACGGCCTTGCTGCGCTGCTTGTTTTGGCCGAAAAACTCCGGTCTGAATCCGTCTATTTTCTGCTCATCGGCAACGGGCCGGAGAAAGCCAACCTGCAAGCCGAAACCACCCGGCGCGGCCTGACCAACGTGCAGTTCCGGTCTGCCATGCCCAAATCAGAGTTGATGCCCTGGCTTTTGATGGCCGATGCAGGGCTGGTGATGGTGCAGCCCCGGCCCGTTTTCGATACCATGCTGTCGGCCAAGTTGTTTGATTATTTTGCCGTAAAAATTCCGGTGTTTACCGCCATCGGCGGGCAGTCGCGGGCGGTGGTCGAAGCCGCCGGAGCCGGGTTTTTTGTGGATGTGAATGAGCCGGAAACGTGGCTTTCGGCAATCCGTGCTTACCGCCAAAACCCCGATCTGGCCCGGCAACAGGGCGAAGCAGGCTACGAGTATGCCCGGACGCATTTTGACCGGCAACGGTTGGCGGAAGAGTATCTGAGCGTTCTAACCACCCCCAACCCGTTTTATACCCGATATGGCAAACGGCTTCTCGACCTGCTCCTGTCCACCCTCGCCCTTTTCATACTGTGGCCCGTGTTACATTCCCTCACATTTCTAAATGCCGTTGCGTTTCGGGATAATCCATTCTTCACCCAACTCCGCACCGGGCGCAACCAACGGCAGTTTCGCATCCTTAAATTCCGCACCATGACCAACGCCTGCAACGCTAAAACCGGCGATCTCCTGCCCGATGCTGCCCGGCTCACGCGCTGGGGAAGGTGGCTCCGCCGAACCTCGCTCGACGAACTGCCGCAACTGCTCAACGTGCTGCGGGGCGAGATGAGTTTGATTGGTCCGCGTCCGTTACTGCCTGATTATGAACCGATTTATACGCCTGAACAACGCAAACGGCACCACCTTAGGCCCGGCATCACGGGTTGGGCGCAGGTCAGGGGTCGTAACGCGCTGACGTGGCCCGAAAAATTCGCGCTCGATGCCTGGTACGTCGAAAACGTGTCATTCCGGTTAGACATAAAAATTCTGTGGCTGACCATTGGTAAGGTATTCCGGGCCAAAAGCGAACCGTTGGCCGAACGGTTTCGGGGCTGACTGCCACTCATAAACCCCGGCTGCCAGTCTGGTTCTGCCGAAACCGACTGTGTAAACGGCATACAATGCATTGACGCGCCCGCTACTTTTGACACCGTAAACGCTTTATTTTTAACCGCTTATTCACAATCTATATGGGTGATTTTCTATACTCGTTCGGCAACTGGCTTTGGGTGCCGGCGTTGCTTGTGGCTCTGGTATTGTATCGCTGGGTGCTGCGCTTCCTGTTTGGTATGGTTATCGTGCCGGAAGACCGGGTTGGTCTCGTAACCAAAAAATTTGAACTCTTCGGCAAAGACAAACAACTGCCCGATGGCCGGATTCTGGCAATCCGGGGCGAGGCTGGTTATCAGGCCAAAGCCCTCGCGCCGGGGCTATACTGGCGGATGTGGCCCTGGCAGTTTGGTGTGCAGATGCAGCCGTTTACCGTTATTCCGGTGGGCGAAATTGGGCTGGTGCTGGCAAACGACGGGGCCGAAATGCCCACCGGCAACATTCTGGCCCGGCGCGTAAACTGCGATAATTTTCAGGATACGGAGCAGTTTCTGACTAACGGCGGACAAAAAGGTCGCCAAACCGGATACCTCACGCCCGGAACCTACCGCATCAATACCTACGCATTCACGGTCAGCGTGGCCGACATGACCGATATTGCCGAGAGCATGGTCGGCATCATCACCGCCCTCGACGGTGCGCCGTTGCAGTCGGGGCAGATTGCCGGGCGGCAGATCGAAGGCCACAATAACTTTCAGGATTTCGACAGTTTCCTGCAAAACGGCGGCAATCGGGGGTTGCAGCCGCAGGTGGTGCTGGCCGGGTCATACTATATGAACCCCTGGGCGGTGCAGATCGAGCAAATTCCAATGACTGAGGTATCCATAGGTCACGTTGGCGTGGTGATTTCGTACATCGGCGAAGACGGCGAAGATATGTCGGGCGATACGTTCAAACACGGTAACATCGTCAGGAAAGGGTTTCGCGGGGTCTGGACAGAACCGTTGGGGCCGGGCAAATACCCGATCAACACCTTCACGATGAAGGTCGAGAACGTGCCGACCACCAACCTCGTGCTGAACTGGGCCAATGCCCGCAGCGAAGCCCACGCCCTGGACCGGAACCTGTCAACCATCACCGTGCGCTCGAAAGACGGTTTCCCGTTTAACCTCGACGTGGCCCAGATTATCCATATTCCGGCCAACGAAGCCCCCAAAGTGATTGCCCGCTTTGGCTCGATGACAAACCTCGTATCGCAGGTGCTGGAGCCAACCATTGGTAATTACTTCCGTAACTCGGCCCAGGATTCAGACGTGATTGCCTTTTTGAGTACCCGGAAAGAGCGGCAGGAATCGGCCAGAGAACACATTCGGGCAGTGCTGGAAATTTATAACGTAAACGCCGTTGACACGCTCATCGGTGATATTGTGCCGCCCGAAGCACTGATGAAAACCCTCACCGACCGGAAAGTGGCGCAGGAAGAAGAAAAAACCTACGAGACGCAGCGCATGGCGCAGGAAAAACGGCAGGGTTACGAACGCGAAACAGCCATTGCCGAGATGCAGCGCGAGATTGTGAAAGCGCAGCAGAGCGTGGAGATTGCCGAGCGCACGGCCAATGCCGCCGTGAAAAAGAGCGAAGGCGAGGCCCGGAGCCTGAAACTGCAGGTCGGGGCCGAGTCAGAAGCAGTAAAAGTACGCGCCGAGGCCGAAGCCGAAGCCACCCGCAGGCGGGCCGGGGCGCAGGCCGAAGCCACCAAACTCAACGCCGATGCCGATGCCGAACGCATTGCCAAAACGGGCGGTGCCGAGGCTGAAAAAATCCTCGCCATTGGCCGCTCAACCGCCGAAGCCTACGAATTGCAGGTGAAAGCAATGGGCGATGAGAACTTTACGCGCTTCAAAATCACCGAAGAAATCGGCAAGGGCCACATCCGGGTTATCCCCGACATTATTATCAACGGCGCGGGTTCTGGCTCCGATGGTTCGCTGAACGGGCTGATGGGGTTGAAACTGCTGGAAATGACCGAAGCGCGGAAGACTACAAAGACCGAAACGCCCGTAACGGCTGAGAAAACGGAGTAAGCAACGTTGAATCGGGCTGACCCCGACACTGCAATCCCCCAAATGGCTATGGCTGTTTGGGGGATTTTTTGTTTGCCCGGCGGTGTTTCTACCTTTGACGTAAACTGATGATAATCCTGATGGAAACCAGCCCCTTAACCCCGACTCAAAAGCGCGAATGGGCATTGTCTGTGGCTCGGCGCATGGTGGCAAACAAACGGCGAATTCAGGCCGAAACACTGGCCTACTACCAGGAACATCCCGAAGAATTGGCCGGGATAAAAACAGAACTCCGTCGTTTAAAATATGATCAATTAGTTGAAAACCAATGAGTTATTTGCCTGAGTCGTTCCCCACTCAAATTCTGCTCTACGGCGCAAGCGGCCATGCCAACGTAGTGTTGAGTTTGATTCGCGCCCTCGGCCTGCGTGTGCCGGGGATTTTCGATGATGACCCGGCCAAAACTAAGCTGCACGACATTTCAGTTATTTGCCCTTATCAATCAACAACTTACCCTGACTTGCCAATCTTGATTGCCATTGGCAACAACGCCATTCGCCAGCAACTCGCGGCCAAAATCCAGCACCCGATTTCACCCGCGTTGGTGCATCCGTCGGCCATTGTTGACCAAACCGTTACCATTGGCGCAGGAACGGTAGTGCTGCACGGGGCTATTATTCAAGCCGACACACACGTTGGGCGGCACGTGATTATCAATACCGGCGCATCGGTTGACCATGACTGTATGGTCCAGAATTTCGCACAGATTGGGCCGGGCGCGGTGCTGTGCGGTAATGTCAGCATTGGTGAGGGAACGCTGATTGGCGCGGGCGCGGTGCTGTTGCCGGGCGTATCGGTTGGCGCGTGGGCAACGGTTGGGGCGGGCAGTGTCGTAACGCGAAACGTGCCAGACGGAGCAACGGTGTGGGGGAATCCGGCGAAGGCAACAGCACCGTAAGCACGACCCCGACAGATGACACCGATTTCCCTGTCTCCGCCCCAACTCCCCCCGGCTGATCTTGCCCACCTCGCTACGCTGACCGATGCCCGCGCCGGAACCGAACCGTTTGAGCAGACTCTTTGCACCGTAACCGGGGCAAAATACGCCCTCGCCACGTCGTCGGGAACGGCGGCTTTGCACCTGGCAATGGCCGCGTTGGGCGTGTCGGCGGTTGATGTAGTGCTGTGTCAGTCGCTGACGTTTGTGGGCGGGGCAAACCCGATCCTGTACCAAAATGCCACGCCCGTTTTTATTGATAGTGAGTCAGATACCTGGAATATCTGCCCCGACGCGCTCGAAACAGCCCTGCGCCAACTCGACCGGCGGGGCAAACGGCCCAAAGCCATTATCGCTACGGACTTGTTTGGGATGCCCGCCCGGTGGGGTGAGATTCTGGCCGTTGCCGACCGTTTTGGCGTTCCCGTCGTCGAAGATGCTGCCGAAGCGTTGGGGTCTCAGTATCGGGGTCACCACTGCGGCACGTTCGGCAGGGTAGGGGTGCTGTCGTTCAATCTCAACAAAATCATGACCACAACCGGCGGGGGCGCGTTGCTGTCTGACGATAAACGGCTGATTGACACCGCCCGACATCTGGCAAATCAGGCCCGCGACCCGGCACCGCACTATCAGCACACCGACCTCGGTTTTAATTACCGGATGAGCCACCTGCTGGCCGAATTGGGCCGGGTGCAACTGCCCGATTTGCCGAACCGGGTGGCGCAACGCCGGGCCGTTTTTGACCGATACCGGCAGGCACTCGGCCATAAATCCGGCTTTTATTTTCAAACCGAACAGCCTGACAATCAGAGCAATCGTTGGCTTACGGCGTTGACTATCAATCCTGATGAAGCGGGTGTATCTGCCGAAGCACTGCGGCTCCGGCTGGCCGAAAACGGTATTGAAGCGCGGCCCGTCTGGAAACCCATGCACCGCCAGCCGCTTTATGCCGGGGGTGCGTTTGTGGGGTCGGGCGTGGCCGACCGACTATTTGAAACCGGGCTTTGTTTGCCGTCAGGATCAATCACCGAAGCTGACCAACAACGTGTTATTGACGTGATTTTACAATTCCCGTAGCCAGGTCAGGTTACGTTCCACAATCTCGACCACCACCACGTCGGGCCGTTCTGACTGGATTAGTTTTGGGTCGAGATGGCGGCTGCGGGCGAAATACGACGCGCTGAAATAACCCGGCAAAATCTCCATCAGGCTGTGGCTAAACGAATCGCCGACGAGCAACAGCCGGGGCTGACGCGGGTTTTGGCCGCTAAACCGAAACGACGGGTAACCGCCCGATGGGTTCGGAATGGTATCGGTCGGTTGGGGTTTCAGCCGGTCAACGGGCGTGATGTCGTAATAAACCGAATCCCTGATTTTTTGCTTAAACATAAACAGCGAGACCAAATCCCCGCCAATGCCGCGCTCCTGCCTGATTTGATAATTAGTCAGGGCTACGGGTTCGAGCGTGGGCCGGGCCGGGCGAATGGCGTTCAGGAGGGCCGCGCAGCCAATCAGCGTTCCCGCGTTGTTCCAGTGCGTATCGGTCTGGTAATAAAGCCGGTAGCGATTTTTGGCCGATAAAAGGGTATCCCGAATGTCAATGATTGGCAGGGTGGTGTGCTGCCGCGAATAGGCCAGAAACTGATCGAGCCGCGACGGACGGGCCGGGGGCCGCAGCCGGTCGGGGAGGTGTTCGGGGTAAATCGTATGCGAATCGGGCGCAATCAGCACGTAGAGCGCGATGCCCTGCCGGGCCAGGACTTTCTGTTGCTGCGCGAGCCGGTCGGTAATGGCGCGGAGGGTATCGGTCGGCAGGGGCATCAAGCCCCGGTGCTGGTCAATGACGCGGTTTTCGCTGTTGCCGAGATAGAACCAGCCGTTCTTGCCCGCCACCACTTTCTCCGGCAACGGTGATTGGCCGAGGCCGTAGTATTTCCAGTGGCTAAAGGCGTAGAACAAGGCGTTGCGCCAGCCGAAATTCTCTTTGTAATAGCGGTCAAAATCGGCAATGAACGACCGCACGTGCGGAAAGTGAAGAGCCGGAGCCGGTTGCTGCTGCCGGTTTTCGGTACGCTGAAACCCCTGCGACAGGCCCAGAACCTGATCGAGCATCGGTAAGAAAATCAGTACGGTAAAGCCAACGGCCAGAATTCGGGAGCGCATAAAAGAAGAAAAAAGGTGTCACGCAAAGACGCGAAGGCGCAAAAGTCTATTTCTAAGGTATTTAAAAACACAACCCAAAGACTTTGCGTCTCTGCGTCTTTGCGCGAAAAAAATCAGAAACGAAAATAGATAAACGGATTGTAGGTATCTGCCGCCAGATACATCACCGACAGTACAAACAACCCAAACAGCCCCACCGAATAGGCTACCGCCGGGAAGCCGTTCTGCACGTTTGCCAGTTTTTGAAACCGATGATAAACCGGCATCGAAAACACGATGCCCAGCGCGAGCGTCAAGCCAATTTCGGGAGTCATAAAGTACGGTAGTGAGTACGCCACCGGCCCGGCAGTGACCGGCCCGAACCCGGCCATTTTTTGCAGATACACCACCGCACTGCTCAGCTCGGCAGCCCTGAAAAACACCCAGCCCACCAGCACCACTAACAGCGTGTAGGCATGAGCGAGCAGGGCGGGGGCGCGGTCTAATTGCTTACCCAGACCAGCCCGCTCTGCCATTAGAAACACGCCGTGATACACGCCCCAGACGATAAAATTCCAGCTTGCACCGTGCCAAAAACCCGTTACGGCAAACACAATCAGCAGGTTACGGTAGGTTTTGGCTTCGCCCAATCGGTTGCCGCCGAGGGGTATGTACAGATAATCGCGGAACCAGCTCGACAGCGAAATGTGCCAGCGTCGCCAAAAATCCTGAACCGAGCGGGCAATGTAAGGGTAATTAAAATTCTCTTTGAAATCGAAGCCAACCATCTTGCCGAGGCCAATCGCCATGTCGGAATAACCCGAAAAATCGAAGTAAATCTGGAACGAATACGCTACCGCGCCGAGCCAGGCCGCGCCGGAGGTGATGGTATCGGTTGGCGCATCGAAAACGGTGTCGGCAATGTGGGCAAAGGTGTTGGCAATCAGGATTTTCTTTGCCATGCCAATGATAAACCGCTCGGCCCCGGTGCCAAACTTGGTGAGCGTAACGCGCCGGTCGGTGAGTTCGGGGGCAATGTCGGCGTAGCGCACAATCGGCCCGGCAATCTGGTGAGGAAACATGGCAACGTAAGTACCAAAATCCAGAAAGCTGCGGTTGGCCCTGATGCGGCCCCAGTACACGTCGAGGGTGTAGGAAATACCCTGAAACGTGTAAAAACTGATGCCGATGGGCAGGGCGATGCGGGCAATAGGATGGCCGATGGACTCGAAAAAGAAATTGGTGTACTTAAAGTAAAACAGCAACGAGAGACTGCCGATGAGCGATAAATAGAGACCTGCCTTCCGGTTTCCGCGTTCGATAAGACCGCCCGCTACAAAGTTGATGCCCGCCGAGAGCAGCAACACCGCCACTACCGGCCCTTCGCCCCAGGCATAAAACAGCAAACTGGCCCCAAACAGCACCGCATTCGGCCAGTTGATGGCCCGGAATCCGGTTGTTGCGGTCGGCTTGGGTGCGTGATGTTTAGGAATCAGGTAATAGGCAACCAGAAACAGGGGCAGGAACAAAAACAGAAAAATTGCCGAACTGAAGAGCATACAGGAGGGTGGCTTGACGCACGGCAAAGGTAATGATTTAGGAAAATAGTAGGCTCGTCGGGATTTATAGCTGACTTTTGGCACAGTTTTTATGGACTATCCTGTGCAGCCACCATGACAAGACCCATTTTTGTGAAGACGACACTATTTTTCTGGAAAATTGACCGGGGGCGAATCACGGCTCTGTTCATTCATCTGCTGGTATTGAGCGGGTTTGCGGCAATTGCACAAAC
Source organism: Cytophagales bacterium (assembly GCA_038230415.1). GTDB lineage: Bacteria > Bacteroidota > Bacteroidia > Cytophagales > Spirosomataceae > JBBRNH01. Next base: position 21,054 of record JBBRNH010000052.1, on the reverse strand, counting down.
AACCACCGTCAACTGCCCACCGGCACAATGTGTCCCGATTGCCATTCGACGGTTGCCCCTGTCGGCCCCAACTTCGGCTTCTGTTACGCTACCCACGCCGACCACTACCACTACGCCCCCGACATCATTAACGGCATCGTCGCTGCAAACACCCTCATTTGAGCCGCAGGCCGGTAATTATGCCTACGGAACAACCATAAAAATCAACACCGACAACGCGCCGGCGGGCAGTGTTGTTGAACGGTCGTGGGACGATGGGCGCACCTGGACAGCAGGCACCAATTTCACGTTGCTCTGGAACGGTACGTTTTTGGCCCGGCTCCGGCAAAACGATCAGGTGTCAGCCGTAGTGCAGGCCAATTTCGGGGTGTTTTATGAGCGGCTGTTTGTGCTGGGTAACAGCATTATGCTCATCAGCCGGATTGACGAAATCGGCTGGTACAATACGAACGGCATGGCGGCTTCGGCCCCCGATAAAGACTTTGTGCATCGGCTCCAGAACAACCTGCTGAACCTCAATCCGCTGATGCAAACGAGTTTGATCGGCGGCAGTGGGTTCGAGAATAAATTCTGGGAGTTTGATTTCAACACCTCGCTCGATGAACACCTGCGCGACTACAAGCCCGATTTGGTCATTGTTCGCATCAGCGAAAACGTTAGCGAGCAGGAAGTCAACAGCCGCGACAACGGGGCGGTCTTCCGGCAGAAATACAATCAGTTGCTCGATAAGCTGACGCAGTTTTCGGGCGGCAAGGTGAAAGTAGTTTGCAGCACGAGCTTCTGGAACAATCCGCGTTCTCGTGAGATCATCATTCAGGAAGCGGGCAAACGTGGTTATCCGGTGGCCGACCTCTACGGCGAGTTGTATAACCGACCCGACCACGTTGACTTCACGGCCACGCAATATGGTAACGCGGGCGTAGCAGCCCACCCCAATGACCGGGGCCACGCCGAAATTGCCCGGCTGATCTGGGATAAGATACTCGTGCCGTGAGGAACTATTGGAACGCGGATGACGCAGATTTTTATGATCTACACAGATTTTTTTAGTGCTGACGGAGAAATAGAAATCCGCGTAAATCATAAAATCTGCGTCATCTGCGTTCCAATAGTTTAGAAAAACGAAATACGAATCACGAGCGGGCTACCATATACGTATTGTGACACCTGATTGCTGCTGTAATTCAGGTTGTAGAGAGCCGTTAGGTTGATGCCCGCCAACCGCCCGATGCGCTGCGAATAGGTCAGGCCCACCAACGGAGCCGTAATGCTGCCCAAAGATGCAGTGGCATTGCTGATGTTGTTTCTATACTGAATACTGGTGCTTTCGAGTTCGCCGTGCAGGTACAGATTCGGTATCAGCGATGGCACGGCTTCGTACATCACAAACCCGCGCCCGCCATATTGATTGTAAGTTTCATAGGGAACCGTGCGGCCCGTAGTCCGGTCAATGGCCTTGTACCGCGAGTAGGTATAGGATGCACCCAGCCCCAAAATAAGCCGCTCCGAAGCCTGATACGCCACCACCGGCGATACCCCGATTATGGTTGGATTCCCAAACCGCAACCCACTAACGCCCCCGCCGAAACGGAGCCGTTGCAAAAACGGCAACGGGCGACCTTCGGGCGTTTGAGTGCGAAGCGGGTCTTTTCCCTGCTCGCGCCGGTCGCGGTCTTCGGGGTCGGCGGTGATCTGAGCAAAAGCGTGGCTGCCGGTTAAGAGGGCAGCTACTAAAAACAATTTATGAACGAGTTGCATAGCAAGTGTATCAGTACGTGATGAATACGATAAAAAACGAAAATGGGTGGCACTTTATTCGGTTTCACAAAGAGAAACCAACTTTGGCTAAAAACCGTTAAAATCAGGTTAAGGTTTGCCAAACTACTGCATGAACCAGACTGCCGAAATCGAAACGCTTCGCACAATTGACCAGCTCAGCCCCAAAGAATATATCATCATCAAGGGGGCTAATGTTCACAATCTCAAAAGTTTAGATGTTGCCATTCCGCGCAATAAGTTAGTCGTAATCAGTGGCTTATCGGGGTCGGGAAAGTCATCGCTGGCGTTTGATACGCTCTTTGCCGAGGGTCAGCGGATGTACGTCGAGAGCCTGAGCAGCTACGCCCGGCAGTTTCTGGGCCGGATGGAAAAACCCGATGTCGAATACATCAAAGGTGTTTCGCCCGCCATCGCCATCGAGCAGAAAGTTTCCACGCGCAACCCGCGCAGCACCGTTGGCACCAGCACCGAAATTTATGATTACCTCAAACTGCTCTTTGCGCGGGTGGGCGTGACGTACTCGCCGGTGTCGGGTGGTATTGTCAAAAAAGACACCGTTACCGATGTCGTAAATTATATTTTCGGTAGCCGGGCCAATCAGCGCGTCATGATTTTGGCCCCGTTGCTGATTCAGGAAGGCCGCACGCTGGCTGTAGAACTCAAAATCCTGCTTCAGAAAGGCTATACCCGCATCCTTGCCGGGGGCGAGGTGCGGGAGATTGAAGAAGAATTAGAAAGGGAGAAAGGGGAGGAAGGGGACAAAAGGGAGAAAAGGGAGGAGAAGGGGAAAGGGGCTGGATCATTCCCTTCTTCCCCCTTGTCTCCTTCTTCCCCTTTCTCCCTCTCCTCCCTTTTTGAAATACTGATTGACCGGGGAACGGTGCAGTTCGATTATGCCGGGCAGCCCGACGAAGACACCCAATACCGCTTTTCTGACTCGGTGCAGACGGCTTTCAGCGAGGGGAACGGCACCTGCCGGGTGGTGCTGGTGCGCGGGGCCGACGTGCCGAATGAAGACCGCGTTTTCTCGGATAAATTCGAGCTGGACGGTATCACCTTTGAAGAGCCGGGCGTGAATCTGTTTACCTTCAACAACCCCTACGGAGCCTGCCGCCGGTGCGATGGCTTCGGCAAAGTTCTCGGCATTGACCCCGATCTGGTGATTCCCGACAAAAACCTGTCTGTTTTTGAAGGCGCAATCATGCCCTGGCGGAGTGAGAAAATGGGCGACGAATTTCTGAAACCACTGCTTCGCAACGGTATCCGGTTCGATTTCCCGATCCACCGGCCCTACAAAGAACTTACGCCCGCCGAACAGAGCGTTCTCTGGACGGGCAACGACTACTTTACGGGCCTGAACGGTTTTTTTGAGTGGGTCGAGAGCCAGAGTTTCAAAGTACAATACCGGGTGATGCAGTCGCGGTATCGGGGCAAAACCGTCTGTCCCGATTGTCGCGGCTCGCGGTTGCGGAAAGATGCCGGTTACGTGAAAGTGGGCGGGGTTTCGATCACTGACCTCGTGCTGATGCCCATTTCAACGGCGGTTCGGTTTTTTGATGCGCTTGACCTGCCCGCCGACAAACGCAAAATCGCCGACCGGATTCTGATCGAAATCCGCAACCGGCTGGCCTACATGGAGCGCGTCGGCTTAGGCTATCTGAGTCTGAATCGGCTCACCAACTCGCTGTCGGGTGGTGAATATCAACGAATTAAGTTAGCTACCTCGCTTGGTTCGGCCCTTGTCGGCTCGATGTATATTTTGGATGAACCGAGCATTGGGCTGCATCCGCGAGACACCAAACGGTTGGTCAGTGTGCTGGAATCTCTGCGTGACATGGGTAACACCGTGATTGTGGTTGAACACGAAGAAGACGTGATGCGGGCCGCCGACCAACTCATTGACATCGGTCCCGAAGCCGGTTTGGGTGGCGGAAAACTGGTATTTCAGGGGAAAATCAATGATGAGTTAGACCAGGTCGGCGTTCCGGTGATGAGTGACGAATACTCAAGAGAAGAATATTCTTCACTCATCACCGGAACGCCAGCCCGGTCTAACTCATCACTAAAAAGCCATACGCTTGATTTTCTGACGGGCCGCGAAACGATTCCGGTGCCGACGTTCCGGCGCAAACCCACGCACTGGATTGGCGTGACGGGCGCACACGAAAACAACCTCAAAAACGTGGACGTGCAGTTTCCCCTCAACACCCTCACGGTCATCACCGGCGTGTCGGGGTCGGGCAAGAGTACGTTGGTCAGAAAGATTCTGTATCCGGCTCTGGCGCGGCTCAAAGGCAATCCCGGCGAAGAAGCCGGTAAATTCTCTGAACTCGTCGGGTCGGTGGGGCGCGTGGCTGCGGTGGAAATGATTGACCAAAACCCGATTGGTAAATCGAGCCGCTCAAACCCCGTTACCTACATCAAAGCCTACGACTACCTGCGGCAAGCCCTGAGCGAGCAACCGCTCTCGAAATCAAGGGCTTACAAACCGAGTCAGTTCTCGTTTAACGTGGACGGTGGCCGTTGCGAAATCTGCCAGGGCGAGGGCGAAGTAAAAGTCGAGATGCAGTTTATGGCCGATATCTACCTCAAATGCGAGGGCTGCGGGGGCCGACGTTTCAAGCAGGAAACGCTGGAAGTTACGCTCGGCGGCAAAAACGTCTCCGACATTCTGGCCCTGACCGTTGACGAAGCCATTGATTTCTTCGCCATCGCCGACCGCAAAATGGCCGAAAAACTGCTGCCCTTGCAGGAAGTCGGCCTGGGCTACGTCGGGCTGGGGCAATCGGCCAACACGCTGTCGGGCGGTGAGGCACAACGGGTTAAGCTCGCGTCGTACCTTGGCAAAGGCAACCCAAATAAAGGCCAAACGCTGTTTATCTTCGACGAACCGACCACCGGCCTGCACTTCCACGACATCCGCGTGCTGCTCAAAGCCATCAACGCGCTGGTTGACCAGGGCGATTCGGTGATTATTATCGAACACAACGTAGAGGTCATCAAATGCGCTGACTACATCATTGACTTGGGCCGCGAAGGGGGTGACGAAGGCGGCTACGTCACCTTCACCGGCACGCCCGAAGCCATGATTGAATTGCCCGACGGCGTGAGTTACACGGCGGAGTTTTTGCGGGAGAAATTGTAAGTAATATGATGAGTTGAGAATCATACCCTCTTATTCATCCGCAACTGCAAGTGAAACTATCCAGTCAATCCATTTCAGAACAGTTTTAGAACGACGGTAGTAAGTGGTATCTTCATGAACGTTATAGATACCAAACATTTTCATATATTTTACTACTTCATCATCAACTGGGCGTTGAGAATTTTTAAAATAATATTTTAATGTTTCATTAAAAACTTTGTGTTTGAGAATACAACTAACAAGTGAAACTGTTTTCTTTTTATATGGTAATGAAACAATCCGCTTACCTTGATTTGTAAGCCGATAACCCTTGCGAAAATCACCCTCAATTAACTCTAAGTACTTTCCAGCGTTAGTGTAGTATCCAGTTTGCCTGGGGTCAAAGCCAAAGTATTCTGTTATCTCCTCATCCTTCTTATCCGATACGGAAAGAAAACTTAATAAATCAATTACGCGGCTAAAACTGTCTGCTTGCGGGAAAGGAATTTCTTGCTCATCTACAACCTGAGTATTGCTCAAGGTGAGTTGCAAATCTTTGTCTTTAATAATTGAATCATCTTCTTCAGCAATAATATATCTCTTTTGCTTTATTAATATAATTGAATTGTAATCAGATATATCTTGAAATTGAAACTGTCTCAATGTAAAACCGTCATTACTATATGTCATAAAGACTGGTATTACTCTCTTAGTAATTTTACTTGACCAAAGCCGAAATGGATAATATATCTGCCTAATTAGGAAATCATCCACACTGAAATTTTTGGCTTCTATGAGGAGCAACTCTTGTTCACCTTCATAGCCACCATCAATTTCACATTGGCTATTATTTACAGCTATTTTATATGTCCCGCCCTTACCAGTTATTGAAAAATCAAATTTTGAAGATCCCATTCTGCCGGATACGGTAGGAAGAAGCGACGTATCGTCCATGAATCGCGCTAAAATACCCGTTACATAAGCGCAGTTTATAGCTGCACTTTCTGAATATATTTTTTTATAGTCTAAACTTTGGAGATAATCTGGAAAGGCAACATATTCGTCTTCGATATAAACATCTGAATTTACTTTGTAGTAGGCATCAAATTTTCCGATCATATAATCTCCCCTACTTATTGGTAAAATAGCAAGGTGGTTTTTGGTAAAGAGGTGAGGAAGCGTTTCTAAACTGTCGAACTTAGTCATCAATCTACTTTCTCTAATCACATTGATGGTAGCCGAGGATATTATAAATTTTCCTTCATTTTCAATAGCCTGCAGTATGCTGTATTTTTCGAAGAGTATATTCCAAGCAATATCGTTTTTAGTTTTCATTTTTCTGGATATTTACTCATAATTCCTAATTAAAAGTTCATCAACTTTGCCTCGACCTGCTGCAACAGAATTTATGCTTCTGGTAGCCTGGACTCTTTCTATCTTATAATCTCTGTATAAATCTCTGATGAAATCTGTTGACGAGTTAGAAACAAGGAATTTACAACCACGATTATCCAAATCGTCACAAACTGCCTTAAGACGGGTTTGTTGTCTTTTTCCAAATCCATCTAAAGTATAACCCGTGAAGGAAGAACTATCAGAGACAGGGTCATAAGGTGGATCAAGATAAATAAAGCATCCTTTTTTTGCTTCTTTAACAGCATCTGCGAAATCTCCGTTTAAGAAGGAACCAGAGTTTTCATTTAAGTATCGACTTACTGCTCTTAATGTTATTTCATTGATAATATCAGGATTTTTGTAACTACCAAATGGTACATTAAATTGCCCCTGACTATTAACTCTGAACAATCCATTAAAGCAAGTTTTATTTAGATAGATAATTCTTGCGGCTTTTTCAATGTTTGACATTGTGTTAAATAGTGGAAATCGATCTAATTCTCTTATCTCATAATAAGAATCACTCTCATTTTTAAAAGTTTTGAGCGTCGCAATAAGTAGGTCGACATTATTTTTTGTCGTTTGATAAACGTTAATTAACTCAGGGTTGATGTCATTTACTACGAAATGTTTTGGTTGTAATTCTAAAAAGACAGCACCTCCACCTAAAAATGGTTCGTAATAAGTGGTGAAGTTCTTTGGAACGTATTTTCTAATTTCATCCATTAATTGTCTTTTCCCACCTGCCCATTTGAGAAAGGGCTTAACTAATTTATTTTTTATCATAGTTGACTTGGATTTCCGTTACGAATGCCCGAAAGTACCAAAAATTTAAGGAAAGATGAAAACACTCTAAAACCATTACTCAATATATGATGTAATATTCATGTGTTTGGTAAAGGTAAATCGGCACGTTTTGTGCAAAGTACCGTCTGTAGAAACCAAAACAGCCAATGCCATCGTTTAAGAAGGCAAGTCACCAATCGTACCATGAAAAAATTAACAGTCGTTTTCGTTGCCCTGCTCTTGTGGGGAACCGCCACTACGCAGGCCACCGATGGCCCAAAAACCGCCGAAGTCGGCATTCAGTTTACCGAAGCCAAGTGGGCGCAGATTCTGAAAAAGGCCAAAGCCGAGAAGAAAATCATCTTTCTCGATGCCTACGCCAGTTGGTGCGGCCCCTGCAAACGCCTTCAGAAAGAGGTGTTTACGCAGAAAGAAGTGGGCGATGTGTTCAATCAGAAGTTCATCAACGTGAAGATGGACATGGAAAAAGGCGAAGGCCCCGCCCTGACCCAGCAATACCCGCTGGAAGCCTACCCAACGCTGTTTTTTATTGATGGCAACGGTAAAGTGGTCAAAAAAGTAATCGGTTTTTACCCCGCTGCCGAGTTGGTTGCCATTGGCAAAGGCGTGAAATAATTGGTTAAAGTTACCAACCGTCTCCTTACCCCCAACCCCCTAAGCAGGGGGCTAAACCTTCGGGATAACAAAAGCCGAAGGCTTTAAAAAGCCCCCTGTTTAGGGGGCTGGGGGTAAAGAGACGGTTCAGGAAATAAAAAATAACTACTGACCAACGATACCCGGATGATACGTCCGCACGGCTTCGCGCAGCACCGTCCCTTTGTCCAGCGTCATCTGCTTAGTCTGCTGATTCACAAATAGTTGCATTTGGTCGGTGTAGTGCGGGCTGTTGGCGTGGTTCGAGGCTCCGTAGGCGTTCACCGTCTCGATTAGTGGTAATCCCTCCTTTCTGAATCGTACCAACTCGATGTACGATTCGCCCTGATTGGCCCGCAACCGCCCGTTCTCAACCGGCACATCATCCATTGCCGCCAGCACATCAGGAATCCCCGCAATGGGCAGATCAACCGTTCCGCGCCGGTGGCGTTGCATGGTTCCTAACGAAACAGTAGTACTCCCAAAATGCGTGGTCAGGTAGGTGTTGGTGTGCCGAAGCGCAGCCATACATTCGTCCGTGGTCAGGGCCGCTACCGAGCCGTTTTGTCTGCGTTGATCGGCCAGAAATCGGTAGGCCACCAGAAATACGGCGGCATCGCGGCTGGCGGTATCGGCCCGGCGATTCCAGTTTTTGAGCCGAACTATCAGCGGGGCCAACGCCGTGTCTGTTGCCGGGTTGAGGTTCAGGAGCAGGTTGGCATCCAGCCGGTAGGATAACGTCCGGGGCAGTTGCAGGTCGTATTTTATCCGTTTGAAATCGTCATAACTCACCGGCCCCGGCGACTCGTCCATCAACTCGCCCATTCGTTTGCTACGGTTCAGCTCAAAGGTCTCGATGCCTATCGTCGGGTCAAATTTGTTGGGCGACGGGCAATCGGCGGGGGCGGTGCAGTGGTAAGGCGTGTTGTTGGTGTTGAAGACGTATCCACTCGCCGGATTCACCACCTGCGGCAGGTCTTCGATGGGGTGAAACTGCGTCCAGAGCGTTTTAGCCGTGTTTCCGGGCAGGGTGCCGCGCCAGTCGAAGGCCGGGTTACGGAGCGGAATCTTGCCGTTCGTGACGTAAAAAATCGTGTCGCGCCGGTCGGCATACACAATGTTGAACCCACCCGCGATGGCCGTCATCTGCACTGCTTTGTAAAATTCACTGAACGACCGGGCTTTGTTCATTCGGTACCACTGCTCGCCCACTCTCGATTCAAACAGGCCGCTCCAGCGCAGGGCGTAGGCTCCGGTTTTGGTGATAACCGTCGGGCCGAAATCGCTCCAATATGCTTTCTTGCGAATCGCAATCGGGATGCCTTTCACGCGCAGTTTCACGCTGCGGACTTCGAGTTGCCGCCATGCGCCGTCAACTTTGTATTCGCGCCGGTTGGCCGGGTTGAGTGCCAACTGATATACGTCCATTTTATCGTGATAATTCACCGTGTGCGCCCAGGCAAGGTTTTCGTTGCAGCCGTGCAAAATGGTAGCCGCACCCGGAAACAGGCCGCCCAGAATATTCCAGCCCTGCTCGCTGCACAGGTGCGCTTCGTACCAGGCCACCGGCCCTTCGAGCGGCTGATGCGAGTTGATGGCGATGTAGATTTGCCCGTCTGCCGTGCGCTTGCTGTTGATTGCCAATGCGTTAGAGCCGCCAACGGGCAGTACGGGCGCGGCTGGCACGGTTCCGCCCAAAATACTCCGCAAGGTTGGGTCAATGCCCGAAAACGACGCACTCGACAGAATAAACCCGGCCACCACATCGGTTGGCATCACCGGAAACGCCTGCCGCACCAGCACCTCGCCGGGGTGAGCGCGGGCGTAATCGTTGATGCCCTGCACGTAGCCATCGAGCAGGGCGCAATAATCAGCCGAAAATTTGGCCGGGTAATCGCGGGTGGCCTGTTCCCGCGCCCGAATCAAACCGACCACGTAATCTATGGCCGCACCCGACTTACCGAGGTGTCGGCCCAACATCCCTTTGCCGCCGAGAAGCGTGAGTTGGATGGTTTTGAAATCGTCCTCGGCGTGCGCCCAGGCTAATCCGTAGGCTACTTCGGGGTCGGTGGCGGCAAAAATGTGTGGCACGCCCCAACGGTCGCGGGCAATGGTAACGCGGGCCGGATTGACCTGAGCAGTGGCCGTAGAAAACACGCCAGACAGCGTGATGCAGCCGATAGCGATTCGTAAAAGCAGTTTTTTCATGCGGGAGATTCTGTTGATTCGGGTAATTCTCAAAAATTTATACGGCATATCAAAATAAGACTGTTTTTCTTTGCTGTATAAATTCCTGACATCCCCAATGCCAATCATTCGCGCACTACTTTCTTTGGCCGCAACGGTCGCCCTCCTTTGGGCATTAAACCGGCCCTTCGGCAACGTACCGGCGTTTGGGCCGTTGCTGAGTCCGTTCACCGGGTTCTGGCAAAACGCCGAAATGCCCCTGCCCACCGCCGACCGCGAAATTACCCTCGGTGGCACCCGACAACCCGTTACCGTTGTCTATGACGACCTCGGAGTGCCGCACGTTTTCGCCCAAAATGACTATGATATTTATTTCGCGCAGGGCTACGTCACGGCCAAAGACCGGCTCTGGCAGATGGAGTTTCAGACCCACGCAGCCGCCGGGCGCGTATCTGAACTGGTTGGTGAGCGGGCCATCGAACTCGACAAGTTTAACCGACGGCTTGGCATGGGCTACGGGGCCGAAGTTGCCGAAAAAGCCATGAACGCCGATCCGGTTTCCCGCGAAATCGTTACGGCTTATTGCGCGGGGATTAATGCCTGGATAAGTAGCTTAAAACCAGCGCAATACCCAATCGAGTACAAATTGCTGGGCTATGCGCCCGAAGCCTGGACACCGCTCAAATGCGCCCTGTTGCTGAAACAGATGAGCAATACGCTGGCAACCGGAGCCGATGATTTCAGGATGGAAAACGTGCTGAAAAAATACGGCCCCGCCATCACCGCCGATCTCTTCCCGGATTATCCCGTCCGCGAAAGCCCGATTATCCCGGCTGGTACGCCCTGGAATTTTACGCCCCTGAAAACCCCGTCGGCCACGCAATCAGCCCCGGCCACCGGCAAAACGCCCACCCTGACCAGCACCCGCGCTACGCAATGCTGGCCCGAAAAGTCGGCAGGAAAAAACCCGGAGCCTGAAAAGCTACTGTCAGGATTAAGTACGGTGGGTAATTCGTGGCCGGCCCGTAACCCCGATATTGGCTCAAATAACTGGGCCGTTGGGCCGCAAAAATCCGCCACCGGCTACCCGATTCTGGCAAACGACCCGCACTTAACCCTGAGTTTGCCCTCGATCTGGTATCAGATTCAACTCGTTTCGCCCACCATGAATGCCTGTGGCGCGTCGCTGCCGGGGTCGCCGGGGGTGATTATCGGGTTTAACAAAGAAATTGCCTGGGGCGTAACCAACGTGGGTGCCGATGTGCTTGATTTCTACGCGATTACCTTCAAAGACAACGCCCGGCGCGAGTACTGGCACGATGGCAAATGGAAGCCCGTTACCCGGCGCATTGAGCGGATAAAAGTCAAAGGCAAGCCCGACGTGATGGACACCGTATTGTACACCCATCACGGCCCGGTGGCCTATAATACCGGGGCTAAACCCTTCCGGGCCAACTTCCCAACGGGCCACGCCGTGCGCTGGATTGCCCACGACCCATCCAACGAGGTGAAATGCTACCAGATTCTGAACCGCGCCCGTAACTACGCCGATTATCGCAAAGCGTTGGCCTATTACGCGGCTCCGGCGCAGAATTTCGTGTATGCCGATGTGCACAAAGACATCGCCATCTCGCCCAATGGCCGCTACCCGTTAAAGTGGAAAGATCAGGGCAAGTTTACCCTCGATGGCAGCAACCCCGCCCACGACTGGCAGGGCTGGATTCCGGCAGACCACAACCCGATTGTCAAAAATCCGGGCCTGAATTTTGTGAGTTCGGCCAACCAGTTTTCCACTGACCCGACCTATCCGTATTACCTCAACTGGCAGTTTGCACCCTCAGAACGCGGTCGGCGGATTAACCAACGGCTTGCTACTATGCAAAAGGCAACGGTTGACAGTCTGCGGATGCTCCAGAATGACAACTTTAACCTGCGGGCTTCGGAAACCCTGCCGACACTGTTCAAAATCCTGCAAACCCAAACCCTGAACCCTGCGCAACAGGCCGCTTTGCAAACCCTCAAACGCTGGAACCTAAAGAACGACGTAAACGAAGTAGGCCCGACGATTTTTGTGGAATGGAACGCGCAGTTTATGGATGCGGTCTGGAAAGACGAATTTTTTGTGGCCGACAGTATCCCGATGAAGTTCCCGACGTTTGACCGGACGATGGCCCTCATCGAGCGCGACCCCTCGGCCAAGTGGTTCGACAACGTAAAAACGCCCGCCAAAGAAACCCTGCCCGACGTGCTGACGGCAAGTTTCAAATCGGCTTTGGATTCACTCACCAAAAAACACGGCCCGATGAACGCCAAAACCTGGGGCTGGGCCGCGCACAAAAGCACCGACATCAAACACCTCGTGCCGGGCTTGGATGCCTTCAGCGCGATGGACGTGGACATGGGTGGCGGCACCGGCATCGTGAATGCCACCACTGAAACCACCGGCCCATCGTGGCGGATGGTGGTGGCACTGGGGCCGATGCCCAAAGCCTACGGCGTGTATCCGGGCGGGCAGTCGGGTAATCCGGGTAGTCCGTTATACAAAAACATGATCGAGACCTGGCGCACCGGCCAACTCAACGAACTGATTTATTTGCAAACCCTAACCGATAAACATCCCCGTTTGCGGGGGAAGCTAATTCTAAAATGAAATCAATCCTCCTTATCGCCGTATTATCGGCCCTGGCCCAGTTTTTTCTGCCCTGGTGGGTGGTTGCGCCCGTTGCATTTGGCGTGTGTTTTTTCATGGCGAACAATCCAGCCAAAGCCTTGGGCGAAGGCACGGCGGGCGTGGCTATCGTATGGCTGGTTTACACGCTGTTCATCCATTTCTCGACCGGCGGGGGCATGACCAACACTATGAGTACGGTGCTGTTCAAGACTCCGAACCCGGCGTGGTTGCTGGCCTTGGCTCCGTTTTTGGTAGGATTGGTCGGCGGTTTGGCCGGGTTAGCCGGGTTTTATGCCCGGCAGGTCATCATGCCATCGGCGCGTTCCTAACAATCACCCGCTATCTTTGTCGGCTGTAACAAACCATTTAATTCCGTTTTCTTGTGAAAAACGCTTCCCTGATTTTCAACGTCGTACTGACGATTGCCGTAGCTATTCTATATTTTCTGTACTGGAAAGATCACCGGCCCGAACCCACTGTTGCTGTGGTAACAAAAGCCGAAGCCCCCAAAAAACCGATTGCCTACGTGAACGTAGATTCGCTGCTGACCAAATACGAGTTCTTTAAAGACACGCAGAAAGTGTTGGAAAGCAAGCAGTTTCAGTTGCAGAACGACCTGGAATCAAAAGGGCGCAACCTGCAAAACAAAGCCACGTATTTTCAGCAACGCGCCCAGACCATGACGCAGGAGCAGGGCCGGGCCGCCGAGGCATCGCTGCAACAGGAGCAGCAATCGCTGGTGCAATACCGCGACCAATCAACGCAACGGCTGGCCGGTGAGCAACAAAAAGCCATGGGCGACCTGTATGATCGGATTGGTGACTACATCAAAAAATACAACAAGCAGAACAAATACGAGTTTGTGCTGGGCTACACCAAAGGCGGGGGTATCCTCTTCGCCGATCAGTCGAACGATGCCACCCGGCAGATTTTAGACGGGCTGAACAAAGAGTACAAAGAAAAACAGGCCGTTCCTGCCAAGAAATAAGTTAAGATTTACTACCACCCCAACCCCCTCCTAAAACAGGAGGGGGCTACGCCTTCGGAGCAAAAAGCCAAAGGGTTTTTGAAAGCCCCCTCCTGTTTTAGGAGGGGGTTGGGGGTGGTAATGAAGCGATATAAAACTCCAAAACACAACGAGACGACTCGATCTGAGTCGTCTCGTTGTGTTGGTACGAATATTGCGGCTTCATCTGTAAGATTACCCTGTTCCTGTCGTGCTTAATGAATTACTCGGTTTACCCACTTTTTTGGGTCATTTCCCCTGCTTTCTCTACGTTGGCGTGGGTTGGGCATACTTTTTGCTAAAAAATCAGCAATCCGTTTCTGTGAATAACGAGCCGGGTTTACATCGCTCCGGCGGAACTGGTTTTTAAGTGAAGGTCTTGAGGCTGTGACTGACGCAAAATTACCGGCCCGTCGGGGCGGCTTTTTTTCTGCTATTAGGAAGGAGAACTTTATCGGAAGTAACAAACTACCCGCATCTTTTTTTCGTTTACCGCCAACGCGCCGGGTAATTTAGCCCCAGCCGGTATTTGTATGGCTACAGCCACCATTGTTAAGCAGGTTGATATTCGCAACCGCCGGGCCTCGTTTGAGTACGCCTTTCTCGAAACCTACACCGCCGGCATTGCCCTGAGTGGCACCGAAATCAAGTCTATCCGGCAGGGGAAAGTGAATTTGCAGGATGCCTACTGCCTGTTTCTAAACGACGAACTGTTTGTGCGGCAGATGAGCATCTCGGCCTACACCGAAGGCACCTACAACAACCATGACCCCCTCCGCGACCGCAAACTGCTCCTCACCAAGCGCGAACTCCGCAAACTGTCTGAAAAGCTCAAAGATCAGGGGCTGACCATCATTCCCGTCCGGCTCTTCACCAATGAACGCGGCTTTGCCAAACTCGACATTGCGCTGGCAAAAGGCAAGAAACTCTACGACAAGCGAGACAGCATCAAAGACCGCGATGCTACGCGGGAAATGCAACGCGGCAGCACGGAGTAAATAGGCGCAAAAACCACAAACTTGCTGAATTGCGCGGGCGTGTGTAACTTGCTACCAAACAGAGGATTTTTAACCGTATATGGGCAGGAAAGTCTTAGTCTTGAATCAAGATTATAGTGCGTTGAGCATCTGCTCCGTTCCGAAAGCGTTTTTGTTAGTTTATCTCGATAAGGCCGAACTCGTGGCTGAGTCGGAAGGCGTTCGGCTTCGGACTGTCTCTAACGACTATCCGATGCCCACCGTTATCCGGCTTCATCGCTACGTGAGCCTGCCCTACAAGGGCGTAATGCTTACCCGGCAGAATATCTTCAAGCGCGACGGTCATCGGTGCCAATACTGCGGCACTGCCGAAGACCTCACGCTCGACCACGTGATGCCAAAATCACGCGGGGGCAAAACCAGTTGGGACAACCTCGCCACGGCCTGCAAACGCTGCAACGCCCGCAAAGGTGACTTCACGCCCGAAGAGGCTGGCATCAAACTCCGGCAACGGCCCTTCAAACCGTCGTTTCTGGTGTTTCTGCGCGAGTTTTCGGGGGCGTTGGAGCAAAGCTGGGTGCCGTTTTTAGCCAAACGGGAAAAAGCATTCGATTAGAACCGTGCATTGACATACACGGGTAGGGCCGACAGGCACGGGCGGGTTCATCAGGAGATGGATAAGCCGGTGATTGTCGGCCCTTTCTTTTTGACAATCAGCCACTTTTTGCCTGAAAAGTTTGCGTACCTTTGCAATCCATTTTCAAAATGTTACACAAATTTCGGTGCGCCCTTGACCCACGCGCCGATGTACGGAGTGGGTCAGGAAACTTTTTTTATGAGCAAAACGCAACAAAGCGATGTAATGCCCGAATTTGATTGGGATCGGGCCGACAACAAAGGATTTGGCTACGGCTACTCGACCGACGAGCGCAGCCGGATGGAACAACTCTACGACGACACACTGTCGCAGGTTGGCGAAAAAGAAGTAGTAACGGGCGTGGTTGTAGGGATTACAGACCGCGAAATTATCCTCAACATCGGATTCAAATCAGACGGTATCGTGCCATCATCTGAATTCCGGGACCTGCCCGACCTGAAAATGGGCGATGAGGTAGAAGTCTATATCGAAAACCAGGAAGACCCGAATGGGCAGTTGGTTCTCTCGCGCAAGAAAGCAAAAGTAATTACGGCCTGGCAGCGGATTCAGAAGGCACTCGACGAAGACCTCGTGATCGAAGGTTTTGTGAAACGCCGGACCAAAGGTGGCCTGATCGTTGATATTCACAGTATCGAAGCCTTCCTGCCGGGTTCACAAATTGACGTGAAGCCCATTCGGGACTTCGACGTGTTTGTGGGCAAGAAAATGGAGGTGAAAGTGGTCAAGATCAATTATGCCAACGACAACGTGGTTGTCTCGCACAAAGTCCTGATCGAGAAAGACCTCGAAGCGCAGCGTACCCTCATCCTGAACAACCTCGAAAAAGGGCAGGTGCTGGAAGGTATCATCAAGAACATGACCAACTTCGGCGTGTTTATTGACCTCGGTGGCGTTGACGGGCTGTTGCATATCACCGATATTTCGTGGGGCCGCATCAGTCACCCATCCGAAGTGCTCACGCTCGATCAGCGCGTGAACGTGGTGGTGCTGGATTTCGACGGCGAGAAAAAACGTATCTCACTCGGTATGAAGCAGTTGATGCCGCATCCGTGGGAAGCTCTTTCGCAGGATATTCAGGTTGGCTCGCGGGTGAAAGGCAAGATTGTGAACGTAGCCGATTACGGCGCGTTCCTCGAAATCATGCCGGGCGTAGAAGGGCTGATTCACGTATCAGAAATGTCGTGGTCGCAGCACCTCCGTAACCCGCAGGAGTTCCTGAAAGTGGGCGACGAAATTGACGCGATGGTACTGACGCTTGACCGCAACGACCGCAAAATGTCGCTCGGTGTGAAGCAACTTGCCGAAGACCCCTGGACGCGCCCCGAACTGCGCGAGAAATACGCTATCGGCACCAAACATTCGGGTGTGGTGCGTAACCTGACCAACTTCGGTCTTTTCCTCGAACTCGAAGAAGGCATTGACGGACTCGTACACGTGTCTGACCTGTCGTGGACGAAGAAGGTGAAACACCCGTCAGATTTCACCAAAGTGGGTGAGAAGATGGATGTGGTGGTGCTGGAACTCGACGTAGAAAACCGCCGGTTGGCTCTGGGCCACAAGCAACTCGAAGAAAACCCCTGGGATACCTTCGAGGACGTTTTCGGCCCCGGCACGATTCACCGTTGTACGGTTCTGACCAAAGGCGAAAAAGTGGCAACGCTCGAACTGCCTTACGGTATTGAAGGCTTCTCGACGCTGAAAAATCTGACGAAAGAGGACGGAACCTTCGGCGAAGTGGGCGAAACGCTCGATTTCAAAGTGACCGAGTTCTCCAAAGATGAGAAGCGGATTATGCTTTCGCACAGCAAAACGTGGCAGGATAAAAACGAGCCGGTGAAGGAAAAGAAAGTGGCTGCGCCCAAAGCGGCTGCGGCTTCCTCAAATCAACCGGAGCGCGGTGCCACCCTCGGCGACCTCGATGCGCTGGCCGCGTTGAAAGAGCAGATGGAGAGCAATAACTAAGCGATTGTTCATTGTGAAGATTGTTTGTCATTCCGACGCAAGGAGGAATCTATGTTGCCAAGCAGATGGATTCCTCCTTGCGTCGGAATGACAAATGCATTACCAGTAAAAGCCCTGAATTTCACGATTCGAGGCTTTTTTTGGTCTGTATGCCGAAAGCCAACGGTTTTCTGCTACTTTTGTGGAACGGTTTTGGCACGTTTATTGAAACGTCAGAATCAACTGGTTTCGTGGCCGAGTGGCTAGGCTCAGCTCTGCAAAAGCTGCTACAGCGGTTCGAATCCGCTCGAAACCTCAACTTACCCCCTTAGTTTGGTAAGAAAAATAGCAAAAACCGCTAACTATCAACGAGTTAGCGGTTTTTTGTTGTCGCTACTTTATCGAAAGAAATAAAGTAAAATCAAGTAATTCCGTCCCCTATTCCGTCCCCTCGTATCGGTATTGTTTGTAACTTTGGTCTGACCAAACCAAAAAGGCAATGAAAACCATATCAGACCGGGATTTTAAATTCATCCTCAAAGATGCCCGCGCCACCGGCCCGACCCTCGTTTACCTGATTTATCGCTACGACTCGACGCGGTTTAAATATTCGACCGGGCAAACCGTTGAACCCTTTCAATGGGATGCCACCCGCCAACGGGTTACGACCGACCCGAAGGTTATCAAAAACAAACGGGAGCGCGAAACCAACGAAACCACAAATACCCACCTCGAACGCCACCGTTCGGCCCTCTCCAAGATTCTTAATACCCTGCAACTTGCCGGAATCCCGTTGGAGAATGAAACTATCAAACAGCACCTCGATAATGAGTTAGGCCGCGACCGTGCCGACGTTCGCAGGAAAGAAAAACCAACCCTTACCCCCAAAACCGAAACGTTCCCCGAATACATTGCCCGGTTTGTTGAGGATGCCACCACCGGAAAACGGTTGAACGCAAAAAGTCAGTGTTTCGCCCCGATTACCATCAAGAGTTTTGCCAAACTGCTGCGGGCGTTGGAGCGATACCAGACCGAAACACGCCGGGGTATTGATTACGCCGATTGGACAATCGGGGAGTACCACGCCCTCAAATCGTACCTGACAAACCGGGGGCTAACCATCAACTATATCGGGGCGTTGCTCAAAGACCTCAAACAACTCCTCAAACAATCGCACGGCGAAGAACTGCATACGAACCCTGTTTTTATGCACCGTGACTTTAAACGGTTGGTTGAAGAAGTGGATAACATTTATCTGACCTCGGACGAACTGCAAACACTGGCACACCTCGACCTATCCCGCGATCTGCGTCTTGACCGGGTGCGGGACGTGTTTCTGATTGGGTGTTACACCGGATTGCGGTTCTCGGACTTTTCGGAGTTGCGCCCCGCCAACATCACGCACGGCGGTCAGATATTAACCCGCAAGACCCAAAAGACCGGGAGCCGCGTGTCAATTCCGCTCAACCACAACGTGCTGGCAATCCTCAAAAAGTATGACGGTGTGCCGCCCCGTTCAATGACCAATCAACGCATGAACAGGTACGTTAAAGAACTTTGTCAACACGCCGGATTTACCGAACAGGTAGAGACGGGCCGCACCAAAGGCGGTTTACGCGAGATAAGGACGCTCGAAAAATGGGAGATGGTTACGACGCACACCGCCCGCCGTTCGTTTGCGACAAACGCATTTCTGGCGGGAGTAGCCCCCGAATCCATTATGAAGATTACCGGGCATAAATCGGCTACCGTGTTTATGAAGTACATCAAAATCACCTCGGAACAAAACGCGCTCTTACTTCTCAACCATCCCCACTTTGGCGGAACGGGAGCCACCAACCCGCTACATACCGTAGTACGGCCACTTCACAAGGCCGCGTAAGACAGAGACTAAAATCAGTTGAACCAACGATTAGCCGCATAAACAGAACCAACCCCAAGACCATGACCGGAATAACCATTATCAACACGCCCAACGTACCCTACCGGGGGCTGACACTGACTATTGATCTTGACCACCTCGACCCCACCGTTAGCCCGTTGGTGAATACGCTGTTGGCCTTGATAAAACAGCAAACCGGCCAACCCGCCGACTACGAATTTGCCGCCACCATTGAGGAAGAACGCGCCGAATGGCAATCTATGGCGTATGCCGCCCTAAACCGGGCCTACGGAGACGACGAACCCGATTACTCGGACGTTCCGGCCTATATCACCCGTAACCGTCCGTAACGATGCAGGAAGGAGATATTGCCATTGCTGCTGTTCCGCAGTCAGACGGAGACTACAAACCGCGCCCGGTGTTGCTGTTGCGGGAACTGCCGGGCTACGGCGATTTTTTGGTATGTGTTATTTCCTCGAAACTACGGCAAACGATACCGGGATTTGATGAGGTGCTGCAACCAACCGCCGATAATCGGCTACGGGTAACGTCGGTCGTTCGATTATCGAATTTGATAGCCATACCTGTTTCGGCTATTGATAGGGCTGTTGGCTACATACCCGATGCCTTGCACCAAACCTTACTGCAACGGTTAGCCGATTACCTGACCGGGCCGCGCTCGACCGCGCCCTGAACAGCCATGAACGCCGAACTCGATTTAGTAGCCCGCGCTGCCTGAAAGGACAAGAAAACGGGAGAGAGGACGGCAAAACCACCATTTTAATCTGTATCTCAATAGCTTCTCAACACAAGAAAACGGAAGAGAGGACGGTAAAACCTCACAGAACTTAGCAAAACTTAGCATCTAAGACTGATTGTGACCCCGCAAACCACCGGGAGGAGTCGAGCAAACGAGTACCTGACCAAACCAAAATAGCCCAATGAACGACCCAAAAATGACGGTTGTCACGATTGACCCGATGCCAACCAGAAGACCAGATGCTAAGTACGTCAGTGAATACTTGGACTTAGCGACTAAAACGGCCTGTAACGCTACGTTGAATTTGCCTTTTTCGGCCTTTTGTGACCCCTCCGCTATTGGTGACTGCATCCGTAGTGGTTCGCCCGATTTATTTGATAAACCATTCTGCCAGATGGTATTGAATGGGTTGCGTATTGAGGTGAGAAACAACTACTTACGCTATGCTGACATAAACACCAGAAATCAGTACACCACAACGTTAAAAAGAGAGATACAGCAATTTCTGATTCCGGCTCTGACTACGTTGGAGAGCCTGTTAGACCACCTCAATGGCCTTGAAAGGGAAATAAAGGCCACATACGGTGTTGATGAAAATGTAGGCACATCGGCACTGGTAGGCTTCTATTCAGACCCACAGCGCAAACATATTGAGGATGAAAGAAACGCCTTACAAGGCCCCTTCTTTACCATTCGGGAATGGAAAGAACTGATTGAGCAATACGTTTCAGACTTTTCACCCGCCCCGCTAACGACAGATACACAACCACCGGAGCCGGGTAAGGGAGTAATAGAGTTGGAGGAAGAGGGATATAGTACGAATATCAGGGTTTTGCTTGCCTATCAAAGTGGAATCCTGACCGGGACGTTTGATAAACTACCTCCCGAAAAACAGGCGGCTGTTCTATCGGTACTTTTCGGCAAAAGTTTAGGAAACGTTAGAAAGTCACTATCAGCACTGGCAAACGGTACTGTTGCCAACAATCCCCAATATATGCCTAAAGTGGTTGAGAAGGCAAACGATTTGATTGTGGAGCAAGGTTTGGGAATCCCCCTCATCAAGAATCATACAAAATCATAAAGTTTGTAGCTACTAAGTAGGTGCTAAAAAATAGTTTCCATTATTTTCCTAATTTTCCTGCATGGGACGAGTGAACACGCCTGTTCTGAACACGGAGCAGCGCACAGAACTGGAAAATATGCTGAGAACCAGCCAGAAACACGCAATTCGTAT
>JBBRNH010000051.1:0-39822 GCA_038230415.1 Cytophagales bacterium | reverse complement strand
TTCGCATCGGGTACACCTCTGAAATCAGCAGCCAGCCGAGCGGCCCCAAGCTAATGGCGAAGAAGAAGATAAACGTATAAACCCCACCGACCGAGAGGATTTTTAGGACATCGGGGCCAATCGAATCCCGGAAAAAGAACGCAGCCGCCAGCGTTGATAAGCAAATGCCGGTTCCAACCAAGCCGACGTACAAAATCGGTTTGCGGCCCCACTGATCCAGAAACCGAACTGCAATCAACGTGCTGGCGGTATTCACCACGCCCACGCCGACGGTTGCCATGATGGAGGTGGCGTTGGAGGTAAACCCGGCCATGCCAAAAATCCGGGTCGAGTAATAAATCACGGCGTTGATGCCCGAAAACTGCTGGATAAAGAAAATCCCGATACCGATGAGGAGCGGAATCCGCAGACGGCTCGAAAACAGTTCGCGCCAGTCGGGTTTGTTGGTGCCTTGATTGCTGATGGCGGCCTGCATCTGATCCATCTCCCGAATCACGTCGGCGGGTTCGTTCAGGCGGGTCAGCACGGCGCGGGCTTCGTCGGCGCGGCCCTTGCTCAACAACCAGCGCGGACTTTCTGGGACAAAAAATATCCCAATCAGCAGGATAGCCGCCGGAATAAAGCCGCACCAGAACATGAGCCGCCAGCCGTGTTCAGATTCGGCAAAAGCGTAGCCGCAGACGTAAGAAACCAAAATGCCGATGGTGATGGCTAACTGAAAAAACGTGACCAACCGCCCCCGGATGTGGCTCGGCGCGATTTCGGCGAGGTATAATGGCACCGAAAACGACACGATCCCGATGGCTAAACCGAGCAGGAGCCGCCCGGCAATCAGCATCTCGACCGACCCTGCCGCAGCCGCCACCACCGACCCAGCCGCGAAGATGACTGCCGCCACAACGTTGATGCGTTTGCGGCCCAGAATGTCGGCCAGTCGGCCACTGAGCAACGACCCGGCCATACCCCCGGCCAGCACCGCGCCCACCACCCAGGCTTCGGCTAAGGCCGTGAGCGTGTAATCCTGTTTGATAGACGGCATCGCTACGTTGATAATGCCCGTGTCGAAACCAAACAACAGCCCGCCCGTTGCGGCAATGGCGGCAATGATATAAGTCAATAGAACTTTG
The DNA here is from genome assembly GCA_038230415.1 of Cytophagales bacterium. GTDB lineage: Bacteria > Bacteroidota > Bacteroidia > Cytophagales > Spirosomataceae > JBBRNH01. The sequence continues at coordinate 38,695 of JBBRNH010000051.1, read as the reverse complement.
TTATCCATGAAAAAATAGGTTTAGGAATCGCCCGTAAAAGCGGGCAAAGATAGCCGCCTTTTGCACGGCGGCAAGATGGAATTGCACAGAAAGCCCCGGCCTGACGAACCGGGGCTATGAATAAAAGTGGTGGTATTCTACTGCTGAGCTTATAGACCCTGCTCGTAACCGGCATCGGCTATCCTACAACCATCCGAGGTGATAATCAACAGCCCAAATTTGTCTGATGAGCAGGAGCCGCCTTTTTTGCCGTCTTTGCTGTACCTGATAAATTCCAGATTCGTTATCTCCCGTTTTGCGTTCCGGCTAATTACGTTCACCGCAACGTTTACGCCGTAGCGTTGCAAAACCTGTTGCTCTACTTTCCTGATCTGGCTATCAGAAAATGACTTTAACACCCTGATGGCTGGTTTATCGAACCCACACAGGCCGGTTGCCAAAAAGACCGAGAAAAACAGAATCATGAGTTTCATAGAGATGATATGTAAAGGGTTAGATACGATTGTTCAAAAGTAGCCGAAATTCCCAATTTCACTGTGTAGTCTCACAGCAGCATTACTTTCTGGGCCGCCCTGCCCAATTTGCAGATGACGGTAGCCGATCTATTTGCGATTTAACCGTCAAATCAAATCAATAATTGGTGTTTGAGCCGTATATCTTTCTCCGTTATCTAATTCAACGGTAATGTCAAGCGCAAAAGGGCCTTTATTGGTGGGAGCTTTTGTCACAACAAACTGGAGCCTTTCCATCGTGTATGGTACAGGGCCTTTTAGGAAATAATCGGTGAGCGGAGTCCGGGCCGGGTTGGGGTAAATAATAAAGGCGATCAACTCATCAACGACGCTGCCGGCGGGGTGAGCCGCATCAAAATCGTGAACCGTTTTGACGGTCATGTATTTTGCTTTTTCTGTCGTTCCGGCAGAACCATCCTCGTTGCATTTGCAGGCGTAAACGACTGAACCCCAATGCGGTGACACGCTTTTTAGGGGCAACCGATTCGCATAATACCGAACTCGATAGCCAGCAGACAAAAACACAAGTTCATCCCAGCTAAGTTTATCACCGGCTTTCACAGCAATTGGTCCGGTGGTTGATTTTTTAGCAGCCCCTGCATAGAGACCGTTAATATCAACAAACGGTTTTTGCTCTGGACAATCGCACCGGAAACAACCGGGCAGAGCCAGCAGGCCAACCCAAAAGAACAGGGTAAGAAAGATGGTTTTTAACATGGCTTTCGAGTTTCTCGTTTAGAGTAGTGCGTACTTTACATCAGCATTACTTTCTGTCCCGTTTCGGCGGCTTTGTAGATGGCTTCCAGCACGCGGAGGTCTTTGAGACCTTCGATACCGGCGATATGGTCGGGCAGTTTTTTACCGGCGAGCAGCACCTGCCCGATGCCGTCCATCTGCGCTGCCTGCTGATTGATGTCCGGGAAATTCAGATCTCCTTTGCTCGTTCGGCCCCGGAATGGGCCGTAACTAACTGCCGGACTCAACTCAAAAAAACCGTCGTCAGCCGAAGCATAAAAACGGTCTATACCCACATTGTTTGAACTGGCCGACGTAGCGACAGCCCCCGACGGAAAGGTTAATTGCCACGTAATTGACTCCTCGACTTCGTTGTATAATTCGGGGTGCTGCACCGGGCCAAACTGCGCCGTTGCGGCAATCGGTTCTTCGCCTAAAACGTAGCGGCTGCTCTGGATGCAGTACACGCCGAGGTTCATCAGTGGCCCGCCACCAGACAGGGCCTTTTTCAGGTGCCAGTCGGTGGGCGGGATTCCGTCGAGCCGGTAGCCTAAGGATACCTCGATCAGCCGTACCTGACCGAATATCTTTTGCTGACCCAGCCGCATAAGTTCCTGATGATAAGGCTCGTAGTGCAGTCGGTAGCCCACGGCCAGTTGCACCCCTGCCGCCCGGCAAGCCGCGATCATGGCCGCGCACTCGGCCACCGACACGGCCATCGGCTTCTCCACAATGACGTGCTTACCGGCTTTTGCGGCCCGGATTGTGTAGTCGGCGTGCAGTCCGTTTGGCACTACCACATACACCACGTCAATGGCTGGATTGGCCGCTATTTCATCGAAATTTTGGTAGTTGTAACAGTTTTTGGCCGGGATGTTATACCGTTTTTGCCAGTCCGTGATTTTGGCGGGTGTCCCCGAAATAATACCCGCTAAGTGGCAGTGTTTCGATACGGCGATGCCTTCGGCTAAGTACCCTGCATACCGGCCTAAGCCGCAGAGGGCAACGTTGAGTTTTCGGGCAATGGGTGGCCCGCCCATAACAGGCAGAGTAATCATCGGTGCAATGGCAGATGCGCCAACACCCACGCCTATCTGCTGTAAGAAATGCCTTCGCCGGTAACGTTCCATGAGTAATGATTGATTGGTTGTTTCCGTAATACTATCCTGATTACGGGCTACCCACACGGACAGTTGTACCAACGGGCCGATAAACGGATTGGTGGTAGCAACTAATGGCGCGGCTTACGGGCGCAGGAAGTGATTGACCTGACAATTACCTTTGCGGTTGTGATAGTTACTGTTTCATAACCATTAACTCATTAGCTGTCAGCACATCACCGTAATATTCAGCGATAAGCAGAAATTTATCAGGTTTTCTGTTTCTTCTTTTTTGCTGCCGGAAACAGAATATTGTTCAAAATCAGCCGATAGCCCGCCGAGTTGGGGTGCAGGTTTAAATCGGTCGGTTCCTCACCAATCTCGTGGCGGTAGTCTTCGGGGTCGTGGCCGCCGTAGAAGGTGAAGAACCCTTTGCCGTAGGGCGCGTGAATGTAGCGGGCTTCGGATGCGGCCCGGTTTTCGGCCAGAATCACGACTTCGGGCTTGATGTACTGCTTTTTAAACGCCGTGGTCTGCCCCATGAATCCCTTGATGATGTTGGCGTGGTTTTGGGTCAGCATCGTCGGGATGGGGTCATACTTGGCCGAAAACTGAAACAGCGTAAAATAGTCGTTGTGTTCGCTCAGGCCGCGTTCGTCGGGCTGGTTGTCAATCGTCGAAAACTCGATCAGATACGGGTTCGTATAAACCTGAAAATTCTTGAACGCCATCGTCTGGCTAAAATCCAGCTTGGCATTGGCGTTGGGGTCTGCCGGGTCGCCGTCATAAAACGTGTCCACCATGTCGGTATTCTGGGCGGCAAGGGCGATGTCATAAGTGTCCGTGGCGTTGCACATGGCAAACAGATAACCCCCGCCGAGGCAGAAATCCCGGATTTTTTTGGTAACGGCCAACTTCATCTGTGTCACCTTCTCAAAGCCGTGTCGTTTGGCAATGCTTTCGGCTTCGCGCTTTTGGGCAATGTACCAGGGCTGGTCGCGGAAATGGAAAAACTTGCCGTATTCGCCCGTAAAGTCCTCGTGGTGCAGGTGCAGCCAGTCATAATCGGGCAGTTTACCGTCAATCACTTCGTCGTCAAACACCACCTCGTAGGGGATTTCGGCGTAGGTCATCACCATCGTCACGGCATCGTCCCAGGGTTGCTTGGTTTTAGGTGAATACACGGCTACTTTGGGTGGTTTCTGGAGTTTCACGGCATCCATGTTGGCATCGGCAGCCGTGACTTCGGCCAGAATCTGAGCCGCCTGCGCTTCCGAAATCACCTCGTAGCTGACACCCCGGATGGTCATTTCGGTGGCAAACACCTGATTCTGTGGCATCATAAACGCCCCGCCCCGGTAGTTCAGGAGCCAATCAATTTCGGTGTCGTGGGTTTTCAGCACCCAGTAGGCAATGCCGTAGGCTTTGAGGTGGTTTTTCTGGCTCTCATCCATCGGAATCAGAATCCGGTTGGCAACAGCGGGCGCGATAAGCGTCAGAAAAAGGATAAGCGGGAGAATGAGCCGTTTCATTGGTTTGCCGATAGTACTCCGAAGGCGGTAGTTTTGTGATAACGAAGTAACAACAAAAACTATGCAAAAAAAGACGAAAGGGAGGGAAGGGGAGAAAAGGGACGAAGGGGAGGAAAAGGGCGAAGGGGAAGGCTGGCCTCCTCGCTTTCGTTCTTCTCGTCCCTTTATCCCCTTCCTCCCTTTCGTCCCCTTTCTCCCCTTCGTCTCTTTTCTCCCCAACTATGAACATCCTTGAAAATATTCGCGAAGGGCTGCGGTCCATCGCCAGCAACCGGCTCCGTACCATTCTCACGGCGGCCATCATCGCCATCGGCATCACCTCGCTCGTGGGCATCCTAACCGCCATTGATGGTATCCAGAACTCGCTCAACAGCGGGCTGGGTGGCTTGGGGGCCAACACGTTCAGCATTGTGGCCCGGCAGACCGATGGCCGACGCTTTGGCGGACGCACCCAGCAAAAAGAAGAAGCCATCACGTTTCGGGATGCAATTCAGTTTAAGAAACGCTTTCCGTTTGGGGCTACCATCTCGGTCTCGACGCTGGTTTCGGGAGCCGCGCAGATCAAATACGGTGGTAAAAAAACCAACCCCAACGTGCAGGTCTATGGCGTTGACGATACCTACCTGACCGTGAAAGCCTACCAGGTTGGGCAGGGCCGCGCCCTGAATGCCAGCGACTTAACCAACGGCCTGAACGTTGCCATGATCGGCTCGGAGATGGTTAATGCCTTGTTTGGCAAGAATATCAATCCGCTTAACCAGATCATTAAAGTGTTGGGAACGCCCTATAAAGTGGTGGGGGTACTGGCAAAAAAAGGCAGTCTGACCGGAGCCGGTGACGACCGGGTGGTGATGATTCCGCTCGACAATGGCCGGGCGTTGGCCGGAACCCGCACGTTATCGTTCGATATTACGGCCTCGGCCCCAACGCTGGCCGATCAGGAAACGGCTATCGGCGAAGCGCGGGGCGTGATGCGGCTGATCCGGGAGGACGCGCTCGGCCAGCCCGATTCGTTTGATGTCGAACGCGCCGACGCGCTGGCTAATCAACTCGAAAGCACCACCAACGTGTTGCGAATCGGCGGGTTTGGCGTTGGGTTTATCACGTTGCTGGGCGCGGCCATCGCCCTGATGAACATTATGCTGGTATCGGTCACGGAGCGAACCCGCGAAATCGGTATCAGAAAATCATTGGGAGCCACACCGACGCTGATTCGGCAGCAGTTTTTGATCGAGGCCATCGTGATTTGTATTCTTGGCGGGATAGCCGGTATTATTATGGGCTTGGGCATCGGCAACCTCATTGCGCTGGTGGTGAGTCAGGGCAAAGGCGGGTTTGTGGTTCCCTGGGCCTGGATGGGTATGGGCCTCGTGGTGTGTATAATCGTTGGGCTGTTTTCGGGAATTTACCCGGCGATACGGGCCTCTAAATTAGACCCGATTGACGCGCTGCGGTATGAATAAAAGAGTGGCAAGTGTTAAGTGGTCAGTGGTTAGTGCTTCGCCCGGCAGGACTTGCCACTGACCACTTAACACCTGCCACTCATCAAGCCGTTTCCAACGCCCGTTCCCGCTTCCGGGCTATAATCTGCGCTGGTTTTTCCCGGAACCGGACCAACACCCGGTTCTTGATCCGCATCCAGCGTTCGTAGAGTTTCGACTCTTTCAGGAAATTCCACTTCTCGCGTTTCGCGTCTTTTTTGTGTTCTTCCGGGTCATACATCATCCCCGTACACAAACAGTGTTTGCGGTTGGTGCGGGTCAGGATGTCATAATTGGCGCAGGTCTGGCAGCCTTTCCAGAACGATTCGTCGGTGGTCAACTCGCTGAGGGTCACGGGTTCGTAGCCGAGGTCAGAGTTAATTTTCATCACGGCTAAACTGGTGGTGATGCCAATGATTTTAGCTTCAGGGAAGCGCGTTCGTGACAGGTCAAAAGCGTGTTGCTTGATGCGGGTGGCGATGCCGCTCTTGCGGTGGTCGGGATGCACAATCAGGCCGGAGTTCGCCACAAATTTGCCATGTTCCCACGTTTCGATGTAGCAAAACCCCACCCAGTTGCCGGTGATGGTGGTGGCAATAATGGCTTTGCCCTCCATCATTTTCTCCATGATGTAAATCGGCGAGCGTTTGGCAATGCCGGTGCCGCGTGCTTTGGCACTTTCTTCCATCTGCTGGCAAATGGTGTCGGCAAGGCCAAGATGGGCTTCGCCGGCTACCTGAACTATGTATTGGTCGTTGACTACCTCGTGGTTAATCATCGCTATTGTATGAATGAGAATGCCGTAAACGGGTTGACTGGCGTTGCCGGTTGGGGCAATCCGTATCGGTCGGTGAAACCGGGAATCCGGTATGGTTTGATTAATGAGACAGGAAAAGATGGAAAGGTTTTGCCGCGTGGGCAAAAAAGATTAGCTGGCCCTCCCAAACCTGAACCGAAACGGCGTTGTGCAGAAAAACGTCGGTATGTAAATCGGTTGGGCCATTGGTGATTTATGAACACATAGAACGCGGACGATGGTCGTGAAATTGCCCCGGTCATACGAATGGAAACGGCAATTTTCGCGCCAAAGTTCATCAGCGGGCAGCGCGGACAGCAACCCGCTTTGATGCAGAATTAGCGGATACAAACGCACTCTGGCCGTCACCTTGCCAGTTTCTGTTATCTTTGGCGGACACAACCAATCGCTTCGTTTTTGATGAATCCCTTAACCGCCGACGATTTGATTTATGGGTATATCAACGGGATTTTCCCGATGGCGAATAGCGACGGTATGCTGTACTGGTACGCGCCCGACCCCCGCGCCATTATCCCCATCGAGACTTACAAACCGGCTAAATCACTGCGGCCTGTGCTGAATAAAAAACAGTTTGACATACGGATAGATACTGAATTTGAGCAGGTTATGCGAAACTGTGCCGCTCCCCGATCCGACGATGATGGTTCCTGGATTTCGGAAGAAATTGTCCGCGCCTATACTGATTTGCACCGCATAGGGCTGGCTCACAGTGTAGAAACGTATATGGATGGCCGTTTGGTGGGCGGGTTATACGGCGTGTCGCTCGGCGCGGCTTTTTTTGGCGAATCCATGTTTTACCGCGTTCCAAATGCCTCCAAAGTGGCGTTTCATCACCTGATTTTGCTCTTGCGGCAACAACAGTATGAACTCCTCGACACGCAGTTTGTCAACGATAACGTGCTGCGGTTCGGGGCCATCGAAATACCGAGACCGGAGTATCTTTTTTTGCTCCGGCAAGCTGTTCGCAAAAAAGCCCGTTTCACCGAACAACCCGTTGAGCATCTCTTTCGCTATCATACCGAGGATTAGTGGTCAATTGTACCGGACCGTATTCTGCCGTCTGCCTCTCAAAAAACGGGTCCTTATTATTTCGTTACTATCTAATGCCGACAACAGAATGCTGTCGGAAACAACCCCGTCATGAAACCTGTTCTTGTTCTCAAATTTGGCACGGCCTCCATCACCACGCCCTCTGGCGAACTCGATGAGCCGGTTTTGGCCGACATTGCCCGGCAGGTGGCTGCCCTGCATTTGGCGTATAATATTGTGCTGGTATCGTCGGGGGCGGTGGGGGCGGGGCGGGGTTTTTTGCGCGATTACCGGGGCGACCTCACCCAGCGCAAAGCCGCAGCCGCCGTTGGCAATCCGTTACTGCTCGGTATTTATAGCCGCTATTTTGCTCAATACGGTATTCCCGTAGCGCAGAGCCTGTGCGAACGCCACCACTTTGCCAGCCGCGATCAGTTTCTGCAACTCAAAAACACCTACCACGAACTCTGGGCCAACGGCATTATCCCGATAGCCAACGAGAACGATGTAGTCAGTAGCCGCGAACTGAAATTCTCCGACAACGACGAGTTAGCCACGCTCATCGCCGTTGGGTTTGGGGCCGAACGGCTCCTGCTCTGCACATCGGTTGGTGGTTTGTTAGACGATAATGGCCAGATTATCAGGCACGTTACGGGGTTCGATGCGGCTGTTTTTGCCGTTGTCCGGCCCGACAAATCGGCCACCGGGTTGGGCGGCATGACCTCAAAACTGACCTTTGCCAAACTCGCTACCCGGCTCGGTGTGGGCGTGGTGATTTTTGGAATGCAGGCCAACGATGCCATCAATCAGGCCGTGCGGGGCGACATCGGCACCGTGTTCGACGCGCAGCCGGTGTCGGTATCGGCCCGGAATCGGTGGTTGGGTAGTGGTAGTTTGGCCGTTGGGCAGGTGGCGGTTGACGCGGGCGCGGTGCGGGCCTTGCACCGCCGAAACAGTTTGCTGGCCGTTGGTGTGCGGGCCGTGCCGGGCGAATTTGCTGCCGGGGAAATCATCGAGATTTTAGACGAAACCGGCGAGGTGGTAGCCGTTGCCAAAGCCCGCCTGTCGTCTGATGACCTCACCGCCCGACTCGGCCAGCCAAACGTAGCCGTCGCCAACGCGAGTGATATTGTGTTGTTTTGAGTGTTTGTTCAGTTTGTTTGGCACCGCCACCAGGCTGTGCCGTTTCAGGCGGTGAAGCCAGTTGGTTGGGATGTACCCACAGCCTGGTGGCGGTGGGAAACCGGTTCGGCACCGCCACTAAGCTGTGCCGTTTCAGGCGGGATGTCCCATTTATGCAAATACCCCCACAGCCTGGTGGCGGTGGGTAACTTTATTACGCATGAAACACCAGCAGCGGCAACTCGGCCCGCAGCACCATGCGTTCGGTGAGGCTGGGGCTGAGAAGCCGGTCAAAAAAGTCGCGGGCGTGGGTGGTCATCACCAATAAATCGGTGTCATGTTCGTGCAAAAAATCCTGCAAACCACCCGAAACCGTTCGGGCATCTACTTTCATAACCTGCAATCGGTCGGCCCCAAATTCCTGTTGCAAACCGGCTACTGAGTCAGCATCGTTAAAAATAGTCGGCTGATTTTCGGCGTGAACTTTCAACACCTGCACCGACGCGCCGAAGGTATGGGCCAACTCAGCTACCTGCCGCATCACGCCGGTTTCGTCGGCTTGTAATGAGGATGCAAAAACAATGGTGCGGAGTTGAGCAGGTGTACTATCTGTCTGATTTTCAATGTCTTGATCTGACACATCATGACTTGGAACAATCAACACCGGGCAGTGGGCGTGGCGGGCAATGCCGGTGGTGGCCGAGCCAACGAGCCGGTCGAAGAAGTTATTGAGTTCGCTGCGGCCCGTGATAATCAGGTCGGCCCCGGTTTCTTCGGCAGCGGTCAGAATCCCGTCCTCCACAGTATCAACCCGCCAGTCGGTGGTCACGGTCAGCCCTTCGGCGCGGAGTCGGTCGGCCATGTCGGTCAGTTGCTCACGGCTGAAATCTTCGAGGTGCAGCGATGGCTCCATACCCAAACCGAGCGTACCTACCGTTGGCAGCGTGGTGTCTGGCGCGGCTGGCTGAAATACGTGCAGTAACAGCAGCGACGCGCCGGGCTGGCCGGCAAACAGCCGCGCCCAGCCGAGGGCAGCGGTCGTGGTGTTGAAATCGGTTGGAAACAGAATGGTTTTCATCAGAATAAGTCATTGGTTGACAGCCATAGAAACGCCGGGGCCGGGCGATATACCCGGCTCCGGTGTTGTGAAATTATTAAATGGCTACGCCTGAACACCGCTTTTGGGTCTTTTCGTACTACCCTTCGTCAGCTATCCCAAACAATCGGGTTATCAGCAAAATGCCGCTTGCTGCGTAACTTGCTCCATCATTTACAGAAAGAAAACAGTAACGGTATGCAAACTGAACCATCAGCGTCAGTACATTGGCTGAGTGGCGGGGGTGATATGGGCGAACTGATTCGCCAAAAAGACTGGTCACAAACCCCCCTTGGTCCCGTTGACACCTGGCCGCAAACGCTGAAAATCGCCGTTCGGTTGCTGTTAGACACCGGCTTTCCGATGTACGTTGCCTGGGGAGCCGACCTGATTCAATTCTATAATGATGCCTACCGGCCTATTCTGGGCGAAACCAAACACCCGGCTGCGCTCGGAGCAAGGACCACCGACACGTTTCCCGAAATCTGGGAATGGGTAGGCCCAACGCTTGACCGGGTGATGCAGGGCGAAGCCTTCACTGCCAACGACCTGCTGATTCCCCTCCACCGCAATGGCTACCTCGAAGACTGTTATTTTACGTTTTCATACACGCCCCTGCGCGACGAAACCGGCACGGTTCGGGGCATTCTGGTTCCCCTCGTCGAAACAACGCAAACGGTCCTGAACCGCCAGCGGCTCGAAGAAAACCAAAACCGGCTGCAAACCATTTTTGCCCAGGCTCCGGTGGCAATGGCAATAGTAGGGGCCACGCCAGACCTTCCGTTCACGATGGCAAACCCGCTGTATACCGAATTAGTAGGGCGCGACGTGGATGATCTGTTGGGCGTTCCGTTGCTCAAAGCCCTGCCTGAGGTGGCGGGTCAGGGGTTTGACGAACTACTGCGGCAGGTTATCGCTACCGGAACGCCATACACGGTGAGTGAAACGCCTGTTATGCTGAAACGAGCCGGGCAGCTCGAAACCGTTTTTGCAAATTTTATTTTTCAGCCCGTTCGTGATCTGGACCAGACCATGACCGGCGTGATGGCGATTATCAACGACGTGACACCGCAGGTGCTGGCCCGGCAAAAAATAGAAGACAGCGAGCGGTATATGCAGCAGGTATTTCAGCAAACGCCAACCGCCATCGGCACCCTGTACGGCCCCGATTATGTGGTGGAACGGGCTAATTTACCCCTGCTGAAACTGTGGGACGCTACCGATGAAGCCATTGGCAAGCCGTTGTTTGCCGTTATCCCGGATGCTGCCGGTGCCGGTTTTGAAGAGTTGCTGGACGATGTAATGAAAACCGGCAAGCCGTTCATCGGGGTCGAAACGCCCGCCGTTTTGCGCCGTGACGGGGCGGTTGACACGTTTTATTTCGACTTCGCCTACAGCCCGCTCACCAATGCCGACGGGCAGATTGATCGGGTTATCCTCACCGCTACCGACGTAACCGGGCAGGTGCAAAGTCGGCGGCTGCGCGAAGAAACGGAGATTCGGTTTCGGCAACTCGCCGACTCCATGCCGCAGATGGTGTGGGCCACGCTGCCCGATGGCTACCACGAATACTTTAATCAGCAATGGTATGACTACACCGGCCTGACTTTTGAACAGACCAAAGCCGACGGCTGGGCCAACGTGCTGCACCCCGACGATACGACCCGGACGTGGGATGCATGGCGCAACTGCTTAGAAACCGGCGATTTATACCAAACCGAATACCGGATGCGCCGGGCCGACGGGCAGTACCGCTGGTTTCTGGCCCGCGCCACCCCCGCCCGCAACGAAGCCGGTGAGATTGTGCGCTGGTATGGCACCTGCACCGACGTTGACGACCGGAAACGCCAGGCCGATGTGCTGGAAGACTTGGTGAAGCAACGTACCACTGACCTCCAGCACGCCAATGATGATCTGGAACGCTCGAATTTTGACCTGATCCAGTTTGCCAGCGTAGCCTCGCACGACCTTAAAGAACCGCTCCGAAAAGTGCGGGCCTTTGGCACCATGCTCGAAGGGTTGCTGGCCGACAAACTCGACGAACGCGAACGCGACTTATTTGCCCGCATGATTTCGGCATCGGGCCGGATGCAGGCGTTGGTTGATGACGTGCTGCGGCTCTCCAAACTCTCCGACACGTCGGCTAATGTTCAGCCAACGGACTTGAACGCAATTGTGAACGGCATCCGCGACGACCTCGAAGTGACCATTCAGGAGCGCAAAGCGGAAGTGCTGGTAGGGCCGTTGCCGACGTTGATGGCCGTGCCGGGGCAGATGCACCAACTATTTCAGAACCTCATCAGCAACGCGCTCAAATTCAACACCGGCCCGCAGCCTACCGTAGAAATCAGGGCCGTATCAACCGGCGTTACTACTGATAATGAGGTGGTTATTATCGTGAGCGATAACGGAATCGGGTTTGATGCAAAATACAAAGACCAGATTTTCGGGATGTTCAAGCGGCTGCACGGGCGCAGTGAGTTTGCCGGTACGGGCATTGGCCTGACAATCTGCAAGAAGATTGTTGATAATCACCGGGGCCGCATCGAAGCCGACAGTGCGCCCGGCTACGGCACCACGTTTACGATTACCTTGCCCGTTGCTGTTTAGCCATGAGTCCATATTCGTACTTTTGCGTTTACCCCGGTATTATTGCCGATAGATTTTCAAGAAATACAATGATTCTTTTCCGAACACTCCTGCTGACGGCCCTTGCCGCAACCCTCACCATTGGCTGCAATAGCACCAATAAATCCGGTGCGACCGATACCGCCACCACCAGCGCGGCCAAAACCGACTCTGAAACCCGTGACCCTGACCTGAAAGGCACCGAAAAAACCGCCCTGCCCGGCACCGATCCTGCCGAGGTGTCAGCCGGTAAAATTGCCGATGCCGCCACCATTCTGGCCCGCCCCGAAGTGCCGATTCTGTGCTACCATCAAGTGCGGGAGTGGCGGGCGAGTGATTCGAAATCGGCGCGGGATTACATCTGCCCGACGAGCGTTTTTAAAGCCCAACTCCAGATTATGGCCGACAGTGGCTACCACAGCATTCTGCCCGATCAACTCTACGCTTACCTGACTACCGGAGCCGCCCTGCCCGCCAAACCATTTATGATCACGTTCGACGATGAACCGCTCGATCAGTACGAAACGGGTACGCCAATCTTAGAAAAACTCGGTTTCAAAGCGTCTTACTACGTGATGACCGTTGCCATCGGTCGCCGGGGAAAAACACCGTATATGGACAAAACCCAGATCAAAGACCTCGTTGACCGGGGCCATAACGTGGGTTGCCACACCTGGGATCACCACAATGTGAAAAAATACACCGCCGAGGATTGGAAAACCCAGCTTGACGAACCCACCGAAAAAATTGCCGCCATCACCGGCAAGCCCGTCACTGACTTTGCCTATCCGTTTGGCCTCTGGAACCACGAAGCCACCGTTGAACTCAAAAAACGCAACTACAAACTCGCCTACCAACTCGCCGAGCGCAAACGCGACCCCGAAAATCCGTTGTTGAGCGTCCGGCGGATTATTGCCAGCGGCTACTGGAGTCCAAAAACATTGATGAGCAACCTCAAAGGCACCTTTAACAAACGCGAATCATGAAACGATTTGAATACCGGGTGTTAGAATCGAAAGCGGGTGGCTGGTTAGGTGGGAAAATTGATAGCCAGACACTTACCGATAAATTAAATGAATTGGGCCGCTTGGGTTGGGAGGTTATCTCGGCGTTCGAGACCGAGGTGAGTGGTGGCGGAACCCGCAGTGTTTCCATTCTCCTGAAACGCGAACTTCCTGCCGAATGAACCCCTTTGCCAATCAGGTTGCCATTGTTACGGGTGCGGGGCAGGGCATCGGCTTTGCCATTGCTCAGGAACTCGCCCGCGCCGGGGCATCTGTCCTGCTCAACGACCTTGACCCCGCGCTTTGCCAGCAAGCCGCCGACCGCATCACAAGCGCGGGAGGCATTTGCCAACCCTGCCCCGGTGATGTCTCAGACGTGGCCTTTATCGGCGAGATGGTGCAAACGGCGGTCATGCAGTTCGGGCGGTTAGACGTGGTGGTTGCCAATGCGGGCATCACAATTTTTGGCGACTTTTTTGATTATGAACCCGTTGATTTTCAGCGCGTTGTTGACCTCAATCTGCGCGGTAGCTTTTTTCTGACGCAGGCAGCCGCCCGGCAAATGCGCGGGCAGGGTGGGGGCGGGAGCATTTTGCTGATGTCGTCGGTAGTGGGGCATCAGGCGCACCCCGGCTTAGCCGCTTATGCCATGACCAAAGCCGGGCTGGAGATGTTAGCCAAAAATTTAGTGCTTGATTTATCACCACACGGCATCAGCATCAACGCCCTCGCCCCCGGAGCCACCACCACCGAGCGCACCACCGACGACCCGACGTACCTGCCAACCTGGTCACGCATCACGCCGATGGGCCGCCCGGCTACCGTTGCCGATATTGCCCATGCCGCGCTGTTTTTGGTGAATCCGGCATCGCGCCACATCACGGGGCAGAGTTTGGTGGTTGACGGCGGCTGGACGAGTGTGAGTGTGCCGCCGTTTTGAGTGGTCAGTGCTGGGTGGAAAATGATTGTTTACTTTTTCCAGTTTTCGCGTCTGATTGCGTAGATAAGTTCGTCTAAATATTCGCCATTTTTAAACAGTACGTTGTCAAACCGGCCCTCCAAAACAAAGCTATTTTTTTCGAGGACTTTCTGCGAAGCGAGATTGGTACCAAATGGTCTGGCAAATATTCTGTCAATAGCGTAGGTCGTAAACGCAACGTCAATCAGTTGTTTTATGGCATTCGTTACGATTCCCTGTCCCCAAAAAGGTTCTGCCAACCAATAGCCAAGTTCGGCGTTCTTTCTGTGAATATCAGCCTGCGGATAGATACCAATTGCCCCAACTGCCTGCCCGTCAACGTCAATCGCAAAACCCCGAATTGGATTATCTGCTGACGCAAATTTAATAAAGTCTTCACCGTCCTGTTCGGTGTATGGGTAGGGGAATTTATCGGTTAAGTTTTTGGCAATATTCCAGTTGTTAGCGAATTTAACCAAGCAGTGTAAATCTGACATTGCCCAGGGTCTAATCATAAAGTTCATGTTAGCCTGAGTAAAACCCTTTCTGATCTACTTATCTAATTTCTTCTACCTCTTTTTTAGTGAGATAACCCGATGAGATTAAGAACTTTTTTGCATTTTCGTCAGTAAAGTTTGTTGCTAACATATCTCTCAAAGCCTGTTCTTTGTTTTTAGATTTATTGTAATAACTTTTACAAATTTGATGTCCTACAAAATAGCCCAGATCTTCAACTGTCCTTCCATTCATTTCTCGTTTCCCTGAAACCCAACCCATTTTTTGATCAAACGTCAAAAACATTTCTTTCTTAAACGTAGCCCAAACGGATTGCTCATTTTTTAATCCAAACGCGGTGTGTCCACCTGGATTTATTTTGGCTAAACTTTCTCCATTCACCAACTCACCCGTAAAATCCGCCAATCCTTCTTCCAAGGCTCTACCAAGCAATTGCGTATGGGTACTCATGTAATTTTTCACTAAAGAATCGCTACTCATTAAGCGAACCATATTTCGTTGCGTCCACTGCTGCGTGTGTGTAAACTCGTGCAAAACGGTGAAGACAGCCCAATTCTCTTTATCTGTTGCGACTACTTCTGTACCAATGTAAACAGTCTTGTCATTTATAGTCCCACCCGTTCTATTTACTCCTACACAAAAATATATATCGCCATCTCGGAAGTCTGGATAAAGTTTTTTGAATCGCTCTATCTTCTTTTCAATTGTTGCTTGTTGTTTTAACACGGACATTATCCAGGGTCTCTTTTTGGTAAGACTTTCTTTGTTTGAGCGTATATACTTCCTTAATTCAATGGTATTAATACCTGTCATCTGCATAAATTCTTTCAGTCCTTTGCTTGCTTTGTCAACATAAACGTCTTGTATAATTCCCATTTGCTTTGACGAGTCAGTTGTAGTAAACACGCTGTCAAATGCTTGATAAAAGCGAGATAAGTCTTCCGTATGAAGATTTATCTGTGCCGTCAATTTTTGACTGCAAACGAAAAAAAGAACTAATACTGTCAGTGATTTTAGCTTTTTTGTCATGATTTCAATTTTGTTAGTTATACAATTTAGCGTGTCGTTTTTCGGCTACCACCAATGCTGCAATATACGAAAGTTCTGCGGTCTGCCGTTGTGGTCGTACTTTTTGTGCTGTTTTGTGCTTTATCAATACTTCGTTGTAATTTTCTTGTCGTACTTTTTGTATTGTCGTTAACAATAACACACGGAACACAAACATACAAATTCCGCCATAACCTCCTGTCAGGCGAAGCACTAACCACTTGCCACCGACCACTTGCCACTGTACTGCATATACTGTGCCGTTTCGTTGGCAGCATCGTTGCCGAGCAACCGCCCCACCACGTGCAGCGACGCATCAATGCCCGCCGAAATCCCCGCTGACGTGATGATCTGACCGTTATCAACCCAGCGTTCGTGCATAGCGAGAGTTGTGTTAGGAGCCAACGCCCGTAAACCGGCTTCGGCCTTAACGTGCGTGGTAGCCGACAGCCCATCTAACAAACCCGCTTTCGCCAGCAAAAAAGCCCCTGTGCAGACCGAAAGCACAATCTCGGCGGTGGGCGCGTGGCGAAGAATCCAGTCAATCACGGCGGGGTTATGCACCTCGCGCCGGGAGCCAAACGGGGTGCCATCGGCATGAGTCCCGCCCCCGCCCGGAATCACCAGCACATCGGGTTTGGGGTGGTCATTGAGGAGGTAGGTTGGGTTGATGCTCAGGCCATTGCGGGCGTAAACCGGGCCACGCTCGGCAACGGTAAACACCTGAAACGGACGCGGGCCAGCCCGTAAACCCGCAACACCAAAAACCTCGAACGGCCCGGCAAAATCAAGCACCTCAACCTCGTTGAAGAGTAAAATGGCAACGTGGCGCATAAATTTTGATTATAAATCTAACCCACGATACAGCCGTTTGAGTGGCAATGGGCATTCGTGCAGGGCATACAGAATGGCAACAGCGTCGTTGCCGTCATAGTCGCGCAACAGCCATGAGTTGTCGGCCTGCCGGGTATAAACCGATACGCGCTTATAGTCTTGATTAACAAGTACATACTCCTGAAACGAAGGCAAACCCCGATACCACTCAAACTTGCTCTCGCGGTCGTGTGTTTCGGTAGAGTGAGACAAGACCTCAACAACGATCAACGGATTGGTGATAACATCCCGCCGATTTTGGTAGTAATCGGGTTTTTCACAAATCACAACTGCATCAGAATAAACCACTTTGTTGAACTGCTCAATTCGGATTTTGGTGTCGCTTCCGTTTACGAAATAGGCGTAGTCATGTTCATCAACAAAATTATTGAGTGCCGTAATTACTTTGCCGCCGAGGTTATCGTGGTTGAATGTACCGCCAGCCATTAGTTTATAGTATCCATCATGAAATTCATGTTTGTGAAGAGATATCTCTTCGGCCCGGAAATAGGCTTCGAGCGTCATCCGGCGCGGCTGTCGGGGCGCGGTGGTTCGTCGCCGGGTAGGTACAGAAATCAAGGCTTCGGCCATAAAATGCAGGGTCAATGGTGTGTCAAAGATAACGAAAATCCGGCTGTTGACCGTCGTGTCCAAACTACGCGCAACAGCCGGATTTGAACCGCCTGATTCAACAGCTAAAACGAATTGTCGTCGGCACTGGGGCCATAGCTGCCGGGAATCGGAATAGCGAGCAACCGCAGATAAACACCCAATTGCGCCCGGTGATGCACCGTCTGGCAGTAGGCCACCCGCAGGGCTTCGTGTTTGCGATACGTTCTGAAGATAACATCGCCGTTCCGCATCGTCCAGGTGTCGGTCAGTTGGGCTTCGTTGGCGGCTTCTAAGGCGGCTTTTGCGTCGGCAAGGCTTTTCTCGAATAGCGTCAGCAAATCGGCGTTGTTATGAACCGGCGTGGGCGTATAGTCCATCGTGCCAAAATCAAGCCCGTCTGTGTTCAGCATCAGGCCAGGCCAGGCCGCTATTTCGGCAATGTGCGTGGCGAGGTTAAGCATGGTCATGCTTTTGGGATGCGGTTGCCAGTCGAATTTGTCGTCGGGAACGAGAGTGAGCATTTTGCGGGTCGTCTGGGCTTCCTGCTCCAGTTCGGCCAGTAATATCGGGATCATGTCCATTGGGTTGTCTGTTTGAAGACCGGAGCAAAAAAACGGCGGGCCACTGACAACAGTATGTCAGCAGGGAACGTAAATTTGTGAATGCTACCTTCTACCCTATGAAACCACTATTCTTCGGCATTGCCGCCGTTTTCCTGCTCTGTTCGCCGAAACCAACCGAACGAACGTGGGTCGCCATCGGCGATTCGATTACCTACCTGAACGAGCATCTGAACGAAACCGATAACCGCGTCACCAAAGGCTACATGACCCGCGTAAGGGAGCAACTGCCGCACATCAGCTACATAAATCAGGGACACAATGGCTGGACATCGGGTGGCATTGCTCAGTCTGTCGAGACGCTGGGTTTGGTGAAAGCCGATATCTATTCTGTCTTCTTAGGCACCAACGACTGGTGGGCGGGACGACCGTTGGGACACTTGACTGATTATCAAAATAATACGGGTAACAGCACCGTCTATGGCTCGTTTCGGATCATCGTTAATAAGCTCCGCAGCCTGAACCCTGCCGCCCGAATTGTGCTGATTACGCCCATGCAGCGGGCTGATTTTGTGTATTTGTTTGACCCGAAAAACAACGCCTACGGCTCCTACAAACCCAAAAACGGTCAGATGCTCGAAGCGTTCGCCAACGCCATTGACTCGATTGGCCGGTTTGAGCGGCTTCCCGTCGTTGACCTGTACCACACCCGGCAGTTGAGCATCGAGAAGTTAGTCAGGTACAAACGCCTGAAAAATCCCCAAACCGGCCTGTACACCGACTACCCCTACCCGACGTTTATTGGCGTACCGTTTTCACCCGGCACCGACGAATACCCGTACCCGATTGACGCAATGGCTATGACCTACGATGGCCTGCACCCGTCCGACAAAGGATACGCGCAGATTAGCCGACTTTTGGTTCAGGTGATGAAGACGTTTTAGGGAGATAGAGTGGCGTATTTTGTATTGCGAGTTGAGTGCTCACCGGAAATGATTTTTATAATGCACTGGTTTTTAAATACTTGTATGAATTAGAAGATTTGGTTTTTATTGCCAAAGAATTTCCAGTATTATTGTGCATCTGACGCGAATATGCGTGTATTTGTGGCAATGCTTTTGGACAATAGTTCGTAACTCAATCGACAGACAGAAATTATGAAAGTAAAAATAAAACTTGCAATACTTGGACACTTTCCTCATTCACTTGACATCAATAAAGTCAATAACTGGCGGTCTGAATTATTTGAGATCACAAAAGTTGACAAATACAACATTGTTGGCGACTCTGACGGATTTAATTGGGAGTTTCTTGATAATAATGTAGAACAACAACTTCCAGATAGAGAAAATGCTGATGTTTTGATTGCTTTTACAAATGTTGCAATTGAGGATAACTATTTTGCAAGAAGATTTACAGATAATAGAATTTGTGTTTCATATAACGATATAACTGAAATACTTAACTACAACGACATTCCATTAGAGAATTTATTGCTTAGAGTCTTGTATTCTGCTTCATTCGTTTATAGACGATATGGAAAAAGAGTTCCATTAATGACAGAACACACAAATTTCACTCATGATGAAACCAGAGGTTGCATATTTGACATGGTAGGAATCAAAACCGACATAATTTATTCAACATATAAACCTCAAATTTGCGGTTCATGTATTCAGACATTGACCAATAACCCGAATGCGAATAATAGAATAGAGAATAATATGATTGACAAAGTTCAGCTTGAACTAAAGAAGTTAGACAAAGGACGTTACTATCAAATTGCTGACTGGATTAAAAAACATCCTATTTGGGCAATCACCATTTCATCGTTGACTGCAATTACGCTTGGAATAATTGGTTCAATGATCGCTTCTTTCATCTATGAGAAAGTGAAATGACAGGATTGCAAACTTTGAAATATACACCTTCGTATGAACAATAGCATATACTGCTAACATGGAGTTTTATGTAAGCACCGGGGCCGTCCCTGCGGGCAGCACATCGTTAGATTCGGCACTTGTTCGCTGTCGGCTTCAGCTTGGGCTTGACAAACATCGTTGAACTTTTGCACCTACATTTAAACTTTGTACTTTCAATCAACGGTGGTTATGATCAGGCGAAATTCTACTTCCTCACCTTCACAAAACCTTGATTTTCAGGTAGAAACTTTAAGGAGTATCGAAATTAACACTCACACCGAACTTTAAAACTCTCAACTTACACAAGCAATTCTAAAGAAAAAATGAGCAAGAAATTAGTGCGATTTGACTGGGCAATTAAACGACTTTTGAGAAACAAGGCTAATTTTGTTGTACTCGAAGGTTTTTTGAGTGAAGTTTTATTTGATGATATTCATATCAGGAATATAATCGAAAGTGAAAGCAATCAAGAATACGAAGACGATAAATATAATCGTGTGGATATTCTGACCCAAAATTCAAAAAATGAACTGATAATTATTGAAATACAAAACTCTTATGAAATTGACTTCTTTCATCGGATGAACTTTGGTGTTTCAAAAAGTATTTCAGAAAATTTACAGCTTGGGCAGAAATATTCAGAAATCAAAAAAGTAATTTCTATCAACATCGTTTATTTTGACTTAGGACAAGGGCATGACTACATCTATAAAGGAAAAACAAATTTCAGGGGTTTACACCAAAATGATTTGTTAGGGCTTTCTGACAAACAAAAGACTACCTTTTTGAAAGAAAATGTGTCTGATATCTTTCCTGAATTTTATCTGTTAAAAGTGAATCAGTTTAATGACAACGCAAAAGATACGTTAGACGAGTGGGTTTATTTCTTGAAAAATAGTGAAGTAAAAGACGAATTTAAAGCCAAAGGGCTGAAAGAAGCAGGCGAAGTTTTAGACATTATGCGCCTTGATAAAGACGAACAATATGGCTACAACCGCTATTTAGACAGTTTGCATTTGAAAGCAAGTGAGGTTTTTACGTTGCAGACAGAGGCCGAATTTAAACTGAAGGAAGAAATTGCCAGGAAATCAATTTTAAAAGGTTTAGACAATCTGACTATTTCAGAAATTACAGACCTATCCATTAACAAAATTGTCGAGTTACGAAACTCGCTGAAAAAATAAGCACTTGCGCCACACCGTCAACCACACCAACTACGTCTTCGATGACCTGAAAGCGTTGCTGGCACGGGCCTCGCCCCGGCGGTCGGGCGATGAACTGGCGGGCGTTTCGGCGCGGTCGGCGCAGGAACGGGTAGCCGCCCAGATGGCCCTCGCCGAGCTGCCGCTGACCACGTTTCTAACCGAAGCCGTGATTCCCTACGAAACCGATGACGTAACCCGGCTCATTATTGACAGCCACGATGCCGCAGCCTTTGCATCAGTCAGCCACCTGACCGTTGGTGATTTTCGGGATTTTTTGCTCAGTGAGCAAACCACGTCCGAAACCATTCAACTGATAAGCAGCGGCTTAACGCCCGAAATGGTCGCGGCTGTCTCGAAACTGATGCGGAATCAGGATTTGATTACCGTTGCCGCCAAGTGCCAGATTACTACCCGGTTTCGCAATACCATCGGCGGGCGGGGGCGGCTCTCGACGCGGCTGCAACCCAACCACCCCACCGACGATTTTCGGGGCATTGCTGCCAGCGTGGTTGATGGGCTGCTCTACGGCGCGGGCGATGCCGTGATTGGCATAAACCCTGCCACCGACCACGTGCAAACCACCGTCGGCCTGCTCAGAATGCTCGACGATATCCGCCAACGGTTCAATATTCCGACCCAAACCTGCGTTTTGAGCCACCTCACCACCACCATTAAGGCCATCGAACAGGGCGCACCCGTTGACCTGGCGTTCCAGAGCATCGGCGGCACCGAAGCCCTCAACCGTTCTTTCGGTGTGAGTTTGCCCCTGTTGCAGGAAGGCTTAGAAGCCACCCGCGCCCTGAACCGGGGAACGGTGGGTCAGAACGTGATGTATTTTGAAACCGGGCAGGGCAGCGCACTCTCGGCCAACGCCCACGCCGGGGCCGATCAGCAAACCCTCGAAGCGCGGGCCTACGCCGTGGCCCGGCACTACGAGCCGTTGTTGGTGAATTCGGTAGTTGGGTTTATCGGGCCGGAATACCTCTACGACGGCAAGCAGATTATCAGGGCCGGGCTTGAAGACCATTTCTGCGGTAAACTCCTCGGCCTACCGATGGGTGTGGACATCTGCTACACCAACCACGCCGAAGCCGATCAGGACGACATGGACACGCTCTTGACGCTCCTCGGCACGGCGGGCGTAACGTTTATCATGGGTATTCCCGGTGCCGACGACGTGATGCTGCACTACCAAAGCACCAGTTTTCACGACGCGCTGTATGTCAGACACCTACTCGGTCTGCGCCCCGCGCCAGAGTTTGAAGCCTGGCTGATGCAGATGGGCTTATCAACGGATGGCGTTCATATTCTGCCCGCCGGAGCCAGTCATCGGTTGCTGGGGATTTAATCTACTCCAATGCCTGATACACCGTAGCCCGGAACTTCCTGACCACATCACCGTAGTGAGCGTAGGGCTGAACGTTGGTGAAAACCAGCAGAATCAGGTTCTCGGCGGGGTCAATCGTGAACTCCGAGCAGTACATCCCGCCCCACGTAAAACTGCCCGGCGTGGCCTGATCGGCGTAGTGCGAATTGGCCGTAATCAACTGAAAGCCAAGCCCGAACTTATCGCGCCGATCCCAGACTTCGCTGCTACCGATCTGGTTCTGAACCATCATATCTACTGTTTTCCGGCTCAGGATTCGTTTGTTGTTGAAGCTGCCGCCGTTGAGCATCATCTGGCAAAACCGGGCATAGTCGGCAACGGTGCTGACCAACCCTGCCCCGCCCGAAAAATACGTTTTTGCCCCCCATACCGACGAGTTTCGATAAGCTGCGTTGGTGTTGAGTTTCAGGGGTTTGGCCGCGTCGCTTTTGTCGTAGAGTTCAACAAGGCGGCTGATTTTGTCGGTCGGCAAATAAAAATACGTGTCGCTCATACCGAGGGGTTCCAGAACGCGCTCCCGCAGGGCCACATCCAACGGCTGGCCCGCCAGAATTTCGACCAACCGCCCGATAATGTCGGTATTGAGACCATAGACGAAGGCCGTGCCGGGGTCGGTGGTGAGCGGACGTTTTGCCAGTTTGTTCACCACGTCTTCGAGTTTATCGGGTTCGACGGAGTTAAAAAACGGAACCGCAAATTCGGGGCGTTTATCGAGTGGATGCTCGTAGGGAATACCCGCGTTGTGGCTCAACAACTGCCGGATCGTGATTTCCGATTTGGCGGGCCGCGTCTGAAACGTTCCCCCAACAGCGTTGGCCGTGTCGTAACGGGTCAGCACACGCGGGTTTTTGAAGGCTGGAATGTACTTCGAGATCGGCTCATCGAGCATGAAGCGACCTTCCTCAAAAAACGTCATCAGCGCAACGGTGGTAATGGCTTTCGACTGCGAGGCAATCCTGAACATATCGTCGGTTTTAAGGGCCGTTTTCTTTTCTAAATTACTGAATCCAAACGCTTTATGATGCAGGATTTTTCCGTTTCGGGCCACGAAGGTCACGGCGTTGGGTGCGATTCCCGTATCTACAAACCCCTGCAATAGCGCGTCAAGCCGTTGGAGTCGGTCGGCAGAGAAACCGGCCTCGGCGGGGTTTTTGGCGGTTGTGAAGGTCTGGGTGGGTTGAGCCAGTCCGAGCGTGGCAACCAGCCACAACGCGGTGAGAACGAGGGTTTTCTTCATGATTTTTAGTTGCTTTGATTTAGTTTAGTTTTTTGATTTCGCCTTACTCCCAACCGACCCATAGGACTGCCCCTAAACAGGGCGCTAAAACTATCCGGGATTACAACCCGGCGGAGCAAAGCCCCTTGTTTAGGGGGTTGGGGGTAACTGACTGATCATCCCCGCACCAACGGCCTTATCGGTCAGGGCAATTCCCCACAAATCGGTTTGCGGCCCTTCCCTGCTTTTGCCCGTCAGCGACACGCCCGCCGTTGCCAATGGTGAGCCGGGTTTGGGCCGGTAGCCGCGCAGGGTTGCTAAGGTTTGGGGCGTGGGCGATTCGCCGGTGCGCGTGGCCGACAGGCCCGGCTCCATAAACCGCCCGCCCGAAACCGCCCGTTTTTTGCCGTCAATGGCCCAAAACACGTTGCCCGCCAGAACGGTGTTGGGCTGGGCCGGTTCGATGGTTATGAACGGAATCGGGCCGGACGTGATAAACAGATTGTTCCAAAACCGGATTGCCCCGTTGGGCTTCCCCTCGATCCAGACACAGCGTTGATTACCAGTGGGTTGCTTCATGCTGAAGACCGTGTTTTGATACACCCGCAGGTTGGAGATGGGCGTGCCGCCGGTGCCGATATGGATGTCGCCGTAGCGGTTCACGCGGCCATTATCTTCCAGAATATTGTAGCAAATCACGTTGTCGCCGAGCCGGTGCGGAGCCTGATCGTAATTCCAGACCAAGATACCCGCCCCGTCGTTGTCGCGGGCATAGCAGTGTTCAATCCGGCAAAAGGTGGTGCCACCGTCAAGGTCAAACCCGGCCCCGTCAATACCGCTGCCGGTGCGGTTGCCAATCGCTACGCAGTGATGAATAACGGCGCGGTTGGCCGAGTGCAACCAGATACCGCACGGCCCACCCACGCGGCTATTGCACAAAAAGCCGTTTCGGTAGGCCGCGCAATGCGTAATTTCGGCATCCTCCACATTGTCAATCTCCATACCCGACCCACTGTGATTGGTTAGAAACAGCGGGTCGCCGGGGTTTTCGGTAGCCGTAACCCGCTCCACTTTAAGGCGATGGTTGGCGTACCCTACGGCGCGGGTATTCCAGATGCCGGTTACGAACAGGCCGTGATGCTGATTTTTCGACACGCTGCAATCCGAAATAATCACGTCAGAAAAGCCGCTTTGAGTGCTGTCGGCGGGCTGACCACCCAAAAAAACTCCGTCTCGTCCGAATCCCGATGCTTCTATCTGTTCGATGCGGACAAACACGCGCTGATCGGCACGGGGCCGGGTGTTGATAAACTGTACGCCGTAGCCCCGGTTTTTGGCGCAGTTCTGGCCCGTCACAATCAGATTTTTCACGGTGATGCCACCCGCATCCTGCACCCGAATTGCCGACGAATCGGGGTTTTGGATGGTGGCCCGACCCGTGCCAAACGACGTGATAATGAACGGATTAGTGGGCGTTCCGGCATCGTCGGAGGTGAGCGAGAGCATCCCCCGAAACGTGGCTCCGCCTTGCAGCAATAGTTGATCGCCGGGCCGGAACGTGTGTTTATTGGCCCGGCTGAGGGTTTGCCAGGCCGTTTGGGGCGAGGTGCCATCGGCGGCATCCGAGCCGGTAGGAGCAAGGTAAAACGCGCCGGGTGCGGGTAACCAATGGGTAGTTACGCCCAAAAACAAGGTCAGGATAAGCGAGAGAATACGCATCGGTGGCTAACCGGCTTCTATGGCAAAACCAGTTGGGAGCAAAAGCAGCGCGGCCCGGTTCGCTACCCAATCGGTATTTGTCAGGGTCAGCATTTCGGCCTTTCCCGGCAAAGCCGTACTTTTAAGCCTGATTTAGTACATTCCAACGATTTTTTTAGCCGATTCCCGGCAATAAACAAACCAACCAAACCGACTATGGAAACCATTTTCACCACCGAGCGCGTCCGGCCCATTCTGGCGCGGGTTCGGGAATTTGTCATCAACGAACTCATGCCGCTCGAAGCGGGGTTCTCGCACCACGACCTCAAAAAAACGATTCCGCTGCTCGACGAAAAACGAAAACTCGTCAAAGCTGCCGGCCTGTGGGGGCTGCACCTCAGCAAAGAAGACGGCGGTATGGGCCTGACACTCTGCGAGTTTGGGCAGGTGAGCGAAGAACTGGCCCGCACTCCGTTTTTCGGGCATTACGCTTTTGGTTGTCAGGCACCTGACATTGGCAACACCGAACTGCTCCACAAATTTGCCTCTGCCGAGATTAAAGAACGCTACCTGAAACCGTTGATGGCGGGCGAAATCCGGTCGTGTTTCTCAATGACCGAACCCGAATACGCGGGGTCGAACCCAACCCGGATGGCAACAACGGCGGTGAAAGAAGACGGCGAGTACGTGATTAATGGCCGCAAGTGGTTCACGTCCTCTGCCGACGGTGCGGCCTTCGCGGTGGCAATGGTCGTGACCGACCCCGATGAAGCCCCGCACAAACGCGCCAGTATGATTATTGTGCCGACGAACACGCCGGGCTTCAAGATCGAGCGCAACATTCCGGTTTTTGGCGAGGCCGGAATGGGCTGGTTCAGCCACGCCGAAGTGACCTATACCGACTGCCGGGTGCCGGTCGGGAACGTGATTGCGGGCGAAGGCATGGGCTTCCGGCTGGCGCAGGAACGCTTGGGGCCGGGCCGGATTCACCACTGTATGCGCTGGATTGGCAACGCCGAACGCGCCCTCGATATGATGTGCCAACGGGCCGCAAGCCGCGAAATCGAAGACGGTGTGATGCTCGGTGAGAAGCAGTTTATTCAGGATTTCATTGCCGAAAGCCGCGCCGAAATCGATGCCTGCCGGTTGTACGTGTTAAACACGGCCTACATGATTGACACACAGGGCGTTGCCAACGTGCGGGATGCGGTGTCAGGGATTAAATTCTACGTGGCAAATGCGTTTTTGCGGGTGCTTGACCGTGCCATTCAGGTGCATGGCGCGTTGGGCGTAACGGATGATACGATTCTGTCGGCCATGTATCGCCACGAGCGCGGGGCCAGAATCTGGGACGGTGCCGACGAAGTGCACAAGCAAAACTTAGCGGCCAGTATCCTGAAAAAATACGGCTTAGACGTAAAAGCCAAAGCGCGGGAAATCAGGGAGTTGCGGATGTTAGTAAAGAGCGAAGAATTATGACGGGGCCGCCACGCGGTGAAGAACGAGCGGATTGGCGGTCGCTCAATAGCAGCAGGTCGTGTTGTTTTCCGGCGATTCATTCCTGATACTTGTGCATGATTGCTCCTGACCAGCCCCGCCCCGTGCGCCCCGGCGAAGAACTTGACCTTGCCGCCCTTAACACCTACCTGACCCAACACACGCCCGATATGGATGAGGTGTTGACCGTCAGGCAGTTTGGTGGCGGGTTCTCAAACCTGACCTACGCCCTGACCACCGCTTCGGGCGAGTATGTCCTGCGCCGACCACCCGTTGGAGCCAACATTAAAGGTGGTCACGATATGGGCCGCGAGTTTCGGGTATTAAGTCTGCTGCGGGGTCATTACGCCAAAATCCCGAATCCGGTCGTGTATTGCGACGATGACACGGTGCTGGGTGCGCCGTTTTATGTGATGGAGCGGGTGGCGGGCCTGATTCTCCGCGCTCCGATGGCCCCGACGCTCAACATCGCTCCAGAGCGGATGCGCCAACTGTCTGAGAGTCTGATTGATAACTTGGTTGACATTCACGCGCTCGATATTCAGGCAACGGGACTGGCACAACTCGGTAAGCCCGATGGCTACGTGCAGCGGCAGGTAGAGGGTTGGATTAAACGCTACCGCAACGCCGAAACTGACCTGATTCCGGCCATGAACGCCGTTGCCGGGTGGCTGCCCAAGAACTACCCGCCCGATCAGTCTCCAGCGTTTATCCACAACGATTACAAGTTCGATAACGTAATTCTGGCCCCCGACCCCGAAACCGGCGAGCCTCTGCCCGAAGTCCGGGGTGTGCTGGACTGGGAAATGGCAACCATCGGCGATCCGCTCATGGATTTAGGCGGTTCGCTGGCGTACTGGTCAGAAGCAACCGACACCCCGGCCCACCGGACGTTTAACCTGACGTGGCTCCCCGGCAACCTCACTCGGCAAGAAGTAGTGGTCCGCTACGCCGAAAAATCGGGCCGCGATGTGAGCCATATTCTATTTTATTACGTGTTTGGCCTCTACAAAAACGCCGTGATTGCCCAGCAGATTTACGCCCGCTGGAAACAGGGCCACAGCCAGGACGAACGCTTTGGCCGGATTTTTCCGATGATTGTTGAAGTGGCAAACATAGCCGCGCAGGCTTTGGAAAGCGGTAGGATTTAGATAATAGCAGGGCTGGTGAGTTGCTGTACGGCCCGGACAAACTGCTGAAAACTAACGGATTGATTACGGTCAACAGTAAGATAGGGCGCAACCCGTTCGGCAACTTCTAACTTGGGTAAATGGCTTTGCCCTTTGTATTCAGGGATGTGTTGCAACATAATCTGAACCGGATTTCCAATGCTGTCCACGTCTCTGAAAAGCTGTTTGTTTCGGTAATTGTCCGCCTTGAATCGGGAATACGCCTGTTCGAGAGCATCTACATCGCCGAGATACCACGCTTCTAACTCTCGGCAAACAATGCGAACCCGGTACGGAGATTGGCAGGTATTGGCTATGAGATCAACCAATTCCTGTTTGAGCGTTCGGCAATCGTGCCTGTCCTGATCACGGACGATCAAGACCGATGAGCCGGGCGTTCGGCTTAACGTCGGAACTGTTGAGCGGAGAGCCTTTTGGAGGTCTTGCTTGCCTTGATGCGGATAGACCCGAAAATACACGTCGGCAGGAAGTAGTTTTGGCAATAACGCATCAAGCACGATTTTCATAGACGGTTCTTCGGTCAGAACGTGCAGAACCGGCATCACAACGAATTGGCTTGTAGGTAGTTATTGCGCCAGAGCCAGCCAAGCGAGTTATTCTTTGCCAGTTCGCGCACAACTGGGTCATCGGCTGCGGCCCGAATCGTGCTGAACCCGTCCTGTTTGACCATGTAAAACAGTTCGTCAAGCTGCACAGAATCCACAAATTCGGGTGAGTGGGTAGAGACAAATACTTGTTCGCTTCGTTGCTCGGCATTTTGCCGAATTTCTTCAACGAGGTAGGGTATTATTTGAGGGTGGAAATCTTTTTCGGGTTCTTCGAGGCAAAGCAGACGACCTGGATAATATCCACTCAATAAAACTAAATAAGCAAAGAATTTCATTGTTCCATCAGATACGTTTTGAGTTTCGAATGGGTCTTTGAAATGTTTATCCTGAAACTTTAAAACAATTCGTCCATCTTCTGTTTTAAGTGCCTCCACGTGGTTGATGGCAGGAATATGCTTAGGGAGTTTGGCTAAAATTTTATCGAATATATATCGCTTATTTTCATATAAATCTTTAGTAATATGCGCTAAATTACTGCCATCTGAAAACAGAAACGTTTTTTCCATTCTGTTGGATGGTGTACGTAATGTATCGTTGTCGAAATTTATAATATAAGCAGATGAAAACTTGTTGAACACTCCACGAGACCAAGCATAACCTCTGAGAGAAGACAAGATTTTTACGGCCAATATGTCGGGTGATTCCAGGTCGAAGTGTACATTACTGTCATTGTTATTCACATTTCCCGTACCCCCTGAAAATGATAAAAATAGCTTGAATGGCTCGTTAGAATGATGAATTTCACCTTGCTCCTTTTTAACAACTATACGGTTATTAACCAAGCTAATTTCGACATTATAATCAATCATTGTATCCGAATCTAAGCGGAATATAATCTCAATCTCAATCGAATCGGTCTCTACATTACAACCCCGCGAAATCAACTCCCGAAACCCGCCCCGCCGATTGACCGCCACCGTAACATTGTCGCGCAGGGCTTCGCTGAGGAAGCTGAACACGTCGAAAAGTGTGGTTTTACCGGAGCCGTTCACGCCCAGAAACACGCACATCGGGGGCAGGTTGCTTACTGTTACGTCTTTGAAAACCTTGAAGTTTTTGATTTTTATCTGTTCGATACGCATAGAAGCCCCGATAATCACTACTTTAACTCAAAAATTAAGCAGACAAAAATACGGCATTTGAACCACCTCTTCCGATTGTTCCATCTCAATCCTGAAAATCAATGAAAAACCGTTTCCTCCTTTTTGGCCTCCTGGCCCTAACCGCGCTCACGGCGCAGGCCCAGCCGGGCCGAAAAGCCAAACCCCAAACCCCCGCAACACGCTCGCCCGAAGAACGGCTGGCCGGGATTGACGCGCAACTCCAGCCCCTGCTCGCCGACTGGAAAGCCGCCGGGTTTGCCGTGAGCGTGGTCTATAAAGACAAACTCATCTGGGCCAATGGCTACGGCTACCGCGACCTCGACAAAAAGCTGCCCGTTACGCCCAACACGCTTTTTGCCATCGGTTCCTGCACCAAAGCCTTCACCTCGTCGCTACTGGGTGTCCTGCAAAAAGAGGGTAAACTGGACTATGACAAACCCGCTTCGAGCTACCTGCCCGCCCTCCGGTTTCAGACCGGCGACCTGACCGGCTCCGTCACCGTGCGCGACATGATGTGCCACCGGACGGGCTTGCCCCGCCATGATTTCTCGTGGTATCTGACCCCAACCACCCGCGACAGTCTCGTGCAGCGGATTCAGTACCTCGAACCCTCGGCTCCGTTGCGGCAACGCTGGCAATACAACAATTTTATGTTTCTGGCGCAGGGTGTGCTGGCCGAAAAACTCACCGGGCAATCGTGGGAAGCCCTCGTGCGGGAGCGGTTTTTCGCGCCCCTTGGTATGAAAAACACCACGACTTCGGTGGTTGATCTAGCCCGGCAATCCGATGCCTCGGTTGGTTACGAGACTGTGAAAGACAGCCTGATTCGGCGCATGGACTATTACAATATTGACGGAATGGGGCCAGCCGGGAGCATCAACAGCAGCGTAACGGAGATGGCAAACTGGGTCAGAACCTGGATCAATGGCGGCAAATTTGAGGGCAAGGCCGTGTTGCCAGCCGCCTACGTGCCGGAGGCCATGTCGTCGCAGATGGTGATTGGCGCGGGGTTGCCCACCAAAGAAACGCCCGACGTATTTATGAGCAACTACGGTTTTGGTTGGTTTTTGGGGTCATACCGGGGGCATTACCGGGTCGAACACGGCGGCAACATTGACGGGTTTGCGGCCAGCACCTGCTTTTTTCCCTCGGATAGCATTGGCATTGTGGTGTTGAGCAACCAAAACAGTTCGCCGATACCAGGTTTGGTACGAAACATCGTGGCCGACCGATTGCTGGATTTGCCCGCCTTTGACTGGAGTGCCGACCGCAAAAAGACCGTTGCCAAAGCCAAAGTCGCCGAGAAACTGAACCGTACGCTCGCCCGGAAACGTAACCCCGATGGCAGCCCGGCCAAACCATCTCACCCGATGGCCGATTTTGCGGGAATCTACTCGCACCCCGGTTACGGCACGATGAATGTGCTGGCTAAAAATGACTCGCTGTTTATACCCGTTTCGGGGAATCGCTACTACCTGCAACCCGTTCATTATGACGTGTTTGAGCCGTTTGAGACCAAGGCCGGGATTGACACCAGTGACCACGGTCCGCTGCGGATTCAGTTTGTGATGAACACCGCCGGGGACGTTGACGGGGTGCATTTCTACGGCATCGAGCCGACCCTGAGCAAGCCCATCGAGTTCAGGAAAGGTGTAAAAGCTAAGCCGCTGACTGCCGACGCGATGAAGAAATATGCCGGAGAATTTAGCATGGGTGAGGCTTTGACCGTGAAAATCTCGGCCAACGATGGCATGAAACTAACGCTGACCGTGCCGGGCCAGCCCGAATACGAACTCGTTTCGATGGGCAGCGACCGATTTTCCGTCAAGGCTCTTGCGGGCTATTTTGTGCAGTTTGCCAACACTGCCGACAGCATTACGGGATTGACCTTTGAACAACCCAACGGCGCGTTTAAACTGACCCGAAAAACAGACAACGCCGTAACGGAAAAAGCGACAACCAAAAAACCATAACTCTTGTGTTATGCTGACGTTTTTTGTCATGCTGACGATAGGAAGCATCTTACAGGCAGTAACGGCAAGATGCTTCCTATCGTCAGCATGACAAAAAGGCAATCAAACGCGCATCAAAAATTAAATTGTAAACCCTTAATTAGATGAAAGTCAGATACTTAATCCTGTTTTTTCTATTGCTCACGGCATCAGCCTTCGCCCAGGTCAACCCGACTCTGTACGATACTGATAAACTCACGTCCGAATTTCATGCCGGACGACGGGCGGCTCTGCGGGCCATCATGCCGCCCAACACGGCCCTCGTGGTGTTTGCCAACCCCGAACGCAACCGCAATAACGACACCGATTTCCAGTACGCCCAGAACCCCAATTTTTACTACCTCACGGGCTATGGCGAACCCAATGCGCTGCTGGTTTTGACCAAAGACGAGGTAACGGCAGGGACACAGCGCGGCACCGAATTTTTCTTCGCCCAAAACCGGGATGCCCGCATGGAGGTCTGGACGGGTCGGCGGTTGGGAAAAGAAGGTGCTGAACGGGATTTGAAACTCCAAAATGCAAACCTCGGCAAGGATTTTAACAAGTTTCCGCTCGATTTTGCCCGGTTCGATAGTGTGCTATGCGTCCTGCCCGAAGGAGCCGTGAATGGAAACCCGCGAGACAGCACCGAACTCTATGATTTGATTGGGCAGTTTACCACCAAAATCCAGGGCCGCACTGTGTCGGGCGGTAAATTTTACCAGCTATTCGCGCAACTCCGGCAGCAGAAACTGCCCGAAGAAATGGTGCTGCTCCGCAAGGCGATTGACATTACTACCGAAGGCCACCGCGAAGTGATGAAGTTTCTGGAACCCGATGTGACGGAGTATCAGGGTCAATCGGTGATGGAATACGTGTTCAAGCAAAACGGCTCCGAATACGTTGGCTACGGCTCCATTGCGGGCGGGGCCGAAAACAGTTGTATCCTGCACTACATCACCAACCGCCGGACGCTCAAAAACGGCGACCTGTTTCTGGCCGACTGCGGGGCCGAATATCATGGCTACACCGCCGACATCACCCGGACGATGCCCGTCAATGGCACGTTTTTGCCCGAACAACGCCTGATTTATGACCTCGTGCTGGCCGCGCAGGAGGCCGGGTTTGCTGCCTGCCAGCCCAACAAACCGTATCAGCAGGTGCATCGGGCGGCTTTTCAGGTGGTGAAAGACGGGCTGATAAAACTCGGTATCGCTACCGATTCGTTGACCACGCGCCGGTATTTTATGCACGGCACGGCCCACAGTCTCGGCTTAGATGTGCATGATGCCATGATTTTTCGCAACCCGGCCAACCCCCGGCAAGGCCCCACGATGCTGCCCAATTTTGTGACAACGGTGGAACCGGGGATTTATATTCCGGCCAATTCGCCCTGCGACCCCAAGTGGTGGAACATCGGCGTTCGGATCGAAGACGACGTGCTGATTACCGAAACCGGCCACGAGGTGCTGTCCCTCACCGCCCCGCGCACGGCGGTTGACATCGAGAAACTGATGCGTGAAAAAAGCGATTTCAAAAAACCAGCCAAACGATGAACCAATTCCTACCCCTCGCGATGTTCCTGACCATCGCCGTTGCCAATGCCCAGCCTAAACCCGGCCCGGCACCGGCCAGCAACGTGGCGGCTATTCGTGAAGCTGACATCAAGCGCGATTTGTTTTCGCTGGCTGACGACCATTTCCGGGGCCGACGCGCCGGCACGCTCGACGAACTGCGGGCTTCAGTCTTTATCGCCGAACAACTCCGCGCCAGTGGCCTGCTACCGGCGGGCGACGATGGCACGTATTTTCAGTTTTTTCACCTCCAGCGCACCCGTATCTCCGAAACCAGTCGCCTGAGCATCGGCACCCGGACGCTGAACTACGGCGAAGATGCCGTTGTGCTGGCCCCGGCCATTGCCTCGGTTGATGCGCCGTTGGTGTTTGTCGGCACAGGTTCGGCGGATGAACTGGCAAAAGTGGACGTGAAGGGCAAAGCCGTAGCGATTCAGTTTTCGGGAGCCGGCCCGCCCGAACTCAGCTACCGCCGTTTTCTGACCGGCTCCATGCAACGGCGGTCTGCCGAACTCGTCAAGGCGGGCGCGGTGGCGGTGTTGTTCGTGTCGGACGGCCCGGCGCAGGAAATCTTTGGTCGCTGGAGCGGGGCTTATGATGCGGGCCGGTATGACCTGCCCGGTGGCCCCAACACCCGCGTGTATGCCCAGGTGCCAACGGTTTGGCTACCGATGCGGGCCATTGACTGGGTGAAACAGCCCGGCCAGCAGTTTACCAACATCGTGAACGTCGAGAGTTTTGATTATCCGTCGGTAAACATCGTGGCGAAGGTGCCGGGAACCGATCCCGTCCTGAAAAACGAGTATGTGTTGTTCAGTACTCACCAGGATCACGATGGTTTGCGGAGACCGTTTATTGCCGGGGATTCGATTTTTAACGGGGCCGACGACAACGCGACGGGTTGCGCGGCTGCCTTAGCCATCGGGCGGGCCTTTGTGCAGAAACCCGGCAAACGCTCGGCCCTGATTGTGTTTCACGGGGCCGAAGAACGCGGGCTGCTCGGTTCGCGGTATTTTGCCAGCAACCCAACCGTTCCCCGCGACCGCATTGTGGCCGTACTAAACGGCGAGATGATGGGCCGCAACGCCCCCGATTCGGCGGCTTTGCTGGGCAGTGTGCCGCCCCATCGAAATTCTGCCGGGCTGGTTGGCACGGCGATGGCGGCAAATCAGGCATCGGCGAAGTTTAAGTTAGACACGCTCTGGGACAAACCTGACCACCCCGAAGGCTGGTATTTCCGCTCCGACCACCTGCCCTACGCCCGGCTCAATATCCCGGCCATCTGCTTCACGTCGCTGCTGCACCCCGATTATCACACCGCCAAAGACGAGCCGGCGCGGATTGACTATGGCAAACTGACAAACATGACGCGCTGGATGTATCTGACGGGCTGGGCCGTTGCCAACCAACCCGCCCGCCCAACAGTGGACGCGGGCTTTAAGTTAGAACGGTGAATGCTGGTGATTACCCGTGCGTCGTGACTGAGATGGGCGGAATTGTGGTTTCCCGGTTTGTTTTTAGCCGTTTCTACCGTTTTCGGATACGAATCTTGGTTGGGGCTAACACGCTGAATGAGCCAGTCAATTCTGTTTCGTATGTTCGCAAGGTTCTCAGGATAAGTTCGCCCTTCTCGGCTGTTGTCAGTTTTGGCAAGCGATACAGCAATACGCCCTGATGGGCTAATCCCTGGTGAAAATGCAGTTCACCAAAATCTTTGTCGGCAGTAAGCAATAACTCGGCAGCGTCAACGGCTTCAGCGAGAACGTTCTCGTCGGTGGTGCCACTGGCAAATTCGGCAATGTAGCGAACGGCATAGCTTTCGTTCCGAAGCAGAACGACAATTCGATTCTCCACATTTTCGTCGGCCAGAATAATCAGGCTACCAATTCATGATATACCTCGTTCCGTAATGAGTACGTCGCATAGTGCAAACAGGCCTGAATAGACTCCCGGCTGATGCGCGGGTAGTCCAGCAAAATTTCCTCAACCGACTCGCCGAACGCTAATTTTTCAACAATCAGATCAACCGGAATACGGGTGTTTTTGATGACTGGCTTACCCAACATAATGGCCGGATTTGTCTGGATATAATCACGCCAGTTAATTGTGTTCATCAGATGGGTTGTTAGTTTCTCAAAGATAAATAGATTTAGGCTGGTTTCTCCGGTCTATGTCTTCACATACCGGAGAAACCAGCCCAGAAAATCACTCGTCTGCGCCGAGGTTTATGCCCGGCGTGGTCATGTTCGGGCCAAAAAACAGCGCGTTCAAAAACAGCTTCTCAGTGCCGAACCACGTGGCCCGGAAAACCGGGTCAAACGTGAACAACACCGACCGGCCCGCGCCCTCGCCACTGACCACCACCGCGCCCGACCCGGCAATCCGTTTGAGCGTTGCCGGATGCACGTACCCATCGAGTAACGGTTTGGCCGTATGCGCCATCGGGGTCATAAACGGGCTGGCGGGCAGTTCTAAGAGCGTGTTGCTGTTGCGATAAATCGGGAGTTTGCGACTCGTGATGCCGAAGCCAAGCGGGTGCGTGATGTCGAGGTCAGTCTCGAAAATAGAGCCGCCCGTGTTTCGTGCGCCCTCGGTATAAAGCGCGTCCTCGAAATTAATCCGGGGCCGTTTCGCCAGGGCGATAGAATCGGGTTTAGACACGGACAGCAGTTTTTCTTTGACCACGTCGTTGCGGATGGCCCATTCCGTTGCGCCCTTGAAGGTGACGAGTGTACCGCCCCCGGCCACCCACTGTTTCAGTTTCGCGCCGAGGACTTTGTCGGGCGCGTACTGTCCCGATACCAGTACAATGGTGGTGTAGGGGGCCAGACTGATACGTGGAAACGTCCCCACCTCAACCTTCGTAATCGGCATCCCGACGTGTTGGTCGAGGAGGTGCCAGACCTCGCCCGCTTCCGTTGGCACCACGCCCGCGCCCACCACCATCAGCGCACGGGGTTTTTCGACGCGCTGGAAGGCATTGCTGCCCAAATCAACCCCGTCGCGGCTCAGGCCAGATTGCACACTCACGAACGGCACCCCGGCCTGCCGCCCGATGCGGTTGACGATGGCGTGAATCGAATCGGCGGGGAGTTTCTGGAGTTGCAGCGGGATGAGTAACGCGCCGTAGCCAAATTTTTTCAGCCCCGCGCTGGTGTTAATGCTGAACGGTTTAAAACTGGTTTTCACGATCAGGCCCGCGTCTAAAAGCTGGTACAATGCTCTGGTGGCGTAGAAATCAGCGTAATCCAGCAAATAAGCGTAGTTGGTTTTTGGTGCGTCGGCGGGTGGGGCAGGGGTCACGGTTTCTGCCGTTAGTCGCACGCCCCGGCTGAGGGGCGTTTTGGCTTCGGCGGGCATCAGGCCGTAGGCAAGGGCGAGGTTCCAGGCCGAGGCATCATAAAACACGCTGTCCTGAAAATTGCTGTTGTTGCTCCGGTCAAACATAGCCTGTAACAGCCGGTATTGCGGCTGGGCGGTCGGCACGACGATAGCGCGGTTTTTCTCGAACGATTGCCCGTCAACGGTCGTGGTCTCGCCGAGTTGGTAGGCTTCAATCTGGTGCAGGGTCAGGGTTTGGGCCAGTTTCCGCATCCGCCAGTCGTCGGCACCGCCCAGCACCCAGGCTTTCACGGGGCTTTTTTGGGCGGCATCAACGGCTTGTTTATAAAAATCGCGCTGGTAGCGGAGCATCGTTTCACGCTCGGCAACGGCCCCACGCAGGGTTGCCATCACGCCCGTTATCTGGTTGCGAATGGTGAAGGCAAACGGCAGTGTTCCGTTCTGACTCTCCTGCGCGTGGCCCCGGCTGCTGGCCTGTTCAAACAGCAGCCCGATGCCGCCCTGCAACTCGGTGTAGCTCTGGGTGTAGCCGGGATAGAGCCAGTCGAACGATTCTTTGGTGTAATACAGTGACCCAATTTCGTTCATCGCTTTCTCGAAATGCCCGGCGAATTTGTCGTGCAGGTCGCGGTGAAAATAGGGC
The DNA here is from genome assembly GCA_038230415.1 of Cytophagales bacterium. Lineage (GTDB taxonomy): Bacteria > Bacteroidota > Bacteroidia > Cytophagales > Spirosomataceae > JBBRNH01. The sequence goes on along the minus strand of JBBRNH010000051.1, from coordinate 1,697 downwards.
GATAGGTTGGCGTTTTCGGCGTTGCGCTTGCCCGGCTCGAAGAAAAACGTGCTGCCCGTTCCCATCTCGTGAATATCGTTGGCGATGTTGGGGTTCCACTGCCGGACGTAAGCCAGCCGGTTCAGGGTTTCTTTCTGGGTGGCAGACACTAAGTCGCGGTTGAGGTCAAACCAGTAGTGATTAAACCGGCCACCGGGCCAGACTTCGTTGTGTTCGCGGTCGTTGGGATCGGTCACTAAGGGGCTGCCTTTGTGCATATTGAACCAGTGGGCGGCCCGGTCGCGGCCATCGGGGTTCAGCACGGGTTCGATATGCACAATGGCCTGATCGAGAACCTGTTTTACCTCGTCGGTGTCGCAGGCCGCGAGGTAATAAGCCGCCAGCAAACTGGTTTCGCCACCCGACGGCTCCGGGCCGTGAATGTTGAACCAGAGTTGCACCACAACGGGCATTTTACTCACGTCGGGCAGTGGTTTGGCGGGGTCGGCGAGGGTGAGGTGTTCCTGCCGGATGGCTTCGACGCGGGCGGTATTGGCCGGGCTGGTGAACCGAATCAGAATCTGCTCGCGGTGTTCGTTGGTCTCGCCGATGCCACTGATGGTCATCCGGTCAGAGACCCCGTCGAGGTAGCGGAGGTAGGCCAGCATCCGGTCGTAGCGGGTGTGGTGCGAGCCGATGGGATAGCCCAGAAACTGCTCCGGTGACTGAATAGCCGGGTTGAAGGTTTTTCCGGGGAAAAAATAGGCGGTTTGCGCGGTGGAAAATAGCGGCAGCAGTAGGGCCGCCAGCAGTAGGAAACGTTTAAGCATGAATGGGGTTTTTATCCGGTGAAAGCCCGAATGTACAAAACCCGCCCGTAACCGCGAAACCCGACCGATTCATGCCAGGCCACTCCACAAGATTGCAAAATCTCCGGTAGTGAGTTTGGCGTATCTGTCAAAAAAACTTATTTTTACCAGCAGTCACAGTTCTTAATCCAAACAAACATCTGTTTACATGAAAAACTTCTTCCTGTTCGGTTGCCTGCTCGTCTGCCTGTTTTGCCTGCCCGCCTGGGCGCAGGAACAGGCGGTTTCGGGCCGCGTAACCTCCTCCGACGATGGCTCGTCGTTGCCCGGCGTGAGCGTGCTAATCAAAGGCACGGTACGCGGCACCACCACCGACGCGCAGGGTAATTACCGGCTCACGGGTGTGCCGGCCAATGCCGCGCTTACGTTCTCGTTTGTGGGTTTCAAGGCGCAGGACGTGACCGTTGGCACCCGCTCAACGGTAAATCTCGTGCTGCAAAGCGACGCTTCGGTGCTGAACGAAGTGGTGGTAACGGCCTTCGGTATCCAGCGCAACTCCCGCGAAATTGGGGGTTCAGTAGCAAAAGTGACCACCCAGGTCATTAATCAGGCTTCTCCTATCAACGTGGCCGTTGGGCTAACGGGTAAGGTATCGGGGTTGCAGATCAACACCGTCAACAACGGCGTGGGCAACAACGTCCGTATCGTGCTGCGGGGCAACCGCTCGTTCTTGGGCAACAATCAGGCATTGCTGGTGGTAGACGGGGTTATCACCGACAACAGTTTTCTGAGTGCTATTAACCCGAATGACATTGACAATCTGACGGTGCTGAAAGGCCCCAGCGCGGCAGCCCTCTACGGCTCCGATGCCTCGAACGGCGTATTGGTTATCACCACCAAACGCGGTGC
>JBBRNH010000050.1:0-39966 GCA_038230415.1 Cytophagales bacterium | reverse complement strand
GGATGGTACGCAATAAAAGAAAACCATCCGGCGGTGAGACGCAAAATATTGCCGGTCCGCCGGTGCGGTCTCTACATTACACCATCAATCCCTTCACTATCTCTATTTCGGCACCGGGCGACGCGGCTTCGTACAAAATCCGATAAACGGCTTCGGTAATGGGCATAGCCACGCCGAGCCGTTGGTTAATTTCCCAGATGCTTTTCACGGCATAATACCCTTCGGCCACCATCTTCATTTCGGCCTGCGCCGATGGCACGGTATAGCCCCGGCCAATCCAGTTACCAAAGGTGCGGTTGCGGCTGAACGGCGAGTAAGCCGTTACGAGCAGATCGCCGAGGTAGGCCGACGCGCTCAAATCGCGCGGGCGCGGGTCGAGGGCATCCACAAATCGTTTTATTTCCTGCATGGCGTTGGAGACCAGTACGGCCTGAAAATTATCGCCGTAGCCGAGGCCGTGCGTAATGCCACACGCCAGGGCAATGATGTTTTTCATCACCGCGCTGTACTCCACGCCGTAGATGTCGGCCAATGACGAGGTCTTCACAAACCGACAAGCCAGCATATCGGCAACCGTCTCGGCTACGGCGGTATTGGTGGAGGCAATGGTGAGGTAAGACTGTTTTTCGAGCGCGACTTCTTCGGCGTGGCACGGCCCGGCAATGACCGCCAACTGCCCGTGCGACACGCCGTACTGGTCGGCCACGTAGTCGGTAACGAGTTGGTTGGTGCTGGGGATCATGCCTTTGATGGCCGAGATAACGGTTTTTCCGGCAAAATGGCGTGATTCCAACCCCGTCAGCGCGTCGGTAACAAACGCGGCCGGCACGGCTAAGATCACAAAATCAGTATCGCGGAGGGCCTCGGTAATTTTCAGATAAATCCTGACCTTACGCGGATTGATACGAACCTCGGTAAGATAGCGCGGGTTGCGCTGGAACTGCCGGATGTGGTTGGCATCCGGTTTTTGGCGCATCCACCAGTTGATTTTAACCGGGTTTTCGCTCAGGATTTTGATGAGGGCAGTGGCCCAACTGCCACCGCCAACAATGGTTATTTTGGGAGGATTAGTCATTAATTCGGCAAACAATAACGTTGCTGGTCAATCCAGCCCCTCTTCGACCGTTGACGGAACCGGATATTTTTTAAGGAACTGCGCGGCCTCGGCCACTTTTCGCTGAATAGCCGGGTCATTTTGGTGCGAAACCATTTTTTCGTTCACCGTAACTACTACCTCACCGAGTGGGGTTTTGACTATTTTCTGCTTGCTCTTCATGTTTTTTGAATCAAAAATGCGTCGTACTCTACACCGTTTTGAAACGGTCCCCAATGTTCTTCAATGAGACCGAGAATAACAAATGAGCCGCCAATCGTTGCCTGATTTGCTCGAATAATGCGCTGATAAAGCTGTGTTCTGATAGCCGTGCTCCCCTTGAAATATACTCGTCTATCTGGAAAAGTGTCCAGAAAAATAAATACTGTACTGATTACAGTAGCCAGTACAGTGTTTCTATCGCCATTATTCGTAACAACGGTGTCATCAATAAACCCTTCGTCATTCAAATCACCGAAGCCTACGTTATACACGCCGGAAGCACCTGGAATCGGTGAGTAAACCACGATTTTTCGAAAAATTCCTGCCGGGCCAATACTATCAAACTCGAATGACAGATTATCTACCGAAATATCAACCGGGTAAATAGGTTGCGTCATTTAATATACCGGAAATCCTCGTCGCCTTTCAACGCCAGCAACGTTTCGTACATGAGGTTGATAACGGCCTGCACGTCGTCCATGCTTACGGTCTCAACCGTAGTGTGCATATATTTCAGGGGCAACGAAATCAGGGCTGAGGCAATGCCCTCGGTGGCGTAGGCAAAGGCATCGGTATCGGTGCCGGTTGATCGGCTGACAGCCTGCCGTTGAAAGGCAATCTCCTGTTTCTGAGCCACATCAATCAAAAAGTTCAGCACGTTATTCTGTACCGCCGGGCCGTAGCACAGCACCGGGCCGAGGCCGCATTTGAGGTCTCCCTGTTCTTTTTTATCGTACTTCGGCGACTGCGTATCGTGCGTAACATCGGTGCAGATTGCGAGGTCGGGCTTTAACCGGCGGGCAATCATTTCGGCCCCGCGCAACCCGATTTCTTCCTGCACCGCGTTTACCACGTACAGTGTGAAGGGCAACTCTACGGCATTTTCTTTGAGTAGCCGGGCTACTTCGGCGATCATAAACCCGCCCATCCGGTTGTCTAAGGCCCGGCCCACAAAATATTTGCCGTTGAGTTCCATGAGTCCGTCAACAAACGTGGCTACGATACCCACATGAACACCCATGTCTTCTGCTTCTTTTTTGGTGGCCGCACCGATGTCAATAAACAGGTCGGTTACTTTAGGAGCGGTATCTTTTGCCAGGTCCCGAACGTGGATGGCGGGCCAGCCAAACACGCCCGACACAACGCCGTTAGCTGTATGCAGATTGACGCGCATCGAAGGGGCGATAACGGCATCGGAACCACCATTGCGCCGGACGAAAATATAGCCGTTGTCGTCAATGTAATTGACGAACCACGAAATCTCGTCGGAGTGCGCTTCAATGACTACTTTGTAGGGTTTACCGGGGCCAACAACCGCTACTGCCGTGCCGTAGGTATCCACAATATACTCATCGGAATACGGTTTGAGGTAATCTAACCAGAGTTGCTGCCCCGACTGCTCGAATCCGGTTGGCGAGGCATTGTTGAGGTACTGATACAGAAACTGTTTGCTTTGTTCGTTCACCGTAAAATGAAATTTATGTACAGGTGCAAAGATGCGTCACCATTCTTAAAAAGAGACGCTAACTATGCGTCTATATGCAGGATGACACGTTCTGGAATGGTCAAAAACATGACTCGTTAGGCAGCCAACTGATACCATAGACTAAAAATAATGCTGTGGGCAAACATTTGGCATCTGCCACCTGTTGTTGCTGTGTATCGCCGATAACTGTTGGCGACACGTAAACTCGACAAACGTAATCGTTATGAAAAAAGTATCACTGCTCGCCTTCGGGCTGCTTGCGCTTGGCACGGCCAACGCCCAAACAACCACCACGCCGATGTCATCGTCGTATTCGTCAACCACAACGACCTACGGCACTGCGCCAACCGGCAATTACAAGAGTACCCAAACGGTTACAGGGACAACCGGCAACGGCTCTATAACAACCGGCACGTATTCGACCAACAGCTATTCGTCGCAGGCAAACGCAACCTCGACCGGGCCAGACCGCAAAGCTGACCGACCCTACAAAGCCGTGACCGTTGGCGTGTATGCCGGTGTGAATTCAACCCGCTTCAAGGGCGAAAATGTGGATGGCAAAAACCTCACGGGCCGCGCCGGGTATCAGGCCGGGTTCTTCGTGCGGGGTGGTGGCCGGATTTACGGTCAGATCGGGGCCGAGTACTTCGCGTCGAGTTCAAATTATTTCAAGCCCGGCGACGGTCAGAGAACCAAAGCTATCACTGACCAGATTGACGTGAAATACATTCAGATTCCGGCGTTGGTGGGCGTTAAAGTGCTGCAATCACAACGGGGTATTTCGGCCATCCGGCTGGCCGTTGGTGCCGAATACGCCAACCGGATCAGTTCGAACAGCAACCAGTTTAACCTGACCAATTCAGAAATCAAAAGCGGTTCATTCAACGGCCTGGGCAACCTCGGCTTTGACTTTGGCCCGGTGCTGGTTGATCTGATGTATCACTACGGATTCAGCGATGCGCTGCAGGTATCTGGTTATCAGGGGTCACAACGCCGGATTATCAGTGCCAGCATTGGGTTTAAATTCTAACAACCGCAGAAACGCGAACGTCCCGGACGTTGCGGGTTTGATTCACGCTCATTAATTGATTCACCGGCCTGTGTTTTCACAGGCCGTTTTGTTTTTGATACCCCGTTGCACGGCTATTGGCCTTATTTTGGGCCGGTTTTAAGCCCGTAACAAATGACTCATTCTCACAACAAGCCGCATCAAGGCCATCAGCACACCACACCCGTTACTACGCTGAATCGCGCCCTGCTGCTCGGTGCGGGCCTGAACCTGGCTTATGTGCTGGTTGAGTTCATTCTCGGAATCCGGTATAACTCACTGGCTCTCACCGCCGATGCCGGGCATAACCTCAGCGATGTGGGCAGTTTGGTGCTTTCACTGATTGCGTTTCGGTTGGCACAGGTCCGGCAACGGCCCGGCTACACCTACGGCTTTCGGAAAAGCACCGTGCTGGTATCACTGGCAAACGCGGTGCTGCTGTTACTGACGGTGGGCATCATTGCGGGCGAGAGCGTGGGGCGGCTGCAACACCCGGAGCCGGTGGCGGGCGGTATGGTGGCCTGGGTCGCCGGGCTGGGCATTGTGGTCAATGCGGTGTCAGCGTCGTTTTTTTTTCGGGATCGAAACAGTGACCTGAACGCCAAAGGCGCGTTTTTGCACTTAGCCGCCGACGCGCTGGTGTCGCTGGCGGTGGTGGTAGCCGGCATCGTGATGCGCTACACGGGCTGGTACTGGCTCGATGCCGCGCTGGGTCTGTTGGTTGGCGTGGTGATTCTGGTGGCAACCTGGCGATTGCTCACCGATAGCCTGAGATTGTCGCTGGATGGCGTACCGACCACGATCAACATAGATGAAGTAACCCACAAAATCAGCGATGTAGCGGGCGTTGTGCGGGCAGACCATATCCACATCTGGGCCATCAGCACAACCGAAACCGCTCTGACTGCCCACCTCGTGCTACAGCCGGGCTTGACCATTGCCGCCATGAATACCCTCAAAACGGAAGTCCGCCACCGGCTTGACGACCTCGGCATCAGCCACGCCACGCTCGAAACCCTAATAGACTAATCTACTATCTGACAAATCAGCCAACACTTGACAACAATGCGTGAACCCAACCCCCGCGCCTTTAACTATGACCTCGATTACCGCAGCCTGAACCTCCGCGAGCAACCCGAACTGTACCGGGTTGGCAAGGGCGAGCAGGGTGTGTTGCTCGTGCAGCCTTACAAAGACGAGATTTTACCCTACTGGCGGTTCAAAACGCCCGCTATCGCCCGCGAATCGGCGGAGAAAATCTATCAATTGTTCCTGGAATATAAAGCCAATGGTGATTTTGTGGGAATGGATTTAAGTAGAAAGTTTCTACAAATGGGATACACCCGCGCCAGGCGGTACGCCAATCACGCTACGGGCCATAAATACGACGGCCCCGTTCCTGACAACAAAAAAGGGCAGTCGGGGGCGCATGGCCGCCAGCAATTGCCCCGCGCCGAAGACCCCGTGAAGGCCGAAGCCGCCCGGATTTTTTACGACAGATACCTGATAGCCCGCGAAGACCCGGACTATAAAAAACTACGGAAAGCGTGGCAGATGCAATACGGCTAAACCGGCAGATACCCGCTGAACGTGGCCCCTTGCCCCGGTTGGCTGGCTGCGGTGATGGCCCCGCCGTGATTGGCCGTTACTTTTTTGCAGATGGCGAGACCGATGCCCGTGCCGGAAAACTCGCTCTTGCCGTGCAGCCGCTGGAAAACCTGAAAATGCGGTCTATCTATTTTTCATCGAAGCCAATGCCGTTTTCGGCCATTGCTATGCCAACAAAGCGGATTACGGCCCCGGCCTCGTTGACATAAGCCTGCCCCGCAAATGAAGGCGTATCTGACTAAGAAAGGCATCAATACGCATTGACGATTGGCAGGAGAAGCCCAAACTTTCTTACGACAGTTGGCGTTATTTTTACGCCAACTGGCTCTATTACTAATGAATATATCCGCAATTGGTCCGTATTTTGGAACCAGCAATGTTCCGCGCTTAGAAACCCTGCATGACCTGATTGCCGTTAGCCGGAAAGGGATTCCCAAGAAAGCAGTTACCGCATTATTGGCCCGGCTGGATATTAAGCAACCTGATATGTACACAATTCTGCACCTGTCGCCCCGAACCTGGCAACGGTATTCAGATGACAAGTTATTGTCTCAGGACGTTACCGAACGCGCCTTGAAATTAGCCGAATTATACGCACAGGGCGAGGCCGTTTTTGGCGCAACCGACCGCTTTCAGGGCTGGATGACGCATCAGAGCATTGCTCTCGGCGGCAAACGACCCATTGATATGCTCGACACCTTGTATGGGTTTCAGGTTATTCGGGACGAAATTACCCGAATCGAGTACGGTATTTTGGCCTGATGGATGTCTATCGGATTACCATTGGCTCCCACACCGACGATTTAACGGGTACAGGAGCAAAACTAGTCGGCGGTCGCTGGAACCGGCAGGGAACGCCCGTTTTATATACGAGTAGTTCACGCGCACTGGCAACACTCGAAGTATTGGTTCACGCGCCCTCCTTTTTTGTGCCGAAAGCCTACACTGTGCTGACGATTTATGTACCGGATGATTCATTACGGACGGTTCCCCGCGAGCGACTACCTGATGGCTGGGATCAACGCGCTCCGCCTGAACTGCTTTGCGACATCAGCGAACAGTGGCTGACCGATGCCGAATTTCTGGCGATGAAAGTACCCTCGGCCATTGTTGATGGTGAGTTTAACTATTTGCTGAATCCGGCACACGCCCGTTTTTCGGACGTATATATTCGGGAGAAACAGCCTTATCGCTTCGACGAACGACTCTGACGACCCACTAACTAATTCACTGGTAACCACCCCCTGACCACCAAAAAAATGCAACTCTTAGACGGCAAATTCCTCTCGACCCAAATCAAAGCCGAAATCGCGGCAAACGTGGCTCAAATTCGGGCCGATGGCGGTAAAATTCCCCACCTCGTTGCCATTCTCGTCGGCACGGCGGGCCGCTCGGAAACCTACGTTGCCAGCAAAATGAAAAGCTGCGAAGAAGTCGGGATGCACTCAACGCTGATCCGGTTTGACGACGACGTGACGGAAGAGACGCTGCTTGCCGCCGTGCAATCGGTGAACAACAACCCCGACATGGACGGCCTGATTGTGCAACTGCCTCTGCCCAAACAGATTAATCCTGACCGCGTGATGGAGACCATCATCCCGGCCAAAGACGTTGACGGTTTTCACCCGGTCAACATCGGGCGGATGGCAAAAGGGTTGCCTTGCTATATTTCGGCCACCCCCCAGGGGATTCTGGAAATGCTGACCCGCTACACCATCGAAACCAGCGGCAAACACTGCGTAGTGGTGGGCCGGAGCCAGATTGTGGGTTTGCCAATGAGTATTTTGATGCAGCGCAACACCTACCCCGGCAATTGCACCGTAACGCTAACGCACTCGAAGACAACCAATTTGGCCGAAATATGCCGCTCGGCAGACATTCTGATTGCTGCCCTCGGCAGACCCGAATTTATCACGGCGGGCATGGTGAAACCCGGCGCGGTGGTGATTGACGTGGGCTTGGAGCGGGTGCCGGATGCCACTAAAAAAAGCGGTTTCGCCCTGAAAGGCGACGTGAAGTTTGACGAAGTGGCCCCGCTCACGAGTTTCATCACGCCCGTTCCCGGCGGAGTTGGGTTAATGACCATCTGCTCGCTGATGCAGAACACGGTGAAAGCCGCCCGGCGCGAGGTATATTGACGGATAGATGTGGTTTGCAGTTTCCCGGAAAATGTCAACAGAAACGGCCAAAAGCCGGGCTTTGTCTCGTTTTTATCGAATTTTGCCCGTACTTTTGCGCCCAAATTCAGTACAGTACTAACCAAGTTTTTCATTTTCTCATAACTATATGGTATCCGTAAGACCCGACGAGGTGTCGGCCATTCTCCGCGAGCAACTTTCCGGCGCACGCACCGAAGCTGAACTCGAAGAAGTCGGTACGGTACTGCAAATTGGCGATGGCGTAGCCCGTATCTACGGCCTCTCTAAAGTGCAGGCCGGTGAATTATTGACGTTCGACAGTGGCCTTCAGGGTCTCGCGCTGAACCTCGAAGAAGACAATGTAGGAGCCGTTCTGCTCGGCGATTCGTCGGCAGTGCGCGAAGGCGACACCGTGAAACGCACCAACCAGATCGCCTACGTGAACGTGGGCGAGGGTATCCTGGGGCGCGTGGTGAACACCCTCGGCGCACCGATTGACGGTATGGGACCCATTCAGGGCGAAACATTTGAAATGCCCTTAGAGCGCAAAGCCCCCGGTGTTATCTACCGCCAACCCGTTACCGAACCCCTCCAGACGGGAATCAAAGCCATTGATGCCATGATTCCGATTGGGCGCGGCCAGCGCGAGTTAATCATCGGCGACCGGCAGACCGGCAAATCTGCCGTTGCGATTGACACCATTATCAACCAAAAAGAATTTTACGACAAAGGCCAGCCCGTCTACTGCATCTATGTAGCCTGCGGACAAAAAGCCTCGACCGTTAAACTCGTGGAAGCCACGCTTCGCAAGGCCGGAGCCATGGAATACACGGTAATCGTGTCGGCCTCAGCCGCCGATGCCGCGCCGTTGCAGTTCTACGCGCCCTTTACGGGTGCCGCCATCGGCGAGTACTTCCGCGACACGGGCCGCCCGGCTTTGGTGATTTACGACGACCTCTCGAAACAGGCCGTTGCCTACCGCGAGGTGTCGCTGTTGCTACGCCGTCCACCGGGCCGCGAAGCCTATCCCGGCGACGTGTTTTACCTCCATAGCCGCCTGCTTGAACGGGCCGCCAAAATCAACGCCAACGACAGTATCGCCCAGCAGATGAACGACTTACCGCCGTCATTGGCCGGTAAAGTAAAAGGCGGTGGCTCACTCACGGCGTTGCCGATCATCGAAACGCAGGCGGGCGACGTGTCGGCGTATATCCCGACGAACGTGATTTCGATTACCGACGGACAGATTTTCCTGGAGTCGAACCTGTTCAACGCCGGTATCCGGCCCGCCATCAACGTCGGTATCTCGGTGTCGCGGGTGGGTGGTAACGCTCAGATCAAGTCCATGAAAAAAGTGGCCGGTACGCTCAAACTCGATCAGGCGCAGTTCCGCGAGTTAGAAGCCTTCGCCAAGTTTGGTTCTGACCTCGATGCCTCAACCAAACTGACCATCGAACGCGGTCGGCGGAATCAGGAGATGCTCAAACAACCGCAGTATTCGCCGGTGCCGGTTGAGCAGCAGGTTGCTATCATTTACTGCACCACCAATGGGTTGTTAGACAGGGTGCCGGTTACGAAGGTAAAGGAATTTGAAAACGAGTTTTCGATGATGATGGCTGCCCAGTATCCTGATGCGTTGAGTGATTTGAAAAAAGGCAAACTCACCGACGACGCCACTACCGCCATCCGTAAAGTAGCCGCCGATCTATCAGCACGATATTAAGTTTTCGGTTTTTGGTATTCGGTTTTCGGGAGGCTACCGCAGCTAAGTTCTGCCGCCGGATGGTCCCCGTAAACCGAGTACCGTAAACTGAATACCGTAACTATGGCAAACCTAAAAGAAGTACGCAGCCGGATTTCGTCGGTCAGTTCAACTCAGCAGATCACCAAAGCCATGAAAATGGTGGCGGCTGCCAAGTTGCGCCGGGCGCAGGAAAATATTACGCAGATGCGGCCCTACGCCCAGAAACTGAGTCAGATGCTCAGTACGGTGTCTGCCGGGGCCGAATCGGCCAGCGAAAGTCCGTACAGCATCGCCCGGCCTATCGAACGGGTGCTGATGGTGGTGATTACCTCTGACCGGGGCCTGTGCGGAGCGTTTAATGCCAACGTGACAAAGGCCGCCCTCAATCGGATCAATGAGCAATATGCCGACCAAAACCGGCAGGGTAACGTCAAGATTCTGGCGATTGGTAAAAAAGGAGCCGAAACCATGACGCGCCGGGGTTTCGACGTGAATGCCACGTTTGTCAACACCTTTAGCAACCTCAGCTTTGCCACCGTGCGGGCTGCCGCCGAAGACGTAATGGATGACTTCCGGGTTGGTCAGTTTGACGTAGTCGAACTGATTTTCAACGAGTCGCTGAATGTGGCTACGCAGGTAATCCGGGTCGAGCAGATGCTGCCTATCGTACCGGCACCCGCCGACCCAAAAGCATCCGGCAACCGGGTGAATTACATTTTTGAGCCATCGGAAGAGGCCATCATCACCGAACCAATTCCGAAGACGCTCAAAATTCAGTTGTACAAAGCCGTACTTGAATCGAACGCTTCGGAACACGGCGCACGGATGACAGCGATGGACAAGGCCACCGAAAACGCCGGTGAACTGCTGAAAGATTTGAAATTGGTTTATAACCGAACCCGGCAGGCCGCCATCACCACCGAGATTCTCGAAATTGTGGCGGGTGCCGAAGCATTGGCGAATTAGCCCTGATTTTCACAGTACGATTAGTACAGAAACCCCGTCAGGTAGAACCTAACGGGGTTTTTTGATGCGCTACGGTTTGAATTTGAATCTTATGTATATTACGCAGCTTTAGCTACTTATTCTCGCACGATGGAAACGAATACATCTACTAAACTACCGCGTGGACGCATCAGAACTTTCTTCAAACAAATTCAGCAATTAGCCTGGCTCGAACTGTTTGAAAAGTGGTTTGGCTTTGGTGTTAAATTGTTGTGGGTCATCCTGTTTATTGCCTTCAGCATTTATCTGAGAAAAGAATACAAAAAGGATATTTTTTACATACAGAACTTCAAAGTACCGCCCGTTTGGGTTGAGCAGGGTTACAGTGGGGAGGTTGTCAAACAAGCGATTATTGACGATATTGATAACATCAGAAATGCTGTGTATGCCGATGGAAAGTCTATTACAGACGTTAGCGAAGACGGTACTGAGTTTCTGAGCGACCTTTCAATAGAAGGGTTTAACCTTAAGGCCATTACAAAATCTATTCTGGCCGTTTTGGGCAAAAAAAGCAAGAATATTGGGGGCTACATTACCCTCAATGATTCTACCCAAACTATGTTCATACAGGTAACCGACCAAATCACCCAACCCTTATCCATCAAAAGAAACGAACCGGCACAAAAAATAATCCATAAGGCCACTTTAGAGATTATGAAAGCCAAGTCACCGGGATTACTTATTGGATATTATATGGTTAGAAAAGACACCATTATGGTTAAAAGCGTTTATAACTATCTGACCAAACATAGAGCATTGATGAAAGATTATTTTTTTTACACTGTTTCAGTTTCCGTCTCATTATTTCAAAAACGATACGATAAAGCACTGATGTGGTCGGACAGTTCTCTGAAAAAATTTCCAAATGACAAGCTAACTTTTTACGATAAAGCAAAAATTCATGGAACTTTGGCTTATTACACCAAAATAGACTCGGTAACCACCAGTAAAAACAAACGTCTGTACGTTGAGAATTTGCAAAAAGTCAAAGAACCAGGTCGAACGTCCGAAACCGAAACCAATCTCGACAACATAGTGGATATGAGTCTGGCTGGTTTCTATTACGTTGAAAAAGACTTCAAATCGCTTATTGAACTCTCAGAAAAAACAAGTGCTAAATACGCACTTGACCCAGCCCAAAGCAACATCCTGGCATATGCCTACATGGGCCAGAAAAACTATAAAAAAGCGGAAGCCGCGCTCCAAAGAACCGTTTCGTTAGCCAGCGATGTCGGGGATTACTGGGACTCGCTGGCAGAACTGTATAGCATTCAAAACAAAGATTCATTGGCCGTTGTAAACTTAGGAATTGCGTTGGCCTCTCCGCAGAAATCAGCATCGGTATCCGTAGAAGCCTATCAGAAAGATGCCCGCTGGCAGCGTCTGCGGAAACGGCAAGATTTTCAAGCGCTACTGAAACGCAAGTGAACCTAACGCTTTGGGAACGTCAACCTCGAAGCTATTGCTCCATTCAAGGGTTGCCCAATTCAGATAATCAACGTCGTCGGCACAACCACTCAACCCGCAAACCAACCGTTGGCCGTAGTTCAGATTGGCAAACGGGTAGATGGTTGCGTATTTTTGACAGACAAACCAGCACAATTCAGATGAAGAAATTACTCGTATTGGCTGCCCTGCTCATGAGCGTGGCAGCATCTGCCCAAACCGCCGATGAAGTGGTGGCAAAATACATTGCCGCCAAAGGCGGAGCCGATAAATTGGCCGCACTGAAGTCAATGCGGATGAGTATTGACATGAGCGTTATGGGTCAGGCACTTAGCACTACATCGGTTGTTGTTTCGGGCAAAGGAACCCGGCAGGATGTTGACGCGATGGGCCAAACCATTACCGTGGCTTTCGACGGAACCCAGGGCTGGACGATTAACCCGATGATGGGTAGCAGCGACCCGCAGGTGTTGCCAGCCGAAGCCAATGGGTCAATGGCCGATCAGATGAACATTGGCGGGCCGTTGCTGAACTACAAAGAAAAAGGCAACACGGTTGAACTCGTGGGCAAAGAAAAACTTGAAGGCAAAGATGTGTATGTGCTGAAACTGACCAAAAAAGATGCATCAACCAGTATGCACTACATTGATGCCAGCACCTATCAGGATGCGAAGGTGGTCGCTAAAGTAAAAGCGGATGGTCAGGAGACCGAGGTGGAAACCTTTTATAGTGACTACAAAACCGTTGATGGCTACACATTTCCGTTCTCGACGGAAACAACCGTACCGCAGTATGGCCGGATGAAGATGACAACGACAAAGGTGGAGATTAACCCGGTGGTTGACGAGATGATTTTTAAGATGCCCGCCAAGAAATAGACCGCTGATTCCGTTAATTAAGCCGATTAACTTGATTTTGCCCAGGCATATAAAAAATCGATTTGATCAGCTTAATCAACGGAATCAGCGGTTTGTATCAGTGTGGCTTTTGGTGTGACGCAAAATCCGTGTTAATCCGCATCGTCTGCGTCATCAGCGTTCCATTACCCGTAACCATTCACCCACACAATCAGTTTTATGGTGATGGAAGCTACATTCTCCCCGCAATCCCCTGCCCTGCCCCAATTTCCGCAATCGCCGGGCAGTGCCGTGCCGGTCAGCAAACCGCTCGGCAAGACCGGCGTGTTGCTCGTGAACCTCGGTACGCCCGATAGCCCCTCGGTGCCGGATGTTCGGAAATACCTCCGCGAATTTTTGATGGATGGCCGCGTGGTGGATGTCCCGGCTGCGGTGCGGTTTATTCTCGTGAATGGGATTATCGCGCCGTTTCGCTCACCGAAATCAGCCAAGATTTATAAAGAACTCTGGACCGAAACCGGCTCTCCGCTCAAATATTACGGCCAGATCGCCGAGCGTGAACTGCAAAAACACCTCGACCAGACCACCGATCAGTACGTAGTGCGGCTGGCGATGCGCTACCAAAGCCCCAGTATTCAGGCCGGTCTCGATGAGTTTCAACGGCTTGGCCTGACCGAACTGATCGTGATTCCGTTTTTTCCGCAGTATGCCTCCGCCACCACCGGCTCGGTGTATGAAAAGGTGATGGACATTTTGCGCGGCTGGCAGGTAATTCCGCAATTGCGGTTTGTGAACAGCTTTCTCGACCACCCGAATTTTATCCGGGGCTTCGTCGAGAATGGCCGCAAATGGATGGACAAATACGACTACGACCATTTTGTGTTTAGTTATCACGGCCTGCCCGAACGTCAGATTCGCAAGGGCGACATCAGCAAACAGGTCTGCAAACTCGGCGATTGCTGCGCCACGCTCCGGGCTGATAATCAGCACTGTTACCGCGCTCAATGCTTTGAGACCACCCGGCGGTTGGTGCGCGAACTGGGCATCCCCGAAGGCAACTACACGACCTGTTTTCAGTCCCGGCTGGGGCAGGACGAATGGATAAAGCCTTACACCGAAGACCTTGTGAAGGCCCTGCCCAAACGCGGCATAAAAAACGTGCTGGCGTTCTCGCCCGCGTTTGTCTCTGACTGTTTGGAAACCACCATCGAAGTCGGCGACGAGTATAAAGAACTCTTTGAAGAAAACGGCGGGGAACATTGGCACCTTGTAGAGAGCCTGAACGACAGCCCGCTCTGGATCGAACTCTTGGCCGATCTCGTGCAGCAACCAAAGTAGTGCCGGTTGAAACCGTGAGCAGTAAGCCCTTTTGTGGTTCATTCAGAACCTGAAAGGGCTTTTTCATACAAATCATAATCTTGTCCAATAAACCATTCAGCCCCGCTTTTCGGTCATTCGTCGGGCCGTTCGGCAGACTCGTCAACTAAGTTGTCCATCTGTGCAACGGGGTAATTATTTTTGCATCTCTCGATACATAGCATCAACTGATACAACCGTTTATGAAAAATTTCTTACTGCTTTTCCTGATGAGTGCGTCGTCTGCGGTGTTCGCTCAGGTACCGCCCACCGACAGCACCCGGCGGTCTGCTGATAGTACCGTTGTCTCGCCTGCGCGGTCGGCTACGATTACGCCCCCGGCTGATACCAACCAACGCCCGCAGCCACTAACGCCCGTTGTTGCGCCCGTCCGCCCGGCGGCACCATCGGGCAACGGCGGCTTTGGGCAACCCACTAACCCGGCCCGTGTTCCCGGTGCCGATACCGACAGTAGCCCGCGTGGCAGTGCCAAAATCACGGGTATCGTGGCCGATTCAGTCACGGGCAAGCCCGTTGAATTTGCCAGTATCGCCCTCGTTGACCCGGCCACCAGGAAACCTTTGGATGGTGCATCTGCCGACGACAAGGGCAAATTCACCATTAACCGCGTGGTGGTGGGGCAGTTTAACCTGCTCGTGTCTTTTGTGGGCTACAAAACCCGCACCATCACCAACATAAAAATAGAACGGCGGGGGCAAGACCTCGACCTCGGCACTGTTATTTTGACCTCAGATGTCAGAACGCTGAAAGAAGTAAACGTGACCGGCGTGGCCTCACTGATCGAAGAAAAAGTGGACCGGCTGGTGTATAACGCCGAAAAAGACATCACTACCAAAGGCGGAGATGCTACTGACGTGATGCGGAAAGTACCCTTGCTGTCCGTTGATTTAGATGGCAACGTGAGTCTGCGCGGCAGCAGCAACGTGCGGGTGCTGATCAACAACAAGCCCAGCACGATTGTGGCGAGCAGCGTGGCCGACGCGCTGAAACAGATTCCGGCAGACATGATTAAGACCGTTGAGGTAATTACGTCTCCATCGGCCAAGTACGATGCCGAAGGCTCGGCGGGGATTATCAACATCGTGACCAAGAAAACCACCCTCCAGGGAGCCACGCTCAACGTGGACATCGGCGGGGGCAACCGGGGCAGCAACCTCGGCCTGAACGGTAGCCTGAGAACGGGTAAGATGGGGTTTAACCTCGGCGGTTTCGGGCGGGCCAACTACAATATCAAGGGTGCCTTTGAGAACACGCAAACTACAAAATCGGCCAATGGAGCCATCACCAGTACCCGTCAGACGGCTACAACGCTGAACCAGTTTGTGTTCGGGCAGTATAACCTCGGCTGGGATTACGACATCAACAAATACAATAACCTCACGGCCAGTGTGCGCTTTGGCGTTCGGAACGGCAATAACCTCCAGGATAATTTGTTGACGCTGACCACATTGCCAACAGGTATGCTGACGCGGGGTTTGCGAAATGTGAACACCAAAGACAACTCGAACACCGTAGATGCCAACATTGACTACAACCGCACGTTTGCCAAACCACAGCAGGAATTCAGCATCTCGGCCCAATTCAGCCGCAACAACCGGAGCAATAACTTTGTGGCTGATATTTTGGACCCGGCCAATTCGTCAACGTTTTTGAGCCGCCAACGCAACGTAAACCCCAGTTTCAACCAGGAATCTACCATTCAGATTGACTACCAGACTCCGCTCAAAACCAACCAGTTAATCGAGTTTGGCGGCAAGGGCATTCTGCGGAAAGTGAATAGTGATTTCAAGTATTACTTCTCGCCATCAGAAACCGCCCCGGAACAAACCGACCCGACGCGGCAGGCCAACACGCTGAACTACGAACAGGATATTGCGGCTACCTACCTGTCTTACACGGTCTCGACCAAAAGTAAATACACCGTGAAAGCCGGTGCGCGGTATGAATATACGTTTATCAACGCCGATTTCCGTACCGAGTCGAACACCAATCAGTCAACAACGATCCCGGATTATAGTAACCTCGTGCCGAGTATCAACATCTCGAAATCGCTGAAAGGCGGCAAAACACTGAAATTAGCGTACAATCGCCGGATTCAGCGGCCCGGCATTCAGTTTCTGAACCCGAACGTGAACGCGGCCAACCCGCTCAACATCACTCAGGGCAACGTGAGCCTGCGTCCCGAACTGACCAATAATTTCGAGCTTAGCAGCAGTACCTACATCAAAGCGGTGTTTATCAATGCAACCGCCTTTGTCCGAACAACCAACAACGCCATTACCAGCGTCAGAAGCGGCACCAGTATCCAAACTGGTTTCGACGCGGCCAACCCCGTGTTTCAGCAGGGCATCTACACCACGTACCTGAACATCGGCACCGAAAACGCCTACGGTATGAACCTGTTTGGCAACGCTACCCTGTTCTCGAAATGGCAGATTGGCGGGGGTTTCGATGTGTTTTACAGCCAACTGAAAGGGCAGGAAGCGGGCCTGAGCGGAATAAGCCAGCCCCGTACCAACGATGGCGTGGTGATGTCGGGGCGGGTATTCACCAACCTGACGCTCAAAAACGGTTGGGGGGTGCAGGGATTCGGCTTTGCACGGGGCAAACAGATACAGTTGCAGGGCTACCAGGGCAGCTTTGCGTTTTATAGTCTCGGCGTAAAAAAAGACTTCAAAAACAAGCGCGGCAGCGTGGGTTTGTCGGGCGAGAATTTCGTGAATTTCCCGTTTAAGATTCGCTCCGAATCGCAGTCACCAACGTTTAGCCAAAACAGCGTGGCAAGTCTGTACAATTCCGGGGTGCGGGTTAATTTCAGCTACCGATTCGGCAAAATCAGCTTTGATGAACCGGCCCGCAAAAAAGGCAAATCCGTTAATAACGACGACGTGAAAGGCGAGGGCGACGGCGGTGGCGGTCAGCCGCAGCCAGCCGCCGGGGGTGGCAGGCCGAGGTAAGCATAGTTGGGCAACAGATTGTTGCGGGTGAACAAACGATGGTTTATATACGCAGTGTGGCTGCCGGGGTGTATGTGCTGCGGGTTGGCGAGGACTGTGCATCGGCGGGCGGTGGTTACCCCATGAAAACTCCCCGATGCTGATCGTCTGACCAGCACCGGGGAGTTGTTGTGAGTAAGGAGACGTAAGTAGGCTACCGCATTAATAATACCCGGCCCGTCTGGGCTTTGCCAGTACCACCACTCACCCGAATCAGATACAGCCCCGACGGTTCGCGTTCCATATCCAACACTTCCGTCTGGGCCGCGCCCGTGCCAACCACCGCCCGGCTCTGCAACACTGTTCCCGTCAGGCTTTGCACCACCAGACTGCCCCGCTCACCCGCACCCAACCGGAACCGCACCGACACCCGCCCCGACGACGGATTCGGGCTGATAACCAAGCCCGTATCCCCGTCTGAATCCGGCTCCGAAGCCGTTACGCCTAATCGAGGGCCGGTGCAGTTGGTCGTTAGCGACTGACCAACCTCAATGCCGCTCTGCCGGGCTTGAAACGCGAACGTAGTGCCGTTGCGCTGATGGGTCGGAATGGGAAACACGTTGTTGGTACTCCAACCCCGCAGGCCAATGGCCTGATACTCCACCGTGCTGCCGTTGCCGCCCGATGTAGTCAGGGTAACTGTGTTGGTGGCGCAATTGAGCGATGGCGTGTCGAGGGCAAAACTGCCCGTTGGGGGCGTGGTGGTGGTGCCGCCATTCACGCAAATCTTGTCGAGGGTGAAGCGGAAACCACCCTGCACCCGAATCGTGTTGGCTCCGGTGTTGAGGGCCACACTGAGGGCTGGAGCCGCGATAAACTGATTCCAGTAGCCGTTGGCGGTGATGTTCTGCCGGTTGGCACCCCCACCGTTGATGCTGTAATCAATATAACCGCCCGACTCGCCTGACGAATAATAAAACGTGAGCGGATAATTGCCCGCCGAAGTCACGTTTACGGGGAAGTCCACATAGCGGCTGGCCCCGTCGAAACCACCCACATACTGCCCGCCCGACGCATTGCCGCCCGACGATACCTCTGTACCGGGGCTGCGGTTGCCGCCTTCGGCTTCGGCGCAGACAACGCCGGTGGTGGATGTTGTACCAGTGTCGTCAACAACAGTGTATGGGAAATCAATTGCCTGTGTGAGCGTGTATCGGCCCTTGGAATCTACCAATATCGCCCGCATTCGTCCGTTACTATTCGTAGGCATTGATGAATTGTAGCTAAGCGGAGCATCCAAGTTCATGAAGCCATTATTATCAGCTACCCACCTTACCTGCTTGGTTGTAGATATGGAAACTGTTTGCCCATCAGCACTAATTTCGACGGTCTCAGGAGTAGTGCCTATGGCTTGTGGTAAAATTGGCTCGGCAGAGCTACCAACTTGATATAAGTTGTTTAGCGATTGCGACCATGCCTCGGCAGCCTGAGCCAGCCCATCCGGGCTACTGCCATCTGACAGATTTTTACGCAAAAAATGAACAGGTTCATCAGACCCATACATGGGCAATATAGCAGATGTACGACGCGCCATTACCAACTGGTTCATGTTGGGGCCGTAATATACCCGACTGATAATCGGACTAA
This sequence comes from Cytophagales bacterium, assembly GCA_038230415.1. GTDB lineage: Bacteria > Bacteroidota > Bacteroidia > Cytophagales > Spirosomataceae > JBBRNH01. The sequence continues at coordinate 21,359 of JBBRNH010000050.1, read as the reverse complement.
CTGCTGGGGCAGAACTGACTGCCAACGTTTGTCCGGTTTCGATGGTATTACTCTCTGACGACCCGGCAACAACATCCCCAATAATTGACGTTCTGCCAATTACCCAATTTACATCGCCAAAATCTGTTCTGGTCTGACGGATTACGCGATGAAGCTGATCTCTGTAATCGTTCTGATCTGTAACAGCACGATTGCCCCACGAATTGACTCTGTTTTTTAAGGCCAATGCATCAGTTTCTCCTTGTAGCCAGAGTACCGCTCTCACGCCGTATGTTGAGCCGTATGTTTGCAGAGCTTTCTTCAAGACTTCATATGGACTGCCAGGTAAGTAAAAGTTATTGCTACCTGCTCTTGGGTCCCCTGGAGGACCAGTAGTGCCGTCGGTTGACTGTGACCACGCTTTGATATGCGTACCGCCCCAAGCCACATTAAAGAATGCAACTGGAACAGGCTTAGCAAATTTACCCGCTATTTTCCGCCCCAATTCGGCCCAGTACCATAATGATGCCCCAGTCGGTGCAATACCTTGATCATCACGCACGGATGCCACTGAAGCCATAGGCTTAATAAAAGCAGCCTTGATTTTACTCATGTCCACACCGTAAACAGCGTTATAGAATAGGTTCGGGTCGTTTGGACTTGGGGTGTTGTCAACACTGGTTGTATTTACGTCAATTGGCTGAACCCGGATCCCGTCGGCTGTGGTAGCAGTAGGTCTGGGTTGGGCGATATTGATGTCGTCTTTATCCGGGCGATTCGGCAACCCCTGTGCGTTTGATTGGCCGCCAATTATAAACACTTCGCCAACCCCTACTTTGATTGACCGGCTGAGGTAATTGATAATAGGGCGTGTGCCGGGAATAACACTTTGAGGGGCGTTGTTCGCGGCTGGCAAATTTGTGTTAATCGCCAGCAGATACCAGCCTGCTGGCACAGTAGCTTCGCCAAAAAAGGCAGTTCCGTTGCGTGATAAGTTCACCCGGTACTCAACAGCAGGACTCAGAGGATCTCCCGTGTACACATCAAGACCAATCAGCTTAGCCGTAATGGACGCATATCGGCCCAAGAAAAAGTTTTGCGAATTGAGGGAACCGCCGACTTTAATAGTTCCGCGCCCGTCGTTGCCCTGCTGATAGACAGAACCGTCTAAGGGCAAACCCAAATTGATGCTGGTAGCAGGTCCAGTTGACTGTGCCTGGCAAATCATGGATACAAAGCAGTAGCCCATGAGGAACAAGATGTTTCTCATTTGTGTAAAATTTAAACTGTGAAGGAATTATTGGAGAATCAGGCCGTCGTGATCAGGGACAGTCGTAGGTAAAGTCGGTAACACCGATGCCATTCGCGTCATATTCAAACGGCCAGCTCTTATTTATGGCTGTTCCGTAGGCAATGCGTCGTCTCACCTGTTTGTTAGAATAAAAATCGTACGAATACTCAATCTTATATTTATCGCTATCTGAATAATAAATACTACCAAACACGAACGTTGTTGCTTTGATAAGCAGATTGCGGCTTTCGCTTCCATAAAATGGAGTCAGATTGGGAATATTAGACCGAAGTGAGTCGTATTGATATCGCCAGCCTTGAGTACCATATCCTCCTTCTGTATAACCACCTATCCTAATAATATTTTCTGCACTGACAACCGCCGAATAACTCCCGCCCGTGAAGACTGACTTAATCAAGAAACCGGCTGTATCATACTCTAAAGTTTTATAACCCGCTTTTTTTACCACGAACCCGTTATTATTCAGCAACAACGTATCTTTCTTATAATAGTATTTCTTATCAAAAACGTCATATTCATAATTAAAGACTAAAATGGTTTTTTCCTTGTATACGTAGATAATGGAATCAGCCTTCCCGACTGAATGTAATCGCCGTTCCTTGATAAGTCTGTTTTGGCTATCGTAGGTGTAAACGGTTGTATTTTTCGTGCTAACAGTCAGGGATTTACCATCAACTGTAATGTTTTCGCGGTCAATTGTGGGCAGTTGAAGGTTTCCATTTTTATAGACCATTTGCTTTATACGGCAACTCGTCAACGGAATAGAGATTGTTTCGTCCGGTTTCATCTCCTCCACCTCCTTCTTGCAGCCAATGCCCAAGGCCAGCATTGCCAGCAGCACAAGTCCGTCAATCATCGTCGCTTTCATCGCCGTTGCACCGTTTTGTTGCACCAAAGGTCAGCATGATTTTATAGACCTGTACACCCAAAAGTCACCCAATGTTTGGGTGACTTTTGGGTGTACAGCCCATCGGTTTTTCACGGGGTGTTTACAAAGGCCGCAGATACGGCTCCACCGTGCTGAGCAGCCGCCGGAAAGCCGCTTGCCGCTCACCCTCTTTCAGGCCCTCGTCGGCGGCCTTGCTCATCACCTCTTTGCGGAGTTTATAAACCGCGCCGGGCGTAATATTCATCTGACCGGCAATGCCGGGGCAGTAGGGCGTGTGGCAACTGCGTTGCAGGGCTTCGTACTCACGCGGGGTCAGCGCGGCCAGAAATGTCACCACATTTCGGGGGGGGTAACTTGTACATACATGGTGCATTGGTTTTAGTTGCTGGATAATGCACCAATAATACGCTTTTTTGTGAAAAAGCACGTATTAAGTTTTTGTGAACAGCATTTCGGGAAATATACGGGCGTAAAAGTGCGTATGTGCGCCTAATACGCCTACATCACCGGATTACCGGATTACGGATCAGCCGGTGGCTAAGATTACCTGATTTTACTGGCTCGTTGCCAACAGATTTTTTAGTTTTACGTTGAACGCTTGTTATTCTTAACGACTCTATGGGAACGATGGCAGTACTGAAACGGTGGATGAGTGGCGGGTTGATAACGGTGACGTTGCTGGTAATGCCGGGTGTTATGCCGGTGTCCTTCGCGCAGGATATGGCGGGCTTTTGGTTGGGTGTCACCTACCCCACCGACCCCAACAACGATATTTATAACTACACGGCCAGCCTCACCAGCAGTGGCGCAACCATCGGCGGCACGGCCCGCACCGCCAACCCAACCTTAGCCTTTGGTGGCTTGGCTTATGTGAGCGGGCGATTTGCCAACAACCAACTGACGTTTAAAGAAGCCAACCGCAACGGCGGGCGCAACGACCAGAATATATGCTACTGGGATGTTGCCCTCACCTACGACCCCGTAACCGAGAGTCTGAAAGGGACATACGCCAATATCTACAACCCGCCCTACTGTAGCGAACGGGGCGGGGGCAAAATGGAACTGTACCGGATTCGGCTTAAATCAGGCACCACCTACTGCAAAAACGCTCCCGTGTCGCTGAACGTGACGGGGCAGGCCATCCGCTGGTATGACTCCCCCCAGAAAACGCGGTTGCTGGCTACGGGCAGTTTGTATGCCACCACCCTGCCCCAAAGCACGACCCTGTATGTGACGCAGACGGTTTATAACACCGAAAGCCCGGCAGTACCCATTGCCATTGATGTGATTGACCTGAAAATCAACGAGGTGGCAGTCGCGCCGGAGTCGTGCGGCAGGCAGGCCATCACCGTTTCGGCAACGGGCGGCACCAACGTAGAATACAGCCTGAATGGCGGCCCGGCGCAACGCAGCCCCACCTTCACCAATCTCGCGGGCGGTACCTACACCATCGTCGCCAGAGACCCCGGCGGTTGCCAGGCCACCCGCCCCGTAACGCTCACGGCCACTGATCCCCTGCGATTCAATACCGTAACGGCCACCCCGCCGAGGTGTGGGTCGGCAACGGGGCAGATTTCGGTGTCGGCATCGGGCGGCACCGGGCAGTTGAGCGTAGCCTTCGACAACCGGAATTACCTGATCCTCAATGCCGGGATGGCTACACCCTTCAACGTGCCGCCCGGCAGCTATACCCTCACCATGAAAGATGAGGGAAACTGTGTGCAGACCCAGGTGGTAAGCGTGCTGGCATCCGTAGCCGGGCCAAAGCTGACCGCTGTTCAGGCCAACAGCACCACCTGCGGGCAGGATAACGGCAGTTTATTGCTCCGGGTGGCTGACGGGCGGCAACCGCTGACCTACTCGCTTGATGGCACCACCTACCAACCCCTGCCCACGTTTACAGACCTCAAAAGCGGCACCTACACCGTATTGGTGCGCGATGCCGACGGTTGCGCCGACACCCGGTCGGCCACCATCGGGGCCAGCAGCGGCCCCCGCATCGAGCAGGTCTCCGTCACCCGCGCCAATTGCGGCCTCGCCGATGGCACGATGAGCATACGGGCCAGCGGCAGCACCGGCCTGACCTATTCGCTCGACGGTACTACGTTTCAGCCCTCGCCCGATTTTACGGCCAAAGCCCCCGGCTCCTACACGGCTTTGGTGCGCGACGGAACCGGCTGCGTGGCCCGCTACGGAGCCGATATTCCCGAAAATTGCCGCGATGCCGTGTATCTGCCCACCGCTTTCTCGCCCAATGGCGACGGCCAGAATGACGAACTGACGATTCGGTTCCCCGGCGAACGCATGACCATCAACGGGTTCCGGGTGTTTAATCGGTGGGGGAGCGTGGTCTTTAGCCTTGACCCCTTCACGGCCCGCAGTGGCGATACGCTCTGGGATGCCATGAACCTGCCCGCCCAGAATCGCACGGGCAGTTTTGCCTACGTTCTCGACATAGAACTGACCAACGGAGAACCGTTCACGTACCGGGGAACGGTCACAATTATACGTTGATGCGCCTGATGTCGGTGGCCGGTGAGACTGCCGGGTTCAGCGCGTTTATGGATTAATGGTCACCGGCTGCCCCGCCCGGCCTGCCGCATTGAAAACGGTCAGCTTCACCATGCCGGTAGCCGAAATCGGTTCGGTATAAACCAAACTCGTTGCGGTGGGGTCGGTACCATCGGTGGTGTAGTGGATGGTCATACCCGGAAACTGTACGTTAGCCGCCAATTTACCGGCAATGCGTTTGACCCCTGCCGTTGGTATCCGGTACTGAAACCCGCCACCGTACCCATCTAAGCGGGGCAGTTCGCGTTTGCCAACGGTGTTGATAAACTCTGACCAGGCCAGCCCATACAGCGCGTCGCTTTTCTGATCGTCCGGCTCCGTAGCCCAGGCGGGGTCTTTGGCCCAGGCGCGTTCGGCCACGGCCAGCAGTTTGGGCAGCAGTTTATACTCAAACTGGGCCGGGCTGCGGTTGGTTTCTGACCAGAGTGCGGCTTCCATACCCACAATATTTGCCCGGCCCGTTTCCGTGAGGGCTTCGCGGCTTTTGATGGCCGATGGCACAATGCGCTGCCCGGTGTTGTCGTCTTTCAGGTTGCGGAGGTAGTTGTAGGGGATAAAATAAAACGGCTTGTCAATGTCCACATAGCCGCCCCAATACTGCCCCGGCTCCTCAGACGAGGGATTGTAGGCCATGTCAATGTACAGATGCGTAACCCCAGTCAGCACCACCTTGTAGCCCGCGTTCGCCATGCGGTAGGCCAAGTCTTCGGCTCCCGAACCGGGGCTGTTTTTCCAGACATTTACGTGGACGTTTTCCCCGGCAAAGTCAGTATTGGGAACCCACACCGACTGCCCGTTCTGCTGCACCTTCCGCAGCCCTATTTCTTCCCAGCCCGACAGATACAGCCCCCGTTTTTTAAGCAGTTGATTGATTTTGCCGAAGTAATAATACCACAGGTCATCGGTTGTTTTCACTGCCTGGTTCTTCGCCATCAACTGCCGCACGGCGGGCGATTTTTCCCAGACCCCGCCCGGCACCTCGTCACCTCCGAAGTGAATCGTTTTCAGGGGCGCGTTGGCTTCTTTATACATCGCCATCAGGTCGTCAACCACCCGCTCCATAAAGGCGTAGGTGGCCGGTTGCGACACATCGGCCACGTTATCGGTAAAGCCCTGCACCGACTGATACTTAGATTTGTCGGCCCGGTCGCGGAGCAGATACCGCCCGGCTTCGGCGGCATTACCGGCTTTCATCAGGCGGGCATAGCGGGCATCCATCGCCCGCAGCGCGGCCCGTGCATGGCCCGGCGATTCGATTTCCGGGATTACGGCGATGTGCCGGTCACGGGCATAGCGGAGGATTTCGACAAAGTCGGCTTTGCTGTAAAACCCCGTTCCGGCGGCATTATCGGCAGTTGGGCCGGAGCCGTAAGCCGGGATAATGTTTCTTGATTCGTCGGTGCCGTGCGCCCGCGTGGCTCCCACCGAGGTCAGTTCGGGCAGCGATGGCATCTCGATCCGCCAGCCTTCGTCGTCGCTGAAATGCAGGTGCAGCACGTTCATTTTATACAACCCCATCAGGTTCAGCACCTTAAGCACTTCTGATTTGGGCTGAAAATTCCGGGCCACGTCCATCAGCAGGGCGCGGTAGCCAAAGCGGGGCGCGTCGGTCACGGCCAAGCCGGGCAGACTGACCGGGCCTGCCGTACCCGACAATACCCTCGGCGGCAGCAGCGTTTGCAGCGACTGAATGCCGTAGAAAACCCCCGCGCCCGACGATGCCGACACCACCACGCCCGCCTGACTGATCTGCAAGTCGTAGCCTTCGGGGGCAATAGCCGGGTTTTTACGGAGTGTAATGGCCTTGCCGGTGGCCTGCGGCTGAACGGCGGGTTTGCGGTTGAGAACCGGCATCAGGCTATTCGCCAGAAACTCCGCTTCTGCGCCAAATGCAGCGTCGGCCACGATAACAACCTGATCGTCAAGGATAAACGATTGGCCGGTTTCCTGATACGAAACCGGCGTTGGAAACACCTTCGGCAGTTTATCGTCGGCAACGGGCCGAATCAGGGCGTTCTGCTCATAAATCCGTTCGGCGAGTTTTTGGTCGGCTTTCTCGAAATGAGAACCCTTGTCAACCGTCACCGCAATGGCAAACGCCCGCGCCGGGGTAGCATCGAAAACCAAATAAAACCCGGCGGCATAATCGGTAGCTGACCGAATTTTGCCCGACAAAAACGCCACCGTCGCCGACTGACCAACGGGTATAGCCCTGAATGCCGGGCCGGGGGCGATGTAAAACAGATCGCCGTTTACGGGTGTCACCCGCGCCAGTGTCGCGTCGAAACTAACCGGGTCGCCATCGTTGAAATACAGTTTCCAGCCCGTAGCGGGCAGGGGTGCCGAGCCGGTGTTGGTCAGCGTCAGCACCGAACGCGACAGCCCCTTGTTCTGATAATTATTGTCGGCTATGGTCAGGGTGAGGGCAATCGGTGGGCCGGTTAGCGCGGGGGTTTCCAAAGCAGGGCGCGGGGTTTGGGCGTGGCTGGCGATGATCGACAGGCAAAAAAGTAAGAGTCCGAAATAGGTTTTCATGTTGGGGAATTATGGGTTAAATCACGTCAAAACGCAGCAGTTAAACAAGATCATCAACGCCGACACAAACGCCGGTTGACCATCCTGATTGCGGGACCCGCTCAGGAGTAGCGTTTAGTCCGCGATAACACCGACTTTTGTGCAGCGGCCAATCAGTTATGCCGCTATTTTTTCTATGGATTTTCTCAATACCCTCCTTCTTTTGCTCGTCGGCAGTGGCGCGGGCTATGCCATTGCCAACTCGCTGCGGAGCAAGGCCGAGCCGCCCGCCGTTCGGGTTGATGCCACCGTACTGCTCGAACGCATCGAGAAGGTGTTTAAGGTGGTGATGGCCGAGGGCTATTTCTCGGAGATTTACAATTATCACGATCAGCGCAAGATTATGTACGTCCTCAACGACCCCAAAAAAGCGATGGTGATTGCCAAATCGAAGGTGTTGGTCGGGTTCGATTTTGCCAAAGTGCGGTTTCGGCTGCCCGAAGCCGGTGAGAAAATCCTGATTGTCGAAGCGTTTCCGGCCCCGGAAGTACTCTCGATTGACACCGATTACCAGTTTTACGATATTCAGTCGGGCTACCTGAATCATTTCAGCAGCGAAGACTACACCAAAATTTTGGACGAAGCCAAGCAGGTCATGAACGACCGCGCCCTGCAAAGCGACCTGCCCCGGATTGCCAACAACCAGATTCAGTACATGATGTATCAGTTGGCGGGCAGCATGGGCTGGAGTCTGCAACTGCCCGAAGCCCAGCAAAAACAGTTGGAAACGCTGAAACTCAAAGCCGAAACGGATGCTGCCGAAACCCGCAAAACGCTGCCGGCGGGGGACGGAAAAACGCCCGGATTATCATAATTTTAGCCAAAACAACAACCGCCATGCTCGTAGCCCCCGCCTTCTCGACCGCCGACCTGCAACACCAACTCGAAACCGAGGATGAAGTGCGTTTTGTTGCCACTGCCGACGACTATTTCGAGTTGCTCGAAGACGAAAACGACGCGGTTTATCTCGAATTTAATCGCGGCAACCTCATTGCCCGCCCCAACGTGAATACCGAAAACCACGAACTTATTACGGCCACGTTTATTGGTTTGATAAGCAACGGTTTACTGCCTGACCCTGCCTACCGCGTTTTGGGCAGCAATCGTCCGGTTTACGTGCTGGAATGTCAGCTTGGTTTTGCACCCGATGTGCTGGTGATTCATGGCCCGACCGAACTGTATCCGCGCCCGAAACGCATGGCCGCTACGCTGAACCCCTGGCTGTTGGTGGAGGTACGATCGGATTCAAACAGTAATCAGGAGTTTTATGATAAGTTGCACTGTTACAAGCAGATACCGTCGCTGCAACACCTGCTCGTGATTGCCTCTGACTCAATGACGGTTTCGGCTTACACCCGCACCGACCGGCCTAATCAATGGCTCAACATTGATTATATGCACCCTGACGACGTTCTGCCGATGGGTGATTTTACGGTTCCGATGGCTGAGTTGTACCGAAACGTGGTCTTGCGTAAATAAACCCGCCCCGCCCGTCGTTTTCAAAGTATGAAAAACGGCTTTACGCTCCTGCTCTTACTCACGCTTTTCGCGCCCATGCTCCGCGCCCAATCGCCCGTTGCTACCGAGGATGCCACCACCCTCTGCGCCCGCGCCAAGACGCGCTACTTCGGCAAGTTTTTTGACGCAACCCGTTCGGCACGAGTGGCTTACCCCGGCGACAATGCCATTGACGTGACCTACTACGGCCTTGACCTGAACCTGACTTACACGCCCGCCTACCTGCGCGGAGCCGTAACGGTGAGCCTGAAAAGCACGGCCAACAACCTGACTTCGTTTTTTCTGGATTTGCAGAACACGCTCAAAACGGATTCGGTGACAGTCGGAAACCAGAAGCTGACGTTCGCCCACGTTGCCAACAAGCTAACGATCACCGCCCCACAACCGCTTTCGACGGGGCAGGCGCTGACGTTCACCGTGTTTTATCAGGGCAAACCGGGCAGCAGTGGCTTTGGCAGTTTCACGTTTGGCTCGCACAACAACGGCAAAGACCCCGCCATTTATACCCTCAGCGAACCATACGGCGCGAGCGACTGGTTTCCCAACAAAGACACCCCCGCTGATAAAGCAGACTCGTCGGCGGTGCGCGTTACCGCCCCGGCTACGTTCGTCTCGGTCTCCAATGGGCTGTTGCAACCCGTTGTTACCAACGCCGACGGCACCAAAACCTACCACTGGAAAAACCGCTACCCGATTGCGGCCTACCTGATCTCGGTGGCGATGACGAACTACACCCAGTATGACACGCCCTTTAACTATGCAACGCCCGGCGGCAAAACCCAGACCATGCCCGTGCCGCACTACATCTATCCCGAACACCTCGCCCAAATCAAAACCTTTCTCGACTTAACGCCGTCAATTCTGACTCTGTTCACCACCAAATTTGGGCCGTATCCGTTTTTGGCCGAGAAATACGGCCACGCCGAATTTGGCTGGGGTGGCGGTATGGAACACCAGACGCTAAGTTCGATGGGGGCGTTTGACAGCGGGATTATTGCTCACGAAATGGCCCATCAGTGGTTTGGCGACAACATCACCTGCCGCGACTGGAACAGCATTTGGCTCAACGAGGGGTTTGCCTCGTTTGCCGAAGCCATTTACGCCGAATCAACGGGTGGCAAAACGGGCTATCAAACCACCATGAACGGTTTTCTGGCCCGCGCCCGCAACGCGCAGGGAACGCTGTTTGTGCAGGACATCAACAGCGTAAACAGCATTTTTGATGGCAACCGAAGCTACGCCAAAGGAGCCGTTGTACTGTATATGCTCCGGCATATTCTGGGCGATGCCGCGTTTTTTAAAACCCTTCAAACCTACACGGCTTCGCCAGCGGTAGCCTACGGCACGGCGGTAACGGCTGACTTTCAGGCGGTTGCCGAGCAGGTATCGGGCCAGAAGCTGGATTATTTTTTTAAGGAATGGGTCTTCGGTGAGAAATTTCCGGTTTATCAGCTAACGTGGCAAAGCTCGCTGATGAACGGCAAAAACGGTGTTCAGTTGCGGGTGCAGCAAACGGCCAACGGCAACCCGGCGTTTTTTACGATGCCGATTCAGGTGCAGGTGCAGGGGTCATTGGGCGATACGACCGTAACTATTTTTAACGACCGCGCCGATCAAACGGTTGACCTCCCGGCCAAGGGCAACCCAATTACGGTGCTGCTCGACCCCGACAACCACATCCTGAAAACGGTGCAAAGTACGGCGGTTGTTACGGCTACAACTACCAATGAACCAACGGGCTTGCGGGTGTTTCCCAACCCGGCCACCGACCAGCTAACGATCTCGTTTCTGACCACATCCGAGGGGCCAATCATCCTGCAACTGACCAATTTATGGGGCAGAATCATTAACCAATCCACCGAGAGCCGGACTCCAGCCGGGCCGCAACGGCGCACGTTTTCGGTTAAAAACCTCCCCGCTGGGCGGTATGTGCTGACACTCGAAACCGGGGCCGGGCGCGAAACCACCGCCGTGCTGATTGAGTAGAACGCCCGGAAATCGGGATCATCAGAGTAGTAAGTTCTCAAAGTAGGTAGTTGGGTAATCTGTCCGGCACCGCCCCGGCTTGTTACCCACCGCCACCAGGCTGTGGGCGCACTTGAATAGTTACCTCCCAAAAAAAACACCCCCCCCCGATTCAGATGACCAATCAGCCAACCCCGCCGTATCAACCCATTCATAAAATCAGAATCGTTACGGCAGGGTCGCTGTTCGACGGTCACGATGCGGCCATTAACCTCATGCGCCGGTTGATGCAGTCGGCGGGGGCCGAAGTAATTCACCTCGGCCACAATCGGTCGGTGGCTGAGATTGTAGATTGCGCCATTCAGGAAGACGTGCAGGGCATTGCCATAACGAGTTACCAGGGCGGCCATCTGGAGTTTTTCCGGTACATGATTGACTTGCTGCGCGACCGGGGCGCGGGCCACATCAACATCTTTGGCGGGGGTGGCGGCACCATTCTCCCCCACGAAATCCAGACACTGCACGGCTACGGCATTACCCGGATTTATTCGCCCGACGATGGGCGCACGATGGGCTTGCAGGGTATGATTAATGACCTGCTGCAACAGTGTGATTTTGAACTGCCGGGGCTGGAAGCCGTACCCGAAACCGATGAGTACCAACGCATTGCCCGGCTGATTACGCTGGCCGAAAATAAAGCACACGCCAACGGCCAACACCATCAACCCCGGCAGGGAGCCGTACCAATCCCGGTGCTGGGCATCACGGGGCCGGGCGGAGCCGGAAAATCGTCGCTCGTTGATGAATTGGTACTCCGATTTCGGCGGGCGTTTCCCGAAAAAACGCTCGCTATTTTGTCGGTTGATCCGTCAAAACGCAAAACGGGCGGGGCCTTGCTCGGCGACCGGATTCGGATGAACGCCATTGATTCACCCCGGATTTATATGCGTTCGCTGGCAACCCGGCAGGCTAATCTGGCCCTGAGCAAACACGTGGGCGACGCGGTGGCGATCTGCAAAGCGGCTGGTTTTGAGTTGATTATCATCGAATCGTCGGGTATTGGGCAGTCGGATACCGAGATTACCGAACACGCCGACAAAACACTGTATGTGATGACGGCAGAATATGGCGCGGCCTCGCAGTTGGAGAAAATTGATATGCTCGACTTTGCCGATGTGGTTGCCATCAATAAATTCGACAAGCGCGGCTCACTCGATGCCCTGCGCGATGTGCGGAAGCAATACCGCCGAAACCACAACACCTGGGATGCACCCGACGATGATCTGCCGATTGTGCCGACCATTGCCGCCCAGTTTAACGACGATGGCATGAACCGGCTGTTTGACCTGATGGTGCAGACGTGCGGATTAACTACTGAAAATCGGCAAATTAATGGTACAACGAGCAGTGAACATCCCGGCAGTACATCCCCAAAACCGGCTCCGATCATTCCGGCCAACCGAACGCGCTACTTGGCCGAAATCGTGGAAGAAAGTCAGCGATACGCAGCCTTCGTGAACGAGCAAACAGCGTTGGCCCGGCAACTGTATCAAATCGAAGGGACGCTGCAACTCGTTGATGATGAGCAGACTAAGTTGGTTCTTAAAACACTTTATGCCGATTATGAAGCCCGGCTGGCCCGTGATTGCCGAACGGCGATTATGGCCTGGCCCGACACACGAAAACGCTACACCGCCGACTTTTATGAATACACCGTGCGGGGCAAAACCATCCGGCAACCGCTGTACGTCGAAACGCTCTCGCACCTGAAAATGCCCCGCGTCAGTCTGCCCCGATACCACGACTGGGGCGATATTCTACGCTGGCTCCTGACCGAAAACGTGCCGGGCGAGTTTCCGTACACCGCCGGGGTGTTTCCGCTCAAACGCGAAGGCGAAGACCCAACCCGGATGTTTGCCGGCGAGGGTGGCCCGGAGCGAACCAATCGCCGGTTTCATTATGTGGCTCAGAATCAGCCCGCTAAACGGCTGTCAACGGCGTTTGATTCGGTGACGCTCTACGGCGAAGACCCTGATATTCGGCCCGATATTTTCGGCAAAGTGGGCAACGCCGGCGTGAACGTCTGCACCCTCGACGATGCCAAAAAACTATACAGCGGCTTTGATCTCTGCGACCCGGCCACGTCGGTTTCGATGACTATCAACGGCCCCGCGCCCATGCTGCTGGCCTTTTTTATGAACGCAGCCATTGACCAGCAGTGTGAGAAATGGTTAGAAAAAAGGGACGAAAGGACGAAGGAGGAAAGGGACAAAGGAATGGAAACAGCGTATCAGGGTTTGCTGCCCGACGGTAATAACGGCTTGGGACTGGCGTTGCTCGGTACATCGGGTGATAAAATGGTGCCGCCCGATGTGTATGCTCAAATCAAGGCCGACACCCTGCGCCGGGTGCGCGGCACGGTGCAGGCCGACATCCTGAAAGAAGATCAGGCGCAGAATACCTGCATTTTTTCGACCGAGTTTGCCCTCCGGCTCATGGGCGACGTGCAGGAATATTTCACCCAAAACCAGATTCAGAACTTTTATTCGGTCTCCATTTCGGGCTATCACATTGCCGAGGCCGGGGCCAACCCGATCTCACAATTAGCCTTTACCCTCAGCAACGGCTTCACGTTTGTGGAGTATTACCTGAGCCGGGGTTTACACGTGGACGATTTCGCCCCGAACCTGTCGTTCTTTTTCTCCAACGGTATGGACCCCGAATACACCGTGATTGGCCGCGTGGCCCGGCGTATCTGGGCAACGGCGATGAAACACAAGTACCACGCCAGCGAACGGAGCCAGAAACTCAAATACCACATTCAGACATCGGGCCGGAGTCTGCACGCCCAGGAGATTTCATTCAACGACATCCGCACCACCTTACAGGCGTTGCTGGCGGTGTATGACAACTGTAACTCGCTGCATACCAACGCCTACGACGAAGCCATCACAACCCCAACCGAAGAAAGCGTCCGGCGGGCAATGGCAATTCAGCTCATCATCAACCGCGAATTTGGCCTGACCAAAAGCGAAAATCCGTTGCAAGGCTCGTTTGTGGTGGAGGAACTGACCGACCTCGTGGAAGAAGCCGTATATCAGGAGTTTCTGCGGCTCGACGAGCGGGGCGGGGTTTTAGGCGCGATGGAACGGATGTATCAGCGCACCCAAATTCAGGAAGAATCAATGTATTACGAAACCCTGAAACACAACGGCGGCCTGCCGTTAGTGGGCGTAAACACGTTTCTTGACCCGTCAGGCTCGCCAACGGTGCTGCCCGCCGAGGTTATCCGCTCGACCGACGACGAGAAAAACTACGCCGTATCATCGTGCCGGGCGTTTCAGGAACGCAACCGCGAAGCCGCAACAAAGGCGTTAGCGGCCTTGCAGGAAACGGCACTCAGCAACGGCAATATCTTCGGGAGCCTGATGGAAGCGGCTAAATTCTGCACCTTAGGTCAGTTGTCAAACGCGCTCTACGCCGTTGGCGGGAAGTACCGGCGAAGTATGTAAACTGGGGCTATGGCAGAGGATATTTACCACGACACGGTTAAAAACGTGACGTATAAGTGACCGTGTTTACTGGCAAAGCCACTGACTGCTAATCACGCCTTTAATCGAACAAATACCAATCCACACCAAAGGCAAAACTCCGGCGCATCGCCAGAAAATCGGGGGCCACGTAATACCCCGGAGCCGTGAATCCCTGATTGGCGTGGGCTAATTTCACGAACAATCGCGTTCGGTTGATACGAAAATTAGCAAACAAATCGGCCACCACGTATCCCTCAACCGACTGCCGGTTTTGCAGGTAAAACTGCTGGGTAAGCGGGTCAAACGCATCGGCATAATACCCTGATTTATAGTGCAATTCGGCCCCGGCCTGAATAAAAAGCACCTTCGCAAAAATCAGATCATAACTCACGCGGGCATTGGCAAACAGGCTCGGAACCCGCATGATTTCGGTGCGGGAAACCGCCGTATAATACCCCTGCCCCGACACCCCAAACCGGCCTTTGGCAAACTGCCAGCCCAGCCCGACGCGCAACACGCTGAACGCCCCCGAAGCCTGCCGCACAACGGCGGCTGTGTCGGCATACACGAAGTTGGTGAGCAACTGATAGTCTAAACCGGGCGTGAGCCGCAGGTTTTTGTAGCGCAGGTTCAGGGTGCCGTAGGCATGTTGGGTGCCACGCAGCCCAAACGAGTTTGTCCACTGGTACTGGTTGCTGATAAACTGCTGTTGGAGCAGTGTCGGGTCGGCAAAAACGCTACGGTATCCCGCCGTAAACAACTTGCTCTCCAATTGTCCTTCGAGCCGCAGACCCCCGCCAATCAGGTATTCGCCCTCGGCACTCAGGCGCGTGAGACTGTCGGGAAAATAATAGCCGAGCCACAAGCCGAGGTGCTGCTCGAAACCGTTGCGCTGCCCCCGGTTGCGGTAGGTGCCGGTGGTGCCGGAGTCGGTTTTTATAACCGTCTGATTGTACTGGCCGGTCTGGTTATAAATCCGCTGCCGGATGTAGGCCCGGTAATTAAACGCCGACCGCCCCGTCTGGAACACCCCTTTTAGTCCCGCGCTGTTGTCCAAGAGTCGAAAAAAGACATCCTGCGTAGTCTTTGTGCTGTCGAAACGCGGGGGCCGTTGGGCCGTTGGCAGAAAGGGGTATCGGGCGTTGAGCCGCGAATCGCCCGGCAGCGCGGCATCACCAAAGCTGTTGATCTGCCGGTGATAATCGAGCCGCTGATACACCTGAAAGCCCTGCGCCAGTTTATACTGATGGTAAATGTGCCAGAGATTCCGGCGTTCGTCAGACTTGGCAACGGGCAAAATGGCGCGGCCTTCGTAGCTAAATCGGTCAACCGTACCGTCAGCGAGTTCGTTGGGCAGCACCCCACCCTGGTCGTTCGATTCGATATTGAGGTGGTTAAAATGCACCAGGATGGCGTATTTTTCATTCTTCGATGTATAATTCGCGTGGGCCAGAAACCCCCATTGCTGCATCAGAAAGCGGTTTTGATCGTTCACCCCTGCCGTGCCGAATACTTTTTTGGTGGTGACGCGCTGGGCGTTGAAGCCGAGGTTAAAACGCGGGTTAATGTTCTGGCTGAAATCGAAATTCAGCACGTTTTGGTTGCGCCCGCCCAGCACAAAATACATCCGCGTGAACGGTGATTTTGTATTGAAGTATTTGACCTGATCGGTTTGATAGGCATACGGCGAGTAGGCCGTGTAGCCGGTGGTGGCCCCAATTTGCGTGGGTGTCTGGTAAAAAACCGGGCGCAACGCCGTGCCGAGGTTGCCTAAGTCCTGATACAGATTCTGATTACGCTGCACAAAATTGTACTGATGCACCCCCACCAGCAGCGTATCGGTGGTGAAGAGCGTTTTGCGGTTATTGACCAGATCAATTTCGTAAAAAAAGCGGGTTGTGCGGGGGCCATAAATCACTTTTGTCGAGTCGTCGATACCCTGCCGCCCGGTTCGGTTGCCGGATTTTTGCTGTTGCTGTTGCTGCCCGCTCCCAAAGCCGCCCCCACTGCCAAAACCACCGCCGGCCCGGCCCGGAAACTGCTGGCCCTGAGTGGGTATAGCTAGTACACAGAGATTCACGAAGATGCCCAGAGATGCCCGGAGAAATCCCTTTGTGTATCTCCGTGTAACCTCCGTGTATCTCTGTGTACCAATCTTTTTGCTGTTCATACCCACAAAATTAACCCCAAACGGCACCCTATTACACCCTTAACAATTTTTAAAGTCCGCCCCGGCATCAGGCAACCCGGCATTTTTTCTGGCTCCTATCAAAACTTGGCACAATTGCTGTGATGCACAAGCTAACCGAGTTCCCATAAATTAAATAGCTATGCTCTCTAACATTTACACTTTGTACGATCACGTTTATGTCGCTTCCGTTTTTGACCAGCCGACGGAAGGCCGGTCTCCGGCCCACCTCTCCCACTTCTGGACTTACCGATTTGCATTGCCGGATTTTGCCGGGCTTCAACGACGGGCCTGAAACGCTCGAACAGAGCATGGCCCTCATCAGGCAACTGCACAAAACCGGCTTTCGGCGGCTCATTGCCACGCCCCACGTGATGCGGGGTTTTTATGCCCCCTCACCCGATCAGGTGCGGGTGGTAACGGCGCAGGTCCGGCAGGCTACTCAATCTGAAGGTATAGACATCAGCATTGTAGCAGCCGCCGAATATTACGTGGACGACGGGCTGCTGACAACCCTCCGCAGCCGGGGCGATTTACTGTTGTTTAGTCCGTCGCGCAGCACACCCGAATCGCTGTTGCTCGTCGAAACATCGCTTATTACTATTCCTGATTCCTGGATGGAACTCATCGAACTGCTGTCTAACCGGGGTTTGGTGCCGGTGCTGGCCCACGCCGAACGCTACGTTTATCTGCAACGCAACCGCGATCTGGCTTTTTTTCTGCGTCGGCAGGGCGTAAAATTTCAGATTGATTTACCCTCGCTCATGGGCCGCAACGGAACCAATCCGCAGCACTTGGCCGAGTGGTTTATCGAACAGGATTTAGTCTCGTATATCGGCTCGAACGCCCAGTCAGAAAATCACCTCCGCGACGTGAAACAGGCACTCACACTGCCGCATGGCCGGTTGGCAACGCGGGGGGTAGTTTTGAAAGTGACAAGTGGTGAGTGATAAGTGGCGAGTTTCTTTTGCGGAGAACTAACCACTTGCCACTTGCCACTTACTTTTCAAACATTTCTTCCATCACCTTCCGGGCTACTTTACGGGCCGAGAGCGGGTTTTGGCCCGTCACGAGCCGCTCGTCTACTTCGATATGCGGCACAAAGGGCAAAAAGGCTTTGCTATACAGCCCGGTTCGTTTCCGAAGTTCGTCTTCCAGCATAAACGGTATTTCTTCATCGAGCCGGACTAATTTTTCTTCCATCGTTGAGAATCCCGTTACCTGCCGTTCGTGCAGAAAGTCGGTGCCATCCGAGAGTTTGACGTTTAGCAGCCCGGCTACGCCATGACACACTGCCGAGACCATGCCGCCGTTTTCATAAATCCTACGAATGATGGTCTGTAACCGCTCGTTGGCCGGAAAATCCCACAGTGTGCCGTGGCCGCCGGTGAGGTAGATCAGCCGGTAATCGTCGGGGTTCACGTCGTCGAGTTTGAGCGAATTTTCGAGTTTGAGCCGGAACGCCGGGTCGTGATACCATTTTTCGTTGATGTTGTCGTTCCCGTCCACGCTGCGCTCGTCAATTGGCACGGCCCCACCGAGCGGACTGGCAATGTCGTAGTCGAAATTACGGTCGGCGAGTTCATCATAAAAGTGGGTGGCTTCGCTCAGCCAAAGGCCGGTTTTCTGCGGCTTTGTCAAGAATTGGCTGTGGTTGGTGCAAACCATCAAAAATTTCATGGCAGTATCAGTTTTTGGTAGTCGAGTCTTGCTGTCTGGATCACTTCGCGGGCTTCGTCACGGCCATAAATACTTGCCAGTGTGATCAGGGCGGGTTCGTCGGGCAGGTTTTTATACGTCAAAAAATAGTGACGAAGCCGCTTCACAACGGCGGGCGGCAGGTCGGCGAGTTCTTCATACTGCCCAAACATGGCATCGCCTTTCAGCACGGCAATAATTTTGTCGTCGGCCTCGCCCTTATCCACCAAACGAAAACCCCCGATGGGAATGGCCTGCAAAATAATGTCGCCGTGGGTGATGTCTCGCTCGGTCAAGACGCAAATATCGAGCGGGTCGCCATCGCCCCGTTCCACCACCTGCCCGCTTCGTTCGGCGGCTAATTTGGCCGTTTGCTCTCCGCAATACGTCTGCGGCACAAACCCATACAGGGCGGGCAGCACGTTGGAAAACTGCTGGGGCCGGTCAATTTTGAGGTAGCCGGTTTCTTTGTCAATCTCGTACTTCACGGTGTCGGTCGGCACGATCTCGATAAAGGCCGTTACGCGGTCGGGGGCAGCATCGCCAATCGGGATGCCGTGCCAGGGGTGTGCTTTAAATTGGCTTTTCATAGTTATTTCAAATCCATTGCCCGAATAGCGCGGGTCCATTTTTCAACGCCTTTCTGGTCATAAACCTTAATAGTCAGTACGCGGTCTTTCAGCGGGCCACTTACATCCAGTATCCCAAAGTTTTTTTCGCTCAGATAGGTGCCTTCTACCTGCGCCGGCTGGCTGAGTTCCATCGGCATGGCTTTGGCCGGGCCTGCCGTGAGGGGTGAAATCGTGAGGTCATACAACGGATAGGTTTCGCCCTTGCCATCGGTGGCGCGGCCATTAGCAACCCGGTCAATCTTGTGCAGCACGGTGTGGTGGCGGTCTCCGGTCAGAAACACGACACCCGCAATTTTTTCGTCGGCAATGGCTTTCAGGAGTTTATCACGTTCGGTGCCGTAGTTGCTGTAATTTTCAAAGATTTTAGCCGGGTTAAGCACCTGATTACCAACCACAATAAATTTAAACGTAGCCCGGCTGCCTTTCAGCGCGTCAACGAGCCACTGCACCTGCCGTTCGCCGAGGTAGGGTTTTTCGGGGCCGTCGGGCGTGTCGTTCGGTGCGCGGAAGGTACGGTCGTCCATCAGAAAAAACTGGCAGTCGTTCCAGAAAAATGTGCCGGTGCAGCCTTCGGCAAACACGCGGTTGGGGTTAGCCCAAAACAAGTCAAAGGCTTCCAGGGTCACGGGTTTGAGCCAGAAACTCCGATCAGAGTCGTTGGGGCCGTAGTCGTGGTCGTCCCAGGTGGCGTAGTGGTGGGTGCTGGCTAAAAGCGGCTGCATTTCGGGCAGGGAGCGGGTGTGGGTGTATCGCCGGAAAACGCCCGTCCGCGAGTTCCAGTCCACCTCGCGGAGGTAGGTATTGTCACCCGTCCAGAGCATAAAATCGGGTTTCTGGGCGTTGATGGCCGTAAAAATTTCGTAACCACTGCCGTAGGACTGGCCGGGCCGGTCAACCTCAGGCTCGTTGACGTAGGTGCAGCTTCCGACGGCGAACCGAAACGCCGGGGGGTCGGTCCGGTATTGCCACAGGGCTTGCGTTTGGAAGGTTGTCGGGTAGGGCAGGTTCACCTTTCGGCCCTCCAGTAATAGCTCGTACTCGTACTTTTTTCCGGGTTCCACCTGATCGGCTACCAAGTGCGCGGTATTCGCCCGTTCGCGCTCGGTCAGTATTTCGGCGGTCAGATACGTTGGTTCGGGTTTGTTTGTTTCGTGGTAGCGAATCTGGACGCGGGCGGGCTGTTTGGTTTGCACCCAGAGCATCACCTCGCGCATCTCGGAGTAGCCCACCATCGGGCCGGCCTGGAGTGGCCCCGACTGAACCGGGGAGTTGGTGGCTGAACTGACAACGGGCTGGGCCGAAGCAGCCAACGCTAAAAAAAGCAGCAATACGGGCAAGAGAAATACGGGGCGGTTCATAAAACGACGAATGATTTCGGGGCCGAAATTACCTGTTTTCTGCCACTCAACACCCCGGTTGGCGAGCCGGAGTAAAAGATTACGCAACGGGTTTTGTTTAACTTTGTCTGCTGTTATTACCCGGCAGCTATGGCAAACAACATGACACCAACAATCACGCAACTTTCGCAGCTCGACCGGCAAGGCACCTATTCCTACGCCGACTACCTGACCTGGCGTTTTGAACAGGCTTTGGAGGTCATCAAAGGACGAATTTTTCCGATGGCTGCCCCCAGCCGAACGCACCAGAAAATCTCCTGGTATCTGGGCGGCACCTTCTACAGTTATTTCAAAAGCCACCGTTGCGAAGCCTACGCGGCCCCGTTTGATGTGCGATTGTATAACCGCATTAAGTCGGTGAAGGCCGATAAAGACATTTATACGGTTGTGCAACCCGACCTGTGTGTGATCTGTGACCTCGAAAAATTAGACGAGCGGGGTTGTCTCGGTGCGCCCGATCTGGTTGTCGAAATCCTCTCGCCCGGTAATTCATCCCGCGAAATGAAAATCAAACGCGACCTCTATGCCGAATCGGGGGTGCGCGAATACTGGGTTGTTGATCCCGACCGCCAGACCGTGACGCGCTATAATCAGGAAACCGACGATCAATATGGCAGACCGTTGATTTTTGTGAGCGATGAGCCGATGCCATCCGTTATTTTCCCGGACTTTACCCTGATTTTGACCGAGTTATTCCCCGATTCTGAACCAAGCATTGAATTACCAACGTCGCTAAATTGACCCGAAACAACCCCAACCATGATCCAGCACCTCAGTCAACTCGACCCCAACGGCAGCTATACCTACGCCGATTATCTGCTCTGGCAATTTGAGGAGCGCGTTGAACTCCTGCGCGGCAAACTCCGGCAGATGGCCGCGCCATCGCGTAAGCACCAGAGTATCAACGGAAATCTATACCGGGCGGTAGCCAATACGCTCTGGAAAAGTTCATGCAAAGTATATGCCGCTCCGTTTGATGTGCGGCTGACACGGTTCGATGAGATCCAGAACAAAGACGTTGTTACGGTTGTCCAGCCCGACCTCTGCATCATCTGCGATGCGGCCAAGTTAGACGACCGGGGTTGCATTGGTGCGCCCGATTT
>JBBRNH010000049.1:0-40262 GCA_038230415.1 Cytophagales bacterium | reverse complement strand
TGACGAGTTTCCCTGTCGCTTCGAGTTGCTTGAACTCCAGATCCGTTTCCACATGCTGAAACTGCTTTGGTTCCGCGTCAGTCGGTGTCGCAGCCACCGAATCGGCTCGAACGGGGGCGAAGGCGCGCCTTACCTCGACGCAAACGGGAACCGGCGGTACGTGCCGTTTGAGAATCAGAGTTTTGGCCCGGCCTACGATGGCTCGATCCGGCCTCTCGGTTTTGGCGTTCAGATCAAAGATGCCAACGGCAACGTTACCGGCCTCGATACGCTGAAAGTGCCGTATGCCGCCCTGAAAAAAGACCCGCGCCGGACGTTTTTTGACCGGGGATCGCTGCAACAGCACGATATTGCCTACCGCGTGGGCGATAACCAAAATTACTTCGGCCTGAGTTTGCAGTATGTGGGGCAGAAAGGTGTTATCCCCAACGACCAATACCAACGCTACGTGATTGGCCTGAAAGGGGGCCGCGTGGTTGACCGCTTCACGGCAAACGCCAGTGTCAATTTTACGTATTCAAACACCAATATTGCCGGGGGCGATTTTGCCCAGAACCGCCCCGTGTACTGGAACGTGCTGAACTCGCCCGCCCACGCTGACCTCCGCGACCCGCGCCTGATGGACATCAACGGGCCGTATGGCGACGTAAACGGCTATTTTAATGCTTATTACCCAAATCCCTGGTGGCAGGTATCGGGCGAAAACTCGCGCCAGAAAACCAATACCTACTCCATACTTGGCTCGGCAGACGTGGCTTATAAAGTCAAAGACTGGTTTAATGTGCTGTACCGGGTGGGCGGTCAGGTCAGAAACTCGTCGTTCAAATTCAACCGGGCCGCCGTCACGTTTTCTGACTACGCGCTGTCTGACCCCTGGGGGGCGGGCAACATTGCCTCGTCGAACAAATTCGTGAACGGGCAGGTCGAAGACATCAACCGCCTGACCACGCGCTTCACCGGCGACCTGTTGGTGTCGCTTAACCCCAAGTTTGGTGATTTTACGACCAATCTGATTCTGGGCAATCACATCCAGCAGGATTATTTTCGGTATCAGCGCGGGTTCGGCAAGAACCTCCGTATTCCGGGTTTGTACAACATCTCGAACGTGATTGGACAACCCGAAGTCACTGAATTTTATGAGCGCAGCCGGTTGTTTGGGGTGTTTGCCGATCTGACGGTAGGCTACAAAAATTTCGCCTTCATTCACGGCACCGTCCGCAACGACTGGACATCACTGCTCTCGAAAGCGAACCGCTCGTTTTTTTATCCGAGTATAGACGCATCGGTGATTCTGTCGGATGCTATTCCGGCCTTGAAAGACGTTACCTGGCTGCAATACCTTAAAGTGCGGGGTGGCGTGTCAACGGTGGGTAACATCAACGTGAGGCCCTATTCATTGCAGAACACGTTTAATCCCGGCACCAACTCCTACACCAACGGCACGGCGTTTCCGTTCGGCAGTTTGTCGGGCTATCAGTTGAGCAATCAGCAGAACGACCCGAACCTGAAACCGGAGTTCACCACCAACCGCGAGGTGGGGCTGGAAATTGGCTTCCTGAATCGGTTTAACCTCGAATTGGCCTACTATAAATCGAATACGATTAACCAAACCGTGCCGATTGATGTGTCGCGGTCAACGGGTTACAATGCCGTGCAGATTAACACCGGCGAGATGGAAAACAACGGCTTAGAAGTAGACCTGAAGGTGCGGCCCATTATTGCGGCTGGCAAATTTCGGTGGGAACTCAACGGCAACTACACCTACCTGACCAGCAAAGTGGTCTCGCTGTATAATGGTTTAGACCGGCTCAATATCCCCTTCAACGGCACCACTGGAACCGTACTGCCAAACCTTGCTTCTAACGTGTATGCGTCGGTCGGCTATGGTTTTCCGGCTATGTATGTAACTGATATTCAACGCGCCAGCAGCGATCCGGCCAGTCCGTTCTATGATAAATCGGGCCAGTATGTGGGCCGTCCGGTGGTAGACGGCAACGGCGAGACTATCTTAGACCCCACGCTGAAATACGCGGGCAGTACCCAGCCGCTGCACCGCATTGGCCTGACGAACACATTTAAATATGGCAACTTTGGCCTGAATATCCTGTGGGAATACCGGGGCGGAGCCGTGATTTATAACGATGTCGGCAGTGCATTGGAGTTTACCGGAACGGGTATTCGCTCGACCTACAACAACCGGCAGAATTTTGTGTTTCCGAACTCGGTGGTGCAGAACAGCGACGGGTCGTTTGCGCCCAACAACAGCCTGACCACCCGCGATGGCAACTTGTTTTTCTGGACCAACTCGGCCTACCATCAGGCGGGCAGCAGCTATGTGACAAGTGCCGATTTCTGGCGGTTGCGCGAGGTGGCGTTGAGCTATGACGTACCGGCTTCGGCCTTAGCCAAAACCGGGTTCATCCGCACGGCAACCGTCAGTCTCACGGGCCGTAACCTGCTTCTGTTCAGGCCAAAAACCAACGTCTTCAGCGATCCCGAATTCTCGAACGACAACAGCAATGCTACGGGTATCACCAACGAATACCAGGCTCCGCCGACGCGGTTCTACGGTTTTCGGGTAAGTCTGGGCTTCTAAACAACCTCAAAACCATGAAAAAGACAACCTTAAAATACGTCGGTATGCTGGCCGTACTGCTGGTTTTTGCCACGAGTTGCAGCGACAAGTACTTAGACATCAACCAAAACCCGAACCAGGCTACCGTGGTGCCGCCCGCGCTGGTGTTGCCAACGGCCCTGAACGCCACCGGCACCTATATCAGTACCAGTTTTCCGTTTCTGAACCTCTGGATGGGCTACTGGAACTGGAGCGGTAACTACTCGATTTCGCAGTCGGATAAAAATTACCGCTTCACCACCAGCTATTACAACGACATCTGGAACGATGCCTACACCCGCCTGAAAGACTATGACTACGTGGAGAAACAGGCCGTAGCCAGCAATCAGCCCTATTTGCAGGCCGTTGCCAAGATTATGAAAGGGCTGCACTTTCAGATTTTAGTGGACACCTACGGCAACGTTCCCTATACCGACGCGCTCCAGGGTCTGACCAATCTGCAACCCAAATACGAAGATGGCAAGGTGATTTACGAGGCCGTGATGACCGACTGGACTGCCGCACTCGCCCTGATTGCCAAAGGCCAAACCCGCGTCAGAAACGGCGAAACATCACTGAACTTAGGGGCCAACGATATCATGTTTAAGGGCGACATGGCAAAATGGGCGCGGTTTACCAATACGCTCAAACTCAGGATGCTGCTCCGGCAGTCAGAACGCAGCGACCGGGCGAGTTATATTCAGGCCGAATTAGCCAAAATCAAAGCCAGTAATCTTGGCTTTCTGAAAGCGGGCGAAAATGCGTCGGTGAACCCCGGCTACACCAATTCCGATAACCGGCAGAACCCGTTCTACGGCGCGTTTGGCTTTAATGTGAGCGGGGCAACGGTCGAACTCAACAATCAGTACCGGGGCAATAAATACGCACTCGATTACTACGCCGTCACTACCGGCGACTACCGGGTTCTGGCGTTTTATGACCCGGCAGCTACGGGTGGAACGTATACCGGGACTTATTTTGGCGATATTAACGTGCTGGTTAACAGCCGAACGGCGGGTATCGGCTCTGGCGGAAGCGGCCTGACGGGTGTCCTGAAAAGTGCCGAGCAGGATGCGATTATTCTGGCCTCGCACGAGTCGCTGCTGTTACAGGCCGAAGCCACACAGCGCGGCTGGCTGGCTGGGGTGGCAGCAGACATCTACCAGGCGGCTGTTATCGAATCCTACACGAACCTCAATATTCAGGACGATATGGGAACCCCCGAAGACTACGCGCTCGATTACCTCGCGAACCCGGTCAGGAATGTGGCCTGGACCTCATCGCCAAACAAAATCGAAGCCATCATCACGCAGGAATGGGCAGCCAACAACGCCCTGTCGCCGTTTGAAACCTGGGCTAACTACCGGCGGCTGGGTATTCCGGCGGTGCCAATCTCACGCGATCCGAGCGTGACCGTGCGGCAGATTCCGGTGCGGCTGCTGTATCCGCAGAGCGAATATAATTTCAACGCGGCCAATGTGGGCGCACAGGGGCAGATTAGCCAGTTTACGACCAAACCATTTTGGATGAAATAAACCATGAACATTAAAAACATGAAAAAGACACTTTCTTTACTAACCCTCGGCGGTATGGCCCTGAGTATGACGGGTTGCCTGAAAGACGACGAGCATTACGTTGATTTTAAAACTACGCCCAACCCAGTAGTGCAGTTCCCGACAACGGCCAACAACGGGCTTGAAGACACGCACGGCTTTGCCATTCAAACGGCCCCCGCTTCTTATACTTTCAACGTGGGCGTGTCGTCGGCTGCACCTGTCAGTCAAGACATTACGGCTACCCTTGCCGTTGATGCCGCGCTGCTGAAACAATACAACGCCGACAATAGCAGGGCTTATAAACTGCCCCCGGCCAGTCTATACTCGATTCCGACGCTGACGACCACCATTCCTGCCGGGCAGCAGTTTGCAATGATAACGGTGAGCCTGACAACCAGCAAAGACAAAGTGCCGGACGCAGCCGGGTTCAATAACGCGGGGTATGTGTTGCCGTTAAGCATCAAAACCGTTTCGGGGGCCAACGCCATTGTGGGCGGTAACTATGCTTCGAAACTACTCCTGCTCAAAATCAAGAATCAATACGAGGGAGACTATTATTCGACGGGCGTTTTTGCTCACCCAACGGCTGGCACACGAAGCATAGGCCGCGATAAAACCCTCGCTACCATTGATGGGACTACCTCACAAACCGAATTTGCTGATTTAGGAACAGGAGCGGCTCCGTGGTTTATGCGGTTGCGGGTCAATGCCGATAACACAGTAACCATAACGCCCGTTGTGCCGCCTGCTGCCACGGGCGAGACGCTCAGGCAAACCGGCACCAACCGCTATAACCCCGCTACTCAAACATTCACCCTCAGCTACCGCTATACCGGGCCGGGTGGAGATCGGGTAATTACCGAAACGATTACCCGGCAGTAATCCCGGCTAATTTTCTCCGGTTTGTGAGAACATACACCGGAGAAATCAGAGAAACACAAAAGCCGCCTGTATCAGGCGGCTTTTGTGCGTTTGAGCCATGCAGCAGATCAGTCAGGCGTGGCTTTCCCATTGGCTGCCTAACGTGTTTATTGCAGGAGATTTTCACGCAGAAACAGCATCAAGGCTCCGTAAGTATAGTCGCGGTTCGCTTTTTTGGCGAGACTGTGGCCTTCGTCTTTCGCCATGATATACCATACGGTGTTGCCCTGCTGTTTCAGTCCCGCCACCATCTGCTCCGACTCCGAAAGCGGCACACGCGGGTCGTTTTTGCCCTGATACACCAGCATCGGTTTGGTGATATTTTTGATCTTCTTGATGGGTGAAATCTGCTCAAACACGGCCATCATTGCCGGGTCTCGCTCGTCGCCGTATTCGGCCCGGCGCAGGTCGGCGCGGTAGCTGCTGGTGTTTTTCAGGAATGTGGCAAAGTTGCCGATACCAAACAGATCAACCCCGCAGCGCATCCGGTCGTTGTAGTTGGTCATGGTTGCTAAGCACATATAGCCGCCATACGACCCGCCAAACACCGCCACCCGGCCCGCGTCTAAATCGGGTTGCCGGGCAATCCAGTCGAGCAACGCGCCAATGTCCTTTACCGAATCTTCGCGCTTGGGGCCATTGTCGAGGGCTAAGTACGTTTTGCCGTACCCACTCGATCCGCGCACGTTCGGCACGGCAACCGCAATACCCAACTCATTGACCATGAGGTTGATAAACGAACTGAAATTGGGCAATGACTGACCCTCCGGCCCGCCGTGAATCGAGAGCAGCACCGGCATTTTTCCGGTTGTGGCACTGCCCGGCTTCGGTTTCGGCTTGTAGAGAAACGCCGGAATCAGGCGGGGTTTGCCGCTGACCTGATCGAAGGTTGGGTACTGAATCAGGGTTGGCTCCACAAAAGCTGCCGGGTTCAGCCCACCCACTTCGCTGGTTGTCCAGCGGACGAGGGCGTTGTTCGTTAAATTCAGCACAAAAACGTCGCTACTGGTGGTGGGCGTGCCAAAACTCATTGCTATTCGTTGACCATCGTCGTTGAGTTTAAAGCCGCCAATTACGCCTTTCGGCAGGTTTGGCACGGGTTTGTACTGCCGGGTTTTGGTATCCATCACATACAGGGTCGAATAGCCGCCTTCGTTGGTGGTAAACACGATTTTCTGGCCGTCTTTGCTCAGTTCCATCCCGTCAACGTCCCAGGCAATGGCTCCGGTGAGGGGTGTTTGCTGCTGCGTGGCGAAGTCAATATAGCGCAGGGTCTGAAACTCGGTGCCTTCGTCGGAGATCAGGTACAGCCCTTTTCCATCTTTGGCAAACACGACTCCACCGTAGGCTACCGGGGTCGGCGTGGCATGAAACCGCTCTGTCTTTTTGGTGAGTACGTCAAATCGGTACAACTCACTTTCGTTGGCCGATTTGTAGTTCTGGAGCATCATCTGTTTGCCATCGTCCGACCAATCGGCCACGCGCCAGCCCCCGCCCGTGAGTTCGGCCAGCCGCACGGGTTTGGCACCGGGCGCAACATCGCCCAGAAACAGGTCGAGGTCGGCCCCGTTGCGTTCGTTGCTCATAAACGCGATCTGAGTGCCGGGCCGGTTCCAGCCCTGAAACTGATTACGCGACTTGCCATCGGTCAGTATCTGTGACTGCCCGGTGTTGAGGTCGAAAAAATAAATCTGGTAGTTTTCGTTGCCGCCGAGATCACGGCTGTAAATAAACCCGTTTTTCGATTTGTCGGGGCTAACGGACACATTGCCGAGTGGTTCCCTGAAAAACGTAATCTGCCGACGGTCGGCACCGGGCGCGGCTACGTGGTGAATCTGTGGCACATCGGCAAAGCGCGTCGAAATAAACAGCCCCGTTCCGGCCTGATCCCAATCGGCAAAACTGGCCCCGCGCACGTTCTGATACTGGTCAACGCGCTCCAATAAATCGGCGGGCAGGACCGGAATATTCTCGACAACGAGGTTGCCAATTTCTTTGCGGGTGTCCTGCGCCCGCGCCGGCCCAAACAAGGCAATGAGCAGTACTGTTTTGACAATGAAGTAGTTGTAGGTTGACATAGTGAGATTAAGTTTTCGTCAGAAATAGGTATCCGGGGCCAATTTACTCAGGAAAACGAGTTTTGGGTCTCTGACCCAAAGCGGATACTGACTGGCGAAATAGTAACCCCCAACCCGGTTACACCGTCACGTCTTCCATCTCTTCCTGCTTCACGGGCTGACCGAGGAGCGTGGCAAAGCGGGTGATGTTAAACGTTGGCTCAAACCAGACTTCGCCCAGCACCGGGTGGCGCACCGGCACCTCGGGGTTTGGCAGTTCGTTGAGCAGTAACCCCGTTTCGCCGTTGGTGTGGCGTTTCACCTGACGGACGCTGTAAAGCTGGTCTTGTTTGGGGGTTTTCACGCCAAACTCGGCGTAAAAGGCCAGCACCGGGGCCGGAAAACTATCGTTTGTGCATATCACTTCCATAGTCGTAAAAATGCGTGGCTGCGGGGAATGGTTCCGGGTTTTCCTACGTCTTGCGTTTTTTCTTCCGGGCCGAGGGAAACAGTACGTTGTTGAGAATCAGGCGATAACCCGGCGAATGGAGGTGCAGATTCAGGTCAGACGGGGTGCGCCATTGCCCGCGAACCCCTTCCGGGTCGTGGCCGCCGTAGAACGTCCATTGCCCCCGGCCTATCTCGCCGTAGAGGTAGCGGTCGGATGTTTTGCCCTGCCCCATCACCAGCACGTTGGGCTTAACCGCCGTTTTGCGGAAGGCCGTTGTCTGCCCAAAAAACTCCCGAATCACGGACTGATGATTCTGAACGAGCATCGTCGGAATGACATCCCACTTGGCCGAAAAATCGAACAGTGAGAAGTACGATACCGGCCCATCGTCGCCCCCGCGCCGACCCCCGCCCCCGTCCGATGCGTTGATGTCAGAAAAGGTCATGCCGTAGTAGCCGCCGGTGGCATCAATCGTGAAATTGCCGAAGGCGAGCGTCTTGCCAAAGTCGAGCCGTTGCTGGGCATCGGTGTCAATGCCGTCGCCGTCGTAGCTGGCATCCACAATATCAACCCCTTCGGCGGCCAAAGCCAGGTCGAGGGTTTCGGTGGCCGAACACATGGCGAACAGATACCCGCCCCCGGCGCAGAACCCTTTGATGGCTTTGGCAACGGCCAATTTCATCTGCGACACTTTGGCGTACCCAAACTGTTTGGCGATGCTTTCCTGCACCTGAATGTCTTTGGCCGACATCCGGCCCATGTTGCGGCCAAACTGCCCCGTAAAATCCTCGTGGTGCAAGTGCAGCCAGTCGTATTTGGGCAGTTCGCCTTTCAGGATTTCTTCGTCATAGACCACCTCGAAGGGAATCTCGGCGTAGGTCAGCACCCGCAGCACGGCATCGGTATTCTCAAACTCGGCGGGGCTGATTTTCACCGGCGAATACACCACGATTTTGGCCGCTTTCAACAGTTTCACGGCATCCATGTTCACCTCCGGGCGGGCAATCTGGGCCAGAATAGCTGCCGTTTTCGCGTCAGTCATCCGCTCGAACGATACGCCCCGCACCCGGCATTCAGTAGCAAAAGCCGGGTTGTCGGGCAGCAGAAAACTGCCGCCCCGGTAGTTGAGTAGCCAGTCCATTTCGGCCCCATCCTGCAACACCCGGTAGGCAATACCGTAGGCTTTGAGGTGGTTGGTTTGGCTCTCGTCCATCGGGATGAGCAGCGAACCGGCGTAGCCACGCATTGACAGAATGGCTAAACAAAAGCACAGAACGTAGTTTTTCATAACGGGCGGTTGTTTCACGGACAAGCCACAGCTTAGGGGCGGTGGCAAACTTTACTCAAACAAATCGGGCTGCTCCCGCGAGATTTCCTGCCACAACGGTTGGTACTGAAACCAGCCCGCTATCGGGTTTCCGAGTGTTTTGTAGGTCTGCGCGGCCACCTCGTCGGAGATTTTTCGGGGTGTGTGGCCGGTTGCTTCGGCTAAGAGCTGCACCTGACACGTTCGTTCCATGGTGATAAACCACCAGGCGGCTTCTTCAACGGTTTGGCCGACGGTGAGCAACCCGTGATTTTGCAGGATGGCGGCTTTGTGCGGCCCCAACGCCTGCGCAATTCGTGCGCCCTCTTCGGTTTCGCTGACCACGCCGGTGAAGTCGTCAAACAAACCGTGATCGTTATAAAACGCGCACGAATCCTGCGTAATCGGGTCAAGCCGTCGGCCCAGCGAAGCCCAGGCACGGCCATAAATCGAGTGGGTGTGGGCCGCAGCAACGGCATCGGGGCGGGCCGCGTGTACCTGCGAGTGAATGGCAAAAGCCGCCCGGTTCACGGCCCGGTTGCCCTCAACCACCTCGCCGTGATGGTTTACCAGCACCAAATCAGAAGCCCGGATGTGTTTGAACGACATCCCGAACGGATTGACCCAGAAATGATCGGGGCGTTCGGGGTCGCGGGCGGTGATGTGACCGGCCACGCCCTCGCCGAAGCCGTATTTGCCAAACAGCCGGAACGCCCCGGCCAACTGCACTTTGCGGTGCTGCCGTTCTTCGGCAACGGTAGCAAATTGTTTGGGCATTGGCATCTGCAACCCCGCGCCAACGGCGGCAGCAACGGGGATTGGGATGGGCATCGGGGCGGTTTGCGCGGTAGCTTCCATACGGGTTTCGGTTGGTTCGTGTCTATGAATAGAAAGCACCGACGGTGCCAAAAAATACTGATACCGTAAACAGCGTATTGCCGGATGATGCTGCCCCGGATTATCTGCGCCGGATTACGCGCAGTTCATCAGCACCAACGGGCTGTCTGTCAATAGTTTCTCCGTGAATTTCGGGACTTTTTGTGCCGTTTCCCAATCGGTTTGGGCTACGGAAAATCCGGGCTTCGTCCCACAAATCAGCGTTAATAAAGCCTTGCAACGTGGCGGCCCCACCCTCTACAATCATTGACTGCTCACCGAGTTGGTGCAACTCGGTGAGCAATTGCAGCAGCGTGAAGGGGCGCAATAGCGCATCGGTGAAGCGAATGGTGGGCTGTGTCCCATCGAACAGATGCAACGACGCGGGCAGTTTTTGGTGTTGGTCAAGCACAATGCGGGTGGGATTGCGGCCCGGCCACAGTCGGGCGTTCAGGCGGGGGTTGTCGGTCAGGGCCGTGGTCGTGCCAACCAAAATGGCATCCTCTTCGGTGCGCCAGCGGTGGTTCAGGCGTTGCGCCACTGGCCCCGTGATGGCGACGGGTTGTTTATCGGTTCCGCCAATGAAACCGTCCGCAGTTTCGGCCCATTTCAGAATTACGTAGGGCCGTTGCTGTTCCATAAACGTAAAAAACCGTCGGTTCAACCAGCGACCTTCTGCCTCAAGTAGTCCGGTTTCAACCCTAATTCCGGCATCGCGGAGTTTCTGGATACCGCCCCCGGCCACCAACGGATTCGGGTCGGGGTTGCAGACCACCACCCGCCCGACGCGCTTCTCGATGAGCAGATCGGCGCAGGGCGGTTGCTTGCCAAAATGCGAACAGGGTTCGAGCGTAACGTAGGCCGTACTGTCAGCAATCAGTTGATTATCAGACGGCTTGATGGAAGCAATGGCATTCCGTTCGGCGTGGGCTTCGCCATGTCGTTGGTGCCAGCCCTCACCAATAATGCGGGCATCGGCCCCGTCGCCATGCACAATCACGCAGCCCACCATCGGGTTTGGCGATACAAAACCGCGCCCCAAAGTAGCTAACTCAAGGGCGCGGGACATATACAGTGAGGAGTTTATGAGTTTATGAGTGATGAATGAAGAGTGCTGAGTGATGAATATTGCTTTCGCGTCAGCTATTCTTCACTCATCACTCATCACTTATCACTGTTTAAAACGGGCTTCCGGTATCGTCGTCATCGTCCTCACCAAAGCTACTGTTGGGGTCAAACATCGAGCCGAGGAGGTCTTTAAACTGCTGCCCGGTGTCCATCGGGGTCTTGCCGATGAGCGAATGTTCGGCCACGCCGTGCAGCGCGAACTCCATCATAAACAGCTTTTCGGGGCGGCTCAGGCGGTCGTGAAACGCATCAACCAGATCGTCTAAACCGTCAATCGTGCGGAGCCGGGCTTCGTAATCGCGGTTGGTGAGGTCGTTGAGCATATCCATCGTGTTGCCATCGCCAAACCAGTCGGTGATTTTACGATACACGTTACCGCGCTTGTCTTTCTTGGCCTTTTCGGGATTCGGAAAATACTGCAAAAACTGGTTTCTGACGGCCTTCCCAATCAGGTTTTGCGCCACAATCACCGGCCCTTCTACCTCCCCTTCATACACCAATTCGACCTTGCCGCAGATGGCCGGCACCACGCCGTACAGGTCAGCAATGCGGACGAAGGTTTCTTTTTCGCCGTTGAGCAGCGTCCGGCGTTCGGCGGCAGACAGCAGATTTTCGTAGGCCGAAATCGTCATCCGGGCCGACACGCCCGACTTAGAATCCACGTATTCGCTTTCGCGGGCTTCGATGGCAATTTGCTCGATTAGGTCGGTGATGAGGTCATTGGTTTTCACCGCCAGCTTCTGCCCGTCTTTCACAACGGCTTCCTGCATCGTGATTTTCTTACCGATTTCGAGCGATTTCGGGTAGTGGGTCACAATCTGCGAGTCAATCCGGTCTTTCAACGGCGTAACAATGCTGCCCCGGTTGGTGTAATCTTCGGGGTTGGCCGTAAAGACGAACTGAATATCGAGCGGCAACCGCAGCTTGAAACCCCGAATCTGAATATCGCCTTCCTGCAAAATATTAAACAGCGATACCTGAATCCGGGCCTGCAAATCGGGTAACTCGTTGATAACGAAGATGCAGCGATGCGAGCGGGGAATAAGCCCGAAGTGAATCGTGCGCTCGTCAGAATACGGCAGTTTAAGCGTTGCGGCTTTGATGGGGTCAACGTCGCCGATCAGGTCAGCCACCGATACGTCGGGCGTAGCGAGTTTTTCGGTGTAGCGGTCGGCGCGGTGCATCCACGAGATGGGCGTGTTGTCGCCATGTTCGGCAATTTTATCCAGCGCAAAGCGAGACAGGGGATGCAACGGATCGTCGTTAAGTTCAGAACCGGCTACAACGGGGATGTACTCGTCTAAGAGGTTGACCATCAGACGGGCAATCCGGGTTTTGGCCTGACCACGCAAACCCAGCAGGTTGATGTGGTGCATGGACAGAATAGCGCGTTCGACATCGGGAATTACCGTGTCTTCGTAGCCCCAGATGCCGGGAAAGACGGATTCTTTGGCCCGGATTTTTTCGATCAGATTTTCCCGCAGCTCCTGTTTAATAGAGCGCGGTGCATACCCGGCTGCTTTCAGACCGCCGAGGGTAGCAATGGCAAGAAGTTCGCGTGATTTCAGGTTGTGATAACTCATTGGATGGCGTTAATTATAACCAACAATGCCGGAGCCACACCGAATAAAGTTCTACCAATATCCGGTGCAGATGCTTCATTGTACATAATCTTTAACAGACGTGAACCGCAAATGGTTTGACGCAGCAACTACCTCAAACCGCCACATTCCGATAAAGCCGTTTCAGGGGTAGCGGACACTCGTTTATCGCATACAGGATGGCGGCCACGTCGTCACCGTCATAATCGCGCAGGAGCCAGGTATGGTCGGGTTGTTTGCTGAACACCGATACGTGCTTTTGGTCTTGATGGATCAGCACATATTCCCGAAACGAAGCGAGTGTTCGATACCATTCAAATTTGGTGGTTCGGTCGTGGTCTCCCGTTGACGATGATAAAACCTCGACTACCAGCAGCGGATTGGTAATGATATCCTGTCGGTTTTGATAAAAGTCCGGGATTTCACAAATCACCACCGCGTCAGGATACACAACTTTATTCACCCGTTCGATACGGATTTTAGTATCGCTATTGCTGACCTTCACTGTCAGGTTATTTTCTTCCACGAAATTTTCGATCAGCGATGCCGCTTTCTGAGCCAGCAAATTATGCGGTAGCTTGGCTCCGGCCATCGGTACGATAATTCCGTTATGAAATTCGTGTTTGGTCAGGGCTTTCTCTTCGGCCCGAATGTAGGCTTCCACCGATACGCGCCGGGGTTGCGGGCGTATTTTTCGGGTTCGGGGCGTATTCAGCGTGTCTGGCATTGAGTGGCGTTCTTTTGTCAAAAATAGGAAAAATAGGGCAAAGACGCATCCATTTTACGCCTTAAACCGCGCAATTGCCGCCTTTGTCGCTGCTGACAGCACCAATCGCCCGCTCGTTGCGGCCCGGTCAGCCAGTAATTTATCCCAGTGGTCGGTGCCGTGCCAGAACGCCCGTTTCAGTTCATGCAGGGTATCGGGGTTATACGTTGTGAGTTCAGCAGCTTTTTGCAGAACGGCAGTATCTAACCCCGCAATCGTATCGGTGAGTTGATTATAGAGTCCTTTTTCGGCGGCCCAGCTTGCCGGAAACGCGGTTTCGGGGTTGAGCGTGAGGTGCGAAAACCCCGCCAGCCCGATTTTTCGTTCGATGGCGGGGCCAACCACAAACGGCCCGATGCCGATGAGTAATTCGCTCAGCCGAACCGAAGCCGCTGTAGTAGCAATGCAATAATCGGTAGCCGCAGCCAGCCCCACGCCCCCGCCAACGGCCTTGCCCTGGATTCGCCCAATAATCAGTTTGGGACAGCGTCGGCAGGCGTTGATGACCCCGGCGAATCCCGAAAAAAACACCTGCCCCTGCTCCGGCGTTTCGATGGCAGCTAATTCTGAAAAGTTAGCCCCGGCGCAAAACGCCCGCTCTCCGCCCGATTGCAGCACAATGATCGTTGAATCAGTAGCCTGTCCGGCAGCTTCGATGGCCTGCGTTAATTGCCGCAGCAACGCGCCGGGCAGGGCGTTACTGGCCGGATGGGCGACCGTAATGGTGGTGACCGAGTTGGTGGTTGTGGTCTGAATGGTTCCGGTTTCCATGCGAAAGCGTTAATTTTACCGTAACTTCTGCCCGTAGCGGGCGTTTCCTGAATGACAAATTTCCGTTTTTTTTCGGCTTTCCTGCTCGTTGCTCTCCTGGGACTGGCGGGTTGCCGGGTCACAAAATTCCCGCCCGAACTGCTGCAAATTACGCCAACTGCCGAACGTATCGGGCGCGAAGTAACGCTGAACGGGTCACAGTTTGGCAGCGAGCCGATTGTATCGCTGGGGCAGTCGGGTACGTTTGTGAACGGCATTGTCTCCGCCAAAAATGACCAATCCATAAAAATCGTGATTCCCCGGATGCCCGTTGGCCCCACGCAGGTGCGCGTTGCCACGCCCGAAGGCATCTCCGACCCGGTGGCCTTCACGGTATTGCAGCCTATGCCATCACTCACCGCCGTGTCGCCCGGCAATGGGCTGCCCGGTACGCCGGTTGTGTTGCAGGGCGACTTTTTAGATCAACTCAAAACCGTTAAGTTCGGGACAACGGTCGCGCCGGTTGTTACGGCCACCCCTCAAAGCCTAACCGTTACCGTACCCGTCAATGCCCGGCGCGGCCCGCAACTGCTTACTGTGGAGACCGAGGGCGGGGCTTCGTCCGGCGATTTTATCATCGCCGGAACGCCCGTTATCACCGGCTTTTCGCCCAAACGCCCGCAACCAAACACTGAGTTGGTAGTGCAGGGCCGCAACCTGACCGATGGCGCGGTAAAGGTCAACGGCCTGCCCGTTGACCCTACCCAAACCCGCGTTACCGACACTGAAATCCGGTTTTTGGTGCCGCCGGGGGCCAGTAATGGCAAGATTACCGTTACCGTTTTTGATAAGCTCTTGGCTACCAGTGCCGACAGTCTGCTGATTGCGTTTGCCCCGGCCATCAGCGGCCTGAACCCAACCGAAGGCATCAAAGGCGATAAAATCGTGGTGACGGGCCGGGCGTTCAAAGACATTACGAGTGCCACGTTTGGCGGCTTGCCCGCGCCGTTCAGAATCATCAGCGACAATCAGCTTGAGATTACGATTCCCGAACGACCAACGGCGGGCGAGGTGCCGCTCACCATCGGCAGCATTGGTGGCACGGCCATTAGTCAGCAGGCGTTGCTGTTTATTGTGCCGCCCGCCAATCTCGTTGTTACCCCGGAACGAACGGCCCGCAACCGCGAAATCACGATCACGGGCCAGAACCTGAACCGCATCACCGCCGTAACCGTGAGCGGAAAAGCCACCTCGATTTCGTCGTTCATCGAGAACAACAGCATCAAAGTCAACGTCCCCGCCGATGCGGTCAGTGGCGTGATAACGGTTACGAACCGCGCCGGAACCGGCACGTCGGCTAAGCCGATAACGGTGGTATTGAAAGCCATTGTGACCGATTTTACCAAAAAAGCGTTGGTTGGCAGCCGGGTGGTTATCAAAGGCGAGTGGCTGCAAAACGCCAGCGTAGTCTTTGCCGGCACCGGCACCGGAGCCGCGTTCGACGGGCAAAATACCGATGCTGAAATCTGGGTGAAAGTCCCGACCGAGACTCAGCCCGGCCCCATCCGCATCACCAACGATGCCGGTGAACTCACAATTACCGATGCTTTTACGCCCCTTCGGTTGATTTCTGGCGTTGATTTCTCTCCGAAATCAGCCAAACTTGGTACCGACATCACCATTACCGGCCAGAACCTGACCGACGTTACCGACGTTCGGTTTACGGGCAGCGCGGGGTCGGCCACGTTCCGGGTGTCGGCTACTAACCTGATCGTGACCGTGCCGGCAGATGCCCAGAATGGCACCATCCGGCTCACCAACGGTGCGGGCGATTTCACCACCACCCAGACATTCAGCGTGTTGCGCCCCCCGGCCAACGTGACCTTCGCACCCGCGTCGGGTAAAGTGGGAGCCGAGATCACAGTGTCGGGTCAAAATCTTGCCAGCGTTACCGATGTGCGGTTTACGGGCAGTTTGGGGTCGGCCCCGTTTCGGCTGTCGGGCAGTAATCTGATTGTGGTGGTGCCAGCCGATGCCCAGACCGGCCCGCTTCGGGTGACGAATACCGCCGATGCCGTTACCACAAGCCAGAATTTTACGGTGCTGCGGCCACCCGCCGGGCTGTCGTTTTCGCCCACGTCGGGCAGCATTGCCGCTACGATTACCATTGCCGGACAAAATCTGGCTACGGTTACCGATGTTCGGTTTACGGGTAGCGTGGCTCCGGCCCCGTTCCGGGTGTCGGGTAGTTCGCTCGTTGTTACGGTTCCGGCAGATGCCACCGACGGCCCGATTTGCCTGACCAACGACGGTGGGCAAACCTGCACCACTGCCACGTTTAATGTGTTGTTACCGCCCAAAATCACGGCGTTCTCGCCCGCAACGGGGCTGGTTGGTACGGAGGTCACGGTGACGGGCCAAAACCTGACCACCGTAACCAAAGCGCAGTTCGGCACCGGAAAATCGGGCGGGGTGGTGGTGTCAGCGGTGTTTCGGGTGTCGGGCAGTACACTGATTATCACCGTGCCGGCGGGGGTTGTGGATGGTACGCTCTGCCTCACCAATGAGGGCGGCACGACCTGTTCGGCAACGGCGTTTATGGTGACGAAGTGACGTGAAATGGGCCATAAACGACCGATTACGAACAACCCGACTCAATAATAGCGATTGTTGGCTGGTGGTCTCAGTTTTGTGCAACTAATGCACAACAGCTATGGCGATCACCCGACAACTACCAAACTTCAGCTTTACCGATAATAGCGTAACGGGCCGGTTCGATGCCAGTCTCTTTATTCCCGATGGCAATAACAATCCCAACGATACCAGTGCCAACGCCCAGCTCATTATCACGCTGAAAATCCATCTTCAGCAAGACAATACCGGGTCGGGCAGAACGTTGGCCGCTCCTCATGCCTTTGCCGCCTGGCCCGCTGCCGAGTGGGCCGCTTTTCAGAGTCGTTTTGCTGCGGGGGCCAACTTCTGGAAAAACCGATTCTGGCTCGTTCTCGATCTGTCAAAGGTCAATAGTCCCGAATACCGGGCTATCGAACGGGAGATGGCGTTGTTGAATCCCACGTTTCCGCACTGGTTAAGTGGTGATATGCAGCGGCTTGTGTATCGGCGCAACATCAAATGCAACTTCAACTTACAGTTGGTTAGTGATGCCGGAGGTGCCCATAAAGTGCTTCACTGCCAGTACATTGTTGACGCTGCGGGCAATCCAATCAGCGGCCCGGCTGCCCCATACGTCCATCGGTCCGACGATTCAAACGTGGATGTCGGCGATACGTATCCCGATGCGGGTGGTTTTAACTGCGTTGCCCACGAAGTCGGGCATATGCTGGGGCTGGCGCATATTGGCGTAGTGACCGCAAATCCCGCCTGCATCGCCGTCGTCACCACGCCAACGGGCGGCAACAGCGATGCCTGTTACAATGGCACCACCAGTACCTATACTAATAACATTATGGGGCATGGCGGTCTGCTCGACTACCGGCAGGCGTTGCCCTGGCGCAAAGCGTTTGAAACCATGTCGGGTGTTCCGCTCACGCATTATATCGTTCAGCAAATTCAGTACACGCCCGGTGGCGGTGGGTTGCCCGAATTGATTACGGAGCATACGCCCCGCTGGCAGGATTTTTACAGCAGTATGTCCTGGTGGCCGGTTTGGTAAACGGGCATAAAAAAGGCCCGTTATTAAACGGGCCAAACTGACAAAATCAACGGGTCAGGATTACAGGTTATCCCTTAATGTTCTTCCGGCGATTGCGCTGAAAATCCTCGAACATCATGTTGCCCAAGCCCTGCAAGCCACTGTAATAGGCCCGGCCATTGTTTACTTTGGTAAACTCCTGCACAAACTGTTTCAGGTAATTATCGGTGGCAATCATAAAGGTTGTTACCGGAATATTCAGTCGGCGGCATTGCGCGGCTAAGGTCAGGGTTTTGCTAACGACCTTACGATCAAGGCCAAACGAGTTTTTGTAATACCGCAGCCCCTCTTTCAAACAGGTTGGTTTGCCATCGGTAATCATAAAAATCTGTTTGTTTTTGTTTTTGCGCCGGCGCAGCAAGTCCATTGCCAGTTCAAGCCCGGCCACGGTGTTTGTATGATACGGGCCAACCTCTAAGTAGGGCAGGTCTTTGGCCTGAATCTGCCAGGCATCGTTGCCAAACACCACAATATCGAGCGTGTCTTTGGGGTATTTCTGCCGCACAAGCTCAACCAATGCGAGAGCCACCTTTTTGGCGGGTGTGATGCGGTCTTCGCCGTACAGAATCATTGAGTGGCTGATGTCAATCATCAGCACCGTTGAGGTCTGGGTTTTCTGCTCTTTCTCGGTCACTTCCAGGTCGCGTTCCATGAGCGTAAACTCGTCTATTCCACTGTTAATCTGAGCGTTACGGATAGATTCGGTCATCGAAATCTGCTCCAGCGAATCGCCAAACTGATATGTGCGGAGGTCGCTGCTGAGTTCGTCGCCCGCGCCGGTGAAGGGCGTAGCGTGGTTGCCGCCGGTTTTGGAGCGTTCGAGTTTGCCGAAAATCTCTTCGAGTGCGCTGCGCCGGATGGTCTGCTCACTTTTGGGAGTCATCACTAATTTACCTTCCTGATTTTCTTCGGTGAGGTAGCCTTTTTCTTTCAGGTCATCAAAGAAATTACCGATGCCGTATTTGTCATCGGTGAGGTTGTACTGCCGGTCAAGCTGACTCATCCACGACATAGCCTGTTCTACATTGCCGGAGGTAAGCAGCAGCAGTTGCTGAAAAATATTCAGAAGTTGGTCAAACTTGCTGCCCTCTTTCTGTTCGGGCGGCACGTATTTAGCGAATTCAAAGCCTTTCATAGGTCAGTAGTTAGTGGTCGGTCGCCAGAGTAGTTAATTGCTTCACTGGCCGACGTTTCGTGCGTTTATGTTGATTGCAGAACAGCGCGTTATCTGGATTTGTTCGCTGACAATGCCCGCAAAACATGATCTTGATTATGGCCCGCAAACTGCCGAACTTTGACTGGTTCAACAAACTCCCTGCACGATGGCCTACGGCGATTTTACGTTTGACAGTATCGAGGATCGTTTCGGGATAAAAAACCGAACCGGGCAGATTTTTACGCCAATCACGCCCATGCTGCCCAGCGAATGGCTCGAAAACGCCCTTCTGACTGCTCACGAGTTGCCACTACGTACCGAGAAAGCCAAATCAGAACTGATCGTGCTGCCGATTTTGCTTGAACTCCGCGCCCGAAACCATAAATTTTTTACGATTTATTCGGGCGAAAACCTCAATGCTGCGCCCGATGCGGGCCTGAATGGAGAATGTGATTTTATCCTGACCAAAGATGTTGGCTCGGTCAGCATTAACTATCCGATTATTCAGGTTGTAGAAGCCAAAAAGAATGATGTGGACGTTGGCTTGCCCCAGTGCGCGGCTCAGTTGATTGGGACTAAGCGGTTTAACGAGAAAAAAGGCGTTCGGTTGGATAAACTCTATGGCTGCGTAACCACCGGAGATCAATGGCTGTTTCTGTGTTTGGAAGCCGACACTATCAATGTTTCGCCTACGAGTTATTATCTCAACCAACTCGATGAAATTCTGGGGGCGTTTCAGCAAATCATTGATTATTGTCGCCAGGCGTTACCCTAACGCCGTTCTGCCACACGCCCTGCACCACCAGCGATTTATCGAGCCAAACCAAGTTTGCCACGCAGCCCGGCGCGATTCTGCCGAGGTCGGCCCGGCCAATCACATCGGCGGGGGTTTGGGTTGCCATTCGTAGTGCGTCGGTCAGGGGCAAACCGGCCTGCTCAACGCAGACCCGCACGGCTTCGAGCAGCGTAACCGACGACCCCGCCAATTTGCCCTCCTGGTTCAAATACCGCCCGGCATCGTACCGAATCTGAAAATCGTCAAAGTCGAAAACCGGGCGGGGCGGGTAGGCAAAACTGGCATCCGAAATCAGAAATAACCGCTCCGGGCCGAGCAGTGTGTAGGCCAATCGAATTGCCATCGGTACGCAGTGAAACCCGTCGGCAATCAGGCTGGCCCGCACCGTTGGGTGGTCAAACACCGCCCCGACCACGCCCGGTTCGCGGCTCTCGAACCCCCGTTGGGCGTTGTACAAATGCGTTACCAAGCCCACACCGTTGGCAAACGCTGCGGTGGCTTCGGCGTAGGTAGCATCTGAATGGCCGAGCGACAGCCGCACGTCAGGAGCCGCCCGTTTGAGCCAATCGAGCAATTCCTGAGAAAACACGTCGGGCGCAATCGTCAGGAGTTTAATCACCCCGGCCCCGCGCCCAATGAGTTCGGTAAGTTCCTGTTTGTCAGGTTGCCGGATGTAGTTCAGGCTGTGTGCGCCCCGCCGAACCGGGTTGATATACGGCCCTTCGACGTGCAGCCCCAAAATGCCGCCGGGCCGTTCCTGCATCACGGCGCGCACGGCTTCGATGGCCCGGAGAATCACCCCGTGCGCCGTTGAATAGAGCGTGGGCATCACCGACGTGGTGCCATTCTGGCGGTGCGTATCGTGAATATGCCGAACGGTTTCGGGCGTGGGGGTTTCGTTCAAAAACTGCCACGAGCCGCCGTACAGTTGCAGATCAACTAACCCCGGAATCAGGTAGTCACCCTGCAAATCCAATGCATCTGATTCAATGATTGCTTCGGGTAATACGCTGGTGATCAAGCCATTTTTTGCCAAAACAGTGGTATTGGGCAGCAATTCGGAGCCGGTAAAAACGGTGGCGTTGGTCAGGAGCATCGCTGTATGTTGGTCAATGATTCCAGATTTCCCAGGCCCGCTCGGCTTGCAACACCAGCATCCGGTGGCCGTTTTTTACGGCTGCCCCGCGCTCGTGACCCTGGCGCATAAACGCGGTTTCGGCAGGATTATACACCAAATCATACAGGGCGTGCCGGGCGGTCAGCAGCGAATAGGGCAGGGCCGGAGACTCGGCCACGTTGGGATACGTGCCAACCGGCGAGGTGTTGATAATCAGGTGGTAAGCTCCGATTAAGTCCGGCAAATCGTCATAACCAACGGTCGTTTCGGTCTTCGTTCGCGACACTAACCGGAACGGAATACCGAGGTCTTCGAGCGCGACCATTACCGCTTTCGACGCGCCCCCCGTTCCCAGCACCAACGCCTGCGTCCCCGAAAATGTGAATCCGATTCCGGCGAACCACTCCGTCAATGATTGTTTAAAGCCGTAGTAATCAGAGTTGTAGCCGGTTCGGGAGCCGTCGGTTTCGAGCCGGATTACGTTCACCGCCCCCACGCGCCGGGCCGAATCGTCGAGGTGCGTAAGATACGGAAACACGGCCTGTTTGTGCGGAATGGTCACGTTCAGGCCGCGCAGGTTGGGCGTTTGCAGCAATTCGGCTAAACCAGCAATATCGGGCAGGTCGAAGAGGTCATAGCGGCAATCGGTGGTGTTTTCGCGGGCGAATTTTTCGGTGAAGTACGCCCGCGAAAATGAGTGGGTAAGCGGGTGGCCGATGAGTCCGTACCGATTCATGACGGCTGATTTTTTGCCATCCGTTTCTGGATTATGCCGTACAAAATTGGCAGCAGCGACAGGCCGACGATGCCGAAAACGACGAGTTCAAAGTTTTTCTGCACGATGGGGAAATTGCCGAAGAAATACCCCAGCATCGAAATACTGACCACCCACAGCACCGCCCCGATCACGCAAAACCGAATGTAGGTGCCGTAGTTCATGCTACCGGCTCCGGCCACAAACGGCGCAATGGTGCGAACGATGGGTATAAACCGGGCGATGATTACGGTGCGACCACCGTATTTCTCGTAAAACTTTTCGGTCTCGGTGATGTATTCGCGCTTGAAAAACAGAATCCGTTCGCGCTGTTTGATTTGATTGCCCAGGGTTCGGCCCACAAAATAGTTGACGTTATCGCCCAGAAGCGCGGCCACGATGAGCAGCGGAATAATGACCCAGACGCTAAGGTCGTTGGTGGGCCGGGCGGCCAGCGCACCAGCCGCAAACAGCAGCGAATCGCCGGGCAGGAGCGGCATCACAATCAGCCCGGTTTCGGTGAAAACAATCAGAAACAGAATCGCATACAGCAAAATACCGTATTCGTTGGCCCACAGGTCGAGGTAGCGGTCGAGGTGGAGGAGGAAATCGAGGAGGGATTTTATGATGTCCATGTTTCTTTTACGGCTTGTCTAAAAAATCAGAAAACGTATCACCACGCAACCCTAATCGAATGGTTTCTAAGGGAATAGTTTCGCTTGGGGCAATGTTGCCGAGGTTGACGTTGGCTCCGAGGAGTTTCACAAACCAGACTTGCTGTTCTTTTTGGGGAGCCTCCCAGATGATGCTTTCCGCCGGAATCTGGGTCAGAATCTCCTCCACCAATCCCTGCCGGACTTCGCCACTCGACCGGAACAGGCCAACCGTGCCGCCCTCGCGGGCCTCGCCGATGACTTTCCAGGCCCCGGCTTCGAGTTCGGCCTTCATTAACTGAATCCATTTGTAGGGCGGGATAATCTTGGCCTCGTCTTTTGAGCCAACTTCCGACAGCACCGTTACCTGCGTGGCTAACTGCCTGATATAGTTCAGCTTATCGTCCATCTTCATGTCGAGCGAGCCATCTGTGACCTCGGCGTAGTGAATGTCGTATTTGTCGAGCAGTTTGCGTTAATCCTCACACTGATTCCTGACCACGAACGCTTCGAAAAGGGTGCCGCCGAAATAAACGGGGATACCGGCGTTGCGGTACACGGCGAGCTTTTCGGTTAGGTTAGGTGTGAGGAAGGAGGTGGCCCAGCCGAGTTTCACGATGTCGGCAAAGTCGGCGGAGGTGGACAGAAAATCCTCAACCTGACGGATGCTCAGCCCCTTGTCCATAATCATGGTAAGACCACTTTGGCGGGGTTTGGCCGTGCGTTCGGGCAGTTGCGTTAGCTGGTAATTCATGTGTAAGAAAGCGGAGAAATTCGCGGTAAACGGCGCAAAACTAATTCAGTTACTGAGAATCTCCCAGGAAAGTGCAGATAATCGGGTTATTTAAGGCGGTTTTGCTTGGTTAAGTACTATTTTTATGTACCGTGTAGGATATACGGTGTAGGATGTATAAACTTCGCGTCAGAATCCAGCCATTCATACAGCATACACCTTAGATCACATAGTAGAATGACTCGTTTAGATTTTTTCCGCGCTCAGATTGGGCAGGATACCAGCCAAAGCCCATCGGGGCTGGGCAACTGGCTTAATGGTATTTTGCGCGTTGCCGAAC
Organism: Cytophagales bacterium; assembly: GCA_038230415.1. GTDB lineage: Bacteria > Bacteroidota > Bacteroidia > Cytophagales > Spirosomataceae > JBBRNH01. The sequence continues at coordinate 16,975 of JBBRNH010000049.1, read as the reverse complement.
CTGACCATTTGGTGGCCGATTACGAAATCAGGCCCGACATGACCAACCCCATGAACGTGATGCACGGCGGCACGGCAGCCGCCATTATGGACGATATTGCCGGAATGCTCGTGTATGCCTTAGGCCGTGAGTTTGGCTACACATCGGTCAACCTGAACGTTGATTTCCTGAATCCGGCGCGGGCGGGCGATGTGGTTACGGCAACGGCCCGGATTGTGCGGGCGGGCAAAAACATTGTTCACGTGGCGGTGTCAATTACGGCTGCCGATGGTAAGATCATTGCCAAAAGCGCGACGAACTTAGTGCAGACCTCCGTGCCATTGCCATTTTAGCAAAAACTTATCACGAGCTTCTTGCCAATACCCGCTGAAAAAAGTACCTTTGCGCCCTCATTTCCAATTTGATACAAACATCATGTACGCAATCGTAGAGATCGCAGGGCAGCAATTCAAGATCCAGAAGGGTCGTTCCATCTATACCCATCGGTTAGCTGGCGACCTGGACGCTGCCCTTGCCTCTGACCAGGTTAAAGTCCTGTTAGTGGATAACGAAGGCGTTATCTCCGTTGGCGCACCCGTCGTGGAAGGCGCGTCGGTATCGGCCAAAATTCAGGAACACCTCAAGGGCGAGAAAGTCCTGGTGTTCAAGAAAAAACGCCGGAAGGGGTACAAAAAGAAAAACGGCCACCGTCAGTATTTGACGCGGGTTTTGATTGAAGACATTTTAGTTTAGTGACAAGTAGTTAGCGGCAAGCGGCAAGTATGCTACTGTTCATTAACTAACCACTGACCACTAATCACTAACCACTTAAAAAAATGGCACACAAAAAAGGCGTAGGTAGCTCCAAAAACGGTCGGGATTCGCATAGTAAGCGGCTCGGCGTAAAACTCTTCGGTGGTCAGGTAGCCATCGCCGGTAACATCATTATCCGGCAGCGCGGCACCAAACATCACCCCGGCAAAAACGTGGGTCTGGGTAAAGATCATACCCTGTTTGCCCTCGTTGATGGCGTGGTAAAATTCCGCCCCGGTCGGTTGCAGCGGTCGTATGTGGACATTGTTCCGCACGAAGCGATGATTGCAGAGATGGCCGCTCCGGTTGCCGTAGCCGAATAAGACGTTGTTTGAAACCGCTTCTTGGCTGTTTCATAGCACGAGAAACAGCCGGGGGGCGGTTTCAGACAGAAAAAGCTCGTTTTGCCTGATCGCGAAACGGGCTTTTTCTGCGTAAACCAAAAGCGGAACCGCGCTGTTAGTTTTAAAAAAGACCCAACACAATATGAACACGCTCCTGCGTCGCCCGATTTCTATTTTTACCGAAGGTAGCCCCAATCCAAACTCGATGAAGTTTGTGGTCAGTATGGAATTGGTGCCGGAGGGCCTGTCGTTCGATTATGCCGCGCCCGGCGATGCCCTGCTCGATGGCAAAGCGTCGCCGTTGGTGGTAGCCTTGTTTGGGTTCGATTTTGTGCAGCGCGTCTTTATCGCCCGCAATTTTGTGACCATCACCAAAGACGATGCCACCGATTGGGATGATGTGCTGTTTGAAACCAAGATGTTTATCAAAGAGTATGTTGAAGCCGAACGCCCGGTGTTTGCCCAGCGCACCGTTGACCTGAACTCGGCCAAATTGGACATGGATTCGGAGACGGTTCAGAAAATCAAGGCCGTGCTGGATCAGTACATCCGCCCGGCAGTGGAGTCTGACGGCGGAGCCATCAATTTCCACTCCTTCGATGAGCCAACGGGGTTGGTAAAAGTGCAATTGCAGGGGTCGTGCAGCGGTTGCCCGTCGTCGACGCTGACGCTCAAAGCCGGTATCGAGAACCTGCTCACGCGGCTTGTCCCGGAGGTGAAACTCGTTGAGGCTGAGGGGGTGTAATGACGGAAGAAAGCTACCCATTTCGAATAAGAGCGATTGATATTCGCTACGAATTTACAAGTGTTAGTGCCAAAAAATCGGTCCCCAAAGCTGCAGTTTTGTCGCAACTTACTACTGATATATTTAACATAGCTCTACTTGATGTGTTGGAAGACGGAACGTTAAGCGATGATTTACTGGTGACCAACAATCAGGATTTACGGATGGTAATGGCAACGGTTATGCGGATTGTTGATGATTTTCTGACCCGATTTCCTGATAAAACCGTTTTCTTTCAGGGAAGCGACGACCGCCGAACCCGGCTTTATCGGATTGTGATTGGCCGGGAATTGCATCTGATTCAAACACGATTTAGGGTTCTTGGTGTGATTGATGAACAACCCGAAGTGTTTTCGGCCAACAAGCCCTACGAGGGTTTTTACATCAATAAAATCTAACCTTTATGGAAAAAGATGAGCAAGATGAAGGCCAGCCTTTATCGAACCTAATTGCCAGAAGACCTGCATCTGACGCGCTGGATCGTAAGGTTAGCCGGGCTATCGAAACGCATAATCGCGTTGATAAGCAGGCCCTTTACAGATTGTTATATCCTGAACGTCAGGCTATAACAGATGAAATTTCGACACCATCAAAATAACCCTGACACCCACTTTACAGCCCTCGCAACTTCCCAATGATCAACGTTTCTAATGTCTCCCTGCGCTACGGAAAGCGCGTTTTGTTCGACGACGTAAATATCCGCTTCAACGCCGGCCACTGCTACGGCGTTATCGGGGCCAACGGCGCGGGCAAGTCCACGTTCCTCAAAATTATGTCGGGCGAGATCGAACCCCAAACCGGCAACGTCACCCTCGGCCCCGGCGAACGGCTCTCGGTGCTGAACCAGAATCAGTTTGCATTCGATGAATTTCCGGTGCTGCAAACCGTTGTCATGGGCAACAAACGCCTGTATGACATCACGCAGGAAAAGGATATTCTCTACGCCAAAACCGACTTTACCGATGCCGACGGCGAACGTGCTGCCGAACTCGAAGCCGAGTTTGCCGAGATGAACGGCTGGGATGCCGAGTCTGACGCGGCTGCGCTGCTGTCGGGGCTGGGCATTCACGAAAGCCTGCACTATTCGCTCACGGGCGACCTTAATGGCTCCGAAAAAGTGCGTGTGCTGCTCGCCCAGGCTCTTTTTGGCAATCCAGACGTGTTGCTTTTAGACGAGCCAACCAACAACCTCGACGTAGAATCGGGAATCTGGTTAGAGAACTTCTTAGCCAACTTTGTCAATACCGTCATCGTGGTCTCGCACGACAGGCACTTTTTGGATCAGGTCTGTACACACATCGTGGACATTGATTTCTCGAAGGTCAGGATGTACACGGGCAATTACTCGTTCTGGTACGAATCGAGTCAGTTGGCGTTGAAACAAAAGCAGGATCAGAACAAAAAGACGGACGAAAAACGCAAAGAACTCGAAGAGTTTATCCGGCGATTCTCGGCCAATGCCTCCAAATCGAAGCAAGCCACGAGCCGAGCCAAACTGCTCGAAAAACTCACCCTTGACGACATTCAGCCGTCGTCGCGGAAATACCCGTTTGTGCATTTCAAACCGGAGCGCGAAGTGGGTGATCAGGTGCTGGAGGTGCATAACCTGACTTACACCGCCGAAGATGGGCAACGGCTGTTCAAAAATCTGTCGTTCCGCATGAACCGCGACGATAAGGTTTTCCTGTATAGCCGCGACGGGCTGGCCGTGTCGGCACTGCTCGATATTTTAGACGGAACGCGCAAAGCTGATTCGGGCGATTTTAAATGGGGTGTAACGATCACCGAATCCTACTTCCCGAACGACACCGAGAAGGACAAGTTCTTTCAAACTGATTTAAGTTTGGTGGACTGGCTGCGGCAATATTCGGTGGAGAAAGACGAGAGTTTTATCCGGGGATTTCTGGGCCGGATGCTGTTTTCGGGCGAAGAATCGCTCAAAAAAGCAACGGTATTGAGCGGGGGCGAAAAAGTGCGGTGTATGCTCTCGAAAATGATGCTCTCCGGGGCCAATATGCTGCTGCTCGATGAACCCACCAACCACCTCGATCTGGAAAGTATCGAATCGCTCAACAACGGGCTGATCGAGTTCAAGGGGCCGGTTTTATTCACCAGCCATGACCATCAGTTTGTGCAGACCATTGCCAACCGGGTTTTAGAAATCACCCCGGCGGGCATATTGGACAAACTCATGACCTACGACGAGTTTATCAGCGATGCCCGCGTGAAACAGCAACGCGAAGAATTGTACGGGGTGATGGCGTAAACGATTTGGAAACTATGCATCAGATTCGGTTAAAAAGTGTTATTTGGGAAGAAGGCCCGCATTTTGTGGCTCAGTGCCTTGATGTGGATGTGTCGAGTTTTGGCGATACCCGTGAAGAAGCAGTTCGAAATTTGGACGAAGCCTTGTTGCTGTATTTCGATGACGAAGCCGTGCCGACGCGACCGCTGATAATGAATCCAGAATTGGTGGACACAGTTGTTCAGTATGCCTAAACTATATTCGTCGGCCTGGATTATTGCCATTTTGTTGCGGCATGGTTTCTTGTTTGTTTCTCAAAGAGGGAGCCATGCAAAATATCGTAGAACAGGAAATCCAACCAGAACAGCTATCGTTCCGGTTGGACGCAAAGAGCTTCCGGTTGGAACGTTCCGGTCTATTCTGCGGCAGGCGGGGTTAAACGAAGCTGATTTTGACTAATCTCAACTCTGATTTTATGACCACCCTCGAACCCGCGCCACCCGTTATCACCCGCCTTGACCAACTTGACCCGGCGGGCGTATATTCGTATGCCGATTATTTGCTGTGGCAGTTTCAGGAGCGTATTGAACTCCTGAAAGGGAAACTTTTCCCGATGGCCGCGCCGAGTACCTATCATCAGCGGTATCTACGGCGATTGATTGCCCCGATTGACTTATATCTCACTGGCAAATCGTGCGAGTTATTTATCGCTCCGTTTGATGTGCGATTGCCTGACAGTCAGCGTAAACCCAAATTCGACGGGGATATTTACACCGTTGTTCAGCCCGATTTGTGCGTGGTTTGTGATGTGGCTAAACTTGACAAACGCGGCTGCTTAGGCGCACCCGATTTGATGGTCGAAATCCTATCGCCGGGCAATATTCAAAAAGAACGGTGCGCCGTTGCGCTGGACAATAAATTCCGGCTCTACGAAGAGGCCGGAGTCCGTGAATACTGGATTGTAGAACCCGACGACAAGTTTGTGCTGGTATATGTGCTGCGTGAGGGGGAGTTCGTCGGTTTGCGGCCCCGCACCGAATCCGTGCCGCTCACCAGCACCGTGCTGCCCGGCCTGACGATTGACTTAGCCACCGTGTTTGCCGAGTAAAACCCGGTCTGTGAGGACACAGACCGGGAAGTGCCGAGTAAAAACTCGACGGAATCAACCCCCGATGCGGTCATAAAAACCGTCGCGGTAGGTGTCGCCGATGGGGATAACGGCCTTGTCGCGGCCCGGACGGGCAATGTAAATGCGGCCACGCTCGACGGATTCGATCTGGTTCAGGGCCACGATGTAGGACTTGTGAACCCGCACAAAACGGTCGGCGGGGAGTTTTTCGTCCATGAACTTCATCGTTTGCAGGGCCAGAATCCGGTCGGTCGGCGTGAAGACCGACACGTAATCTTTCAAGCCTTCGACGTACAGAATATCAGCCAGATCAACGCGCTGAAGCCGGTATTCGGTTTTCACGAACAGAAAATCGGGTGTAGCCGCGCTGCTGACTGGCGCGGTTATCGGTTGCGTGTCCGGTTGGAGAACCGCTGCCACCGGCACCGGAGACACCCCCGGAGCCGTGCCGCCCGCGTTGGCCGAGGCTTTCAAAACGGCCTTGTAAAACCGCTCGAAGGCGATGGGTTTCAGCAGATAATCAACCACGTTGTGTTCGTAGCCTTCAAGAGCGTATTCGCTGTATGCCGTTGTGAGAATCACCGGACACCGCCCGCCCGACAGTTTCAGAAACTGCATCCCGGTCAGTTCGGGCATCTGAATATCCAAAAACACTAAATCAGCCGCGCCCTGCTGCACCAGCGTCAGGGCTTCAATGGAACTGCCGGTGGCTTTGGTCAGCGTCAGAAACGGCACCTTGCCGACGTAATCAGTCAAAATAGCGCGGGCAAGGGGTTCATCATCAACAACAAGGCAGCGCATAGTTGGTGGTTGGGTCAAAGCGTGAGTTCGAGGTGGCAGGCGTAGTCAGTGTCGGTATCGGTGATGTGCAACACGTGGCGGTTGGGGTAGAGCAACGCCAGCCGTCGCCGAACGTTTTGCAGGCCCACGCCCCCCACGCTGTCTTTCTGGCGGTTGGCTTTGCGGTTAATGGTGTCGAAACAGAGTTTTCCCTGCCTGATGCTCAGATCAATGACCAACGGGTTGGCCGGGTCGGTGAGGTGGCCGTGTTTGAAGGCGTTCTCCACAAATGGCACCAGCAACAACGGCTCAATGCGATATAAATCGGCGTTGCCGTCAACCCTGACCTGCACCTGCGCGTTGGTGACGCGGAGTTTTTCTAAGGCCACAAAATTTTCGAGGTACGTTATTTCTTTTGGGAGCGGCACCCGCAGCGATTCTCCGGCTGGACTGTTGCTGTCGTAAAGCATATACCGCATCAGTTCCGAGAGTTTCAGGATGGCTCCCGGCGCGGCATCTGACTTGGTGTAAGCTAAGGCGTAGATGTTGTTGAGGGTGTTGAACAGAAAGTGCGGGTTCACCTGCGATTTCAGAAAGGCGAGTTCGGCGGTGGTCTTCTCGCTGACTAAGTTCCGGCGTTCCTGCTGATGCACGAGCCAGTCTTCGAGCAATTTAAACAACGCGCCCAGCGCAACGGCTTTGAGGGCATACATCTGATTATCAATAATGTAGTAGCTGAATGTCAGGCTGTCCTCATAATAATTCACGCTGTTGAATAACACCCGGCACAGGTGCTGCTCAATTAGATAGCGCATCCCGATAAAGAAAAACCCCGCCCCGACCGACCCCAACACGGCGAGTAAATAGCGTCGGCGGGTCAGAAAACGATTTAGCACCAGCACGTGCTGCACCCAGGCAGTGAGCAAAAAAACGGTGTTGAACGTCACCCCAAACAGGTTATACAGCTGGTCTTGCTGAATTGGGCTGATGGCGTTGAGCGAGATCGGCCACAGCAGAATACCTACATACAGCAGGTTCCGAATCAGGCCGCGATTGGCGGGCGGGAGTTTCAGCCGGTCGAGAATCATGCCACAAAGAACGCGCATCGGCCCGAAACCCCCCGTGCCATTCGACCAACGCCCGGTTTTGGCCGACCAACAGGTGATATTCTCTGGTTTTGGGCGGCAATACCGCCAACCTGACCCGGTTTGGGCCATTTTGTGGGTTTTATGGCGTTGGTCGGGGTGTTGAGCGCGTTGGTCGAATTGGGTTGACGACGGGAAACGTGGCCCGCACCTTTGTCTCATCAATCACAAAAAAATGCAAACCCCAATGAAAACGCTCCTGACTACTATGCTTGCTGCGGCCCTGTGCTTGTTTACGCAGTTGACTTTTGCCCAGGCCCAACCGAACCGCCAGCCCGCCCTTGAGGTGCTGATGATTGGCACCTCGCACGAGTACAACATGACCACGAACGAGAAATTTTCGGCGGTCATCGAGAAGGCCGTTGCGTTTCGTCCCGATGCTGTGTTTGGCGAGACGCTGACCGCCGAAGATTACGACGCGATCCCCGATTACTGGAACAAGGCCCGAATGGAAAAACGGTTTGCCTACCTGAAAAGCATCCCGTTTGCTGACCCCAAAAACCCCGATACGTTTATCCGGCAAACCACCAAACTCCTGCGGACGAAGCCTAACTACCACCAGGATCGGATGAAATTGGCCCGCGCCTTGTACCTGAAACACGACTACGGCAACGCCCGCTACCAACTCTACCGGCTCGACAAGGCCCGGCCCGCGTTTGGTGCCGAAGAAATTGCCGCTTACCAGGCCATCTTAGGCGTGCCGGATTCGCTCTACAAATCCCGCAACAACGAGTACCACAACATGGCCTTTCCGTTGGTTGACAAACTCGGCTTAGACGAAATCCTGTCTATGGACAGCCAACGCCACGACATGAAGTGGAACGCGGCCTGGGAACGGGCCGATAGCTTAGTGAAACAGTGGGAAGCCCGCCTTGAAAAAGACAGCACCTCGGCAGCCGCCCGCCAGTATGCCGCCCTCAACAAACGCACCGCCGACCTCCAAAAGGCGATAAACACCGCCGAAAAAGCGGGCAATGCCACCGCGTTTTTTAACGCACCCGACGGCGACGAATACCTGAACATCGTGAATTTCTACGGTGCGCGTCGGCTGTTTGGCGCGGCTGGCTTTCCCGAAAAAGCCATTGATGCGATGCTGGCCGAGTGGCAAAACCGCAATACCGACATGGTGCAGAACACCGTTGACCGCGCCCGCAAAGCCGGGGCCAAACGGGTGGTGGTGTTTGTGGGAGCCAACCACCGCAAAATCATGGTTGACGGACTGCGGGCCATGTCGGGCGTAACGGTGAAGTCGCTGAACGATTGACGCGAAATGCCTTGATTATCAGTGCATAAAGCCAGCCGGCGGGATCAATCTGCTGGCCGGTTTTTTGTTTTGCTGAAGGCTCCTATATTTGGGTCTATGATGCAACTTACCATCCAAAACCTCACCAAAACCTACCCCGGTCGGCGGGGCAGCGAGCCGGTTCAGGCCCTCAACAATGTCAGTCTCAGCATCGGGCAGGGGCTGTTTGGGTTGCTTGGTCAGAACGGGGCCGGTAAATCGAGCCTGATGCGAACCATCGCTACGCTCCAGCCACCTGACGACGGCCAGATTTTGTTCAACGACCTCGATGTGCTGGCCCGGCCCGACGAGTTTCGACAAATTTTGGGTTATTTGCCGCAGGAATTTGGCGTGTATCCTACCGCCACCGCCGACGAACTTCTTGACCATATTGCCGACCTGAAAGGCTACGCCACCCGCGCCGACCGCCGGTTTATCACCGAAGACCTGCTTCGACGGGTGAACCTGTGGGACGTTCGGCAGCGGCCCCTCGGCACGTTTTCGGGCGGGATGCGCCAACGGTTTGGCATTGCTCAGGCGTTGGTGGGCGAGCCGGAGGTGATTATCGTGGACGAGCCAACGGCGGGTCTCGACCCGGCAGAACGCAACCGATTTTATAACCTGCTGGCCGAAATCGGCGAAAATACGGTGGTGTTGCTCTCCACCCATTTAGTCGAAGATGTCAGTACGTTGTGTGGTCAGATGGCGATTCTGAACCGGGGAACGGTGCTGGCCGTTGGCGAACCACGCCTGTTAATGAGCCAGTTAACGGGGCAACTCTGGGAAAAACCGATCCCAAAAACCGAACTCGACGGCCACCAAACGCACTTCGTCGTGATTTCGCACCGTTATTTTTCGGGGCAGTTGTTCGTCACGATTCTCGCCAACAACCAGCCCGACCGCGCCAGTGTCGCCAAAACCCCGACGCTCGAAGACGCTTATTTTGCCGCCATCCGATGAAAAACCTCTGGAAAGTAGCGCGGTTTGAACTCCGGTATCACCTCCGCCGACCGGCCACCTGGCTCTTTGCCGCCCTCATGATTGGGCAGGGCGTTTGGTACAGTTGGCAACTCGCGCAGCAGTACGCCAACGACCAACTGTTTGTCAATTCGGCGGCCAACGCCTACCTCGTGCTGGCCTCGATGGGGGTGGGGCTGGCGGTGGTGGCGGTGCTGCTGGCCGGGCAGTCGCTCACCAAAGACCTCGACCACCGCACTGCGCCGTATCTGTATGCCATGCCCATCAGCGATCAGTCATTTTTTGTCGGGCGATTTTTGGGTACATTTCTGACCGTGCTGGGCCTAGCCGTTTTTTACCTGCTTGGCATTGCCGCCATGCCGTTGTTGGGAAATTTGGCACGAAATCCGGGTCAAATTGGGCCACGCTTGGCCGGGCCGGTTCCGGTGCTGGCGTTGGTGCAGGGTTTTTTGGAACTCACTGTTTTGCAGGTCTTTACGGTAGTAAGCGTAGCGTTTTCACTCACGGTTTTATTCAGAAGCATCCGGGGGGCATACCTAATGCTGTTTCTGATGGTGCTGTATTTTCTGCTGGCCGGAACCCCGCAATCAGATGGCTCCCCACCCAATGATTTGCTGCTGTTGCTCGATCCGTTTGGCGTGGGCATGGTACGCGATGCTGTGCTGGAGATGCTCCCGGCAGACCAAAACGCCGGGCCGTTGCCTTTCCCCGATATGCTGTTTATCAACCGCTTGCTGTGGCTGGCCCTTTCGCTGGGGCTGTTGCGCGAGGCCGAGAAACGATTTTCGTTCGCCGGGTTTGGTACGCCCAAAAGTGAGTCTGCGCGGTTTTTGTTATTCCGTTTTTTGTCATTCCGACGAGAGGAGGAATCTGCTTTGCCAGGCGAAATGGATTCCTCCTCTCGTCGGAATGACAAAAAACGGGTGGATGACAAGAAACGAGCGTCAAGTTTAATTCCCGCTAACCGCATCCTGCGCCTGACCCGCTTAGAATTTCGGGAACTGACCCGGCAAACGCTGTTTCGGGTGGTGGTGGGGCTGCTGGCCTTACTCACGGTGTTGTTTGCCACCGTGTTCAACCAAAATCCTGACTTCCCCGAACTGCTCACTACGGCCCGCATCACGGCGATCCGGCATCCGCTGGGGTTGTTCACGGGCCTATTTCTGCTGATTTTCACCGGCGAACTCATCCACCGCGAGCGCACGGTTGGGCTGTGGGCCATCATGGACGCACTGCCCCGGTCGGTCTCGGTGCGGCTCTTGCCCAAGTTGCTGGCGTTGGCGGGCGGGGCTGCCCTGCTGACGGGCGTTCTGTTTGGCGTGGGGCTGGCGGTGCAACTGGCAAGCGGGTTTCCGGTGGCCGATATTGACTGGAGCCTGTACGCGCTTGATTTTGTGGTAGATGGCTGGTGGCCGATGTGCCAGTTTGTGGCGTTGGGCGCGGTGGTGTCGGTATTGCTCAACAATCGCATCGCCGGGCATCTGGTTTCGGTTGCGCTGCTTGTGGCGTTATGGACTGTTAATCAGGCCGTTACTAATAATTCCGTTTGGCTATTCGGGTTTTTGCCGGGCAGCAAAGCCTATTCTGATTTAATCGGTTATGGTGCGGCTGGCGCGTTGTGGCCGGGCGTGAGTTTGGCTTGGTGGGGCGTGGCCGGACTGTTTGTAATACTGGCGTTGCTGGGTTGGCAACGGGGCGTTCCGGCAACCGTTGCCCAACGGGTTCAGGAAGCCAAACGGCGGTTTTCGGGCCGGTACGCACTGGCCGGGGGTGTTTTAGGCGCGATGCTCCTGGCAGGAATCGGCTGGAAACAACAAATTGCTCTTAACAATACCGAATTAAATTTGCCGCCAGAACCGATCTCGTATCAGACCAAAACTACCGTATTTCAGTCGGCAGACGGGCGGGCGGTGCCGGTTTCGGTGGTATATCATCATGATTATCAGGCCGATAAATTTCTGAGTGCGACGGTAGCCGCCCTGCAAACCGGCGAACGCTTGTTTGGCCCGTATCCGTTTCAGAAGTTACGCGTGGTTGAAATTCCTCAAACGCCGGGCGCGTTGGTAACGGCAAAGCCAGGCCAGATTATGCTGCCTGAAACCGAAGGCTGGACGGCCAACCCGAACCAACCTGATGACCTCGATTATTTAGACTACCTCGCCACGCGCGAAGTGATGAACCAATGGCTCGTTCATGGTCTCAAACCCGCCAGCGGGCCGGGCGCGGGCTTCCTGAAAACCAGTTTAGCCGAATATCTGGCATTGCAAACGGTATCGGCCCGCTACGGCCCCGACCGGCTCCGGCAACGCTTGGCCCAACGCGCCGACCGCTACACCAAAGGCCGCGCTCAATGCAACGGCCCCGAACCGACGCTGTTGCAGGCCGAAACTCAGACGTTTGTGGCGCGAGACCGGGCCGCGCTCGTCCTGACCAGCATCGGGCAAATCTGGGGTGATTCGGCACTGAGCCGTTGTATCGGGCAGTTTTACCGGATTGCCGTTGGTGCTTCGCCCTGGTCAACGGCCATTGACTTCGACGCTCATTTGAGCGGTCAACTCCCCGATTCGCTGCGGTATCTAACTGGTTATCTGACGCATCGGTATCGGTTTGGCTTTCACATAGGGCGTATCAGCCGCCAACCGAGCGACATTGGGGTGGCAATTTATCCCGAAAAAACCGACGACGATGCCCTCGGCAACCGAACCGACGTACTACCCAACGACCTCGTGCCGGTGGTACTCCTCGACGGAAACGGCCACGAAGTGTATCGAACCCTCGTTCGGCCCGACCCCATGCAACCCGGTTTTCGGTTGCCACTCGTGCCGGGCGCACAGGAAGCCGCTGTTGACCCCCTCGGCGCGTGGGTTGGCGCAACCAGCCGCGACAAACGGAAAGTGTTCTGAACACTTGCCTTGTTTTTGTTCGTTATTGCTTAAAAAAAACCAATTGTTATGACCACTCTCGAACCCGCGCCTGTTATTATTACCAGCCTTGACCAACTCGACCCGGCGGGCGTGTATTCCTATGCCGATTATCTGCTGTGGCAGTTTCAGGAGCGCGTTGAGCTGTTCAAAGGGAAATTCTTCCCGATGGCCGCGCCCAGCACCTATCATCAGCGGTATTCGGGGCGAATGTCGTTTCCAATTCAGGCTTTTTTGCAGGGTAAATCCTGTGAGCTGTTTGTCGCTCCGTTTGACGTGCGCTTGCCCGACAGCAAACGCAAACCCAAGTTCGACGGCGATATTTACACCGTTGTTCAGCCCGATTTGTGCGTGATTTGTGACTCGGCCAAACTCGACAAACGTGGCTGTCTGGGCGCACCCGATTTGATGGTCGAGATTCTTTCACCAGGCAACACGACCAAAGAAATGGACAACAAATTCCGGCTGTATGAGGAGGCCGGAGTCCGCGAATACTGGATTGTGGAACCCGACGACAAGTTTGTTCTCGTGTATGTGCTGCGCGAGGGAGAATTTGTGGGCTTGCGGCCCCGCACCGAATCCGTGCCGCTCACCAGTACGATACTGCCCGGACTGACGATTGATTTAGCTGCCGTATTTGCCGAATAGCCGCCCATTGGCTTTAGCTGACGGCTCGGCTGGTATCTTTGCCGTGCGAACAACAAAACGCCCGTATGCTCTTTCGTCTATTACTCGTTGCGCTGTTTTTTGGTGCCTTCCAATCCGCCATTGCCCAACCCGCCCCCGCCGATACCACCGATCAGCGCGGGCAAAACGCAGTGGTTTTTGCACCGCCCGCCGTACCCAATCAGCACCCGGCCACCCAAATTACCGATAACCTGAAAATAGACGGTCGGCTTGATGAGCGGGTTTGGCAGCAAGCCGCCCCCATCAGTCAGTTTATTCAGTCAGACCCGGTGCAGGGCCAATCGGCACGCCACCCCACTGAGGTACGGGTGCTGTTTAACCGAAACTACCTCTACATTGCCGCCATTGCATCCGATTCGCTGGGGAAACGCGGGCTGCGGGTGCCGAATTTCAGGCGCGATTTTGACTTCAAAGCCCACGACCTGTTCGGTATCTCGATAGACGGTTTCCGCGACCGGCGTAACGCGATGGTGTTTATGACTAACCCATACGCTACCCAACGAGATTTGCTTTCGTTTGACGATGCGCTGTATGATGCCGACTGGGATGGATTGTGGCGTGTTCGCACGAGCCGGACCGATTCGGGCTGGGTGGCCGAGATGCAGATTCCCTGGCAAACCCTGCGCTACCGTCGTTCGCAGGATAGCACCCAGACCTGGGGCATCAACTTTTTCAGGAACCGACGGGCCAGTAATGAACTCTCGTCGTGGTCGCCGTATCCGCGTGCGTTTTCGGCCTTCAGGATGGACTACGCCGGACTGCTCACCGGCCTGAAACCCCCACCCCCGTCGCCCAATATCCGGGTTCAGCCCTACGTGTTGCTGGCTTCCGATGCATATTCCGGCTCCGAAACTGACAATAGCCGCACAACAAAGCCCAAAATCGGGGGTGATGTGAAGTGGGCCATCAACCCCAACACCGTGCTTGACCTGACGGCTAACACCGACTTTGCCCAGGCCGACGTTGACCGGCAGGTGAACAACCTGACCCGGCTGTCGGTGCTTTTCCCCGAACGGCGGGCGTTTTTCTTAGAAAATGCGAGTTTGTTCGGGGCCGGGTTAGCCCCGCAAAACGATTATGGCGACGGAGGAAACATGGTGATTCAGCCGTTTTTCAGCCGCACGATTGGCCTGGCTCAACTGCCCGACGGAACCAGTACGCCCGTGCCGATTGATGCCGGGGCGCGGTTGGTGTATCGGGGCATAAAGCGTAATATCGGCGGTATGCTTATCCGGCAGCGCGGCATCACCGACAGCCCCACCACCGATTTCATGGTTGGTCGCTACGTCGAAAACATCGGGAAGCAAAACCGCGTTGGGGCGTTGGTGACGGTTAAAAACGCGCACAGCACGGCGCAAACCCTTAGTTATCAGAACACAACAGCGGCTGTTGACGGTTTTTTTCGGTTTGGCGACGCACTGGCCTACAACGCGATGGTGGTGGGCTCGTCGTCGTCGGACGGAACGGGGCGGGGCATGGCCGCGTTCAGCCAGTTTTTTCTGCGCGGCAATCAGTTTGTGGGCTGGCTCACGCAGTCGGTGGTGACCAGGAATTTCACACCCGAAATGGGGTTTATCTCCCGCAGCGACGTGATTGCCCACGCCTTAGGAGCCTACGTGGTGAAACGCCCGCGCTGGTTGCCGAAGCAGATTCGGAATTTTGAGCCGGGAATCGTTTTTGAAACTTACCACAAAGCCTCCACCGGCTATTTTCAGGAAGGTACATTCAGCCTCACGCCGGTCTGGTTTACGTTTCAAAGCGGAGCCGTTTTTGGCCTATACACCACCCCAACCTTTCAACGCTTGGACGACGGCGATTACCGCCCGCTCGATTTGCCGATTCCGTCGGGTAAGTATCGGTACGCACGGGTGACGGGCATTCTTGCCAGCGACCCTTCCCGAAAATTCTCGTGGCAGATTTTCGGCGAAACCGGGCCGTATTACAACGGTGCGCTGACCACCGGGCGCGGTTCGGTTGCCTTTGCCCCGATTCCGCACGTTGCCTTCACACTCCGCGCCGAACTCAATGAGTTTAAAAATGTGGGTGGTTTCACGGGGCTGGCCCAGTTGTATTCTGCCGAAAGTCGGCTGGCCCTCAACCCGCGTCTGCAACTGATTAGCTTTATCCAGCGCAACACCTACACCGACCGCACGAACTATAATATCCGGCTGGCGTGGGAGTTTGTGCCATTATCGTTTTTGTATGTGGTTTATAATCAAGGCACTTACGCCGGAACGGTTGACAGCCGCCAACGCCAACAGGAACAGCATATGATCGGCAAACTGTCTTACCTGCGGCAGTTTTAGGCTCTCTAAACCTATTCGTCATAATGCCCACGCAACGAAACAACCGTGATCTCTAAGTCAGTCACTGAATAGACCAATCGGTGTTCCTCATCAATTCGACGCGACCAAAACCCCTGCTTATTGCCTTTCAGCGGTTCTGGTTTGCCGATGCCATCGAATGGTGTTCGGGCGCACTCTTCAAACAGTCTGAAAATCCGTTTGAGTAGCTTAGGCTGCTCAATAACCCATTGACTTAGATGAGCTACGGCAAGCGGGCTAAGCGTAGTGTTTCGCTTCATCGAACAACTTTGTAGGCTTCGATTTCAGCCAGGACATCAACGGGTTCATCATTCTCCAGCGCATCGGCTAATTGAGCGATTTTTTCATAAGGTAATGTGTAAGCATACGCCGATTCTGATACAGTATCAGCTAATACGGTATCATCTTCCTCGGCTTCAACCCGAACCAACACACGCCGGGAGCCAAAATAGGCTTTAATGCTATCCAACAGATTTGTATCTGCTTTATCTGCTTCGAGGTGAAAAATGAGCGATTCCATACCGTATTTTTTTGATTAAAGATAACCCCATATTCTTACACAAATGCCATTGTTTTCTCCCAGAGTAGCCGGGCGTTTTGGTCGGTAGCGTCGCGGTTGGTGGGTTTGGCGGGCTTCATCTTGGCAAAATAACCGCCGTTGTTGCGCTCACCGATGGATTTGAGCGGGGCCGAAGCCAGAAATACCGACGTTTCGGCACCGCGTTCAGGCGTGAGCATCAGGGGCGCGGCCAACGCAAATACCTTGCCCAAAAAACCCGGCGTGTCGGCCCCGAAATTGGTTCTGACCGCGCCCGGATGCACCGAATACGATGTGATGCCGGTTCCCGCCGTGCGAACGGCTAACTCTCTGGCAAAAAGCAGGTTGGCGAGTTTATCGTCGCAGTAAGCCTGCATCAGACCTAAGCCGGGGTCGTGCTTAAAAAACCGGCTGGCACTGCCGAGGGCGTGGCCCGCCGATGAGAGCGTAATCACCCGGACATCGCCCGTTGCCTGCGCCGTTTTCTGGAGAAGCGGCATCAGCTCATGCGTCAGCACAAAATGCCCAACGTGGCTGGCGAAAAACGATTTTTCGACGTTTTCGGGGGTAAATTCTAATTTGGCCGGTGTATAACCCGCGTTGTTGAGCAGTACGTCGAGTTGGGGATAGTGTTGGCTAACCTGCTGTGCAACAGCCCGAACGGACTTTAAATCGCCGAGGTCGGCGAGGAGCAGATCAACCTGAACAGCCGGGTTCGCTTTTTGCACGGCAGTCTGAGCTTCCTGGCCTTTTTTGGCGTTTCGGCAGACCAAGATCAGGTTAAATCCCCGCGTGGCGAGGGCTTTGGCGGTGGCGAGACCGATACCGGCATTCGCGCCGGTGATGAGAGCAGTTTTCATTTGTCAGTGGCAAGTGGTCAGTGATTAGTGGCAACTTTGCTTAAGCCCCCCCAAAAAATCCCGTGCGTCAGCCAAAATTCCCCAAATAACCCACCACATGCCCCCAAACAAACCCCCGCCCCCCTGGGTTGGGGGCCCCTTTAGCACCGGGGGGGGGGGGGGGGGG
>JBBRNH010000048.1:0-40508 GCA_038230415.1 Cytophagales bacterium | reverse complement strand
TTGTGATGGCCGTTTCGATGCTGTCTTTGGCCGGCATACCGCTCACGGCGGGGTTCTGGGGTAAGTTTATGGTGTTTTCGGCAGCCGCCGACCGGGGTATTATCTGGCTGTTGGTGGTGGCCGTGCTGATGTCGGCAGTCGGGATTTATTATTATTTCCGGGTCATTATTGCCATGTATTTCCGCAACGGCGTTACCCGTCAGGTGGTGATTGCGCCGTTTTATCGCTACGTGTTGATTGGTGCCACGATACTGACCATTGTGCTGGGGCTGGCTCCGGGATTGATACGCGGTTTATTATAGCTGAATCCATTCGCTCAACTTACCGGCCAACTTCGCCCGAAGTTGGCCTTGTTTTTGTAGCTTTACCCCTTTAAATCATCGAATACCATTCAACGATTGATGTTTAGGACGCGTTTAGAACTCCTCAAGCATTGACTTCTAAATAGTAAACCAAAAAAGCAGGCAAGTTGTGAACGTGGGCGTTATTAATCGAGATACACTAAGAGAACACCGGGATTTTTTCATGTTCTTCCTGACAGCCTTATTAGGTGCGTCGGTCAACTTTTTCAGTCAGATTTATTACCGGCAGTATTTCGATTTCGATACCAGTATCCTGCTTGGCTATCTGACCGCCGTTGTTGTCAGTTTTATCCCGACAAAACTCTTTGCGTTCTCGGCAAAAGGCACGGGCAACACCACCCGCGAGGCCATCAAATACGTGGTTATCGCGTTGCTTGCCTGGGCAGTCCAGATTTATGTAGCCGTTGCCACGCTTGAATGGATTGCCAACCCGGTCTTTCCTGATCTGCCAATCTTCTGGCGCGAAAAAGGCTCGCACGTGGTTGGTATGGGATTCAGTTTCTTAGCTAACTACTTCGGTCATAAGCTCTTAACGTTTCGCAGCACAGGAGTTTATGACCGATTCAAAGAACGGACGGGCCGGAGTTAATGCCTGATACGGATGTATATTTTGCCCCCGGCCTGTGATGACACAGGCCGCTTTGCTTTTAGTAGCGGGCGAGTTACCCATCGCCGGTCTTCTTTAACCGGCGGCCATAGCCGCTCCCAACCGCGTCCGCAGGTGGGCAATCGTATTTTTCATCTCCGTTTGTTGCTTGTGCCGCTCCCAAACCGTAGGCAGCGAAGCCCGTTCGGTGCAATGGGTCAGGCGGCAACGCTCGCAGGTATCGTTCACATCGCGCCGGGAAAGAGCCGGGTCGTTTAGCCAGATCAATACGCTCCGCAAACGGTCATCTATCAGCAAACCTATTGACACACTGCTATTTACGCCCGGCTTTGGGGGCGAAGACTTTGCAAATGTAATGACGATGTATTCGTTGCCCGATTCGATAAACACCGCCCGTTGCGCCTGAACAATCGGCTTGCCCTGCCACCCACCTCGCCCCTGATTATTGCGGAGTTCGGGTAAAATGGTGAGCGACAGCCACCGGCGGCAGTAATGTTCGTGCCGGGCCGCGTGCGGGTCGCGAAGAGTGGAGAGATAGAGTTCTTTGGTCAGCGCAAACGACTGTTCATCAGCAGTATCGAACCGCAGAAAGAACGCCTGACCAATGCCAAATTCGTTCACCAACACGTTCATGATCCGGCTCACCAATACTTCGGGCGTAACGCCGTAGCGGGTCAGTAAGTCCGCCCAGGCCGACGGGTCAAACACAGGGCTGGCAAATAACCCGTGCAGGTCAGCAACGATGGCCCGGCGCGGAATGAGCAAAGCCCCGGCAAAATAGGATGCCTTGAAATTGTTCAGCACCTGCTCAAATGACTCGGCCTCGATCACCGACGACACCAGCGACCGATTGGTCAGGCGCAGCACCCGGTAGCCCAATTCCCGCCCAAACGTAAACGCCCGTTGTTCGGCTTCGAGCCGGGCATTGAACAGCAGCATCGGCTGATTGGCACCGTTAGCGTTTCCCGCCAAATTTATTGCTGGCAAGGCTTCGCCGGGCGAAGCGTCGCCCGGCAATAACACCGACCGCAACCGGGCCAGCGCGGGTTGGTCGGTTTCGGTGAATGAGTCAATAACATACCCGAAACCATGTTCGAGTTGAGCCTGTAACGCGCTGTCGGTCAAGGACTCATCGTCAGTAAGGTGCAGCGATTGACGGTATTGGGCCACCGCTGTTTCTAAATCGGGGAAATCGTTATCGTGCATTTGACGGTAACTCCGCAGGGCCGAAAAGAAAAACCGCTCTACGTTCATGCCGTGCGATTTACTTATCTCGATTAGCGTACTGACAAACGCACTGACCTTTGCCGGGGCTTCCGATAGCAGTTCGAGCAGGTCAGCGGGTTCCAGCCCAAATAAATCGAGCGGCAATTCCTGCAAAATATTGGAGTTGAGCAGTTCGGCGATGGGTTCGAGCCGCTTGCTGAGTTTGACCGATACCAACGTGTCATAGTCGGTATCCAATGCCTTTGCCAGGGCGAAGATTTTTTCGGACTTCGGATATTTTTTGCCCTTCTCGATTTCGTTCAGGTACGACGGCGATAGGCCCGCCTGCTCGGCCACGAGAGATGCCGACACACCTTTATCCTGCCGCAACTGCTTTATTTTCAGGCCAAAAATGAGCCGGAGCGTGTCGGAAGAATACATAATTGAGTCATGATTTAATTACTCCGCAAACATACTGAATTTAAAAACGGTAGCAAATTTTATGTTTTTAGCGAATATTCGCTTGTGAAATAAAATTCGCTTACTATTTTTGGGCCAACAAAACGGTTGATTATGCTCGCCCTCAGTACACAAACTGCTACCATCATCAGGCCAACGCCTGCCATTCCAACCGCGCCCCTCGCCGATTTGGGGTTGCTGGCCTGTCGAACCATTTTTCTGCAACTCGTGCCCGAACGCCTGGTTCAGCACGCTCTTGACCGGGGCGAAGGCGTACTGACCGACACGGGGGCGTTGATGTGCGACACGGGCCGATTTACGGGACGTTCGCCCAAAGACAAGTTTATTGTCTGCGACGCGCTGACAACCAATCGCGTGAACTGGGGGCCTGTGAATCAGCCGTTCGATGCAGCCGATTTTGACCGGCTGCACCAGAAAATGCTGGCCTTTCTGGAAGGCAAATCAGTGTTTGTTCGCTACGGGCGAGCCGGGGCGCATCCGGCCTATCGGCTCGATGTGGCCGTTGTGACCACCTGCGCCTGGCATAATCTCTTCGCCCACAACCTGTTTATCCGGCCTGCCGAAGCCGAACTGCCCGGTTTTTCGCCCGATTGGACCGTGCTGTGTGTCCCCGAATTTGAAGCCGACCCGGTGTCTGACCACACCCGGCAGGGCAATTTCACGATTGTTGACTTCACCCGGAAAATCATTCTTATCGGTGGCACGGGCTACGCGGGCGAAATCAAAAAAGGCATTTTTACGGTCTTGAATTTCCTGCTTCCTGTGCAGCACGGCGTGTTGCCAATGCACTGCTCGGCCAACGCTGGGCCAACCGAGGCCGGTGGAAAGCCCGAAACGGCCTTGTTTTTTGGCTTATCGGGAACCGGCAAAACCACGCTGTCAGCAGACGCGGGCCGGCAACTCGTCGGCGACGATGAACACGGCTGGGTAGGCGGCACGACCGACCTGGCGCGGCAGATTTTCAATTTCGAGGGTGGCTGTTATGCCAAAGTCATCAACCTCACCGCCGAACGCGAACCGGAGATTTTCGGCACAATCCGACCCGGTGCGCTCTTAGAAAACACGCGATTCATACCCGGCACCAACACGGTTGATTTTGCCGATCAATCCGTCACCGAAAACACTCGCGTCGGCTATCCGCTCGATTTTATTACCGGAGCCATTCAGCCTTCACTCGCGGCCACACCGAAGCACGTTTTTTTCCTGACTGCCGATGCCTTTGGTGTGTTGCCCCCCATCTCGCGGCTCACGACCGAACAGGCCATAACGCAGTTTTTGCTGGGCTACACCGCCAAATTGGCCGGAACCGAAATGGGCATTACCGAACCCGTAGCCACGTTTTCGGCTTGTTTTGGCGCGGCCTTCCTGCCACTCGCCCCCCGCGAATACGCTGACCTGCTCGGCGAACGCATCCGCGAATCGGGCGCAACGGTCTGGCTCGTGAATACGGGCTGGACGGGCGGAGCCTACGGCGTAGGTAGCCGGATAAAACTACCCTACACGCGGGCATTGGTGCGGGCGGCAATGGGCGGAAAATTAGACAATGTACCCTACCAAACGCATCCAGTTTTTGGGCTGGCAATGCCCACCAACTGCCCCGGCATACCAACCGACGTTCTTGACCCGGTGAAAACCTGGCCTACGGAACAGGGATATACCGAACAGGCTAAGAAACTGTTAGCCCTGTTTCAGGAGCAGATTAAGAAATTTTGACCCTCAGAGTATGCTCAACGAAGAACAGGTAGCCGTACCCGTCGGCATAACGCTCGACCGTTTTATCAAGCGGCAGCAACAGGCCGTTCGGGCGGCTTCGGGAGAACTCTCGCAACTGCTGCGCGATATTGCACTGGCGGCCAAACTCGTGAACCGGGAGGTGAATCGGGCGGGGTTGGCGGCTGTAACGGGGGCGTATGGCACCGAAAACGGACACGGCGAAGCCCAGCAAAAATTAGACATGATTGCCCACGTCCGGTTTTTGCGGGCCTTGCGGAACGGGGGCGAAGTAGCCGCCATTGTCTCTGAAGAAGAAGCCGACATACTCCACACGGGTAATCATGATGGTAAATACGTGGTTGCGCTTGACCCGCTCGATGGTTCCTCGAATATTGACGTGAACGTGTCTATCGGCACCATTTTTTCTATTTATCGGCGCGTTTCACCGTTCGGCACCGCCGTAACGATGGGTGATTTTTTGCAGGGCGGCATCCGGCAAGTGGCCGCTGGCTATGTCCTGTACGGCACATCAATGATGCTTGTTTACACAACGGGTCAGGGAGTGAACGGCTTTACCTACGACGGTTCATTAGGCGAATTTTTTTTGTCGCACCCCACCCTGATCACGCCCGTTGATGGGCAAATCTATTCGATCAATGAGGGTAGCTTATACGATATGCCTGCGTCGGTACAGGCCTACATTGGGCAGTGTCGGCAACGGCGGCTCACGGCCCGGTACATCGGTTCGTTAGTCGCTGATTTTCACCGGAACCTGCTCAAAGGCGGGGTGTATTTGTATCCCGAAACAACCACAATGCCGTTGGGCAAACTGCGGTTACTCTACGAAGGGTTTCCGTTGGCATTTATTGCCGAGCAGGCGGGCGGGCAAGCCACCGATGGAGCGCACCGGCTCCTGGCAAAACCCATAGAATCGCTCCATCAACGAACGCCGTTGGTGATTGGCTCGTCGGCAATGGTAACAGAAATAGCCGCCGGTAGCACAAACACCATTGGATTTAGCGAGCCGAAGCCCTACATTTCGGAGAAAATAAGCCCTTGCTAACGCCCAATGATAGTCCTCAAACGAACCGTTGCCACCCTTTTTATCGGAGCCACCCTAACGCTTGCCGCCTGCCAGGAAAAACCCAAAACCAACGAAGCCGACATTGATTCAACGGTGATTATGCCCACCGACACCATGCCAATGGCGCAGGACGATTCGGTCAGCGTTGACTCCGTAATGGTTGCCGACACGACGCGGAGATAATGCCTGGCGTTTTTCAACAACACGTCCCTGCCGATGCCGTTGCCTACTGTGAGCAACTGCACCGGCAGTTTGGCTTTACGCTTAAAATCACAAAGCCCCGCCGAACCCGACTCGGCGATTTTCGGGTGCTGCCAACGGGCCACACCCAAATCACGGTCAACGCTGACCTCTCGCCCGAAGGCTTCCTGATTACCTACGTCCATGAAGTAGCCCATGCTGCGGTTTGCGCCCGGCAACGCCGATTGATTCGGCCCCGGAAATTGGCCCCGCACGGCCCGGTTTGGCAAAGCACGTTTCGGGAGTTGATGCAACCTATTCTGCATGGGCGCGTTTTCTCGGAAGCCGTACTAACGCCCCTCGTGGCTTATTTGCAAAAGCCAGCCGCCACCACTGCCGGTTGTTCAACGCTGATGACCGCCCTGCGACTCATGGCTCTCGAACCTGACCACCGCCCAACCATTGCCGACCTGCCCGAAGGCACGGTGTTTCAGTTAGCAAAAAAGACGTTTCAGAAAGGTACGTTGCGCCGGACGCGCTTCGTTTGTAAGGAGCTATCAACCGGGAGATTGTATCTGGTTTCCAGACAGGCGTATGTGGACATCTAACAATGAGCAGTTAACAGTGAACAGTGAACAGTGGCACTCTTCAACGGGAAAAGTCAAGTGGCGAAATACCCGCTTATCATGGCTTATTGTTAATTGCTTATTGCTGATTGCGCCTTGTGCACCAGCGCAATCGGTTTTTCAGTCTGGGGTATGGCTCAAAATCGGGGTGACGAAAGACGGCGTGTATCGGCTCGATTACAACACGCTGGCACAGGCCAATCCGGCTTTTGTCAACGCCGACCCGCGCCAACTTCAGCTTTATGGTAACAGCGGAGCGGCACTTCCACAGACTAACAACAATAGCCAGGGTGAAGACCCCGCCCGGTATGCTATTCAGGTGTTGGGCGAGGCCGATGGCCGGTTTGACCCCGGTGATGCGGTGTTGTTCTACGGCCAAAGCACCGCCACCGTTCTGTATGATTCAGGAACCCGCCGATTTTCGCACCGCCTGAATCCGTACAGCGATACCACATTTTATTTTCTGACCATCAACCCGGCGGCTACGCCCACCAAACGCATTGCCACCACTCCCGCCAGTAATACGGTTGTGAATCCACAAACGACCTTCGACGACTATGTATTTCGGGAAGAAGACCTCATCAATCCGATTCAGTCGGGCCGCGAGTGGCTCGGCGATTATTTTGGCATTGCGCCCACGCAGGGCTTTACGTTTGATCTGCCGGGCCGGGTGGCGGGTAAACCCGTTCTTGTAACGACCTCGGCAATGGCAAACGCTACCGTGCCAACGGCCTTCCGGGTCAGCTTGGGCGGGCAGGAGGTTGGGGCCATTCCGTTCGACCCTGTTTCGGGCTACAAGTATGATTATCAGGGTGTCTTAAACACGGAGGTCTTCAGCGGAACCACCGTTGCCACTGCCGATAATCTGCTGCGGATTGATCTGACCTTCGACCGGAAAGGCCAAAGCGGGGGGCAGGCGTATCTGAACTTTCTGGGGATTCAGACCCAGCGCGAGATTAGGCAGTATGCCGCCCCAACCATGTTTCGGTATTTGAGTCTGACTAATTATCAGATGCAGCAAACCACGCCCGCACTCAAACTTTGGGATATTAGCAATCCGGTTAGCGTGAGCGAATACACGCCGGTTCGTGCCGGGACAACTGCTTTTTGGAGCGCACCGTTGGGGAGTACGGTTTACAGTTTTACCGATCAGGATTACAAGGTTCCCGTCTCGGTGAAACCAGTGCCGAATCAGAATCTGCACGGCATGGCAAACGCTGATTTGCTGATTGTTACGGCTCCAAACTGGCTCGATCAGGCCGAGCGGCTGGCGGCCTTCCGGCGAGCGAACGACGGACTGACGGTTGCCGTTGCCACCACGCAGCAGGTTTATAACGAATTTTCGTCGGGGAAAACCGACCCGACCGCTATTCGGAATTTTGCCCGTCAGATGGCAACCGCACGGGCGGGTCAGCCCACCCAACTCCGCTACCTGTTGCTCTTTGGCGATGCCACGTTTGACTACCGCAACAAAAGCAAATTTCTGACCCCCGCCCAGTTAGCGGCAACGGTGCCGGTCTATGAAAGCCGCGAATCGTTGCAGCCCGTACTGAGTTATTCGTCCGACGATTATTTTGGGTTCTTTAACAGCTACGCAGGCGATTGGGTCGAGAATTCGTCGGGGAATCAGCTACTTGATATTGGCATTGGCCGCATCCCGGCCCAAACCCCCGACCACGCCCGGATTGTGGTGGACAAACTGATTCGGTACGCGACCGACAAAACCCTGCCCGGCGACTGGCAAGCCCGCGTCATGCTCGTGGCCGACGATGGCGACGACAACCTGCACCAACGAGGAGCCGATGCGCTGGGCAAGCTGCTGGAAAAACAATCGCCCGCCTACCGGGTGCAACGGCTTTTCTTAGATAATTTTCAGCAGACAACGGCGCTCACCGGGCAGCAAGCCCCCGCCATGAACGCGGCCATTGATGCCGCCATTACCGACGGGCGGCTGCTGATTAACTACCAGGGACACGGCGGAGAATCGGGCTGGGCGCAGGAACAGATATTGACCCTGACCGACATTACCTCGTGGCGAAACCGCCGGTTGCCGTTGTTCATTACCGCCACCTGCGAATTTGGCCGGTACGATAACCCGAACGTCAATTCCGGGGCCGAACTGTCGTTGTTAAGCCCGTCGGGGGGCGCAATCGGGCTGCTGACTACCACCCGGCCCGTGTTCGAGAGTTCGAATGCGGTGCTGAACCAGGCATTTTACAACGCCGTTTTTACGCCCGACCCCCAAACCGGACACATGCCCCGACTCGGCGATGTGATGCGGCAAACCAAAAACAAGAGTTTGGTCAGCGTTCTGAACCGAAACTTCGCGCTCCTCGGCGACCCGTCTATGCGGCTGGCGTATCCCGGCATAACGTCGTCTGGCAACTCGATACAGGCGGTGCTGACAGCAATCAATAATTTGTCGATTTCGGCTAATCGGGCCGATACCCTGCGCCCGTTGCAGGCGGTTGAGCTGGTGGGCGAACTCCGACAGGGGAATAAGCGAGTCAATGATTTTTCGGGGACTGTCCGGCTGACGTTATTCGACAAGCCTATTGACCAAACGACGCTTGGCAACGAAAACGCGAAATTTACATACTCAGACTACAAAAGCGTTCTGTTTTCGGGGCAGGTCGTTGTGCAGGAAGGGCAGTTTCGGGCAAAATTCACCTTGCCAACCGACGTGATTCCCGCTTTCGGCACTGGTCGGCTCATGCTATTTACTCAGAAAAACGACAGCCTGACTACGGCCTCCGGGGCATACACTGACCTGATAATTGGCGGCACAGCCAAAACCAGCCCCTCCCCTACCCCGCCAACAATTGCAATCCGGGTTGACGGGGCCGACCCAATGGAATCACCAATTCGGGTGGCCGGGCCGGATGTAACGCTCGTGGTTAGTCTGTCAGACGGAGTGGGCATCAACACGGCAACGGGGCAGGGCCACGAGCCAACGCTGCAACTCAACGATCAGAACCCGTTCATAATCAGCGAAAATTACGTGGCAACCGGCACCGATGGCCGTAGCGGAACGGCCCGGTACACGTTTCGTAATCTGGCACCGGGTCAGTATGCCGTTCGGGTGAAGGGCTGGAATATCGGCAATATTTCGGCACAGGAGACGTTGACGTTTCAGGTATCAGACGCGCCTGCTCTGCGGCTCAGCGTCCGGGCATATCCAAATCCGTTTGTCGAATCGGTGACTATTGACGCAACGCCAAACCAGGCTATTGATACCGCCAACTGGACGATGAGCATTTTTGATGGAACGGGCCGCCTGCTAAACGAGCAAACCGGCAGTTGTTCAGACTGCCTTGCCCGCCCGCCAACGGCTGTCTGGGACGGGCGCACCAACGGCGGAGCGGTTCTGCCAAACGGGTTGTATCTGTACCGAATCCGGCTGTGGTCGGTGGCTGATGAGGGCGAGGCAACGGGTAGCGGACGAATCGTTTTGGCCCGTTGAGACGTATTCGCTAAGTGGAACCACTTTTTTACCAACCTTTCCGCGTAATTTTGACCTCGGCACGGCTAACCCATTCTTCGATAAGTCGCTGTTAATTACCACAAATTTTTCTATGAAACGCAGTTTTTCCTGCTTCCTGACCGGGGCCACTTGTTTAGTTTCGCTTTTTGCAATTGCCCAGCCAACATCGCCGTCGTCAACAACGGGGACCAACGTTAATGGTGCCAACCAACTTAACGTCATCAATACGGCGGTTCCGTTTTTGAACTTCACGCCCGATGCCCGCGCCGGTGCCATGGGCGATGCCGGGGTGGCATCGAGTCCCGATGCCAATTCTATTTTCTGGAACCCCGCTAAATTAGTTTTCTCTGAGAAAGACGCGGGTGTTTCGCTCTCGTACACGCCCTGGCTCCGTGACCTGATCGGTGATATGTACTACACGTACCTGACCGGCTACAAGAAACTCGATAAAAACTCGGTCATCGGCGGCTCACTGACGTATTTCGACCTCGGCACGATTTATTTTACCACCAATCAGGGTGTGGCTGCCGGGCAGTTCAACTCACGGGAGTATGCGTTCACGGGGTCTTATTCACGCCGGTTGGGTAAGAACTTTTCCCTCGGTGTGAATTTGAAATACCTGAACTCAAACTTGGCCGGGAATGCGTCGGGCAATGGGGCCCTTAAACCGGGCGGAACGGCTGCCGCCGACATCAGCGCGTTTTATAAAAAAGAAACCCGCGACGATGTAACGGGCAAAGGAATCGGTCTGGCTTTCGGCGGGATGATCTCGAACCTCGGTGGCCGGATTAGTTATGGCGGTACAGAACGGTATTTTATCCCGACTAACCTGCGCTTAGGCACCGCAGTGACCTACTATGCCGATCAACTCAGCAAATTCAATTTCGTGCTGGACATCAACAAACTGATGGTGCCAACCCCGCCCATCTACGACAACCCGGTAACGGGACCCGGCGGTGGACCTACCCGCCGTCCGATTCTGGCCGGTAAAGACCCCAACCGTAACTATTTTAGTGCCGTGTTTGGCTCATTTGCTGATGCGCCGGGTGGTTTTAGTGAAGAGTTACAGGAAATTAATATCGCTACGGGCATTGAATACTGGTATAACGATCTGTTTGCCGCCCGCGCCGGTTACTACAACGAGCCGAACGCCAAAGGAGGCCGCAAGTACTTTACGGCGGGTATCGGACTGAAACTGCAACAGCGGTTTGGCATTGATTTCTCGTATCTGATGCCCATAAAACAGGGGAGCCCGCTCGCCAATACCTTCCGGCTATCGTTAGTTGTTGATTTGGTGAAAGGAGCCAAACCCCTCCGCGATGATGCTGACGATGAAGTGCCGGTTGACGATACCGAACCCAAAGACAACGAGTAGTTACGTTACTGACCTCCGAAAGACGCAGGAAAGAAGGCACAACGTCTTTTTTCTTGCGTCTTCTGCTTTTACCCAATACGATACATGACTTTAGACCGTACTCAATCGCCCGATTTTCAGCGTATTACGAGCGTTCACTTACCCGCCGTTGAGACCACCATGCTCGACAATGGCCTGCCGCTACACCTCATTGCTGTGGCACAACAGCCTATCTTGAGACTCGAACTCATTTTTGATGCCGGTACGTGGTTTGAGACAACCCCCGCCACGTCTTTCTTTGCCGTGAAAATGCTGTCCGAAGGCACCTCCACCCGAACCTCGGCCCAAATCAGCGAACAGCTTGACCGCATCGGTGCGTTTCTTGAACTCAACAGCGGGCCAGACCGGGCCAGTGTGGTGGTTTATTGCCTGACCCGCTTCCTGCCGCAGGTGTTGCCCCTATTGCAGGAATTACTGACCGAATCAGTCTTCCCGGAGAAAGAATTGGCTGATTTGCAGAATATTACGATTCAAAACCTGAAAGTAAGTTTCGAGAAAAACGCGCATCTCGCGGGCGTTCTGGCACGGGAAACTCTGTTTGGCGCAGCGCATCCCTACGGACGCAGCCAACGCCCCGAAACCGTTGAGACCGTAACCCGCTCCGACATTCAGGCGTTTTTTGACCGGGTTATCCGGCACCGGCCTTACCAGATTCTCTTGGCCGGGCAAGCCGGAGACAACGAGATTGCGTTGTTGAACGGGTTTTTTGGGCAACAGCCCGTTGGCCCGCCCGCCGAAGCCCCGGCCCACAGCATTCCGACAAATACAGACCGGGTTGTGCTATTCCACGAAAAGCCAGACAGTCTGCAATCATCGGTGCGGGTTGGGCGGTTGTTGTTTACGCGGCACCACCCCGATTTTATCAAGGTGCTGGTGATGAACGAAGTGTTGGGCGGGTATTTTGGCTCGCGGCTGATGAAGAACATTCGGGAAGAAAAAGGCTTCACCTACGGCATCTCGTCAAACATTGCATCGTTCCGGCGGGCGGGCTTTTTTATGATCGGCACCGACGTAAAGCGCGAGTTTACGCAACAAACGATGGACGAAATCCGCAAAGAAATCCGTATCCTGCAAACGGAACCCGTTCCCGCCGATGAGTTAGAAACGGTCAAGAACTACATGGCGGGCGAGTTTGTTGGTTCGCTGAACACACCGTTTGAGATTGCCGACCGCTATAAAACAATTCTGTTGGATGACCTCCCGGCTGATTTTTTGACTGGCTACATTGCCCGCGTCCGCGCCGTGACCACCGACGATATTTTGGCGATGGCAACCAATTACTTAGCAGAAAGTACGCTTTCGGAGATAATTGTGGGTAAAAAGTAGGTATTCTTCGGCAAATACTGCGAAAGTAGGCGGTGCAGTGTGCAGGTAAGCCTATTAGCCCACTATATTTGAGTTCGCATTAGCGTACTGTTGTGGCGAAGTATGCTGCCTACGCGCTCTCATTTTATTCTCCTGCCTATACCATGAACGTTTTACTGTGCCTATCGGCATTATTGCTGGCCTACCTGCTTGGCTCAATCCCTACGTCGGTCTGGTATGGCCGGTTGTTTTTTGACCTTGATATTCGGGAGCATGGCAGTGGCAACGCTGGTGCCACCAATACGTTTCGGGTGCTGGGCAAACGCGCCGGGGTGATTGTGTTACTGGCCGATATTTTGAAAGGCTACACCGCCACCATTCTGGCAACGGTACTACTCCGTAATGGACTCATTGTAGCCGATGACCTGATTGGCTGGCAGTTGGCGTTCGGGTTGCTGGCCGTTGTCGGGCATTTATACCCGGTGTTTGCCCAGTTTCGGGGTGGCAAGGGCGTGGCTTCGTTGCTGGGAATGTTGCTGGCGATTCATCCCGAAATGGCGGTACTGTGCATCGGTATTTTTCTGTTGGTTGCCATCGCGTCGCAGTACATTTCATTGGGATCGTTACTGGCCGCACTGGCATTTCCGGTGCTGCTGCTGCTACGGGTCTTCGGCGAACGCGAAAGCCCGCTGTTGATCGTGTTTGGCTTCGTGATTTTTCTGCTCGTGACGCTCACCCACAAGAAAAACATTGGCCGGTTGTTGCGGGGGCAGGAAAGCCGCACGGTACTGATTCGGTTAAGACGGAAGCGGTAGCGGCATAAATTCTACGCCACCCGGCACGTCACCCCATCCAGACTATCCAACGCCCGAATCAGCGTGTTGGCCGGGGCTACCTTCACCGTTCGGGAGAGTAAACTGACCGACACGTTCTCGTCGGGGTCCTGCACCGTCAGATACAGTGTGCAGTGGCCGGGGTGAGCCGTAATCAGGTCGTTGAGGTGGGCAATCAGCGTAGCATTCAGCGCGTCTAACGTCAACGAGACCCGAATTTCGCGGGTCATCTTATCGCGTAACTCACTCAGTAGCCGGATGTTGGTAGCTTTGAACTCCAGGTCGGAGGAAGTCCATTTATTCTGGGTTTTGCCCGAAATATGCAGGAACCGCCCCAGTTCGATGTATTGACCCATGCGGACGTAATCTTCACCGAACAAACTCATTTCGAGCGAGCCGCTGTAATCTTCGACCTTAAAAATCACGAACGGGTTGCCATTCCGGGCCACTTTCTGCGTTACCGACGACACAATACCCGCCACTTTAATTTCGGGCATCTTGGCCTCCAAAACTTCAGCTAACGTGCAGTTACAGAACGCATTAAGTTCGAGCTTGAACTCGTCTAAGGGGTGGCCGGTGATGTAGAATCCAACCACATCTTTCTCGAATTTCAGTTTCTCGATCTGATTCCAGATGGGTACTGTGGGGGCTTTGGGCCGGGCAATCATCGGTTCTCCGCCCGTCATGGCTCCGAAAAGCGACTGTTGCGAAGCGGCTTTTTCGGCGTGGTAGTTGGTAGCATACCGGATAATTTTCTCCAGGAACGTGGTCATGTCGCCATCGGCTTTGTCGAAATACTGCGCCCGGTGGTATTCGTCCACAGCATCAAATGCCCCGCCGTAGGCCAGCGATTCGAGCGTTTTCTTGTTCACGGTGCGGAGATTGACCCGAATCGCAAAATCAAAAACGTCTTTAAACGGCCCATTTTCGGTGCGTTCCTGAATAATACTTTCGGTAGCGGCCTCGCCCGCGCCCTTGATAGCGGCCAGCCCAAACCGAATTTCGCCCTTTTTATTCACGCCAAACCGCCGTTCCGATTCGTTGATGTCTGGCCCCAAAACCGGAATCCCGATGGCTTTGCACTCTTCAAGGAAAAACGTGATTTTGTCAATGGTGCCGAGGCTGCTCGTCAGTACGGCGGCCATGTATTCGGCCTTGTAGTAGGTTTTGAGGTAGGCCGTTTGGTAGGCCACAAACGCATAGCAGGTCGAGTGCGATTTGTTGAAGGCGTAACTGGCGAAGGCTTCCCAATCGGTCCAGACTTTTTCGCAGATTTTGGGGGATAGTTTGTTGGCCTTGCAGCCGTCCATAAACTTGCCCTTCATCTTGTTCAGCACGTCAATCTGCTTCTTCCCCATCGCCTTCCGCAGCACGTCGGCATCGCCTTTGGTGAAGTTGGCGAGTTTCTGAGAAAGTAGCATCAATTGCTCCTGATACACCGTAATGCCGTACGTATCAGATAGATACTCTTCCATTTCGGGCAGGTCATAGACTACTTCTTCGCGGCCATGCTTGCGGGCAATGTAATTGGGGATGTAGGCAATCGGGCCGGGTCGGTAAAGGGCGTTCATGGCAATGAGGTCGCCGAAGCGGTCGGGCTTCAGGTCGCGCATGTGCTTTTTCATGCCGTCTGATTCAAACTGAAAAATGGCGTTGGTTTCGCCCCGTTGAAAAAGTTTATACGGCTCCGGGTCGTCGAGCGGAATCTCGTCAATGTCAATACTTACGCCGTGATTTTGCTTGATGAGCCGCAGACATTCTTTGATGATGGTCAGGTTTTTCAGGCCCAGAAAATCCATCTTGATAACGCCCGCATCCTCGATTACTTTGCCCTCATACTGGGTAATAATGAGTTTGGTTTCTTTGGATGTCGAGACCGGCACAATATCCGACAAATCGCTCGGCGCAATGATGATGCCTGCCGCGTGAACCCCCGTATTCCTGACCGTACCTTCGAGCCGCCGGGCCTGTTGCAGCACGTTCTGGACTTTTTCGGTGTCAATCAGTTTCAAGGTGCGGCCCACGCTTTGGTCGCCCAATTCCAACGCCCGCATTTTGCGAACGTTATCCATTTCTTCGGGTTGAATCACCCTATCCAAACCGCCCGGCCCGTCGAGCGGGTCCTCAAAAATGCGTTTGAGGGTCATGTTATACGTGGGCTTGTCCGGTACGAGCTTCGCCAGAACGTTGGCATCGCTCAGGGGCAAATCCATCACCCGCGCCACGTCTTTAATGGCCGATTTTGCCGCCATCGTACCGTAAGTCACAATGGCGGCAACCTGATTTTTACCGTACTTATCAACTACATATTTAATTACCTTCTCCCGCCCTTCGTCGTCAAAATCAGTGTCAATATCGGGCATTGACTTCCGGTCGGGGTTTAGGAATCGTTCAAACAGCAGGTCGTATTTGATGGGGTCAATGTTGGTGATACCGATGCAGTAGGCCACCGCCGAGCCAGCCGCCGAGCCGCGCCCCGGCCCGATCATCACGCCTAAGTCGCGTCCGGCTTTGATGAAGTCGGCCACAATGAGAAAGTACCCGGCAAATCCCATCGTTTTTATCGTAAACAACTCAAAATCAAGCCGTTCTTGTGCCGTTTGGTTGATGTCGCCCCAGCGTTTTTTGCCGCCTTCGTAGGTCAGGTGGCGCAGGTATTCCCACTGATTCAGCACGTTGTCGGTGTGTTGCTCAAACTCAGTCGGAACCGGGAAGTTCGGCAGCATGATGTCGCGCTTTAGTTTCAGCGTTTCCACCTTGCCCACAATTTCGTTGGTGTTGTCAATGGCCTGGGGCAGGTCATGAAACAGCGTGGTCATCTCCTGGGTGTTCTTGAAATAGAACTGGTCAGAGAAAAACGCGAAACGGGTGTTTTTGGGCATCGCTTCGTCGTCGCTGAATTCCTTCATGGTGGGCGTACTTTGCTTTTCGCCGGTGTTCACGCAGAGCAGAATATCGTGGGCCACCCAATCGTCGCGGTCAACATAGTGCGAATCGTTCGAGGCAATAATCTTGACGTTGTACTTCTGGGCGAACTTTACCAGCACGGCGTTGGCCTTGATCTGATCGGGGATTTCGTGACGCTGGAGTTCCACGTAATAATCCTCGCCGAAGCGATCAAGCCACCATTTGAATTCGATTTCGGCAGCTTCTTCGCCTTTTTTCAGGATTGTTTTCGGCACAATGGCCCCAATGCAACAGGTGGTGGCAATCAGCCCGGTTTTATACTGATCAATCAGGGCTTTGGTCACGCGGGGATACTTGCCATACATTCCGTCCATGTAGCCGATGGAGCAGAGTTTAGCGAGGTTTTTATAGCCCTCGGCGTTTTTGGCGAGCAGCAGTTGGTGATACCGAACGTCTTTTTTCTCTTTCGTAAACTGCTTAATCGTGTGATCGTCAACCACATAAAACTCACAGCCGACGATTGGTTTGATGCCTTGCTTGGCGGCCTCGGCCACAAACTCAAACACGCCGAACATATTGCCGTGATCGGTGATGGCAACGGCGGGCATATTATCCGCTTTGGCCTTGCTGATGAGCTTTTTGATGTTGGCCTGCCCGTCGAGCAGCGAGTATTGGGTGTGGCAGTGGAGGTGCGAGAATTGCATGGGATTGGGTCGTTGGAGCGGTTGTCGGGTTAGCGAGAAGTGTCAAAAAAAGCGGTAAAACCTCTGGCTGTCAATCCATCTCTAATGGGCTGGTCTCGTGTCCAGAGCGGGCAACCGAGTTCAAGAGCTAATGCCACAAACGGCACGTCTTTCTCGTCTATGCCCTTGCATAATCGGTAGGCTTCAACATAGTTACCGATTGAGACGGTGTCTTCATTGACAAATATAATTCGTTGCAGTAACCCGTTCAGGTACTCGTACAATTCGTCTTCGAGTTGGGTATTGTTACGAAGCAGCTTTTCCTTGTGTTTGAAGATCTCGACAATTAAAAATTTGGGCGCGTAAAACTGGTATTGATTTTCAGCTAACGCGTCCCGAATTGCCGAATTTTTCAGTCGTAATGCCTTAAAAATCATGTTCGTATCAACTACGATTGCTGATTTATTCATGAATAAATCGGCTTTTGTTCTTCTCCCACCAATCGGCTTTTATTTGTTCGCCGAGGGCTTCAACCTCTTCGCCAAAGTCGAATTGGGCAGCTAATTCTTCCATCCGCAACCGTTCTATCCACTGCACTAACCACTGGCGGTCGATTGCTGAACGGTCAATCGAAATCAGGTATTTATCGGGTTGGGTGTCTAACTGGATTGTGGTCATGGCTTTAGTTATTTTATGCTCTTGCAGCGTCTATATCGGGTTGAGGTTTGCGGTAAATTTCGCCAAAAACCGCGTAGCATCATAGCTGTCCATCGCGTTCAGCAAGCCGTTTTTATAACCCTACCAACACCCGTTTTGTAGTGCGTTGCCCGTCGCCGGTGGTCAAGGTCAGCACATAGACTCCGGCAGACAAGCCCGACGAACCAACTATAACACGCTGATTCCCTGATTCTTGCATCTCATCAGCCAGTACCCGAACCAAACGGCCTGTCAGGTCAATCAGCCGCAACTGAACCTCGGTCGAAGTTGATAATTCATACCGAATCTCGGTTTGTTCGCTCATCGGATTGGGCGAAACGGTCAGGCTTATCGGGGCTTCTTTCAACCCCAAAACGGGCGTAATAATGGCTTCGGTCGAGGGCGGGCTTTCGGTATGAAGCCGGTTGAGAGCCGTTATCACGTATCGGTAGGTTATGCCGGGCCGCAAATCAGTGTCGGTAAAGGCGGTGGTGTCGGTCGGGGTGATGGCGCGGATGGCGGCAGGATTGGCGATGTCGGTGGGATCATTACCGGCAAAGCGATAGACCACAAACTGCCGGATTCGGGCCAGTTCGGCGGTTGCAGTGGCGGGCTTTTCCCACCGAAGCGTTACCGAATTTACCGTTGATTGCGCGGTTAGGTTTGTTGGCGCGGGCGGCACGGTGTTGTCTTTCCAAAGCATAGTCGGGCGCAATGCGGGCCGGGCATAAGCCACCAGCCGGAGCGAATCGCGCAGACCGAGCGGGTTTTTCAGGAGTGTATTGGTGTTATAAAAAATGCTACCCTGAATACCCAATTGCCGGTTTAGCCGGAGTTGCGTTGGCATCTGGCTGGCCTGATTCCAGATTGCTGCCGGGTCGTTACCAACGCGGTAGGCGGCCTGCCCAATGTACAGATGCCGGTCGGGAAAACGACCCGTCAAAATCGCATCACGCCACCAGGGAGCCAGAATCCCGTAGTCGGCAACGGCCAGCCCGATGTACCAATACAGTTGCGGAGCTACATAATCGAGCCAGCCGTTCTGAATCCATTTCCGCGAATCGGCATAAATGTCATTATAACCCTGCAACCCGTTCGTGGCCGACCCCTGCGGCTGAGTGCTGCTGCGGTTTTGCCAGATACCAAACGGCGAAATCCCGAACTTGACCCAGGGCTTCGCAGCCCGGATGCTGTCTGAGACCTGTTTCACGAGCAAGTCCACGTTGTCGCGTCGCCAGTCGGCCCGGTTAGTGAATCCACGCGGCAGGGCGGCAAACGTCGAATCGTCGGTAAACACCTGACCCGTAACAGGATAGGGATAGAAATAATCGTCGAAATGCACGCCGTCAATGTCATACCGGCGCACCACGTCCATCACCACTGATGTCACATATTGCCGGACGGCGGGTAAACCGGGGTTCAGAATACGGAGATTTCCCTGCGCCAGCAACCAGTCGGGCCGTCGCCGGACAACGTGGTTTGGGTCAAGCACGGCGGTTTGTACGTTGGTTACGGCCCGGTAGGGATTAAACCACGCATGAAATTCCAGCCCGCGTTTGCGGCATTCGGCCAGCATAAACGCCAGTGGGTCGTAGCCGGGGTTTTGGCCCTGCCGCCCGGTCAGCACCTCGGCCCAGGGTTCGGCAGGACTGGCATAGAGCGCGTCGCAGACGCTGCGGACTTGCACAATCACGGCGTTCAGGCCCGCCTGCTGGTGCTGGTTGATGATGCTGATAAACTCGGCCTGTTGCTGGGCAACAGGCAAGTTCTTTGCCGAGGGCCAGTCAATATTACCGACGGTAGCGACCCAGGCGGCCCGAAATTCTCGTTTGGGGGAAATGGGTTGAGCAGTGCTGGCGTGGGTAAACCAGCAGAAAAACAGGAACAGGACAATGTGTTTCATTTATGGGCAGGAATGGTTGACAACCCCCGGTCAATCGTTTATCGCCGGGGGTTGATTTTGGTGTAAATTTGGCAAAAAAACACCGGCTCAGATGGCTTATTCTAACTTTACCTTAGCAAAAGTTTATCGGCAGTTTCAGCTTAAAGAGACCCGCGCCCGCTTGTTTCCTGACGTTGATCACGTTACAATGAGCCATTGGCTCACTGAGTCTTTAGCCATAGCAGCCCGGTCGGTGATGTTGAGCGAGAAAGCCAAATCAGACCGGGCAGGCGTTCCTGCGGATTGTGTCGCCGATTCTGTTCGAATTCAAGGGACGACACGCCGATTTGTTCGAGGTCTATTCGAGTTATAACCTAAACGTCGATCCTGAAAACGACCTTAATGGAGACGGTTGGCCGGGGCCATGTGATTTCCTAATTAGCTTCCAGAGTTCGTATGTGGTGCAGGCACCGATTTTTTCACTTGTCGAAGCCAAAAACGATAACATCGAACTGGGTTTAGGGCAGTGTGTAGCCCAAATGCTGGGCGCACAGCTCTACAATTTGAAAGAAGATCGCTCTGTACCAACTATTTATGGTTGTGTTACAACAGGAAAAGATTGGCAGTTCTTGACGCTACACGGCCAATTAGTCACTATAGATACAAAACAATACTACTTGAATCAGCCCGGTGAGTTGCTGGGTATTTTGGATTGGATTGTGGGGCAGTTTGATCATATTCCATCAATCGCCTTGACCACCTAACCGCTATCCTGATTCATCTGCAAACCAAGCGGGTAGTCAGTCTGGATTTTAAGATTACAAATGTTGAATTGATTTTACTCAGCAAACAACGCCGTGCTTAATTGGATGGCTACGCAGGTAGCGAGACCTTGACTATCAGCACATTACCGAAAAATCTGAATTTCCTGGCCCGAAGCCGCCCGTTTTTCCGTACTTTTGAATCCCGTAACGACACTTTCAGCAAGCAATCATGGCGGCTACGGGAAATAAATCAGCAAAGTACATCTTCGTCACCGGCGGAGTCACTTCATCACTCGGCAAAGGCATTGTAGCCTCCTCACTTGCTACCCTGCTCCAGGCTCGCGGCCTGACGGTAACAATCCAGAAATTCGATCCGTACATCAATATTGACCCCGGTACGCTCAACCCGTATGAACACGGCGAGTGCTACGTGACCGACGACGGAGCCGAAACCGACCTTGACCTCGGCCACTACGAACGGTTTCTGAACCGCCCAACCTCGCAGGCCAACAACATCACCACCGGGCGCATTTATAACAACGTGATTACCCGCGAACGCCGGGGCGATTTTTTGGGTAAAACCGTGCAGGTAGTGCCGCACATTACCGACGAAATCAAACGCAATATCAAACTCCTCGGCGACACCGGGCAGTACGACATCGTGATTACCGAAATCGGCGGCTGCGTGGGCGATATTGAATCACTGCCGTTTGTGGAGGCCGTGCGGCAACTCAAATTTGAACTCGGCGAGAACGACACGCTCGTGATTCACCTCACCCTGATTCCGTATTTAGCGTCGGCAGGCGAACTCAAAACCAAGCCGACCCAACACTCCGTCCGGCAACTGCTCGAAACCGGCGTACAACCCGATATTCTCGTTTGCCGCACCGAACACCCGTTGCCGATGGACATCCGGCGAAAAATCGCCCAGTTTTGCAACGTGCAGATTCCGTCGGTAATCGAGGCTTTGGATGCCGAAACGATTTATGACGTGCCGCTCTTCATGCAACGCGAACGGCTCGACCAACGCGCCCTGTATCTGCTCGATATTTATAACGACCGCGAAGCTGACCTCGACCAATGGAAGCATTTTTTGGGCCGTTTGAAGAACCCAACTGCCGAAATCAAAATCGGCTTAGTCGGCAAATATGTGGAGTTAAAAGATGCGTATAAGTCTATTGCTGAGTCGTTTATTCATGCCGGTTCAGAAAATGAGTGTAAGGTGAAAGTAGAGTGGATTCAGTCAGAGACCTTATCCGACCCACACCACTGCGCCGATGTGTTGCGTGATTTAGATGGTGTTTTGGTGGCCCCCGGCTTTGGTGAGCGTGGTATCGAGGGTAAAATCAACGCCGTGCGGTTTGTGCGGGAGAACAATATTCCGTTTCTCGGTATTTGTCTCGGTATGCAGATGGCCGTTGTTGAGTTTGCCCGGAATGTATTGAACCTGCCCGAAGCCCACACAACGGAGGTCAACCCGGATTCGCCCGACCCCGTGATTTCGATGATGGAAGAGCAAAAAACCGTCACTAACCTCGGCGGCACTATGCGGCTCGGCGCGTATCGCTGCGACCTGAAACCCGGCAGCCGCCTTGCCAGCATATATGGCACCACCCAAATCAACGAACGCCACCGCCACCGCTACGAATTCAACACTGCCTACGCCGACCGTTTCGAGCAGGCCGGACTGATTCCCACCGGCATCAACCCCGACACGGGCCTTGTCGAAACCGTTGAGTTAGCCAATCATCGCTGGTTTGTGGGGGTTCAGTTTCACCCCGAACTCAAAAGCACCGTGCTTAACCCGCATCCGTTGTTTGTGAGCTTCGTGAGCGCGGCTTTGCAGTATGCCGGGGCCAAACGGGCAGTAGAAGAAATGGAGGTGGTTTGAAAACCAAGCAGAAGAAAGCTGACTTTGATTCTACTGGGGAAGAAAACGTGAAACGACTTGGTGTCGAGTACAAGATTGTGTCTTTACCTAAAAAGAAAGCCTGATCTAACAGCCTTCTTTTATTGATAACTGTTCACTGAAAACTGTTTACTGAATTATGCTCAGTCGCGTTGCCAACTCAATTTACTGGATGAACCGCTACATCGAGCGGGCCGAAAACTACGCCCGGTTTATGAGCGTCAACTTCAACCTCGCCCTTGATCTGCCGCCCAACGTAACCCAGCAATGGGAGCCGCTACTGATTGCCACCGCCGACAATTTCGACTTTTACAAGCATTTTCAGGAGCCAACCCGCGAGAATGTGATCGAGTTTATGACCTTCGACAAGCGCAACGCCAACTCGATTGTCTCCTGCCTGAGCAACGCCCGCGAAAACGCCCGCACCATCCGCGAGAGTATTTCCAAAGAAATGTGGGAACACCTGA
This sequence comes from Cytophagales bacterium, assembly GCA_038230415.1. GTDB lineage: Bacteria > Bacteroidota > Bacteroidia > Cytophagales > Spirosomataceae > JBBRNH01. The sequence continues at coordinate 17,906 of JBBRNH010000048.1, read as the reverse complement.
ATCAGTTCTACCTCATGGTGGGCGACGCGGGCGGGCGGCATACGGACTGGGACCAAACCGAGATGCAGGATTTTCTGACCACGATCCGCAACGGAACCCAGCTTTATTACGGCATTATTGATGCCACCATCACCCGCAACGAAGCCTGGCATTTTGGGCGCGTGGGCCGCTTTATCGAGCGGGCCGATAAAACATCGCGCTTCCTGGACGTGAAATATTTTACGCTCTTCCCCGAAGACGAAGACGGCTCAACGCTCGATTTGATGATCTGGTCGGCGGTGCTGAAATCGGTGAGCGCGTTCAATATGTTCCGGCAGCAATACCGGAGCCTGACCCCCGCCAACATCGTGGAGTTTCTGATTCTCGACAAACTTTTTCCGCGTTCGGTGTCCCACTGTATGCGGCAGGCCGAACTGTCGTTGTATGAAATTGTGGGGAGAAATCCGGCCAACGGCCACGCCAACACCGCCGAACGCACCCTGAGCAAACTGCGGGCCGAGTTAGAATTTACCGAAGCCGCCGATGTGTTTGGCGAAGGGCTGCATCATTACTTAGATCGGTTTCAAACCCGCACGATTGAGGTCGGCGAGGCCGTTTTTGCCACGTATTTTGATCTGAAACCAGTGGAAAGCTGATATATGATATAGGATGTATGATGTATTTTCAGGCTGATACATCACATATTCTACATCATACATCAGTTAATATGCCCGCACCACTTTTCCCTCCATAAAATTCACGAAGGCTTTATTCACCACGTTGTTGCCGCCGGGTGTGGGGTAATCGCCCGTAAAATACCAGTCGCCGGAATGGTTGGGGCAGGCACGGTGCAGATTTTCAACGGTTTGGTAGATCACGGCAACCTCGGCTTTGAGGTCGGCGGGCTTCACGATTTCGGCTACCTTTTGCGACAACTCATCGTGCGTAAATGGGTCAAACAGGGCTTTCACGTAGTTTTTTGCCGTGGCATTGCCCGATTCGATGGCTCCGACGCACTCGGCATAGACCTCATCGGCAAGGTGTTCCAGACCGCGTTCTTTGAGCAGTTCCATAGCTGCCCGGAAGCCGACGAACTCCTTGAACTTCGACATATCGATACCGTAGCAATCGGGGAAGCGGATCTGCGGGGCCGACGACACAATCACGATTTTCTTGGGGCCGAGCCGGTCTAACAACCGTAAGATGCTCTTTTCCAGCGTCGTGCCGCGTACAATCGAATCATCAACGACCACAACCGTGTCTTTTCCCTTCCGAATCACCTCAAAGGTAGTGTCATAGACATGAGCCACCATGTCATCGCGTTCGGCTTCGCTGGTGATGAAAGTGCGGAGTTTAACGTCTTTTGAGACCAATTTCTCGATCCGGGGCCGGAACGACAGCACCCGGTCGAGGTCTTCTTCAAACAGCAGGCCCTCCATGATGGCTTTTTTGCGCTGTTTGTACAGATATTCTTCTAACCCCTCGACCATACCAAAAAACGCGGTTTCTGCCGTGTTCGGGATGTACGAGAACACCGTGTTTTCGAGGTCGTAATCAATCTCTTTCAGGATTTGAGGGAGTAGGAGTTTGCCCAGCGTTTTGCGCTCGTGGTAGATGTCGGGGTCGGTAGCGCGGGAGAAGTAGATCCGCTCAAAACTGCACGATTTACGTTCGACGGGTTCAATAAACTGCTGTTCACCCACCTCACCGTGTTTATCAATAATGAGCGCGTAACCCGGCTGCACTTCTTTTATCTGACTGTATTCAACATCGAAGGCTGTTTTGATGGCCTGTTTTTCGGATGCCGCTACCACCACCTCATCGTCCACGTAGTAGTAGGCGGGCCGAATACCGGCGGGGTCGCGGGCGATGAAAGCCGCGCCGTGTCCCGTCATGCCCACCATGGCGTATCCGCCATCAAAATCGCGGCAGGAGCGGTGCAGTACCCGTTGCAGGTCCATGTTATCTTCGATCACATCGGAGAGTTCGGGATTTTCGTAAATGCCTTTGAAACGGTCGAAAACGCGCTGATTTTCTTCGTCCAGAAAATGCCCTATCTTCTCCATTACCGTCACCGTGTCCACGTGATCTTTGGGGTGTTGACCGAGGGCCACAAGCCGGTCGAATAACTCCTCCACGTTGGTCATGTTAAAGTTACCCGCCACCACTAAGTTTTTGCTACGCCAATTGCTCTGCCGCAGCATGGGGTGGCAATTTTCGATGTCGTTGGCCCCGTGTGTGCCATAACGCAAGTGGCCCATCCAGACTTCGCCGGTGAAGGCCACGTTTTCCTGCAGCCACTGACCATCTTTGGCCTTGTCGCGGTTGCCTTTGAGGGCCTTTCTGAACTTGTTGTTTATCTTCTCGAAGATGTCCGTTACGGGGCGTTGGTCAACCGAACGGTAACGGCTGATGTAGCGGTGGCCGGGTGGGACTTCGATTTTGATGTTGGCGACCCCGGCACCGTCCTGCCCCCGGTTGACCTGCTTTTCCATGAGCAGATACAGCTTATTGACGGCGTAGAGGGGGGTTTTGTACGTATCGAGGTAGTACTGATAAGGCTTACGGAGCCGGATAAAGGCAATTCCGCACTCGTGCTTGATAGCGTCGCTCATTAGCTAACCGCCGAAGCGGGGGAGTTTTGAGGGTAGCAATAACTACCCGGCTAACCGCCCGATGCTGGTTTTCGTTCGGCCATTGTTACGGGAATGTTACGCCAACTCCCCAACCGATGACCGTCTCGGTTTGATGTTCAGCGTTTGAAACAACTGCCGGTCGGCATCCTGTTCGGGGTTAGGGGTGGTGAGTAGTTTATCGCCCGCAAAGATGGAGTTGGCCCCGGCCAGAAAACACAACGCCTGCTCTTCAATGCTCATCTTCACCCGCCCCGCCGACAGCCGAACCATCGCTTTGGGCATGATGATCCGGGCGGTGGCAATCATCCTGACCATCTCCCAAACCGACACCCGTTCCTGATCTGCGAGGGGGGTGCCTTCTACCGGAACGAGCGCGTTTACGGGCACTGATTCGGGGTGTTGGGGCAGCGTTGCCAGCGTGTGCAGCATCCCAATTCGGTCGGTATCGGTTTCGCCCATACCGATGATGCCGCCCGAACAAACCGAAATTCCCGCCTTCCGAACGTGTTCGAGCGTGCCGAGACGGTCGCCGTAAGTGCGGGTGGTGATAATGTCGGTATAAAATTCTTCGCTCGTGTCGAGGTTGTGGTTGTAGGCGTAGAGGCCGGCGTTTTTGAGTTTTTCGGCCTGCGATTCTGTGAGCATTCCCAACGTGCAGCACACCTCCAAGCCGAGCGCGTTTACGCCCTGCACCATGTCAAGCACTGTATCGAAATCGCGGTTGTCGCGTACCTCACGCCAGGCCGCGCCCATACAAAACCGACTGCTACCGGCGGCTTTGGCGCGTTCTGCCGCTTCAATTACTTCACTCACGTCCAACAGTTTATGCGTTTTCACGTGCGTATGATAGCGGGCGGCCTGCGGGCAGTAGGCGCAATCTTCGGGGCAACCGCCGGTCTTGACCGACAGCAACGTGCAAACCTGAACCTCCTGAGGGTCGTGGTGGTGTCGGTGAACCGTTGCAGCCTGATAAATCAAATCCAGCACGGGGCGGTTAAAAATCTCGGTGATTTCGGCGCGGGACCAATCGGTGCGGATGCTGGTAGTAGTGGCATTGCGGGCTGGCAGATCGAGGGTCATAACGGGCGGTTGAAAAATTCAGTGTCAATCGCCAAATGTAAGCACTTCGCTCTAATCCTGTGTGCGCTCGGCTAACCCATGCTGTTTTCGGGCTGCTTCAGATTTGCAAATCCGAAATGGCCCTAAAACAGCACTAATGTCTATTCAACTGTCAGTTAAACCTATATGGTCTGGCTTGGCTGCGGTCTGACGGGCTTTAAAATCGGAGGGCGGCATCCCAAACAAATTTTTGAAAAAGCGGCTGAAATGGGGCAACTCCTCAAAACCCAATTCGTAGGTGATTTCTTTAGCCGATTTATCGGTGTAAATCAACAACCGCTTGGCTTCCAGACCAATCCGGTCGTGAATGATTTGTAGCGGGCTACCCTGATGGTGCAGCGCAAACACATTGGTCAGTGTTTTGGGCGATTTGTTCAACTGCCCGGCATAGAACGCCACCTGATGCTGCTGGCGGTAGTTTTGCTCGACTAACATCCGGTACTGCCGAATCAGTTCGAGGCCACTGTCGGGCATTGATGCGTCTGTGTATTGTATTTTAGCCAAGCGTGTTAGCTTGATAATCAGGCGTTTGAGCAGCATCCGCAGCATATCACCCTGAATTGTGTCGCGGGTAGCGAACTCTTCATCGAACACTCGAAGCAGGGCCGAAAAACTGCTTTGGTCTTCGTCGGTCAGGCTCAAAAACATCTGTTCCGGCGAGCCATAAAACAAAAACCCCGAACACGACACTTCTTTATCGTGGTCAATGATGCAGTAAAACTCCCGGTCAAATTGCCAGGCCACCAGGTCTTCGGGTTGCTCAAACCGAAACGTCTGGTTCACCATCAGGGGCAGCATCGTCTGGGCCGGAAAGGGGTACATTATCCCATCAATTTGGGCTGTTTGATCGGCTCCGGTGTTCCAGGCAATGGTGAGCAAGCGTTGCTGACGGCCCGTATGGGTTTGCCCGGCAGGAATGGTTTCATCAAAAAATTGGCGATAAAACCCTTTTTCCTGCCTGATTAAGCGGATAATTCCACTGGTTTGTGTGTCCTGATAAATCGAAAGCATGGCCCGTTGTTGGGGTTTATTCTGTGATTCCCGCTCTTGTCGATCCGGCAAAAGCGGGAATCACAAACAGCACGTTAGGCGGCTACGGCTTCGAGTTCAGCAGCCAACGGCCAGTCAATGGGTAGGTCGGTGAGATTGTGCAGGTAATTCGCGGCAATTTTATCGCTCACGGCCAGCACCACATCCACCAAGTTACCCTGACTGTAGCCAGCCGCGTAGAAAGCATCGAGGTTTTCAGCCGAAGCATGGCCTTTGTTTTCGGTAATGTCTTTAGACAACACGACCAATGCGTTCAGCTTGGCATCGGTGGCATGACCGGCCCGAATGTCGAGGATTTGCTGATCCGAAAAGCCATTCATCTTGCCGATGGCCGTGTGTGCGCTCTGGCAATAGCGGCAGCCGTTCACCTGGCTCACCACGAGGTTTATAGCCTCTTTTTCTTTATTCGAGAGTGAGGTTTTGGCACCCTGAAACGCTAAGTACCGGGGCAACCCATTTTCTGAATGACCAAAGGCGGCAAAGAGATTTGGCACGAAACCGGCCATTTTTTGTAGGCCATCAAATGCTTGTTGTGTTGCGGGCGATACCGAGTCGCGGGTTGGGATTGTGAACGTTGTCATGATGTATAATTGGTTGTTGTCTTGTGTCGTTCTTGACGATACAAAGGTGGCGGGTGCGCCATGCTCCCGAAATAGCGATAGCACCCGTCTATTTACCAATTTCGCCCGAATTATGGATTTCTCCCTTTTTGAAATTCTCATGGCGCATTTCTCATCACTTTTCTACCCCTAACCGCGTCAATTATGCTTCTGAACGGGTATTATATTCACGTTGGATCGGGTGTTATAGCACTCTTGCAGGGCTTTGATTGAGTAGGTAAAGGCGAGAAATGCGTAGTTGCGGGCCATTGGCTCTCATTACTGGGGGAGAATCGGGACTGTCGGACGCTGCCGTGGGGTTGCGCCGAGTAATGGTAAATTACTGAATGCGCTGATGAACAATAGCTTGCAACTGTGGCACTACCCCGGCTTCAAACCAGGGGTTCTTTTTGTGCCAAATTTTATTTCTTGGCGACGGATGCACCAATGGCAGATAGCGCGGTAAAAAAGACTCGAAATCCCGAACGGTTTCTGTCAGCGACATCGTAGCCGGTGTTTTCAAATAATACCGTTGGGCATATTGGCCGATGAGCAATGTTAATGTAATGCCGGGCATTTGGGCCAAAAGCGGCCCATGCCAGAGGGGCGCACATTCGGGGCGGGGTGGCAAATCGCCCGATTTGCCCGTGCCGGGAAAACAAAATCCCATTGGCACGATGGCAAATAAATTGGGGTCATAAAATTGCTCATTGCTCACGCCCAACCAACGCCGTAGCGTGTTGCCGCTTTGGTCGTTCCAGGGGATACCCGTTTGTTGCACCTTTAGGCCCGGAGCCTGTCCTATAATCAGGATTTTGGCGTTGGGCGATACCTGAAAAACAGGCCGGGGTGCAAAGGGTAAATGGCCTGCACAAACCGTGCAGGCCCGAATTTGGGCAATAAGTTGCTCCATAAATCAGCCCTAAAAATACTGCTCATCCACAACCAAGTTGTTTTCCCGGACCCGGCGGATAACCTCGTGCCAGTAGATTTTGCTGCCGTCATTCATGTCAAAATCAAAGGTGGACTCGGTTTGGGCGCGTTGAGTGGCAACTTCCAGAATGGCCCCAGTTACTTTTTTGAGCGTGGGTTGCTTATCGAGCCAAACGGGAGCAATCTGGGCAAGGGCGATGGTAAGCGCGTCGGGCATAGTATCATGTTATTCAAAATTGGGCCATATAGTGGATAATTTACCTCGTTGGCAACCACAAATAAACAAGATAACGGAAGCCCGGTTTACAGGAGGTACATTGATTCTCTAATTGTTCAGATGGCAGTCGGCAATTGTCCGATGGCCCTACAATCTAATCTATATTCGTTATGAAATCGTTCTGCACACTATGGCTTTGTTTGGCTGGCTCGGTCCTGTTTAGTTGTAAAACTCAAAAAGTAAATGACAGTGTAAAAAAAGCCGACCAGGTCAACGAGGTCCGGGCCAAAACCGGCATGGTTGACCCCGACGCGGCTGCTTTTCTGGTTAAAGTTGCCGATGCCCGTATGATGGGCGCAAAAGAAGGTGCATTGGCCGTGAGCCGGGGTACTACCGCCGATATAAGAAACTACGGCAAACTCATGGTGAAAGACCAAGCTACGTTGCTGTCAGAAATCAAAAAAATTGCAGGCGAGATGCACATTGCCCTCCCTGCCGACATTAATACCGATAAGCAGGACGGCTATGCTGACTTAGCCGACAAACAGGGCGTGGCGTTCGATGAAAAGTTTCTTAAGATGATGAAAATAGATCATGAACGCGATATAAACGACTTTACGAAAGCAACCAAACTGACCGACCGGCGCGTGACTGAATTTGCCGCTGCCAGATTACCCCTCATCCAGTCGCATCTTGACAAGTTAAAAGCGTTGAAAGACGGGCATTGACCCCGTTATAACTCAGACCCGGCACGGGCCGCACCATTAATGCTTCGCCCGCCGTATTGCCACGAATCATCACGCTCTTTTTGGAGCAAGTCCGAGAAACTTTTCTCCCCGTCTTCGTTAGGCGTAAAGTTCTTTTCGGCTTGCTGCGCCATCGTTGTCAGTTTTTTAAGAGCTTGCTGCCGGTCGGTTTCGCCGACTTTAGCCCGTTCGACGGCCATTTTCAGGGTCTCGATAGTTTCGTCATAAACCGTTGTTGGCACCGCAAACGGTCGGCCACCTTTTCCCCCGTGTGCGAACGAAAACCGGGCCGGGTCCGAAAACCGGGCCGGGGTTCCGTGAATCACCTCGCTCACCAATGCCAGCGATTGCAACGTGCGCGGGCCAAGCCCCTGCAAGAGTAACAGGTTCTCAAAATCTTGCGGGGCTTTCTCCTGAGCCAGCCACAAAATGGCTCCCAATCGTTTCAGATCAACATCGTTGGCTTTTATGTCTTTGCGCGTCGGCATCACCAACTGCCTGATTTCCTGAATCATCCGGTCGGGTTCTTCGCCTACAATTTGCAGCATAGCCGTTTGCGACGGTTTGGCTTCGTGGGCCACTAAGTTCAGAATCTCGCCCTGCGACGTGCCGCAAACCGCCGTGTGGGGTTCGTCCACAAACGATTGCACCGCGCCCGAATGCCAGTGATACCGCCGGGCCGATGCCGATTCACCCCCGGTGTTCATACCCTGCTGCACCACCGACCAGTTTCCGGCCCGACTCACCACAAAACTGTGCAGATAAAGCTGATAGCCATCCTGAACGGCAGTGTTATCCACCTTCGCGCTCAACCGGCTGCAATAGGCGAGGTGGTTGCCATTAAGCCCGGTTTTGTTGCCAACGGCCACCAATTCATTCGGTGTTTGGAGCGATTGTTTGCCTTTGCCGCCACAGACGTACAAGCCCAACTCGTGCGACCGGGGATTGAGACTGCGTTTGAGTGCGCCCATCACGGCAGTCGTCACACCCGACGAGTTCCAGTCCATGCCCAACACCGCCCCGAAACTCTGAAACCAAAACGGATCGGCCAATCGGCGCAGCAAGTCGTCGTGGCCTTTTTCGACGATGATGGCTTCGGCGATGGCCCCACTGAGGGCCGTCATCCGGTCGAAAAGCCAGCCGGGGATGGGGCCGCTGTACAAGGGTAGATCGGCGGTACCTGATTTTTTCATCGTGTTTTTTTGGCTTGTTTACCATACCCCCAAACATACTGGCAAGCCAACGAACGGTATGGCGACCATAGCTGGGTAAGCTGGCTCATTTGTCTTGGTAATGCTTGATTGTCAAACAATTCATACAAGGCCGTGACCTTCTTTTTGAGTTGATAATCGTCCACCGGGAACACGTTGGGGCGTTGCAATGTGAACATCAGAATCATGTCCGTTGTCCAACGGCCAATGCCGGGCAATGTGCCGAGCCGTTCCTGAACAACGGCATCGGGTAGGGTCTGCCAATCGGTTTGCGCCCACTCGTCGGTGTGAAATTGAGTGGCTAAGTGACAGATGGTACGGTATTTCTGGCCCGAACATTTGATGGCTAACACCGCATCTTCGGGTAGCCGAAGCAGTTGATCGGGGTGCGGGTAGCCACCGGGAAACAGAGCCAGCAACCGGGCGAATCCTCCGCTTTTGGACGCACGATAATGAATTTGCTGGTCAACCACACAACTCAATAAATCATAATAGACATCGCCCGACGAATCACAGACCGGGACCGGGATGCTTTCGATGATACGATTCAAAACGGGGTCACACTGGCGCAGGTAATCAACGGCAACTGAACTGGTGGACAAGGTCATGTATGTTTGGGTAAAGCCTGTAGCAACTCGGCCAATGACCCGTCTTTATGGGCCAAATAAATTGGCTCGTGAAACCTGTCTAACCGCAGCAAGAACGCGCTGAGTTGGCGTTGTTCGGCTTCGGAGAGATCGCCGGTGAAAAGTTTGGTGGCTTGGTTCATGGCGGGTTGCACGGCATGGAGCATTGCAAAACCGCCGGGTGTGATGGTCAATCGGCGGCTTCGTTTGTCGTGTTCATCGTCGGCTTGTGCCACGAACCCGTTGTCTATCAAGCGTTTAATAACTAACATTCCCGACGTTTTTTCGTTGACGGTGGCTTCTACCAAGTCGGTTTTAGTCATACTGCCACGCTCGGCTAAATAAGCCAATGAGATAAAATCATCGAACGTCACCAACGGCGTTGTCTCCACCACTTTTTTCATGTAAACCCGAAGGTATCGGCTGGCTTTTGTCAGAAAATGGGCCAGAAACGTCTGCAAAACCGGCACATCATCACCATAGTAATTGTATTCTGGGGCATTGACGGGCGTTGCTTTTTCGGTTTGCTGGTCGTTGGCCCACGCCAAAAAGTTGGGCAGCGTTTGGGCTTCCCGGTCAGGATATGCCTGCTCGAAGGCATCGCCAACGTCAAGCAGGGCTTTCATCAGGTTGCTGTTCATAGTAACGGCAAGGCTATGGTTGCCTTAACACTATTGTCCACTTATGGTTTACTTTACTTTCATACACGGCTGATTTGACAGTATTTAGTCTATTAATAGAAAATATTTCCGTCAAAAATAAACTATTTATAGACTTTTAAAGTTCATTAATGGATTATTAGTTATTTGTTCAGTTCCATCAATTCACTGTCTTCTATGATTCGTTCTGTTCTACTCTTAGCTGCCCTTGCGGGATGGCTTTGGCAACCCGGCCCGGCATTGGCCCAGCCCGTTCCGCGCCGAATGTTGGTTTTGACCGAAGCCGTTAGCACCGCCATCCGGCAAAGTAAAGCCCTAAAATCTGATCTGGCCCAGCAGGGCGCGGCCCGCGCCAAAGTCGAGCAAGCCCGCAACGGGTTCGCACCCGCCATCACGGTCAATGCCAGTTACATCAGAATCAGCGACAATATCCGTCCATTTACCATCAATTTACCCGGCGCAGGCGATGTGGTACTGAACCCGCAGATTCTCGACCAGTCCTACAACAGTCTACAGGTCAGGCAGTTGATTTGGGGTGGGGGCAAAGTTCGCTACGGTATCGAAGCGGCAGAACGCGAAGCCAAAGCCGTATCATTTGATGCAATACAAACCCGCCTTGCCGTCTCCGACAACGTGACCGGCATTTGGTATAATCTCTACACGCTCAATGCGTCGGAACAGATTATCCGGCAAAACATCCGGCTCCTGCAAGACCGCCGGAAAGACCTCGAAAACCTTGAACGGCAAGGGCTTGTGCTCAAAAACGACGCGCTCAAAGTAGACCTGGCAATCTCGAACCTCAACGGCAACCTGATTGATATTCAAAGTGGCCGGGCCATCAATCAATTCAATATGGCAATGGCCCTCGGCGACCCCGTTGAGACCGAATACACCGTTGATTCAACGGCCCTCGCCGTCAACGCCAGCCCCGAACCGTTGGGAACCTACCTCACCGAAGCTGCCCAGAACCGGGCCGAAATCAAAGCCCTCGGTCTTCGGCGAGACGCGGCTTTGGTGGGTCAGAAAATTGTGCAGTCGAACCGATTGCCAACCCTGAGTGCGGGTGGCAGCTACGACTACAACCGGCCCAATATGCGCGTGTTTCCGCAACAGCCAGAATTTAAAGGGACCTGGAACGTAGGCATTTTCTTGAGTTTCGACATTTCGGGACAGTATGGCAACCGGGCAAAGGAGACCGAAATCCGCTACAATCTGGAGAAAATAAACACGGGTATCGAGCAACTCCGCGACGGGATTCAGATGGAAGTCAACGCGCAGTATCAGGCCTATCGGCAGGCGTTAGACAAGATTCGGGTGGCCGAAGCCGCCATTGTGCAGGCAACGGAAAACTTCCGCGTGGAGCAAAACCGCCTGAAGGCCAGCACCGCCACGCCCACCGATTTTTTAGAGGCCAATACTCAGCTCCTCCAAACCCGGCTGAACCTGCAAACCGCCCGCGCCAACGCCGAATTGTCGCGGTGGAAATTACTGAAAAGCGTGGGGAGGGAGTAATCAATGAACAATGAACAGTGAACAGTGAGCAATACGTTATTGCTGACTGTCAACTGTTTAGGCTTCTCAATTCATCATTATCACTCATTCTTTACTTTTTTCCATGAAATCATCATTATTCATTCTTGGTCTCGTTTGGCTCTCATTAGCCAGTTGCAATTCGGGCGAAGAAACCGACAACGCACAGGTTCAGGCCGACATCAGCCCCGTGATTCCCAAGGTTCCCGGCACCGTAATCGCTATCAAACGCGACGATAATCAGGCTACCAAAATCGGCGATACGCTCGTCGTTTTAGACGACCGTGAGTTTGCCCTGCGGGTTCAACAGGCCGAAATTGCGCTGCAACAGACGGAAGCCAACGTGGTGCTGGCCCAGAAAACCAGCCGAGCCGCCAACACCGGAACCGGCAGCGTATCCGACGCGGCAGACGCGGCTCTGGCGGGTATCGGGCAAGCACAGGCAGGTATCAAAGTGGCCGAGGTGCGGGTGTTGCAGGCCAAACAAAACTTCGACCGGCAAGCCACGCTCCTATCCCAGCAATCAACTACGCAGTCGGCTTACGACAACACCAAAGCCGAGCGCGATGCCGCTGAGGCTCAGCTCGGCGTAGCGCGGGAGCAGGTGCTGGTTTTGCAGCGTCAGGCGAGCGCGGCCCGCAAGCAGGTTACAACGGTTTCGAGCCAGGCGAGTGTGGCAGGCGAGGGCATCAAACTGGCTGAACTCGCTGTTAAACAGGCCCGTGCCAACCTCGAAACGGCCCGGCTGCAACAATCGTACTGCGTGATTACGGCCCCAGCCAACGGCGTTGTGTCTAACAAAAGTGTGCAAGTTGGGCAGGTTGTATCGCCGGGGCAAACGCTGATGCAGGTCGCCAACGAGAGCCGGGTTTGGATCGTGGCAAATTTCAAAGAAACCCAGGTCGGCAAGATGAAAGTGGGTCAGATGGCTGAGATTAAAGTTGATGCCTACCCCGACAAGGTGTTCAAGGCCAAAGTAGAATCGTTATCGCCGGCAACGGGCGCGCGGTTTTCGATGCTTCCGCCCGACAACGCAACGGGCAACTTTGTGAAAGTAACGCAACGGCTTCCCGTAAAAATCGCCTTCACCGAACCCGCCGACCCAGCCACTCCGCTCCGGGCGGGGATGAGTGTAGCGGTAACGGTGAAATAACAAACTTAAACATGGAACCAACCCAAACATCAGGGGCCATCGCCTTGCCCCTGCCCGCGCCGACGTATGAGGTCGGAACGCGCAAAATGCTTATTACTATCACGGTGATTACCTGCGCGATCATGGAATTGATCGACACCTCGATTGTGAACGTAGCCACGCGCCAGATTGCCGGTACGCTCGGTGCCACGATTGAGGAAGTAGCCTGGATTATCACGGCTTACGCGGTCTCGAACATCATTATTATTCCGTTGACCGGCTTTCTGTCCGACATTTTTGGTCGTAAGGTTTATTTCACGGCTTCGGTTTTGCTCTTCACTGTCGCTTCGTTTTTATGCGGTTCGGCCCAATCAATCGAGATGCTGATTCTGTGGCGGTTCGTGCAGGGCATCGGCGGAGGTGCCTTACTGGCAACGGCCCAAACGGTACTGGTTGAGACCTACCCGCCCGAAGAACTCAACACGGCCAACGGCATTTTTGGTGCGGGCATCGTGATGGGGCCAACGCTTGGCCCGGTGTTGGGCGGCTACCTGACGGATAACTTTCACTGGGGCTGGATTTTTTACGTCAACATTCCCATCGGCATCATCGCCACCATTTTGTCGTGGCGGTTCATCAAAGGCACCAAGCACAAACTCGACGGCAAGATTGATTACCTCGGCATTTTGTTGATGGTGGTGGGCATCGGCTCGTTACAGATTTTTCTGGAAGAAGGCCAGCGCAAAGACTGGTTCGATAGCCAACTCATTGTGGGTCTGGCCGTTGCGTCGGCGGTTGGCCTGGGCGCGTTCATATACCGCGAACTCACCATTGCCAATCCGGTTGTTGATTTAAAAGTGCTGCGAAACCGAAACGTAGCGGTTGGGTCGGTTTTGCGGGCCGCGTTTGGGATTGGTATCTACTGTTCGGTGTTTCTGTATCCGGTGTTTGTGCAGGGCTTTTTGGGCTGGAACGCTACCCGAACCGGCCTGCTGATGTTGCCGTCGTCACTCATTACCGGCCTGTTGATGGGAGCCATGGGCGCGGCAATCGGTAAAGGCGTGAACCCGAAGTTATTGGTTATCATCGGGTTTAGCTTCGTAATTGCCTACGAAATTCTGACTTATTTCGGTGCAACGATGCAAGCCGGCGAAGCCGACTTTTTCTGGCCGCAACTGATTCGGGGCGTGGGCTTCGGGTTTATTTTCGTACCCGTAGCGGGGCTAAGTTTGGCCGGGCTAAAAGGCAAAGACATCGCCCAGGCATCGGGCATCACCAATATGCTCCAACTGTTAGGCGGGGCATTGGGTCTGGCCGTTGTCAACAATTTTGTTATCCGCCGAATCAGCATCCACCGGATGGATTTACTACCCAACGTGTCGCTATCGAACTCGGCAGCCACCGACCGATGGATGGGTTTGACGCGGCAATTTCAGGCGGCAGGTCACTCATTGGGCGAGGCTCAACGGATGGCGATGGGTGCCATAGAAGGGGCCGTTTCGACCCAGGCCGCTGTGATAAGCTACGCCGAAGGGTTTATGCTCATCGGGATCATTATGGCCGCCGTGCTACCGTTGGTGCTCATTGCCCGCATTGAAAAAGGGGCGGTTGTAGCGGGCTCGGCGCATTGAAACAAACTAAAGCAATGAGAACAGTGATCTTCTTTAGCTTGATAGTCAGTATCTGGTTTTTCGACCAGGCCGACGGCTTCCCGACCGACGAGAAAAAAGCCGTTAATTGCGTCGAAGCATCCATCAGCGGTAACAAGAGCCAGTTCTTTTTCGAGAATATTCCGGCAGGAACCTACGCCGTTGGGGTGATTCACGACGAAAATGGCAACCACAAGTTCGACACTAATTTTATGGGCATCCCCAAAGAAGTCTACGGCACCACCAACAACGTGCGGGGCGGCATCGGTGGCCCACCTAAATTTGAACCCGCCAAAATTGCGATTCCCAAATCAGGTGCGACGCTATCCGTTTTAGTGCATTAGCTTCATGGATTCTGGTTGGCTTTTGACAAGGAGTCAATCAGAATCCCGGCTTAACTCTGCCAGGCCCACGCCCGAATCTGCCGCGCCATAATACACAAAAATCCGGCCTGCGTTGGGATGACCTTCCGGGAACCGTACCCAGCCGTTCGAGAACACCACATTCGGGAAAAACCCCTCGCGCTCCCAGACGAGGTCAGGCGTGAGCAGGGGTTTTTCGGAGCGGGCCAGCACACGGGTCGGGTCGGCCCGGTCGAGCAGGGCCAGTGCCAATGAATATTCATGGTTGTCGTTTGCGCCATGATACAGCACTAACCAGCCATCGTCGGTCAGCAACGGCTCCGGCCCCGCCCCTATTTTCTGGCCTTCCCAGTCAAAACCAGGTTCGGTGTGGCCGCGCCCGCCGAACAGAAACCGATGGTTGCCCCAGTGGATGCCATCGGGCGAATCGGCGAGCCAGACCGAGGGCTTGCCAATATCCGAGACCATCGGGCGGTGCAGCAGTTGGTAATTGCCGTTGATTGTTGAGGGAAAAAACGCTACGTCTTTATTGGGCGGTGGCAGTATTAAGCCGATTCGTTCAACAGTCTGAAAATCAATAGTTTTGGCTAACCCCACAGCCGGGCCGTGTTCGGATACGGCGGTGTAGGTGATCCAATAAATACCATCCAGAAACGTAATTCGGGCATCTTCGATACCATACGACTCATCCATCCGGTCAGGAAACAGAAACGGCACGTCGTCAATCGTGAAGTTGATCCCGTCGCGGCTGCGGGCCAGCCGGAGGTGGCTTAACGAGGTCAGGTACGCCCGGCCATCGTGTTTGAAGACGCGGGAATCGTAGGCATCGGCGGGTTCGGGAAACGTCTTAACCGTCAGCGTTAGCGCGTCGTTTTCGAGCGATAGCAGCGGCACCTGAACCACGCCCGGTTTGGGGCCCGGAGCCTCGGCCACGCGCAGAAGCAGGATTACCTCGCCCCCAAAAAAACAGGCTGCCGGGTTGAAGGCACCCAGAACGGCGAATCCCGGCGAAAACGGTTTTACGTCGGCAGTGGTCAGAATCGGTTGGTCGGTGAGTCGGCAGAGGGTGTAGTTGAGCATGATGTCGTTGTTTTCAGGATTAACCAGCATCAGCAGAAAATGCGCCAAAAAACCAGCCAATGACTTTCGGCCCGGCCCATTGGCTCAGTTCTCCGGCGCATCGCCACAGACCGGGGTTATCTTCTGACAACGGTTCAGGCACTATCCTGCGCCGAATCACTCAACCCGTTTTGACCATGAATACAACGGAATCACAACCGACCGTTACCGGCACCGGCCCCGCCGACCTGCTGATGATGAACCCCGCCCAAGGCCCCGACCGGGGTGGTGCAGACTATGACGACACCGGCTCCGGGGCTACCAGCGGCTACGGCGACGAACTTGCCAAAGACCTCGACTCGCAGCCCGCCCAACCCGACGACACAGATTCTGAGGATATAAGTCAGGAATTGAACGAAAACGTAAAAGACGATTTAGACGACGATGCCCTCAACTAACCAACCGGCAAATCTGATGCAACCCAGCGAAGACAGTCTCGAAAACGAGCAGCAAATCACCCCCGAAAACCCCGAAGGAACCGCCCCTGATTCAGAAACGCAGTCGTCAGCAGCGAGCAGCGCGGGCGACCGCACTACCGACGAGGGGTCATTGGCCCCCGAAGACCCGGCAGAAGGAGCTGCGTAGGGAGAAAACCAATGCCGGGTGCTTTTTTGGTGAATATAGTATATCACAAAACGCACCCGGCTATGATTTTCTGGCTCTTTTTGGTCAATTCGTTTCTTGGGCTATCCGCCCCCGCCCCGATTGCTCATCCGCTTTTCGACGGAAAAACCTTTAGCGGCTGGGAAGGCGACACGGCTACGACCTGGCGCATCGAAGCAGGGGCGTTGGTGGGTGGCTCAACGGAGCGGTTTACCAAAAACAACGATTTTCTCTGTACCAAACGGGCATACGGCAATTTTGAACTGGTGGCTGAGGTGAAGTTAGAAGGCACCGGATTTGTGAACGCCGGTATCCAGTTTCGCAGCCAACGCGCCAAAAATCCAGCCTACGAGATGGTTGGTTATCAGGCCGATATGGGCGGAAATTACTGGGGTTGCCTCTACGACGAGTCGCGCCGAAACCGGGTTCTGACCGGGCCTGATTCTACCGCACTGCGCCAGATTGTGAAACCCAATGGCTGGAATGCGTATCGGGTGCGGTGCGAAGGCCCACGAATCCGGCTATATCTCAACGGTAAACTCACTGCCGACTACACCGAAACCGATTTGGCACTGCCGCAAACGGGCATCATTGGCCTTCAAATTCACGGTGGCGGAAAGGCGCAGGCTTCGTACCGCAACATCAAAATCACGGAACTGTAGCTACACGCCAATCACCGACAGCAGCGTTTGGCATTTCATTTCGGTTTCGAGCCATTCGCGGGCCGGGTCAGAGTCTTCGGTCAGGCCCGCCCCGGCATACAGCGTAGCCGTTTGGCTCTCTAATTTCAGGCAGCGGATGTTCACAAACAGGTGGCTTTCGTAGTTGATGTTCACCGGGCCAAGATACCCGGCATATAGTTCGCGGGGGTGACTTTCGTGCTGCCGGATAAAGTCAAAAGCGGGTTGACGGGGCATTCCACACACCGCCGATGTAGGGTGTAATAATCTAAGCATCACCGTGCCAAGCTGCGGATAACGCACGGCCTGGGTGTCAACTGTAAATTGGCTGCCGAGGTGCATGAGATTTCCGGCGACAATCGTTTTGGGGCCTTCTTCGAGGTATTCGCGCAACCGGATTCGCTTAAAACAGCCAATGATGTAACGGCTCACCAACGCCTGTTCTTCAATCTCTTTCTGCGACCAAAGTGCGTCGGCGGGGCGTTTACGTTTTCCGTCGGGGCCAATGGCAGCCTGCGTTCCGGCCAGAGAAACGGTGCGAAAAATACCCTGAGCATCCACGCTCACGAGACGTTCGGGCGTGGCACAGAGCCAGGTTTGCGCCAGATGCGGCAACCAAACCGCCGACACAAACGCGGTGGGATAGGTCTGGCAGAGTTTATCGAATAATTGTACTACGTCTAACTCCCGCTCAAACTGTACCGTTTTGGTGCGCGACAGCACTACTTTCCTGAATGCGCCCTGCTGTATTTGGGCAACGGCTTCGGCCACGTTTCGCTCAAAAGTAGTTTGGGCATCAGCATCGGTCAAAGCGGTGGCAGAATTACGCAAACTCAGTTGCGACGGATGACTTGCAATCAGTTTAACGGATTTCTCAAACGCTGTTCCTGCCGGGGTTTCGGGAACAGTTTCCTGCACAAGTTCTCCGCCCGAAAACACGAAACACGCATCAGCCCGCAGAAAAAGCGTTCGGGTGCGGTCGGCGTGGTCATCATCGAAATTATCAAACGGGCTAACGGCGAAGCCGGCGGGTAGTTCATCTAAATCTGCCGAAAC
>JBBRNH010000047.1:0-40626 GCA_038230415.1 Cytophagales bacterium | reverse complement strand
CTCGATGATCACGCCCGGTTTCAGTTTAGACGATGCCCGGTCGAGCGGGCCTTTTTTCATTACTTCGCTGATTTTCAGCCCGTCGCCGGTGTATGTTTGGTCATAAAACAGGCCCAGCGAAGCCGTAGCGTCCTGATTCAGTTGCGGGTGGGCGTAGCGGCAGCCCGTGTGCGAGGCATTCAGTTCGCCGAGCATCTCGCTCAGGAGTTCGGCAAAATCGCGGTTGTTGCTGATGTGGGGCAAAAATTTCTGGTACTCGGTGTGGTAATCGGCCCAGTTTACGCCGTGCAGGTCGGTGACGTAGAATTTCTCGCGCACCTGCCGCCAGGCGTGGTCGAAGATATACGCTTTTTCGGCCTGATAGCTCAGGTTCATTTCGCTGCTGATGGTGACGGGTTCTTTCTTGCCCGACTCGGCATCAATCTTGGAAATACCCTTTTCTGACATCACAAACAGGCTCTTTCCGTCTTTACTCAGTACTAATTCTGACCCGGCATCTTTCGCCAGAATTTTGGTTTCTTTCGTCCGCAGTTCCGTTACCCACAGGTCGGTTGTTTTCTCGAACTGAGCCAGATAAAACAGTTTTTCGCCGTCTTTACTCAGCACCATGTCGGCCAGCCGCGAGGAGTGAATCGTTAGCCGGAGTTTGCGGTCTTCGATCCCGTCGAGGTCGAGTTTCAGAGTCGAATCAGCTTTTTGTACCAGCGCGGCCAGCGTCGGTTTACCGTTGGTCAAGGTGTCGCCCTTGCTGGTTGGTTTATCTTTTTTGCCCGGCTCCGGCTTATCTTTCTTCTCGTCTTTGTCCTTCTTCTCTTTTTCGTCCTGCTCTTTGGCTAATGCCGCGTCGTCTTTGGTCAACCGGAAACGGTCAAACCCGTCTTTCGAGAAGAACATGGCATAGACATCGCTTTCGCCCCCCCAACTGCCGTGATTTTTCATGCCGTCGCGGTCAGCTTCCATAATCAGGGCTTTGCCGCCCATCACCCATTTGGCGTTGCCTTCGTTGTAGCCGCTTTGGGTCAGGTTCACCACCGGCGATTTACCGTCTGCCGATACCAAACCGACATCACTCGTAAAAATGCTCGTCGGGCCGAAATCCACCAGAAACCACTTCCCATCCGGCGACCAGGCGTAGTATTGATCGCCGTCTGAGTACGAATAGTTTTTGTCGGCGGGCAACACCGTTCGGGTCGCTTTGGTGGCGATGTTCATGACTTTCAGCACAACGCGCTTTTCGAGGTAGGCGATTTCTTTGCCATCGGGCGAAAACATCGGCTGAAATTCTTCGGCATCGGTGGCAATTACCGGCTCTTCATTCAGCACCGTTGACGCATAGAAATACGGTTCTTCTTTGCGGGCGATGTTTGTCCGGTAGATATTCCAGTTGTTCTGCCGTTCGGCGGCATAGACCAATGAGCGACCGTTGGGGCTGAAACTCACCGACCGTTCCTGCTCCGGCGTGTTGGTGACGCGCTTGGTGATGCCGCCCTCCACCGAGGTCACAAACACCTCGCCCCGCGAGATAAACGCGATTTCTTTGCCGTTCGGCGAGAGGGCCATTTCGGTCGCGCCGGTGTTGATCGGCACAATTTTACTGCTCGTCAGCCGCCCGTCGTTCAGAATCTGAATGTTCACTTTTTGTGGCTGACTGCCCGGTGCCATCGTATAAATTTCGCCATCGAAGCCGAAGCAGAGCGTACCCGTATCGGAACCGCTCAGAAACCGAACCGGGTGCTTACTGAATTTGGTAAGTTGCTTGCTGTCAGCCGGGTTGCCAGCCGCAAACGAATGAATGTTGAACGAGCCGCTTTTCTCGCTGAGGTAATAAACGGTACGGTTGTCGGGCGAGAAAATCGGGTTGCGGTCTTCCCCGGCGAAGGTGGTCAGTTGCGTATGTTTGGCGGTTGGCGCGTCATAAAGCCACAGGTCGCGGGTGATAGACGACGTGTGGTGTTTGCGCCACTGATCTTCGTAGCCTTTGATGTCCTGATAAAGTAGCTGTTTTCCATCGCGGCTATACCGGGCGAGTTCGGCGGGGGTGGTCAGTTCCATCCGGCTGCGGCCACCGCCAACCGGCACGCTGTATAATTCGCCGAGCAGACCAAGCGGAAACTGGGCGTTGGCGGCATCGTCGGTGCGGGCCGAGGAGAACGTAATGCGTTGGTTATCAACCGAAAAATCGGATGGCAGGTCGTTGGCCGAGTGAAACGTCAGGCGTTTGGCTTCTCCGCCGGTGGCCGGCATCACAAACACGTCGAAGTTGCCGTATCGGTCAGAGGCAAACGCGATTTGTTTGCCATCGTGCGACCAGACAGGCATAAAGTCGTAGCTCTCGTGGATGGTCAGCGGCAGGGCTTGTCCCCCGGCAGTCGGTACGCGGTAGAGGTCGCCCTGATAGCTGAAGACGATGGTTTGGCCGTCGGGCGAGATGGCGGGGTAGCGCATCCAGAGCGGTTTTTGGGCCAGGGCGGTGGTGGTGATGGCCCCGGCCAGCAGCACGACCCGGAAGAGAAGACGTAAATGGTTCATGTAGTTGATTTTTAGAATGAAAGGAGGTAACAAACCTACGAAATATCGGCATTTCATCGCTATCAGTCCGCAATGCACTGCGTAGCTATTCCTATAATCCGATGGACGTAGAATAATTTTTCGGAGAAAACCTGATTTTCAGGTTGGAGTGTACTTTGAAATCAGATAAATTTAATCGGGGATATCCCCACTCTGTACCCGTATCAACATACGCCCATGACGACTTTTCATAAATTTCTTCGCGCTGCCGCCCGTAAAATGACAAGACGAATCACTGACTTTCAAGTTGTTACGCTCGTTGTTGGGCTGTTTCTGGCATCGGGCGTATCAGTGATTCACGCCCAGACGTTTCCGGCGGGGTTTAGCCAGACGCTGGTTGCCAATGGCCTTAGCAGCCCAACGGTGGTGAAGTTCGCGCCCGATAGCCGGATTTTTGTTTGCCAGCAGAACGGGGCGTTGCGCGTGATCAAAAACGGCAGTCTGCTGTCAACGTCATTCATACAACTGACTGTTGATAACGTGGGCGAACGGGGTTTGATCGGCCTGGCCTTTGACCCAAATTTTACCACGAATCAATACATTTATCTGTACTACACCGTTCCAGCCAGTGGAACAGTCGTGGTGCATAACCGCGTCAGCCGCTTTACGGCCAACGGTGATGTGGTGGTGCCGGGCAGCGAAACCGTTTTACTTGACCTGGAAAATCTTGGCCCCACCAACCACAACGGCGGCTCGATGGATTTTGGGCCGGATGGCAGACTCTATATCGGTGTTGGCGATAATGCGAACAGCAGTAATGCACAAACATTTGCCAACCGGCTGGGTAAAGTGCTGCGAATCAACGCCGATGGCAGCATCCCGACCGATAATCCGTTTTATAGCACCGCTACCGGAACCAATCGGTCTATCTGGGGTTACGGCCTACGGAATCCGTATACGCTCACGTTTCAATCCGGCACGGGCAAACTTTTTGTGAATGATGTGGGGCAAAGTACGTGGGAAGAAATCAACGATGCTACCACCGGCGGGCTGAATTTCGGCTGGCCCATTGCCGAAGGCCCATCCAGCAATACAGCCTTGACCAATCCGGTTTATGCCTACGCACACGGCGGGGGCGATGGTGTGGGGTGCGCCATTACGGGCGGGGCGTTTTTTAACCCGCCCATCACCACTTACCCAGCCAGTTTTTCGGGGACGTATTTCTTTCAGGATTTTTGCAATAACTGGATCAACGTACTGAATATATCAGGATCAACAGCCGTGCGGTCTTCGTTTGCCACAGGTCTGTCGGGCAATGGTGTAGGCCTGACTACCGGCCCCGACGGAAACCTGTATTATCTGAGTTTAGCCACCGGCGGTCTCTACCGGATTACATACAGCAACGTTCGGCAGACGGCGCAGAACGGCGATTGGAGTGTGCCGACAACGTGGGAGGGCGGGCAGATTCCAACGGCTTCTGAGGTGGCGGTTGTGCGCCATGCGGTGAGCGTTGCCGCTGGCGCAACCGTCCATGCCTTGCGGATGCAGTATGAGGCCGGGGGTCGGGTTTCGCTGGCCGCAACCGGGCGGCTCCAACTGGGGCTATAAGATTCCGAACTCACCAATCTAACTCTATATTTGCGCCCTGTTTCAGCCGCCCGAATCAACCAGAAACCGGACGGCTGTATGTATGGAACATAAACAAAAAATGGATGCAGTATCGGCAGCGGGTCTGCTGATTGCGTTAGGCATCATCTACGGCGATATTGGCACCTCACCCCTGTATGTAATGAAAGCCATTACCGGCCCAGACAAGCCCATTGATGCCCAGGTGATTCGGGGAGCCATATCCTGCATTTTCTGGACGCTGACCCTTCAAACGACCGTTAAATATGTAACGCTCATTTTGCGGGCCGATAACAAAGGCG
Organism: Cytophagales bacterium; assembly: GCA_038230415.1. Lineage (GTDB taxonomy): Bacteria > Bacteroidota > Bacteroidia > Cytophagales > Spirosomataceae > JBBRNH01. The sequence goes on along the minus strand of JBBRNH010000047.1, from coordinate 36,190 downwards.
AAGGCGGAATCTTTGCCCTTTATGCATTAATTCGGCGACACGCCAGGTGGCTCACCGTACCGGCCATTCTGGGTGGGGCCACGCTGCTGGCCGATGGTATTATTACCCCGCCAATTTCGGTGTCGTCGGCAGTAGAAGGGCTTGAAGCCATCTATCCTAACATTCCTACAGTGCCGATTGTGCTGGTGATTCTGACGCTGTTGTTCATGATTCAGGCGTTTGGCACGGGCGTAGTTGGCACGGCCTTCGGCCCGATTATGATCGTCTGGTTTACGATGCTGGCCGTGCTGGGCATCGCCCAAATCAGCACCGCACCCGGTATTCTGGCTTCGCTCAATCCGTACTATGCCTATTGGTTATTAGTCGAGTATCCGGGGGGGTTCTGGCTGCTGGGGGCCGTTTTTCTGTGTACCACCGGGGCCGAAGCCCTCTACTCCGATCTCGGTCACTGCGGGCGGGGCAATATCCGGGTTAGCTGGGTTTTTGTGAAAACCTGTCTGGTGCTGAACTACTTAGGGCAGGGCGCATGGCTGTTGAGCATCGAAGGGAAACCCCTCGGCGAGCGCAATCCATTTTATGAACTCATGCCCGAATGGTTTTTGATTATCGGCATCGTGATTGCCACAGCCGCTACCGTTATTGCCAGTCAGGCCCTCATCAGCGGGTCATTTACGCTCATCAGCGAAGCCATCCGGCTTAACTTCTGGCCCAAAGTGCGGCTTCGGTATCCGTCGGTGCAGAAAGGGCAACTATACGTGCCGAGCGTAAACTTATTACTCTGGTCAGGCTGCGTCGGTATTGTGCTGTATTTCCGCGAATCGAGCAATATGGAGGCTGCATACGGCCTTGCCATCACACTGACGATGCTGATGACCACCATTTTGTTTTCATATTATCTCTATGTCAAGAAATTTAAAGCGTGGGGAATCGTCGCATTTTTAACGGTTTATCTAACCATCGAAGGCTCATTTCTGGTAGCTAATCTGCTCAAATTTCCTAACGGCGGCTGGGTGTCTATCCTCATCGGAGCCGTTATTGTGGGCGTGATGTACATCTGGCTGCAAGCTTTCCAGATCAAACTCCGGCTCACTGAATACGTCCGTATTGACCAGTATGTGCAGGCGTTCAAAGAACTCAGCCGCGACGTGAGCATCCCGAAATACGCTACGCACCTGATTTTTATGAGCAACGCGGCCCGGCAATCCGAAATCGAAACCAAGATTATTTACTCCATTTTTCAGAAACGCCCCAAACGTGCCGACATCTACTGGTTTGTTCACGTTGACATCACCGACGACCCCTACACGATGGAATACAAGGTAAACACCATCGCCGTTGATGATTGCTACAAAGTCACGTTCCGGCTCGGTTTCCGCGTAGAGCAACGTGTCAACCTGTTTTTCAGGAAGGTAATCGAAGACATGGTTCGCAACAAAGAGGTTGACATCACGAGCCGCTACGAATCATTGAGCCGCCAAAACGTGATTGGTGATTTCCGGTTTGTGGTGCTGGAGCGGTTTCTATCGTTCGAGAATGACCTGCCGCAACGCGAGCAACTGATTATGAAGCTGTATTTCTTTGTGAAAGGCTTCACCACCCCCGAAGACCGCTGGTTTGGCTTGGACAGCAGTTCGGTAAAGATCGAGAAAGTGCCGTTGCTCATCCGCCCGGTCGAGAATGTAAAATTGAGACGCATTACGAGTTAAGTACGGGGACACTGTTGTCTAACAATTCATTTCTTCATTGTGTTTTTCTGCACGAGACAAAAACGTTGCATTAAGTCAACATTTTCCTGCGTTATTTTTTATTTACATTTTATCTCGAAATAACAGTACACGAACGGCTTTTATAAGTGTCTAATTCTAATTTTTGCTTTGAAAAATCTCAGCTATATGCAACATCTTGGGAGCCTGATTTTCTATAGTGGGAATTGCTGAGATATTGTAGACAAAGCATTACTGATTGACCAATTAGGTTTCTCAGTAACAGACGTAGCAAAGTTTCGAGTCATCTGGAAAAACTATCAGGTCGGCAATTGGGCCGTAAGCGGTAATTAGCCGAACCGTATAAAGTCTCAACTAATTTTATAGCTACAACCTTACTTTTCGCCCGGCTCGAATTGCAGTGCCCCCCATAAATCCATAAATCAAGGCTCTTAGTGGCGGCATAATTACTGCTTTGCCCGGCCACCTGTTATCGTCTCGGTTTGCCGAAACAGTAGCGAAATGCCGGGTTGTTCGGGGGCCGCGTAGGTCAGGCCAATGTATTGGGCTTGCGGCATTTTTGGCAGAAACACCAGTCCCCGCACCGATTCGCCGGGGGCAACGGTGGTGGCTTTCAGGGCTAATTCGCGCCAGCGGTAGGCTTCGTAATCGTAGCGTTGCATCCGGTTGGCAAATGTGCCGTGGTCTGCTGCCCGCTTGATGTTAACGAGCTGATAGGCCGCATCATGGCTCAATCGGTTGCTACGCCATTCGCCAAAATTTCGGTTGTTTACCGAACTCGACACGTCAGAGGCAACCACAGCCACGAGCAAGACAGTGTTAATAATTTTGGCCGTTTTAAGTCGTTTCACCTCCTGTTTTTGCTTTAATTCAACGCGCCCAGATTCATAACCGGGGTTTGCCGCAGCCCGCAGATAGGGTAAGGTAGCGGTTTTGGGGTCGGGCAGTGTGTCCTGAGCCGCGCCGAGAGCCACCAACCGAAAATCGGCGGGATTCATATCGAGCGGAAGCGCGGTGCGGTTCTTGATTTCAACATCCAAGACTACATAATCATATTCTTCGCGCTCAAACGAGGCCACCACCACCACGTTCTCGCGTTCGGCTTTGGTCACGGCCCGCCCGTCGAGCGTGGTTATATCGCCGGACGCGGGTTGCAGGGTCAGGCGCGAGACCGATGGGGCGCAACCGACAAGGGCTGTGACTAATAACGTGGCTATCAGTGGAATGCGGGGATTCATGGCCGTTTGTGTTGAATGAAATTTATGGAATCAAAATTACAAAATTCCGGCAAATACAGTTAATACAGTTTTTAAATCCTGCTTGTGGGCTTCTACTGCGCCCAGCACAAGGGGTGTTTTTTCTTCTAAGCACTGCTCGATTACCAACTGTGGCTTTATGCCTAACGTTTTCAGTTCGCGGGCCAGCCGGGGATAGTCAATATCGCCGTCGGCGGTGAAGGTCTCGGTCCAGATTTCGTTTTTCGACTGACGCAGGTGAACCTCAACGATGCGCTTGCCGTATAATTTCACCACGTCAAACAAGGCGACCTGCGAGTTGCCCGCCCCCCGATACACCCAATGAGCATCGAGACAGAGGGACACGTTTTTTGGGTCGGTGGCAAGCAGCGAATGGTGAAACTCCCGCGCTCCCGCCCGGAGTTCAATATCGTGGGTATGGTAGGCCAACGTAAGGCCGCGCTGCCGGAGTTCGGCTCCCAATTTATCTAAGTTTTGGGCCTGGGTGATTAGTTGAGAATCGGTTTTGTTATCGGGGCCTCCCCACTTGATTGGTGACGGGTTCGAGACAATAATCCGGGTGCCGATTGACCTGGCAACGTCGGCAATTTGCAGGATGGTTTCGATGGACTTCGGCCCGTCTTCGGCCCGGTGCAACGCACTACCCACGTAGAGTGAGGGCATTGCAAGGCCGTATTTTTTCAGATACGGGGCTAATTTTGTTACCTCACCAGCGGTGTTAAACGATGGCTCAAAGGCAGTTAGCCCGGTTTCGGCATACTCGGTTAGGCACGCATCGGGGTCGGCCATCCAGGCTTTGCCCTGCCGCCCATAAAACGTGATCCAGTTGTATTGGTTGGCCGAGATCACCGGGCGAGTCGGCGCAGTTTGGGCAGATAACGGTATCGTTTTGGCAACTGATGCGGCTCCGGCAACGGTAGCGGCTGCGGTCAAAAACTGGCGACGGGTTGGAGTCATGAGTATCAGGCTTTAGGAGAACAAAGGCAGGTGACGGCTGTTTTCTAATTTTGCGTCGTATTTTTGCCGGTAGTTGTCAAACAAAATACAGATCATGTTAGATTTATCAACGCCCCTCACGCTCCTGTTTTATGCCGTTCTGCTCGGTTCGGCGTTTATAGCCGGTCGGTGGCTGCAAAAAAAAGAGCGCAAGTATTAAGACGCTTACGGTTTTTTATTTGCGGGTTCTGTATCTGGAACCGCAAACAGAAAATCGCAGACCGTAATTAATTATAGCCAAGTAGTTTGTGGCTCGCATTTGGTTCTTGCCAGTACCCACTTGCTGCTAATCACTATTCTTATGCTCGGTGCAATAACCCGTTGGTTGTTTAAAATTTGGGGCTGGCAGATTGTCGGGCCGGTTCCGCACACTACGCCAAAAGCGATTTGGGTCGTTGCACCCCACACCACCAACTGGGACTTCCCGATTGGTCTCGGCATCAGGCCCACTGTCCATATCTGGATCGAGTTTACGGCCAAAAAAGAACTCTTCACCCCGGCTATCGGCTGGCTTTTCAGGGCGTTGGGTGGTTATCCGGTTGAGCGTAGCCGCAACACTAATTTTGTGGATGCCGTTGCGGAGACCTTCAACCGCGCCGACCGGCTACACTTGTGCGTGGCTCCCGAAGGCACCCGCGCCAACGTCAAAAAGCTAAAAACCGGATTTTACTACATGGCTCTCAAAGCCAACGTACCCCTGATTCTGACGGGTTTCGATTGGCCCCGCAAACTCGTTGTGTTGAGCGAACCGCTGTTTATGACGGGTGATTATGAGCGCGATATGCTGCCGTTCTACCAGTTCTTCTCGCAGGTGCAGGGCAAGAAAAAAGACTGGCTGCTCGACTGGGAACGGACGGGTATGATCGAGAAGCCTTAGATCGTCAGGCATTCAGGCCAAAACGCCTGTCACCACCTTCCCCGCCACATCGGTCAGTCTGAACGGGCGACCCTGAAACTGGTAGGTCATCTGCTCATGGTCGAAACCAAGTTGATGCAGGATTGTGGCCTGCAAATCGTGAATGTGAACCTTGTCTTTTGTCGCGTAGTAGCCAATGGGGTCGGTTTCGCCGTAGGTAAAACCGCGCTTCACCCCGCCCCCCGCCATCCAGACTGTGAAGGCATCGAGGTGGTGATCGCGGCCATAAAACGGCAGCACCTGCCCGTCGCGGTTTTCCTGCATGGGTGTCCGGCCAAACTCACCGCCCCACACCACCAGCGTATCATCGAGCATACCCCGTTGTTTCAGGTCGTTAATGAGCGCGGCAACGGGCCGGTCAGAGGCCTGACATTTCTTTTTAAGGCCAATATCAACTGACCCGTCAGAACTGGTGCCGTGCGTGTCCCAGCCCCAGTCGAACAACTGCACAAACCGAACGCCCCGCTCTACTAACCGGCGGGCCAACAGGCAGTTACGGCCAAATGAACCCACGGTGGGGTCAACGCCGTAGCTGTCGAGAATGTATTTTGGCTCACCCTTGATGTTCATCGCTTCGGGTACGGACATCTGCATTCGGAAGGCGAGTTCATACTGGCTGATGCGGGTCAGGATTTCGGGGTCTTTCACGGCTTCGTATTCCTGCCGGTTTATTTCGCTGATGGCATCAATGGTGTTTTTTCGCACATCGCGGCTCATGCCATCAGGGTCTGAGACGTACAGAACCGGGTCACCCTCGGTGCGGCACTGTACTCCCTGATAGACCGTTGGCAAAAAACCGCTGCCCCAGATAGACTTGCCTGCGTCGGGTTGTTTGCCGCCCGATGCCAGCACCACAAAGCCCGGCAGATTGTCGTTCTCGGTGCCGAGGCCGTATGTTACCCATGAACCGATGCTGGGCCTGCCCAGCCGGGCCGAGCCGGTGTGCATCAGCAACTGCGCCGGGGCGTGATTAAACTGATCGGTGTGCATTGATTTGATGAACGTCAGCTCGTCGGCAACGGTCTGTAAGTGAGGCAGATAATCAGAAATCCACGCGCCTGATTGTCCGTTTTGCCGGAACGTAGCCCGTGATCCCAGCATCTTCGGCACCCCCCGGATAAAGGCAAATTTTTTACCTTCGAGCAGTTCTGCCGGGCAGTCTTTGCCATCGTATTTCAGCAGTTCGGGTTTGTAGTCGAATAACTCCAACTGACTCGGTGACCCGGCCATATGGATATAAATCACCCGTTTGGCTCTGGGCGCAAACTGAGCCGGGCGGGGCGCGGTAGTGATGAGGGGCTGGTTGTTAGTAGTGATTGCTGACTGGCTGACGGTGTTGACCATGCCGCAGCTTTCCAGAAACGAGCCAAACGCCATCGCGCCTAAACCCGTTGAACAGGTTTGCAGAAAATGCCGCCGGGTGTCGCGCCGACGGGCGGCCTGTTGCAGTTCGTTAAGGAGGTTATTCATGACACAACTATTTTTACGCCGTTTATGGCACGCCAATCCATTCTTTTACCAACGCCGGTTCCGTTACTGGCTGGGTTCGGCGCACTTATAACTGCTTACACTGTTTTAGTGTCAATTTATTGATTTTATGAGTCTTCTCAATACTTGGCTGTTATTTTTCTCCTGTCAGTACCGCTTGCTCAGTTTCGCAGACTCATGCCGGGTTGCAACTCCACTTTTGGCAACCTTTGCCCGGTAAGATCAACACAGCTATTAACGATGGCAACCATGAAAAAAATACTCCTGACACTCGCACTCGCCGGGTGCGTGTGCTGTGCATCGGCCCAGATCACAAAACCCGCATCGGGCAAGCAGGCAGCGGGCAAAACTAATGCGCCCGCTGCCCCGTTGGCCCCGGCAGAAGACAAAGAAAAAAAGGCTGAATTTGTAGATCGGCTGTTCTCGGAGCAGTCGTACCTAAACGCGCAGATCGTGGATAAATGCTTCACATTTAAGTTCTCGCCAACCTGCTGGGCCACCTTCACCGACCCGGCTATCGGCGGCAACGATGCCGGTTTTGGGCAAATGAAATACTGGACCGATTACGTGGTGAAGTACGCCAAACGCGAAGGCTACGGCGACCTAAACAGTTTAGCCAACGTTGAAGCAGCAGTCGAAAAAGCCAACCGCCCCATGATTGACGATATTATCAAGGCCGTGCGCGAGAAATTTTCGCTGACCGTTGAAGCCCCCATGCCCTGCACCGGCAAAGCTCCCGAAATGATTCTGCGTTACCCAAGCTTAGTATTAAGACGCTTAGGCCAAACCACGCCCGATTGGTCGCCGAAAGCGGGGGCGGCTTTTTTTACAGTCTTGATTAGCCCAACGTCCAAAGCCATTACCGTAAAAATCAGCCCCGACGGGAAGCAATATTTTGTGGCGGCACCGGCCTACGTGGAGATAGACACCACCGGCGACCCACTCTATACCGGCTTAGAACGGGGTAATAAAAATCGGTGAAGCGGTTCATTCCTGAATACCCTGGTGCAAAGGCCATAAAGCGGCTTCAACACCAACAATCAGGTGTTAAACACAAGTTTATTCTTATCAATCATGACGGATGTAGCCGCATTGACGGTTCGACCGTAAAAAGTCCGTCTCTCAATTTGTCATCGCGTTGACACAGACGGGGTTGCCTACGCGGTCACAATCTGTTAAAACAGTGAAGCATGACTATAAATCGAATGGGTTTAGCCAACCTGGGCTAAATTATATTCGCCAGATGTGGCGCGAGCAAGCCGAAGTTGACCCCAACGTTCTGCATCAAATTAAGGCTCTTTCTGTTTGGCATAAAATGCAACTAACTCATTATCAAGCTTTAAATACGGTACGGTATAGTATCCAAGCACATAATTGGATCAAAAGCTATTTGTTTTGAGACGTGATTAATTTTTCTTTCGTTTCAAAAAGGCTTTTACAGGATCAAAACAGCTTCATCCCGTATTTTTGCCGATATGATTGCAAAGACGTACTCTCCCCAGGAAATAGAAGCCAAGTGGTATCAGTATTGGCTTGATAACCAGTTTTTTAAAAGTACGCCCGACGAGCGCGAATCCTACACGATTGTGATTCCGCCACCGAACGTGACGGGTGTGCTGCATATGGGCCATATGCTCAACAATACCATTCAGGATGTGCTGGTGAGAAAGGCGCGGATGGAAGGCAAAAACGCGTGTTGGGTTGCCGGCACCGACCACGCCAGTATTGCCACCGAAGCCAAAGTAGTAGCCATGCTCAAAGAGCGCGGCATCTCGAAAAAAGACCTCACGCGTGACGAATTTCTGGAATACGCCTGGGAATGGACGCATAAATACGGCGGCATCATCTTGCAACAACTCCGCAAACTCGGTGCTTCCTGCGATTGGGACAGAACCCGGTTTACCATGGAACCCGCTCTGTATGAGTCAGTTATTGACACATTTATCGACCTCTACAACAAAGGTTTGATCTATCGCGGGATCAGGATGGTGAACTGGGACCCGCAGGGCAAAACCGCCGTATCTGACGAAGAAGTTATCACCAAAGAAATCCAGCAGAAATTAGTTTATATCCGGTATGGCATAGTGGCAAGTCATGAGTGGCAAGGTGCAAGTTTAGAAACTAATCACTTGCCCCTGACCACTGACCACTTAACAATTGCTACTGTCCGGCCCGAAACTATCATGGCCGATGCCGCAATATGCGTAAATCCCAACGACGAACGCTACAAACATCTTATTGGCAAAAAGTCAGTAATCCCCCTCATCAACCGCGAGATTCCAATTATTGCCGACGAATACGTGACGATGGATTTCGGGACGGGCTGCCTGAAAGTAACCCCCGCCCATGACCCCAACGATTACGCCCTCGGCATCAAGCACAATCTGCCCGTTTTAGATATTCTGAACGACGACGGTACGCTAAATGAGAAAGCGCAGATTTTGGTCGGGCAAGATCGGTTTGCGGCCCGGAAAGCCATTATCAAACTGCTCGAAGAATCGGGAAATCTCGAAAAAACGGAGGAATATAAATCAAACGTTGGCACCTCGGAGCGCACCGGGGCTGTGATTGAGCCAAAACTATCGTTGCAGTGGTTCCTGAAAATGGAACAGTTGGGAAAACCCGCCCTCGAAAACGTGCTGAATGACCATATTCAACTCGTGCCGCCGAAGTTTAAGAATATGTACCGCGTCTGGATGGAAAACCTCCGCGACTGGTGCATCAGCCGCCAACTCTGGTGGGGGCAGCGAATCCCGGCGTTTTATTTGCAGGATGGAACGGTTATCGTTGCCCGAAACAAGCACGAAGCCCTCCACAAAGCCCAGCACGAACGGCTGCTGTTTGCCCTGACCGAGGCCGATATTGAGCAGGATGAAGACGTATTAGACACCTGGTTTTCGTCGTGGCTGTGGCCGATGTCGGTCTTCAAACCGTCTGGTGACCCCGCAGACCCGAAGGCCGGTCCCAACGATTTGGCCTATTATTACCCGACGAATGACCTCGTTACGGCTCCCGAAATTTTGTCTCTGTGGGTATCCCGGATGATTATTGCCGGATATGAATACCAGGGCGAAGCTCCGTTCCGAAACGTGTATCTGACGGGTATCGTCCGCGACAAACAGGGCCGAAAAATGTCTAAGTCATTGGGTAACAGCCCCGACCCGCTCGATCTGATTGACCAATACGGAGCCGATGGCGTTCGGACGGGGATGCTCTTTAGCTCGCCCGCCGGGAATGACCTGCCGTTTGACGAAAAATTGGTGGAGCAGGGCCGTAACTTCAGCAACAAAATCTGGAATGCGTTTCGGTTGGTAAAAGGCTGGATAGTGACCCCCTCCCCTGTTTTAGGGGAGGGGGCAGGGGGTGGGGTATTAGCTGTGCAATGGTTCTCGGCCAAACTGAACATGACACTGGCGCAGGTGAACGATGATTTCAGCAAGTTCCGAATTTCGGATGCACTCCAGGCCATATACAAATTGATTTGGGATGATTTCTGCGCCCAATATCTCGAACTTATCAAACCTGCTTACGATACGGAAGCCAACACGTCGCTACCGATTGACCGAGATACTTACGACGCAACGATTGATTTTTTCGAGAAGCTGATGACGCTGGTGCATCCGTTTATGCCGTTTATCAGTGAAGAAATCTGGCAGGACATCCGCCACCGCGAACCTGGCAGCAGCATTTGCGTGGCCCGTTTCCCGGTTGCCGGACCCGTTGACGGGCAAATCATGGCCGATTTTGACCGGCTGTTCGAGGTCATTTCAACCATCCGAAACCTGCGGAACAGCAAAGGGTTATCGCCGAAAGTCGCCCTGCCGCTTGCCATTAAAACCACCGACACGAGCCGGTATAAGCCAATCGAAAGCCTACTGCAAAAAATGGCAAACGTTAGCCCGATTCAGTACGTGGCTGAGAAGAGTAGGGGAGCGTCGTTTGTGGTGAAGGGCGACGAGTTCTTTGTGGACATCGTGGGCGACGTTGACCCGGAGCAGGAGCGCGCAGCGGTGCAGAAAGACCTTGATTATCAGGTTGGTTTCCGCGATTCGGTGCTGAAAAAACTCGCCAACGAGAAATTCGTCGCCAATGCCAAACCCGACATTATCGAACGCGAACACCAGAAATTAGCCGATGCCAATGCCAAGATTAAAGCGTTGGAAGCGCAACTGGGGATTATAGAACGCGGATGACGCAGATGTTGCGGATTCACACAGATTTTTTATTAATCAGCGTAAATCACAGAATCAGTGTAATCAGTGGTCAAAAATTCAACGCATCTAAATTCTTGAAGTGGCCGTTCATGCGGATTCGCTGCTTGGTGCGCTCCATCTCGGCCACCACCGGAATCACGTTGTTGAGGTGGCTCACCAAAAACAACTGCCGCCCCGATTCGGTGTCCATCGTCAACAGTTCGTATTCCTGCTCAACCGACAGCCCGACTTTGTGCGCCACCCGAAACGACAAATTTGGTAAGGCAACGTCATAATCGGCTTCGATTTGCAGGAGACTGTACAAACGATCCAGTTTTTCGATGAGTTGGTCGGTGTGTGCGCTGAACGAGTCGTCTAAACTAATGCGCTCAACCTCGCCCCCGGCGTATAGTTTGCCACGCACTGGATTCTCGAAATTCACGAGCCGGAAAACGCCCACACCTTTGGTTTTGATGTCCATCTGCCCGTCATCGTAGCGTTTGTGGAGCGTTGTTATGCGAACTTCAGTGCCAAAGCCAGGCAATTTATTGTCAATAAACGTGGGAATGCCAAACGTTTTTTCGTCGGTCACACATTCATTGACCAACTGCCGGTAGCGCGGTTCAAAAATATGCAGGTTGAGGTCTTCGCCCGGATACACAACGAGATTGAGGGGGAAGAGGGGCAGAAAATTTTCCATGCCGAAAGGTAAGAACGACTTTTTCAGTTTCCACTTTTCTCAACCGTTAATCCCACGCTGAGTACATCGGGCAGCGGGTTTTGCCGCATATATTGTTTCACCCGAAACGAATATTGACCCGGTTTCGGAAACCGATAGTTCTGTTTAATCAGCACCTTATGGTCAAAAATATCACCCAGCCCATCGCCATTAGGCTTACCCGTTTTTGCGTCTGTGAGCAACAGTTCGTCTAACCGCGACTCCAGAACGTGGCCCGCTGAATCGGTCAGGTAGCGAGTCAGATACAGGTTGTAGTTCGGATACGACAAACTGTTACGGAGGTTGTATGACAGATTATACGGAACCGATGCGTCTTTTATGGTAAACGTAAACGTCGGCTCGTGATTTTCGTACCACTTGCCATCAGGAATGTCTTCATACTCAGAATAAACCGTGTTTTTTGAGTCACAGGCCAACAGGCCAATCAACAGCAGCAAGAGCCAGCCGGGGGTTTTCATGCGTTTATACGTTTGTGCAAAAATAACGACGGTCGCAGCCAAACAGATAAACGGCAGTTTTTTATATGGGTTTTAGTGCAGAAAACGTTATGCCTGTAAACGCTCTAAAACCCGAAAAATCCAATGAAATCCTGCCTTATCTACCTGTTAATGAGCGTACTGGCTGTTTCGCCATTGCTGGCTCAGGAATCGCCAAACGTCGTGTTTCGGGGTAAAATCAGCAACCCACTATCTCGTTCGGTTTCGATTAACCTAACACGCGGTGAACTCGATTATCGGGGCGAAACCATCACACTGCCGCTTGCCGCCGACAACTCGTTTGTGCTGAAAACAACCGCCAACCCGATTACACGTCTGAATTTTTCGCACGGCCCCGACGAAACGGCGGTCAGCTTAAATACCTGGATTTTAGAACCGGGCGACGATATTTCGATGACCGTTGATGCCAAAAACTTCTGGCCGACGCTGATTTTTTCAGGCAAAAACGCCGAGAAATTTAATTATTACGTGGCCGATTACCGGGAAGCCGACGAGAAACGCAATTGGGGCAATAAAGCCTACGAAAATCGCAAATTTCCTCTTAACCAACAGTATGCATTTTTAGATACCATTGAGCGGGTCAAGTTAGAAATTCTCGAAACATGGCGACCAAAAATTACTCCGCTTTTTCACAAAATCTGGCAAGCCGATTTGTTGGGAATGGTAAACAGTTATCGGTTTTCTCCCATTCAGGAAGCACAAATGAAAGGCGAAAAAGTAAGTTTGAGTAGCCTCACGGCTAAGCAGCGCGAGTTTCTGTATAAGATGCCTGCCCAAAACGATACGCTGGCCCTGGCCGATTATTACGTTAGCTATCTCGGCTCTCTCAGCCGACTGCTATTTACCGATATTAATCAACTAACTGGCTCTGGATCAGATAATTGGTCTAACCATTCTATTTTTCAACAGAGTATATTGAAGGGTAAAATTGCCGAACGGATTCTTGCCAGCGATTTATTTCAGAACCTGTCTTATCAGGGTATTAACAAATCGTCGCAGGAACAATATGATAACTATCTGCGGCTTTATCCTCAGAGCCAGTATTCGGCTGTACTCAAAACGAAGTACACCGAAAAGTTGGCCTTTGCTGCCGGGAAACCGGCTTTCCCGTTTACACTTAAAACCGCAGAAGGAAAAACCGTAAATCTGAGCGATTACGCCGGAAAGGTGGTGTATTTAGATTTTTGGGCGCATTGGTGCGGGCCGTGCATTGCCGAGATGAAGCCATCGAAAAAGGTGAAAGAACACTTCGCCGGAAATTCGGACATCGTTTTTTTGTACATATCCATAGATGCTGAAAAAGACCGCCAGAAATGGCTCGATGCCATCCAGAAAAACGAGATCACCGGCACGCACGTTCTGGCACCCGGTGCCTGGAGCGACCCCGTTGCCAAAGCCTACGATATTAACGGTATCCCGGCTTATTTTGTGATTGACCGCAACGGTGCTTTTTACAGCGCGAACCCACCACGTGCCAGCCAATCAGAGGGGAAACCGTTGATTAGCATCCTCGAAAAAGCCCTCTCTGTCAAATAGCGATTGGTGGTTAAACCCTGGGCCGTATTCGGGCATCCAACCGTAGTAAACAACAAATACGATGAACGCCTTTTTTTCAATTGCCTTTTTGCTGTTGAGCCATATTGCTCTCGGCCAGGCACCCACCACAACGCCCCGCCAGAAATTAGCCACGATGCAGGCTCCGCCAAGCTACCAACGGTCGGTGCAGGGCAGCCAGCAAATCCCGGCTATTATCCCCGACGGCCCGCTCGATGCTGCCCACAGCAATTTTCCGAAGCAGGATTCTGCCGTGTTAAAAGCCGCCCCCGGTTGGCTTAAATCACAACTGACCGGCTCGCCAACCATCGTGATTGACGGCTCGGTGGCAACGCTGGCACAGGTGAAAAAGCTAAAAAAGGCGGACATTTCAACCGTAACCCCGATAGACGCAAAACGGGCCGTAACGATGTACGGCCCGAACGCCAGCCGGGGGCTGCTTATTTTAGTTACGAAAGCGATGGCCCGCAAGATTGGGCATTGATTCACAACACGTTAATTCCGTTCCGGCCCGGCTCCGCCTGACCGGAATTTTTTCTTTTTCTTCTTGCCGCTACTCGTTTTAATAGCGTATTTCTTATCGAGTTGATCCAGATCACTATTCAAATCGGCCATCTTAACGGGTTCCCGCTTCTCCGGCATCGGAGCCAATAGTTCAAACGATTCGGGAATAACGCCCTGCTTGTTGAGTTCTACAATCTCCAGCACACGCGAGATCGGCAAGGGGTGCCAGGTGGTTTCTGAACTGTAGCCAAACCACATAATCTTGCGGAAGATGTCGGTTTTCTGGAGCCACGCCCGGCCTTTCTGCGTTTCTAACGGCTTTTCAATCGTCGGAATATCACGCAGGGCATCCACGTAAGTATCTAATTCGTAGTTCAGGCAACACTTCAACCGCCCGCATTGGCCCGACAGCTTGGCCGGATTCAGTGACAGATTCTGGTATTTGGCCGCCGAAGTCGTGATGTTTTTAAAATCCGTCAGCCACGTTGAGCAGCACAGCTCGCGCCCGCACGAGCCGATGCCGCCGATGCGCCCTGCCTCCTGCCGCAGACTAATCTGCTTCATCTCGACGCGCACCTTAAACTCACCGGCGAGCATTTTTATCAACTCCCGGAAGTCAACCCGGTCTTCTGACGAGTAGTAAAACGTTGCCTTCGAGCCATCGGTCTGAAACTCCACGTCCGATAGTTTCATGTTCAGTTTCAGGTTGCGCACCACTTCCCGCGCCCGGTAAAGCGTGGGCAAATCGCGGTTTACGGCCTGTTCGTGTTTTTCCGAGTCTTTGGGCGTAGCCTGCCGCAACACAACTTTCATATCGTCGTTGGCTTTCAGGTTGCGCTTTTTGAGTTGAAGCCGCACGAGTTCGCCCTGCATAGAAACCGCGCCGAGGTGGTATCCGGTCGGCATTTCAACGGCCACGTAATCACCGGTGATAAGGTCTAACTGATGCACGTTGCGGAAATATTCTTTGCGTCCGCCCTTAAATTTCACCTCCACCACATCAAACCGTTGTGCGCCGGGCATTCCCATATCGCTCAACCAGTCAAACGAGTTCAGTTTGTTGCAGCCGCCCGTTGAGCAGCCCCCCGCCGAGCCACAGCCCGATGTTTTTGTTGTTGTGTCACCCGTATCGCTTTGCCGCGAGCCGCAGCCCCCGACCGCACATGATTTGCAGCTCATATCTTTTTAGTGGTTAGTTGTCGGTGGCGAGTTGCCACTAATCTTGATACCGGAGCAGGTCTAAACCGATGTCTTTCCGGTACTGCTTACCCTCAAATTGCACCATCCGGGCCGCTTCCTGCGACTTCCGAACGGCATTCTCCAATGAATTTGCCAACGCCGTGAGTGCCAAAACCCGCCCACCGTTGGTAATAACCGAATCATTTACGGTACTCGTGCCGGCGTGAAACGTCAGCACATCCTCAACCGTATCTAAGTCAACGATGGGTTTGCCTTTTTCGTAAGCCCCCGGATACCCGCCCGACACTACCACCGTTGTTACCGCAGTCTGTGGCGAGACGGTCAGCGTCACCTTATCGAGTTCGCCATCGGCAGCGGCTACCATCAATTCTATAAAATCAGTCTGGATTCTCGGTAACACCACTTCCGTTTCGGGGTCTCCCATCCGGGCGTTGTATTCAATCACCACAGGCTCACTTTTGACGTTCATCAGCCCGATAAAAATAAAGCCCACGTACCTGATGCCTTCCTCCTGCAACCCGGCCAACGTTGGCTTCACTACCTTCTCTTCTACTTTTTGCAAAAACTGTTTTGTGGCAAACACCACCGGCGACACCGCGCCCATGCCGCCCGTATTGGGGCCGGTGTCACCCTCGCCAATCCGTTTGTAATCTTTGGCTTCGGGCAGAATCTTATAGTTCACACCATCGGTCAGCACAAATACCGAAAGTTCGATGCCTCGCAAAAACTGCTCCACTACCACTTTACTGCCTGCTTCGCCAAAAGCGTTATCAATCAGCATTTCACGCAGCGTGGTTTTGGCTTCGGCGAGAGTTTCGGCAATAATTACGCCTTTCCCGGCGGCCAACCCGTCGGCTTTCAGCACAATGGGCAGGGCATGGGTATCTAAGTAAGCCAAGCCATCGGCCATTGTTTCGGCGGAGAATGTTTTCGACTGGGCCGTTGGGATGTTGTGCCGGGCCATAAACGCCTTCGAGAAATCTTTACTGCCTTCTAACTGCGCCCCTGCAGCATCAGGGCCAACAATACGAAGGTGTTTCAAATCAGGTTTCTGGCGCAAAAAATCAACCAATCCCTTCACGAGTGGCTCTTCTGGCCCAACAATTACGAGGTCAATGTTGTATTGCTTAATAGCAACAGCCAATCCCGCAAAATCGGTATGGTTAATGCTCAGATTGGTAGCAAGTGCGTGGGTACCGGCATTACCAGGAGCCACAAACAAGGAATCGCAGAGCGGACTTTGTTTGAGTTTCCAGGCCATTGCGTGTTCGCGCCCACCAGAGCCAATGAGTAAAACGTTCATTATTAAGTAATTCGGGGTTTGGGGTTGTTAATAAACACCGGGTGGCGCGTAAATTTTGTATCAAAATACAAACCCCGAACCTTAAACTAACTGAAACGCAGGGGTAACTTTCTGCAAGGTTTCTTCAAAAGTACCAAAATAGCCTGTAATAACCGGCTTTTCAGGGTCTGACGTGGGGATGTGGATAACTCTGTGTATATCCCTGTTCAGTGTGCATAGCTGGTGTATAGTGATCCGGCAGATGGTGGATAACTTAACGGGCTGTTCACATTGGCAAAGGTAAGCCGCACCAAGTGTGCATAAAGCCAGGGTTCTCCACCACTATCCACAAGCTAACAGTCGGTTTTGGTGTTGATAAGAGTTGTTGACATACCCACAATACAACCTAAAATGTTATCAACATTATGTTAATTATTTAATAGTCAGAGACTTATGTTGTGGATAATACTGGGTTGGGTTGTTGATAATACTGGATAACTCCAGGAAGTAATGTTAAGAAGATGTTAAGAAAAAGTTGTCCACTTGTCCACTGCCCTAATATGTTGTTTGATGCTTTATTTTAAAAAAGAAGATTATAGAAAAATAAAAAGGATTGTGGATTGTTTTGTGAATACCCGGATTGCTTTGAACGGGACTTCAGTGCGTTAATTGAAATACGGCAAATTTGCCAGGAAGGCCCCAACGGGGCGCAAGCTGTGTAGAGACATGATGAAAACGATTCTTCTTTTTTGGGCGACACTACTGGTGGGCAGTACGGCACTGGCGCAGTCGGCGGCAACGCTGGGCGATGCGTATTTTAAAAACGGCGAGTGTGACAAGGCCGTTGTGGAATATGCCAAAGCCCTCCGGCAGGGATTCAGTGCGACGGTGGCGCAGAACTACGCGGACTGTATGAAAAAACTCAACAAGCCCGACGAAGCCCGCAAGGTGCTTGACCGGCTGGCGGGCAAAGACGACGACAACGCCGTTTTTTACGCCATACTGTCGGGGTCGCTGGCCCGGTCGAATGCCGACACCACTCTGGCCCCGCGTTATTTTGAGACAGCTTTGCAAAAAGCAAAATCGTCGGTGGTGCGCTTAGAAAGGGCGGCAACGGCCTTCTCCGATGCACAGGAACCACGCTGGGCCATCAAAACGCTGGAAACCGCCCGAATTACGGCCAATGAACCAATGGCATACAGCGAAGAACTTAGTACGTTGTATCGAGGTACGGGCGACACCGAGAAATTCATCATCGAAGCCATCAACGCCGGTTTGCCCGAGACCAAACGCGAAACGACCTTGATGGCGTTGAAAGGGTTGATGGATACCAAAGACGAACCCGCGCTGGAAGCCGCCATTTATAAACTGATCCAAGCCAAACCCAACGAACTGTATTACAACGAGTTACTGATATGGTACACGGTGCAGAAACAGAAATTTACCAAGGCTCTGACGCTCGAAAAATCAATTGACAAACGTAGCAAACTCGACGGGCGACGGGTATTTGATTTCGGTAATCTGGCAATGCTCAACAAAGAATACAAGGTTGCCGCCACAGCGTTTGAGTACATTTCGGAGAGTTATCCACAGGGGCCGTACTATGCCTCGGCGCGTCGGCTAATTATCAAAGCCCGCGAAGAACAAACCCGCAACACCTATCCCGTTGATACGGTTGAAGTCAGAAAACTCATCGGCGATTACCGAAAAGTGTTGCAGGAAGTGGGCAACAACGCCAAAACCATTGATGCTCTCCGCAGCATTTCGAGTCTGTACGCCAGTTACTTAAACAAACCCGACACGGCCATTTCTGTGCTGGACTTAGCCACCCAAATCGGGCAGGCCGACCGCAACTTTGTGGACAAGTGCAAATTAGATAAGGGCGATATTTACCTGCTGAAAGGCGAACCCTGGGAAGCGACGCTGTTGTATCAGCAAGTCGAGAAATCGCAGAAAGATGATTTGCTGGGTTACGAAGCCAAACTTAAAAACGCCAAATTGCAGTACTATAAAGGCGATTTTGCGGCTGCAAAGGACATTCTCGACATTTTGAAGATGGCAACCACTCGCGAAATTGCCAATGATGCAGGCCAACTCAGCCTGATTATTCAGGACAATACCGGCCTCGACAGCACCGAAGCCGCCATGCGCGATTACGCTGCCGCTGACCTCTTACTGTTTCAGAATCAGGTGGATAAAGCTGTGGATAACCTCGGTAAACTGTTGATAAAGTATCCAGACCACTCGCTGACCGATGAAGTGCTATGGCTCCGGGCCAACACGTATCTGAAACAGGGTAGGGTGGAGGCCGGGTTGAAAGACCTGAAAACGATCAATGAGAAATTCAGCACCGACATCCTCGGCGACGATGCTTTGTTTTTGCTGGCAACCATCACCGAGGAGAAACTCAAAGACAAACCCGAAGCCATGAAACTATACCAGAAAGTGTTAGTTGATTTTCCGGGCAGTATTCACGTTGTCGAAGCCCGCAAACGGTTCCGGGCGTTGCGGGGCGATAATCTGAATTAGATTCTTATCCGAACGCCAATCAACACATTCCGGCCCGCTTGTGGATAATAGTAGTTTTCTGTGGATAACTTACCTTCGGCCACATAGCTGAACGTATAACCGTTTGATTCATGGCGGGAAACATGATCATTTATACACAGTCCTATTCACTTCTTGAACGTAGTCCAGTCAGCCCCGTCAAATAGTTTTTCAATTTGCCGTGCCTTTGCTTCCCCCGCTTCTTTGCCTGATTTATAATTTTTTGGCGTTTCCGACTTGATTACAGGTCGTTTTTTTGAAGAAATAGCTGTTTTCATGATTTTGATTGTTTTAAACGTATGGCAAAAGCAGCATAAACGGTACCCGGTACAAAATTTTCAAATGCGCCATTTAAGTAGCCTTGCAAGACAAACGCAGACTCGACTTTGCTTAATTCCCGAACAATAGCAATTTGGTAGAGCCGGGTTCGTGCATCCGTGCTACCCGCAAAAGCGACGGTAGCAGTGGGTCGGGTAGCTAAAAACGTGTGTATTGTTTGGATTACTGTTGCCAAAACCTTCTCAACATCACCCTGACGAGGTCTTGACACATCGCTCACTGTTCCGTCGGATAGCACATCCACCAAAGCCAATGAATACATATCTGGTAAGAAAGTGGCCGTATAGCGAACCTCTTTTTCTATGATTTTGTCGCCATTGGTACTCTTAAACCAAAACACAGTTGCATCGTCTGATGCAGTGAAATCGTAATACGGGCCGTCCATCAATTAATCCGTTACAAGGTGGGTAACGGGCAAATGTATCAAAACCGCACCCGAACGCCAATCAACACATTCCGGCCCGCTTGTGGATAATAGTAGTTTTCTGTGGATAACTTACCTTCGGCCACATAGCTGAACGTATAACCGTTTGATTCATAGCGATAATTCAGCGCGTTATTAAGCAAAACGGTAAACGCAATCTCGTTAAATAGGCGCGGTTTCAGGGTGTAAATCAGCCGGAGGTCGTTCACAAAGTAACCATTCAGCTTGCGGGCTTCGTCTTGGGTGTTGTCTAAATACTGTTTCCCCACGTATTTCGAGAGCAGAGCCAGTTCCAGCCCCTTCCGGGGTGTAAATAAGAGTTGTGAGCCAACAATCAAATTCGGTGAAAATGCAATGTCGGTTCGTATGTGCTGAATGGCTTGCTGCCCGCCTGAATCATAGTTATCCACATATTCGGTGAAGTTATCCACACGGTTTTGGCTGATTGTCGCGTTCACGTTCCAATGTAAGAGCTTGGTAATCAGCCAGCCCGCTTCTAATTCAAGGCCCCGCCGATAACTGACCGGAATATTGATCCGGTTGTAATTCCCGACTTCGTTAATCTTGCCCGACAGCACTAATTGATTCCGGTATTGCATCCAGTACAGATTGGCCGAAAATGCCAAACGCCGGGTTTGGGTCTTGAATCCGGCTTCGTAATCAAGCAGCGTTTCGGGGTTGGGGCGGCTGGCTGCACTCGACTGCGTGTAGTCGTCGCGGTTGGGTTCTTTGTTGCCTACGCCAAACGAGGCATAAACCAAACTACGGTCGTTGATGGTGTAGGTCAGGCCCGCTTTTGGGTTGAAAAACACCAGATTAGCCTGTTGCTGTACGTTTCGGGCCGCGTTGTCGAAACCTAAGAACGAGTAATCCACCGTTCTGATTTGCATATCCACGTAGCCGTTGAGCCGGGGAAGAAATTGATAAAAGGCTTTGGCGTACAGATTAAAATCGGTTTTGGCCGCGTCGTTGTCGTAGTACCGGTGCCGAATATTGCCGTTGCTGGCATACTGCGCCCAGACAATCTCGCCGTAATGCTTGCCCGTATAGCGATTCCAGCCCCCGCCGATGTTGGCCGTGAGCCGCCCGAAGTTGTTGTAATCGAGGGAGAAAACACCGCCGTAGAAATCATTATCGAGCCACTGCCGTCGAACCAAATCAGTGCTGGTAATCACCGAATCGCGGATGGTGATGGGTTGCAGACCATAGTTTTCTAACGGTTGTTCGGGCCGAAATTCCTCGTAATAGCCATGCCCTTTGGTGTAGTGCAACGCCCCGTTGAGCCGCCACCGCTTGCTGAGTTCGTGCGAGCCGATAAGTTGATAGTGGTCTTGCTGGTAGTTATCGGTCTGATTATCGTAGGTGAAGGCATTAAACGTCCGGTTGGTTTTCAGAAGGTTTTCCGGTACGCCGTTCCAGGCTTGATACGTCTGTTCCTGCCCCGAAAAGATATTCAGCCGCAAAAAACTTTTGTCAGTATAGTATCCGCCTGATACATAAAACGATTTCAGGTTTGAGAAGGCCCGGTCAATAAACCCGTCTGACGTGATTTTCGAGAGCCGTGCATCTACCACCCAACGATTTTTCAGGAGGCCAGTACCGGCCAGTACGTTCATTTTTCGGGTGTTGAAAGACCCCGCCGAGAGGTTTGTTTCAGCGTATGGCTGCTTTTCGAGCGTGTTAGTCTGCACATTTACGGTTCCGCCAAACGACCCCGCGCCGTTGGTTGAAGTACCAACTCCCCGCTGAATCTGTATGCTGTTTACCGACGAGGCAAAGTCGGGCATATTGACCCAAAACGTCCCCTGCGATTCGGCATCGTTATAGGGAACACCGTTAACCGTTACATTGACTCGCGTCGCATCAGAACCGCGAATACGAATCCCGGTGTAGCCAACGCCCGCTCCGGCATCAGAAGTCGTAACAACGGAGGGCGTAAAATTGAGCAGAAACGGAATGTCCTGTCCGAGATTCTGTTTTACCAAATCGCGCCGGGTAAGGTCGGTGTAAGCAATTGCGGTCTTCTGATTGGCCCGCGTTGCGCTGACGACTACTTCGTCTAACACCGTTAAACTACGGCTTAGAAGGAATGTTTCCGCTTGATTATCTGATAGTTGAACGGTTTTAGTGTTTGATTCAAACCCCAATAATGAAATCCGTAACGACACCGGCCCACGTGTCAAATTGGTGAATCGAAACTGCCCCGAAGCATCTGTGAACGTGCCGCGTTGAGTGCTGTCGATGGTCACAGCCGCGCCGGGCAATGTGCTACCGCCGGCATCGCGCACGGTGCCGGAGAGCGAAAACTGCGCGAAGACAACAGGCGAAAAAAACAGGAGTAATAGCAGGGTAATCCCGCGATGGCTGATAACCGACCATTGGTTGTTGGTCACTGTAAAGTACGTCGTAGCGTTTTTCATGACAGAAAACGGTCACGATAGGCAAGGGGCCAACCTACGGTTAGGTTAAATAAAAAATGATGATTGCGGCACTGTTGCCGACTCTCTTCCCTTCCACAGCATTACCTGGGCAGGTTCAATGGGTATAATCTCAGCCCGTTGTATTAAGGCACCCCTTTAGATTAGTGATGGCGTAACTAAGCATTTTATGACATAGTTCCAGACCGTAAATTTCCTGAACTTCTATCCAAAATTAACTGTATATACATCAAATAATACGATCATCATCATGGAAACACTCATCAACGGCCTGCACCATGTTACAACGCTTGCGGGCGATGCCCAGCGCAACGTGGATTATTACACTGGAATTCTCGGTCTGCGGCTCATCAAAAAAACCATCAACTTTGACGCGCCCGATGTGTATCACCTGTACTACGGCGATGAAACGGGTTCGCCCGGCACGATTCTGACGTTTTTCCCGTACGGAAATTTGCCGCGTGGCCGAAAGGGTGGGGGACAACTGACCTATACCGCCTTCTCGATTCCGACCAATTCGCTGAGTTTCTGGATTGACCGGCTCCACCAATTTAACATCGCTTACGCCGGGCCACACAAACGCTTCGACGAAACCTACCTCCGCTTTGAGGACTTCGACGGGGCCGGTGTCGAACTCGTGGCTAACGACGACGATACCCGAACCGGCTGGACCGGCGGTGCTATTCCGGCAGAGTTTGCTGTGCGTGGGTTTCATACGGTTGAACTGAACGAGTTCAAAACCGACCGCACGATCCAACTGCTCACCGAGGTAATGAATCATGAGTTGGTAGCGGAGGAAAACGGTCGGTTCCGGTTCAGGGCCGGGGTTGGTAGTCCTGGTAACTACGTGGATGTGCAACACGCTGCCAATGATACACGGGCGTTGCAGGGCGCGGGATCGGTGCATCACGTGGCCTTTTCGACCGATAATGACGAAACGCAGTTAGTCATTCGGGAGAAGGTTGTCGAGGCTGGGTTTAACCCGACTCCGGTGCTTGACCGCAACTATTTTCACAGCATTTATTTCCGGGAGCCGGGCGGTATCTTGTTTGAGATTGCCACCAACCCGCCCGGTTTTGCCATTGACGAACCAATCTCTGAACTGGGCCAAAACCTGAAACTACCCGAATGGATTGAGCCGCGCCGGGCGCAGATTGAAGCAGGTTTGCCGGTGATTAGGGTAAAATAAAGAACCATGATACACAATCCCAATAATTTTGTCACTGCCGGTCTCCCCCTGACAGAAGCCAAAAAAGTGATGATTCTGGTTCATGGCCGGGGCAGTTCGGCGCAGGATATGCTGTCACTACGGCAACACCTCGACGCGCCCGGTTTTGCGTTTGTGGCCCCGCAAGCCACCGGAAACACGTGGTATCCGTATTCGTTTATGGCTCCGATGGCCGAAAACGAACCGGCGTTATCGTCGGCTCTGGAAGTGCTGGGAAGCCTTCACGGACGCCTGCAAGCTGATTATAACATCAAATCCACGCAGATTTACTGGCTTGGTTTCTCGCAGGGGGCTTGCCTGACGCTGGAATTTGTGGCCCGTAACGCCACGATTTATGGCGGAGTTTTTGGGCTGAGTGGCGGCTTGATTGGCCCGCCCGAAACGCCCCGAAACTATGACGGCGATTTGGCCCAAACGCCCGTCTTTCTGGGCTGTAGCGACCGCGACTCGCACATTCCGAAGACCCGTGTTGAAGAATCTGCCGCCGTATTTGAACGTCTCGGAGCCAGCGTGACGATGAAACTTTACCCGAATTTTCCACATTCTATCAACGAAGACGAGTTGAGCGTTGTTAATTCGCTACTCGCATAGCAATACAACCAGATGAGCCAGTTTATGATTGAGTTCGACATCGCCGAGATGGACGACTATTTTATGCGCCGAATACCGGCGCAACGCCTGAAAATCAATGAGTTGATGGAACAGGGCCGCATCTTATCCTATTCATTATCTATTGACCGTTCTAAATTGTGGTGCATCATGAAAGCTGATTCGGAACTGGAGATTTACGAAGCCATCGCCGATTTTCCGCTCATCAAATACATGACCCCCGACATTACCGAGCTTATGTTTCATAACATGGTGGCCGCCCGGATTCCGTTGTTTTCGCTGAATTAAGTAACGCACACTTGAAGTCCGCAGTCATTTGTAGTCTCATGAGATTCTTTCTGTCCTTTGCTTTTCTGCTGTTTCTTGGCTCAATAAATTTTTCCTGCCAGACCGATACGCGCCAGCAAAGTCAACAATCGGCTGGTTTTGAGCAGCCTAACGAGAGTCTACAGAGTCAGGATACAGAAAAAAAACAGTATAGAAAGCACCGCAACCGCGATCAACGGGGACATTTTCGGGACAATCAGCAAACGGTTTCGCCACCGGGCAACATTCCCCCGAAAGTTTATGACGTGCTGACTTACATCCGGCAGCACGGACAGCCGCAAAATGGATACGTGGGTGGTCGGCGATTCGGGAATTTTGAGAATCATCTGCCCCGGCAAGACGGTTCGGGCCGACGAATTGCCTACCAGGAATGGGACGTAAACCCCAAACAACGAGGCCGAAACCGGGGAACAGAACGGCTTATTACCGGCTCCGATGGTCGCGCCTGGTTTACGAATGACCACTATAACACCTTCACCGAAGTACAAAACTAACCCACTATGAATTTTATCGTTGCCGCATCCGAAAATCAACTTGCCGACCGCTTTGCCGATTGGTTTGTGGCCCACATAGATGGGCAGAAAGCCAATACCCTCCGGCAGTTTTATCAGGAAATGGCCGATGTCCTGGAAATCCCCGATTTTGGCTTTAACCTCGATGCGCTCAACGACGCGCTGAATGATTTGCAATGGCTTGATGATGAGCGTATTGTGCTGTATTTCACGAATACAACTGACCTCGTTGCCCGCGAACGCGACCCGGCTAAATTTGGATCGGTGTTAAATATGCTCGATGCCACTGCCGAAGACTGGAAATGGGTGGAAGCCGATGAACTGACCGACTCTAAAGAATTGGTTATTGTGTTTCAGGATAGCCCGCGCATACGGCAAGTACTTGAAAAAGAAGGAATTGGGTTTGAGGATGTAGCGTAAGACGGTGCTATTTCTCTCCCAGAACTTTACCCAAAAATTGTTCGATTCGCTGCACTGTTGGCTCCAACCAGGGGTGAAACAGACAGAACGAGTGTGGCGCACCGGCAAACTCATACACCTCCGTATAAATCCCGAACGGCTTTACTTTCGCCATGAAATCATCGCGCCCGGCGTGCATTCGGGGTTCTGCACTGTTCAGAAATAGGGTAGGGGCGGTTTGTTTTCCGGCATAGCTCAGGGCCGAGGCTTCGCGCCAACGGTTGGGAATCTGGGTTTTGCTGCCGCCAAACCAGTTTGTGGCTGCCGAAACGCTCTTGCTGTCGTCGCCATCGCCCTATTCAGGGTGAATAAACGCCAGAATCCCGTCAATATCCACCACTGTCTGCACCATGCTTGAATGGCCCGGCCATCCCCTGACCGATGAAACCAGCCGCTCTGCTTACTTTTTAAATGTACTCCAATCAACGGTTGCCAACAGTTGTTCCGCTTGTTTTACTTTGGCGGCTGCGGCTTCATCAAGTGTCTTATATTGGCCGAGTTGCTTCTTAACAGCACCAGGTTTTTGTGTTTTTTCGGCTGTTTTCATCGTATTAATCTACTTGTTTTGCGAGTTACAACAAACCCTTCATATTGATTTCCTGGTTGAAAATCATAGAATGAGCCTTTAATAAGCCCTTGTATGCTGAATATAGACTCCGCCGACTCTAACTCTCGCTGAATTGCGATCTGATAAAGGCGCGTTCGGGCAGGCGTACTGCCCATAAAGAATATGGTTGAATCGGGATGCTTGTCCATAAAAACCAACATGGTTTGTAGTACCGTTGCCAGTACCTTCTCAACATTGCCGTGCCGGGGGCGGTTCACGTCGCTCAATGAGCCATCGGCCATCAAATCTACTAATGCCAACGCATAAAAGTTCGGGATTGACGTGGCCGAAATTTTAATTTGCTTCTTGATAACGTCATCTTGCCAGATACTCTCAAACCAAAACACGGTTGCATCGTCAGACGCAGTGAAATCGTAATACGGGCTGTCCATCAATCAATTTCTTACGGAGTCGGCAATGAGCAAATATAACCGGCAGATGGTCAAAACAGTCCCGGAACCCCGAACAAAACCCTGCCCCGCTCTGTTGCTTTTATAACCGCCGAAGAACCCCTTCTGCGGTTTTTGGCGTTCGTGCCGCGCATTCAACCTGACTGATGAAACCAGCCGATTTACTCAAACTATATACCGACGATTCGTTCATAAAACTCCTCGCCGAGCCGCTTACCCGCAAAACCGATGACCTTTTGCGGCTCCAGATCAAGGGAATGCAGGGCAGCGTAGATGCCGTGGTGGCGGCAGCATTGCACCAACTCACGGGCGGCACGCACCTGTTTATCCTGACCGAACGCGACGAGGCATCTTACTTTTTTAATGACCTGCAAAACCTCATCGGCGCAACCGGGAGCGGGGCCGAAGTGCTGCTGTTCCCGATGTCGTACAAGAAACCGTTCCTGTACGAAGAAGTCGAAAATGCCAACGTCCTGATGCGGGCCGAGGTGCTGAACAAACTCAACCCCGCGCCCAAAGCCGGGGTTTTGCTCGTGACCTACCCGGAAGCGTTGTCAGAGAAGGTAATCAACAAACGGTCGCTGACGGCCAACACGCTCACGGTGCGGAAGGGCGAAAAACTTGACGTGAGTTTCGTGGCTGAGTTGCTCAATAGCTACGAGTTCGAGAAGGCCGATTTTGTGTACGAAGCGGGGCAGTTTTCGGTCCGGGGCGGCATTATTGACGTGTTTTCGTTTGCCAGCGAGTTTCCGTACCGCATTGATCTGTTTGATGATGAGGTCGAAAGCATCCGCACGTTTAACCCCGAAACGCAGCTTTCGACGGGCGATGCCGAGTTTGTGAACATCATCCCGAACATTCAAACCAAACTTACGCAGGAAATCAGGCAGCCATTTTTGGAGTTTCTGCCCAAGACTGCCACCGTTTGGGCCAAAGATGTGGAGTTCACGCTCGAAATAATCGAGACCTGTTTCGAGAAAGTTGAGCAGAGTTTCGAGGCCACAATTGGCGGCAAAGGCGGGGTGCAAGTAGTGATGGACCCGACGGATTTGTTCGAGACGCGCCGGTCATTTTTGAATCAGTTGAAGGAGATGCGGACGGTGGAGTTTGGGCGGAAGGTCTATTTCAAGACCGAAAATAAGCTCAGCTATCCGTCGAAAATACAGCCCGCGTTTAACAAAGACTTTAAGCGATTGGTGGACAATCTGGCCGAAAATCAATCGAAGGGCTTTACCAATATCATTGCCGCCGAGTCACAGAAGCAACTCGAACGGCTCCGGGTGATTTTTGACGAACTCGACCCGAAACTGAAATTTCAGCCGCTCAACATCGGCCTGCGCGAAGGCTTTACGGACGAAACGATGAAAATTGTTCTCTTCACTGACCATCAAATTTTCGACCGATATTTCAAATACAAGGTTCAGGACAAGTTTTCTAAGTCAAAGGCCCTGACTCTGCGCGAACTCAAAACGCTGCAACCCGGCGATTTTGTGACGCACATTGATCACGGCATCGGGCGGTTTGCGGGGTTAGAACGGGTGCCGGTTGGCGATGGGGTGCAGGAAGCCATCCGGCTCATTTACCGCGACAATGATATTCTGCTCGTCAGTATTCACAGCCTGCACAAAATCGCCAAATACAGCGGCAAAGAAGGTGGCCCGCCGTTGATGAGTAAATTGGGTTCGCAGGAGTGGGAAAACAAAAAATCGCGGGTCAGGAAACAGGTTAAAGACATTGCCCGTGAACTCATTGCGCTCTATGCCAAACGCCGGACATCGTCGGGGTTTCAGTTTAGCCGTGACAGTTTTTTGCAGGTCGAACTCGAATCATCGTTCATGTACGAAGACACCCCCGATCAGGCCAAAGCCACTAACGACGTGAAGGACGACATGGAACGCCCGCATCCAATGGACCGGCTTGTTTGTGGCGATGTGGGTTTCGGCAAAACCGAGGTGGCTATCCGGGCCGCGTTTAAGGCTGTGACGGATGGTAAGCAGGTGGCCGTTTTGGTGCCAACCACCATTCTGGCGATGCAACACTTCCGCACGTTTTCGGAACGGATGAGCGATTTCCCGGTGAAAATTGACTACATCAACCGTTTCCGCACGGCGGCCCAAACCAAAGAAATCCTGAAAGAAGTCTCGTCGGGCCACATCAATATTTTGATCGGGACGCACCGGATTGTGAATAAAGACATAAAATTCAAAGATTTGGGTCTGTTGGTGATTGATGAAGAGCAGAAATTTGGCGTAAAAACCAAAGACCGGCTCAAAGAAATGCGCGTTGAGGTGGACGTGCTTACCCTAACGGCCACGCCTATCCCGCGCACGTTGCACTTCTCGCTTATGGGCGCACGTGACTTGTCGGTTATTGCCACGCCCCCGCCCAATCGCCAACCCGTTACGACCGAGGTGCATAGTTTTAATGAGGCTCTGATTCGGGATGCCATCAGCTACGAAATTCGGCGGGGCGGGCAGGTGTTTTTCGTGCATAATCGCGTAAATGACATCGAGAGTATCGGCAATTTAGTGATGCGACTCGTGCCGGATGCCCGAATTGGGGTAGCACACGGGCAGATGGAAGGCGATAAACTCGAAAAGGTAATGACACGCTTTATCGAAGGCGATTTCGACGTGCTGGTTTCGACCAACATCATCGAGTCAGGGCTGGATATTTCCAATGCCAATACCATCATCATTAACTCGGCGCAAAATTTCGGGATGTCAGACCTGCATCAGATGCGGGGTAGGGTAGGGCGGTCGAACCGGAAAGCGTTTTGTTATCTCCTCACGCCCCCGCCGTCCACGCTTTCGACCGATGCCCGAAAACGGCTCCAAACGCTCGAAGATTTCTCTGACCTCGGCGAAGGCTTCAAAATTGCCATGCGTGATCTGGACATTCGGGGGGCGGGTAATTTGCTGGGAGCCGAACAAAGCGGATTCATCAATGATCTGGGTTTTGATACCTACCATAAAATCTTGGATGAAACCGTGCAGGAACTCCGCGAGACCGAGTTTAAGGATATGTTCGAGACCAAACCCGGTGACCTCAACCTGAGCTTGCCCGATACGGTAATCGAAACCGATTTGCCGGTGGTCATTCCTGAACGCTACGTGCAAAATATCTCGGAACGGCTGGCGTTGTACACCCGCCTGGATGACCTCAAAACCGAAGCTGAATTGGTAGCATTTGGTCAGGAAGTGCTGGATCGGTTTGGGCCGCTGCCGGTAGAAGTCGGGAATTTGATCAAGATGGTGAACGTGCGCTGGAAAGCTGAAAAGCTGCATTTGGAGAAGCTGACGCTCAAAAATAATATTCTCAAAGGCTACTTCGTTTCTAACGAGAACAATCGGGCGGTCGAAGCCTTCTTTAACTCCGAGGGCTTTGGCAAGGTAATTGAATACCTCAAGAGAACCCCCCGGATATTCTCACTGAAAGAAGCTAAAGGACGACCGATTTTTACGCAGGAAAACGTGAATTCGGTAGAGGAGTTGGACCGCATTTTAACAGCATTAACCGAGTAAAGTTCGTGATTTACAGTTCGTACTAACTACGAACTGAGGTATAAACGACGAACCGCGAACGACGAACCAATACAACTGATAAAACAATGATTAAACCATCGGATTTACAACGGGCGGCCTGGGTGCTGCTGGCGGTAGCTGCCTTAGCGTCGTGCAAGCCAAAGAACCCGACGAGCGTGAAACCCGGCAAAACGAGTACGGCGACGGGAATCGCCTACAACCAGAAAGACGGTTTTCAGGTGAAATCATTCAAAGGGCTGAACGGCGGGCCAAACCTAATCTTTATTGAGGGTGGCCGGTTTACGATGGGTGCGCTGGAAGAAGACGTAATGAACTCGCGTGATAACCGCGAACGGACGGTCTCGATTCAGTCGTTTTATATGGACGAAACCGAAATTGCCAACGTTCATTACCTCGAATACCTGTCGGCTATTCAACGTGATTCATCGGCTGAGGTCGTTAATCGCGCATTGCCTGATACTAACGTTTGGGCAAGCCCATTGTCGTTTAATGATTCTTATGTGACCCAATACCTGCGTTTCCCGGCTTTTCGCTATTATCCCGTAGTGGGCGTATCCTGGGAACAGGCCAATGACTATGCGGGTTGGCGCACCAATGCTGTCAATAACGACCTCGCCAAAAAAGGCGGGAAGTTAGGCAACGCGGGTGGTAAGGCTAAGAAAGGCTTTTCGCTGAAGCGCAAATCGAAAAAAGATGAACCGGCTGCCGGTCTGGCCGAAACAGCAACGGCAAGCACTGTGGCGCGTCCAAGTATAGAAAGCGGGTTGATTTTGCCCGAATACCGGCTGCCCACCGAAGCCGAATGGGAATATGCCGCCAAAGCACTCATCGGAACGCAGTACTTAGACGAAAACCAGTCGAATCAGCGGATTTACCCCTGGGATGGTTCGTCGGTTCGGAATCCCAAGAAAGGTAAAAAACAGGGCCAGATGCTGGCAAACTTCAAGCGGGCGCGGGGAGACTACGCTGGTATCGCGGGTCGCTCAAACGATAAAGCCATCATCACATCAGAGATTTATAACTACCCGGCCAACGATTTCGGTCTGTACAACATGTCAGGTAATGTAAACGAGTGGGTGATGGATGTGTATCGTCCGCTGTCCTATCAGGACGTGAACGACCTGAACCCCGTTCGGCGCAATGGCTACCTTGACGAAGCCAAGAACTACAATAAAAAGGCTAATGAATCGATTATTGATGATGAACTGCGGGTCTACAAAGGCGGTTCGTGGAGCGACGTAGCGTATTGGCTGGCTCCCGGAACCCGTCGTTTCTTAGCGCAGGATTCGGCAACGGCCACAATCGGTTTCCGGTGTGCGATGATTAGCGTCGGTCGAAATCAGTAATCAAGAACGGTTTTGGTAAGAAGCCCGCATCTGGTATTAGATGCGGGCTTCTTGTTTTTACCGCGTTGCCGCCAGTGTCAGCACACTTACTTCGCGGCATCCGGCTTTAAGGAGTTCAATAGCACAGGCTTCAACCGTTGCGCCAGTTGTCATCACATCGTCCACAACGATGATATGCTTGCCTTTTACGTCGTCAGGTTTGGCTACGGCAAAGACGGTTTTCACATTTTGCCAGCGTTCTAAGCGATTCCGGCGCGTTTGCGACCCGGCGAACTTTACCCGCACCATAACATCGGTTCGGTGCAGAATACCCAGACCTTCGGCCATTCCTTCGGCAATCCAATCGGCCTGATTATAGCCGCGTTGCCGTAACCGGCTTTTGTGCAATGGTACACCAACGAGCATATCGGCTTTCGATACGATTTGATTTTCGTCGGCAAGGAGGTGGCCGTACCACCGGGCAACCTCGCGCCCGGCTTCTTTGCGGCCATTGTATTTGATGCGGTGAATGAGCCGTTGTACCGTTCCGCCCTTTGTAAAGTGCAGATATGAATAAGCCGCCGTGACGGGAATTTTTCCGGCAAACTTATTGCTCAAATCTTGCTGACCGGCGCGATGGTGGCCGGTTTCAGGAAGCGTGAACCGACAGGTCGTGCAGAGAACGATTTCGCCCGATGCTATAATTTGCCCGCAACCGAGACAGGCTGATGGAAAAACCAGTTCAATGAAGTCGGCAAATAGATTTTGTATAAACTGGCGCATAGCGGGCGTTTAATAGTTAAACCGTTGTTCGTATCTTACCAGACTTCTCAGACCCAAACTAACAAGCTGGCATCGTGCAATTTACAGGATAGACAATGACAACATATACAGACAGACAAACCGACTGGAACCGCCTTCTGAACTGGTTAGAAGCTACCGTTGGCAAACGTCCCGCCGACCTGAACGCGGTGCTGTTTCTGGTCGGGATTCAGGAACTTGGCAAAGGCCCGCGCCGATACACAAAAGAGCAGAAACAAGACCTGTTGCACATTGCCGTTTGCAAGGTGATGAGTTTGCCGGGCTACTACGAATTTGATGGGTATGACAAAGACGGCTGGCCGATCTGGAACCTCGCCAAACCGCTGCCATACGCCAATTTATCAGAACAGGAATCCTTTTTACAACAACACGTACTGAATTATTTTGCCAAAGAAGCCGACTTTACGCTATGAAACAGACAACTGCCTACAACACGCTGCTACAACGAATTGACGAATTCAAGAAGCGGTATTTTCAGAACCAATTGGTTAAAGGGTCTTTATTTTTTATTGCCATCGCGGGTGGATTGTTCCTGTTGGCGAACACGGTTGAGTTTGTCGGCCACCTAAATTCTGCCGGGCGGGGTATTTTGCTCTTCGGTTCGCTGGCCGTTGCGGTGGTCAGTATGGGCGTTTTTGTGGTGCGCCCATTGCTGGGTTTATACGGCCTGAACCGCCCGTTGAGCGATTCGGAAGCAGCCCGGCAAATCGGTAGTTTTTTCCCGGAAATTGGTGATAAACTGCTCAATACGCTCCAATTGCAGGCTATCACGTCGCAACAAAGCGATTTGTTGCAGGCCAGCTTGCAGCAACGGTCGCAGCAGTTGCTCATCACGCGCTTTGCCAATGCTATCCAACTCAATAAAAATCGGCGTTTTTTGAAGTATGCTCTGCCACCGATGTTGCTCATTTTATTGGTGTTGATTGTAAATCCGGCGTTTTTCTCGGCATCCTCAAACCGGATCGTGAACTACAACCGCGAGTTTGCGCCCGAAGCTCCGTTTCGGTTTCTGGTGCAGAATAAATCATTCCGGGCGTTCAGAAATGAAGATTTTACGCTGTCTATCAAACTGAAAGGATCCGCTATTCCGCAGTCGGTTTTTGTGGTTGTTGATGGTACACGATTCAAATTAGAACCCGTCGGAGATACGTTTCAACATAAGTTTGATAACCTCCAGCGAGATTTTAATTTCTTTCTGGAAGGCTCCGGGTTTCGGTCGTCTGATTACGAGTTGACACTGATTGATCGCCCGGCGATTCTGTCGTTCGATGTTTTGCTAAACTACCCGGCTTATCTGAGCAAGCCTGCCGAAGCCCTTGCTAACGTAGGCAACTTGCTCGTGCCGGAGGGAACAACGGTTAAATGGCGGTTTGCCACGAGCCATGCCGATTCGATTGCGCTGAAATTCTCGCGCGAAGCACTTCCCGCCGTTGCCGAGCGGGTAGGGGAGGGCGAGTTTGAAATTAGCCGCCGGGTAAAATCTACGACGGACTATGCCGTGCAACTCCGTAACCGGGATGTACCAACTCCGTCATCGGTGAGTTATGGCATTCAGGTTATTGCTGACCGTTTCCCGCAAATCACGTTGAGCCGGTTGCAGGATACGGCTACCTATAACTTCATCGCGCTGTCGGGGCTTGTGGCCGATGATTACGGTTTCTCAAAAATGAGTCTCAACTACCGCATTACGCGGGAGGGCAAAACGTCGGCATATACGCAGCGCGAAATTTCGTTCAACCGCAACACCACTTCGCAAAACTTCGCTTACAACTGGTTCTTAGATAGTCTGAAATTAGGCAAGGAAGACCGCTTGGAGTACTTCGTACAGGTTTGGGATAACGACGGTGTGAACGGCCCCAAAGCGGCCAAGTCGGTGCCGTTTACATTCGAAATTCCGTCGGCCAAAGACGTGCAGGAGCAGGTGAGCAAAAGCGCGGAGAAGACAGAGAAAGACATCAGCGATGCCTTAGCTAAAGCTCAGGCCATCAAAAAAGAACTGGCCGCTATGGAAAACCGGATTCGGACGCGCAAAACCGCCGATTTTCAGGATAAAAAGCAGTTGCAGGATATCCTCCAGAAGCGCGACGAACTGATGCAGGAGTTGCAAAAGATGCAGGAGCAGATGCAGAAGACCAACGAAACACAGCAGCGGTTCATGCAGCAAAACCAACAGATGCAGGAAAAAATGCAGCAGTTGGAGAAGCTCTTCAAAGAAATGCTTGACCCCGAATCGAAGCAGTTGTATGAGCAGTTAAAGCAGATGCTGGAACAAAAACGGGATGACAAAGCCGCTGAAACCCTCGATAAACTCAACCGTAAAGAGCGCAACATGGAGAATGATTTGAAGCGGGCCTTGAAACTCTTCAAGCAATTGCAGATGGATCAGAAGACAGAAGCTGCGATTCAGGAACTCGAAAAACAAGCTGAAAAGCAAGATCAGGAAGCGAAGGAAAACGAGAAACAACCCGATCAGAAACAGTCCGATCAGAAATCGCCGGAAGCTAAACAGCCCGACAAAAAGCAGTCGCCAGACCAAAAAGCAAAAGACGATCAGCAGCAAAAAGAACAAGAAGACGCACAGAAAAAGGCGCAGGAAGCTTTTAAGGAGTTGCAAGAGCAATTGAAAGAGTTAGAAAAGGAAGCCGAGAAAGAGCAACTCCGCACACCCGACGATCAAGAAGATAAACAGCAGGAGATCGAAAATGAGATGCAAAAAGCGTCTGAGGAATTGAAAAAACAACAGAGCAAAAAAGCGTCGTCGTCGCAGAGCAAGACATCAAAATCCATGAAAAGCATGGCAAAAGCAATGCGCGAATCTATGGAGTCAATGGAAATGAAAGAGGCAACCGAGAACATGGATGACATCCGGGCGTTGCTCGAAAACCTGCTCACGCTCTCCTTCGATCAGGAGCGGTTGATGAAAGATTTCCGGGGTATGAACCTCCAGGACCCGCGCTTGGTAAAACTCTCGCAGGAGCAGCTTAAACTTCAGGACGATGCCAAAGTGATTGAAGATAGCCTGAATGCCTTAGCTACGCGAGTGGTTCAGATTCAGCCATTTGTGACCCGCGAGCTTACCAATATGAAGTATTACATGGACGAAAGTGTGCGGGAATTACGCGAACGACGGTTGAGTATGGCTTCGTCGAAACAGCAATTCACCATGACCAGCATTAATAATCTGGCCCTGATGTTGAGCGACGCGCTGAAGCAAATGCAGGCTCAAATGAACGCAATGGCCATGCCGGGGAGTGGAAAAGGAGGTAAAAAAGGCAAGAAACCTGAGCAAGGGCAGGGTTTGGGAGAAATGCAGAAAGACGTGAATGGTAAGATGGATAAACTCTCGAAAAGTGGAAAATCGGGCCAGGGGTTGTCGGAAGAATTGTCTCAATTAGCTGCTCAACAGGCCATGATTCGTAAGTTATTAAAAGAAATGCAGGATAAAGCCAAAGGAACCGAAGCTGGCAAAGGGCAGGAAAAACAGGTGCAGGAGTTGCTGGAAAAGATGGATCAGACTGAGACTGATTTGGTCAACAAACGGGTGAATCCGCAGACTCTTAATCGGCAAAATGAGATTGTAACGCGGTTGCTTGAATCGGAGAAGGCTCTCCGTCAGCAGGAGGAAGACACCAAGCGAGAGTCAAAAACGGCACAGGCTCCGGTACGTAAACCGCCGGTTGGGTTAGATTCAAACGCCCAGTCGCAGCAACGGCAAACAGAGGTATTGCGCTCGGTCACACCTAATTACAACGAGTTTTATAAAAAACAATCAAACCAATATTTGCAAGGCATCACCAATAAAAAATAACTGACTGAGTTTCCAACAAAAAACACGAACCTATTATAGGTTCGTGTTTTTTGTTGGAAACTGTGGAATTTCTGAAAATCCGCAAAATGTTTCACGTGGAAACTTATAGTATTTAACTCAACGATGCAGGATGATGAACCATTTTAAGCAAACTGCTCAGCTTATCTTTCAAATCTTTCCGGTCAACGATAAAATCTAAAAAGCCGTGTTCTAATATAAACTCGGCACTTTGAAAGTCTTTCGGTAAATCCTTGCCAATTGTTTCACGAATAACACGTGGACCGGCAAAGCCAATCAATGCACCCGGCTCAGAAATATTGAAATCGCCGAGCATAGCAAACGAAGCCGTAACGCCCCCCGTTGTCGGATCAGTGAGAAGTGAGACGTAAGGCAACTGTGCTTCGGCCAGAAGTGCGAGTTTGGCCGATGTCTTCGCCATCT
>JBBRNH010000046.1:0-40876 GCA_038230415.1 Cytophagales bacterium | reverse complement strand
GACATTGAACACACCCGCCATCGCAGCCCATTTAATGCCATTGTTAATGTATTAGCCGGGCTGAGTGCTTACTGCTTCTGTGATCGCAAGCCGTCCATCGTCGTTCCTGACGAAAAAAGGCTTTATCCATAATTCACGTTAGTTAAGACCCGAACACGCACCCGATTGGCCCGTACAGAATGTATTGAGCGTAATTACCTGATTACAAGCCACATTGGTTGGTGCTTGGGGAAACACACCAAAGTCACACGCGGCCCTGAGCAACAGTGAGCTGGTCTTTACGGGAATGGAGGGTAAATTCAGATCCTTCAACGGGGATATTTCGCCAGAAGAGTTGATACCGACGGTGCCGGTTCTCTTTGGGGTCGGTCTCGTCTTGCGTGAGCCGCATTTGGTAGTCTTCCGATAATCCCAGGTTCTTGCCGAACTTATCGAAGAAACTGGTGGCTTCAACACCGGCGATGTCTCGCCGGAATTCAATCCAGCCACTTTCGGAGGTGTAGGTGGTCAGGTCGCGGAACGCTTTGTTGTCTTCGCGCAGGTATTTAGGCTGGTATTTGTCCTGGGCAACAACAGAATAGGGCAATAGCCCCCCCCCTACAAGGAGTATGCCAATGAGGCAAAGTTTTACAATTAATTTCATGGCGTAACTTGTTTTTGGTGAATATGTCAACTGTTACTTCACTGCTTCAATACGGTCAATGGCAAAAAACCGGGGTGAGCCAAAGTCTGCATATATTGGTATCTCATCACCGATATATAGCCGCCCCCAAACCCGGCACCTGATTAAAGTATCGTTGGGAGTTACCTGCTTTATCTTGATTACATCATCCAGAGTTAAATCGCAAACCTGTGCCGCCGTTTTCCAAGTATCTTTAGTTCCAGTCGGCAGGGGTTTCTTGAACTCTAAAAACCAACCGCCGTATGGTCCTGTAAGAGTAGCAGGCACATTTTCGTATGACTCAGCGTACAGGTAATGAATCCCTTTAGGGCCGCAGCAAGTACCATCACGGCAAGACACGGCAGCGTTAGGATTGGGCGGGTCTTTCTGGCAACCCACGCCCTGGCACAGCAGCAACACGCCCATTGCCACCATGCGAAATAGTTGGTTTTGTTTCATGCTGAATTTATTGGTTTTACGCCTGCAATTGCGCCGAAATTTAAACTGTTTTTTTACACGATGCCCTGATCTACTATCAATTATTTGCTATTTTTTGAGCGAACGGCCACTTTTAGACACAAAAAAGCCATTTATATACAAAATAATCCAATATAGCTGCGTTTGTGTTTCGTTGGTTAGCCAATCGCCAATAGTCACGTCGGCCCGCCGTAAAACGGCTACCTTTGAGAACCAAACGCCCCAATAATCAATCATGGCTTATTCTGATTTTACCTTAGCAAAACTCAGGCAACGGGTCGGCATCAATTATATCCGGGTCAACTTTTCGGCGGGCTGGCTACCCAACGTTCCACCCTCTGCCATGCTTACCGATCAGTTGGCGACTAACAAAACGTTTCCGCTACTGACCGAAAAAGCTAAATCTGAGTTTTTGATTGCGCCGATCTTGCAGGAACTGTACCGCAATAACCGCGACAAAATCACTATTTTTTCGGGGTTCTCGTTGGATGTCAGTGAGTTACTAAACGGCTACTGCGATTATATTGTCAGCCACGAACCCGGACGGTTAGAAGTTACGGCACCCGTTTTTTGCGTAGTCGAAGCCAAAAACAGAACTTTAGAAGAAGGCTTGGGGCAGTGCGGAGCCGAAATGTATGCCGCCTGGCAATTTAACGAAGCCGCCGGTCAGCCAACCGGCTACGTCTATGGCGCGGTTACGGATGGCTACGAATGGATATTTTTGCACTATGCCGGCACCACATTAGACATTGACACCACCCGTTTTTATATCGAAGACCTGCCCGCGTTGCTCGGCGCGTTGCAAACCATTGTTGATGCTGAACCCGAATCAGCCCGTACATGACCCTCTTTCTCATTCCCACGTACCTCGCCGATGGCACTGCCGAACAGGTGCTGCCCCCGGTAATCCGCGACGTAATCACCACAACCGACGTATTTTTTGTGGAGAACGTCCGCACGGCCCGGCGGTTTATCAGCAGCCTGAAAACCAGCCGCATTATTGATGACACGCTGTTTTATGATCTCGACAAAAACACACCCGAAGCCGACACGCGCCGGCAACTTGCCGATTTGCTGGCCCAAAACCGTAACGCCGGTGTGATGAGCGAAGCCGGTTGCCCCGGCGTGGCCGACCCCGGCGCGGTGGCCGTTAAAATCGCGCATCAGCTTGGTATCCGGGTTGAGCCGTTGGTGGGGCCGTCGAGCATTTTGCTGGCCCTGATGGCATCGGGCCTGAACGGGCAGTCGTTTGTGTTTCATGGCTACCTGCCCATTGACCGCCCCGACCGTATCAAACGGCTGCAACAGCTTGACAATGAAGCAAAAACAAAGCGGCAAACGCAGTTATTTATCGAAACGCCGTACCGGAATAACCCGCTGCTGGCCGATATGCTGGCAACCTGCGCCCCCGATACCCGCCTGTGCATTGCCGCTAACGTTACCGCGCCCGACGCGCTGATACAGACCCGAACCATTGCCGATTGGAAGAATCACAAGCCCGACCTGCACAAAATCCCGACCGTGTTTTTACTTTTGTGAGTAACGCGGACTTGCAGTCCGCAGTCAGAAAACCCACGCCAAAATCATAACTGCGGAGTACAACTCCGCGCTACTTTACAGATGCTCAACGTATTCACCGTCAACGCTTTCCAGGAAAACACGTATCTCATTGCCGACGATGCCACCAACGATGCCGTCGTGATTGATCCCGGCGCGTATAGTCAGGCTGAAAAAGAGACCCTTGCCGCCGATATTGACAGTCGGGGGCTTACCCTGCGCCATGTGTTGCTGACCCACGCCCACCTTGACCATGTTTTTGGCTGCGCTTTTCTCAAACGACGGTACGGCGTTGATGTCTGGATGCACCCCTTAGACCAGGTTATATTGGCTGATGCGCCAAACCGGGCTGCGGTTTATGGCTTCGGCGGTTACGAGCCGTTTGAGGCCACGAATGAACTGGTAGAAGGTCAGCTTTTTACCCTCGGCGAGACCACGTTTGACGTTCGGTTTGTGCCGGGCCACGCGCCGGGCCACGTGGCTTTTGTGAACCACGCCGAACGCTACGTGATTGGGGGCGACGTGCTGTTTCGGGGGGGCGTTGGCCGCACCGATTTCCCCTATTGCGATCATAACTCACTCATTACCAGCATCAAAACCCAGTTTTTTACGTTGCCCGACGACTACACGGTCTGGCCCGGTCATGGCCCGAAAACCGCCATCGGCGCAGAAAAAAGAGTGAAGAGTTATGAGTGAAGAATAACCTTTTAAAAAGTATTCATAACGCATCATTCATAACTCTTCACTCATGAAACATCTACCCAACGCCATGACCTGCTGCCACCTGCTGTGCGGCTGCGTGGGCATTGTGCGGGTGTTTGAACATGATCTGTCGGCGGCTGCGTATCTGATATTTTTAGCCGCCCTGCTCGATTTTGGCGATGGTTTTGTGGCCCGGCTCCTGAACGCGCAATCGGCAATCGGCAAAGAATTAGATTCATTGGCCGACATGGTGACGTTTGGCGTGCTGCCCGCCTGTATGCTGTTTGACCTGCTCGAATCGAATGAATTTGGCCCTTACCCGATGGCGTTCTTGAGTTTTTCCATCGCTGTTTTCTCCGCGTTGCGGCTCGCTAAATTCAACACCGACCCGCGCCAGACCGATTCGTTTATCGGTTTGCCAACCCCGGCCAACGCGCTCGTGGTGGCTTCGTTTCCGTTGATGCTGGCGTTTCAGCCGCAATACGCCGGGCTGATTCGGAATCCGTACAGTCTCTACGGCTACATTGCCCTGATGTCATTTTTATTGGTAGCCGAAATTCCGTTGTTCG
Source organism: Cytophagales bacterium (assembly GCA_038230415.1). Taxonomy (GTDB): domain Bacteria; phylum Bacteroidota; class Bacteroidia; order Cytophagales; family Spirosomataceae; genus JBBRNH01. The sequence goes on along the minus strand of JBBRNH010000046.1, from coordinate 36,910 downwards.
CGCTGAAATTCAAGACATTCGGCTGGCGCGAAAACCGGGTAAAGTTTGTATTTCTGGGACTTTCGGCATTACTACTGCTATTTTTGCAGTTCGCAGCCGTCCCAATCGTGGTGGGGCTGTATGTTTTACTATCGTTGGCTACTAATCAGATGGAACGCAGATAACGCAGACGTTGCGGATGACCACAGATTTTTTGTTAAAATCAGCGTAAATCGGCAACGTCTGCGTCATCCGCGTTCTATCGTCTCCCTATGAAATTTACCGCAGCAATCAACATCATGACCCGCGCCGAGATTCTCGACCCGCAGGGCAAAGCCGTACAACTCGGCCTGCATAATCTCGATCTCGATACGATTCACGACGTTCGGATTGGCAAACACATTACCCTCACCGTTGAAGCCGACAACGAAGCCACTGCCCGCACGCAGGTTGATACCGCCTGCCACCAACTCCTGGCCAACCTGATTATGGAAGAGTACACAGTCGAGTTGGTTCATAGTATGTAGTTCGTGGTTACAGCCGAACGAACCGCGAACCACACACTTCATCAACTATAAACTACGGTATGACATACTCAACAATTACGGGTCTTGGGTTTTATGTGCCTGAAACGGTAGTGACCAATAACGACCTGGCCGACCGGATGGACACCAATGATGCCTGGATTCAGGAGCGCACCGGCATTAAAGAACGGCGGTTTTTTACGCCCGGCACCCACACCAACGCCAGCATGGGAGCCGCAGCCGCCCGGCAAGCCCTTAACCGGGCGGGCTTGCAACCATCTGACGTTGAGCTGATTGTGTATGCCACGCTCTCGCCCGATTATTACTTTCCCGGTTCGGCATTTCTCATGCAGCGAGACCTGGGCCTGGCCGGTTGCGCCGTGATTGACGTGCGGCAGCAGTGTTCAGGATTTATTTACGCGCTCTCGGTAGCCGATCAATTTATTAAAACCGGGCAGTACAAAACGGCACTCGTGGTGGGTTCCGAAATCCAATCGTCGCTGATGACGCAGACCACCGAGGGCCGGGGCGTGGCCGTGATTTTTGGCGATGGCGCGGGCGCGGCTGTGGTGCAGGCCACCGATAACGCCGATCACCGGATTCTCTCGACCCACCTCCACGCCGATGGCCGCTATGCCGAAGACCTGTACCTGCGCGACCCCGGCAGTAGCCGCACCGGGCGGTTTGTAAACCAGGAAATGCTCGATGGCACCGGCCACCACGTTGTGATGAACGGGAACGCGGTGTTCAAACACGCCGTAGTGCGGTTTGCCGAAGTCATCAACGAGAGTCTGACCGCTAACGGCTACCAAACGACCGATATTAATTTGCTGGTGCCGCATCAGGCCAACATTCGCATTTCGGAGTATGTCCGGCAACAGATGGGCCTGCCCGAAGACCGCGTGTTTAACAACATCGAGCGGTATGGCAACACCACAGCCGCGTCTATCCCAATCGCTCTCACCGAAGCCTGGGAACGCGGCAAGGTGCAGCCCGGCGATCTGGTTTGTTTAGCCGCGTTCGGCAGTGGGTTTACGTGGGCCTCGGCCCTGATAAAGTGGTAGGCGGGCGGGGTTAAAACGTCCCCACCGACAGCATCACGAGCGTACAGGCTTCAACGGGTTCGATACCCTCGGCTTGCAGGTCTGCGGCCAAAGCCGGGTTTTCGGCTCCGGGGTTGAAGATCACCCGCCGGGGCCGAATTTTTTTCAGATAATCGAGGTACTGCCCCGAATGCGCTGGCCCAACGTATAGCGTAACGGTGTCAATATCAGCTAAATCGGGTTCGCCGGTCAGGATCGGGTGGCCCGCAACCGTTCCCGCCCGCAACCCCAATAATTCGATGTCGTGGCCGTGTTGCAGCAATTTGAGGGCGGCCCGGTGAGCGTAACGGTCGGGGTTAGTGCTGGCTCCAATAATCAGAGTTTTCATACGTTTTGATAACCAATTTTTGTGGCGTTTGTTGACTGTATAATAAACGATGCTGCCCCTGATAATCTGGCATCGTTTTTAGCTCCGTAGCGCGATGAGTGAGAAAAAAGCCCAATATTTTTGGAATGAAAAATGGGTGCCGATCCCGTTTGACGTAGAAAATCCACCCCGGTACGACATCTCGAACTACGGGCGGATTCGTAGTTTCCAGTCGGCTAAAGGTGAGCAAAAAGAAGGAACCCTCATCAAAGGGTCGGTCATTCAGGGCTATAAGTCGCTCAACATTCGGGCGGGTGGCAAAACCCTGAATCGCTACGTGCATAAACTCGTGGCCGAGTATTTTGTGACCCGCGAACGGCCCGAACAGACCTTCGTGCTGCACCTCGACCATGACAAACTCAATAATTACGTCCTGAACCTGCGCTGGGCTACCAAAGACGAGATGGTAGAACACAACCGCCAAAACCCCAACGTGCTGAACCGGGTGCAGCCCAAACGCACCCGAAACTACAAGCTGACGGAAAGCAAGGTAATGATTATCAAGAAGTTACTGAAGAACGAAAACAACCGGCTCAAGATGATTGCCAAGCAGTTTGGCATTACCCACACCCAGCTAAACCGGATTCGGTCGGGCGAAAACTGGAAACACGTTAAGATTGACGCGGAGTAGTGTGCCTGTCGTGTGCCGTTGGCTAAAGCCGAACGGCAACACGTAAAAAGTCCCGGTGGGACTTCTCATCGGTTGCCGTTCGGCTTTAGCCAACGGTGAGGTTTTGTGCCAATGCGCCACTGTTGGGATGGCCCGCTGCGGGGTTGCTGGCGAGGGGCAGCGTCAGAAAAAACGAGGTGCCAACGCCTTCTTCGGTCTCAAACCAGATATTGCCGCCCGCGTGTTCGATGCCGCGCTTTGCAATGGCAAGCCCCAGCCCGGAACCGCCCTGCTTGGTGCTGAAATTGGGCAGAAACACCTTGGTCCGAATCGCTTCGGGGATACCCACGCCGTTGTCGTGAATCTCGATGTTGAGGTCGTTGGGCGAGGTGTACAGTTTAAGCTGAATATCGGGTTTGCGGCCCGCCGGTACCGACTGTATGCCGTTGATAATCAGGTTGGTCAGAATACGGCCCAGCAACTGCCGGTCGCCGATAACCATCACCGGGCCGGGCGCAATCTGCTTCACGAGCCGGATACGCTCATCATCGGCATAGAGATCGGCGGCTTTGTTGAGTACGCCCGTAATCTCAAATAATTCATTGCGCGGCATGGGCATCTTGGCAAACTCGGCAAAAGACGTAGCCACGTCGCTCAGGCTCTCGATCTGCTCCAAAAGCGAGTCAAACGTTCGGCGCATGAGTTGGGTGCGCTTGGGGTTGTCGTCGCCCGCGCCGGTGGGCAGCGTCCGCTGAAGGTGTTGCAGCGTCAGTTTCATGGGCGTAAGCGGGTTCTTGATTTCGTGGGCCACCTGCTTCGCCATTTCGCGCCACGCCGACTGTTTTTCACTCACCGACAGTTCGCGTTTGTTCTCCTCCAACTTCACTAACATCCGGTTGTATTCGCTGATGAGCAGCCCGATTTCATCGTCGGACTGCCATTGAATCGGCTCGTTGAGTTTGTCTAAATTGGTTCGTCTGATTTTTTGCGTGAGTAGCTTGAGCGGCCCCGTAAGCAGGTTTGAGGCTAAGTAAGACAGCACCAAAAACAGCAGGAAAAGGGCCGTAAACACGCTCAGGGCCGAGGCAATCACCTCCATCACCTGCCGGTCGAGGTCGGGCCGGGCGTAGAAATACGGTACACTCAACACCCCCAAGAGCCGCCCGTTATAGGCTTTTATGCCTGCGTAGGCCGTTCGGTACTGCTTTTCGCCGAGCGATTCGTTGAGCAATACCTGATTTTCTTTGTCTTCGATAATGTGAATAAACGCTTTGGGATTAATGAACTTGGAGAGGTGGCCGCCTTCGTACATGAGTGGGCGCGTGGCCGTCGAGAGCCGGCCCTGCGTGTCGAAGAGGTTAATGTCGGTATCGGCATCGCGGGCAATCTTTTTGAGTTCTTCTTCCATTGAGTCTTTGCTGCGTTTGCCCTGCAAAAACTCGTCGTAATACGTTAGAAAATTGGCCGCAATGTTTTTGGTATTGCTGATATAATTGCTCTCCTGATTGCTGATGTAGTTGGTACTGATAATGCTCAGGATAATGACAATCACGAGCAGCAACGGCAGAAAGAACGCCATGTTCAGCAAAATCTGGATTCGGGTTGAGTAGTTGAGGCTAAACCGCGACACCCCGTAGCGGATGGCGTAGAAAACGATGGCCGCAATAACGGTCAGTACCAAGAGCAGAAACAGAAACGAAAAATTAGAAAACACGCTGCTAAACGGGTATTCGGGCGACGACACGACCACCGTTCGGCCCCCGGCCTGCCCCCGCAATGCCACGTGCTTGTAGCCATTGGCGGCCAGCCCGTCGGCATACAGCACCGGGTCTTGCAGCAGCGCGGGCGGCATCTTGCGTTCGTAGTTGTAGCTGCCCGTGCCAAAGAGCATCCGGGGTTGCATCCGGGTTGATGACGAGCCGAAAATGGCGTAACTATACGACTGTACATCGGGCGATTGACTGAATCGTTTGTCCACGAGCAGTTCGGGATAAACGCTCTTGGGCATCTCGTTTTTGAGCCGCAGATCGAGCATCACGAAGCCCAGCAGCAGGCTGTCGGCGGGCCGATAGACGTTCACAAAGCTGACATACTGCTTGATAACGGTGTTGCCAACTTCATTCACAAAATACAAACCGGGCTTGCTGGTTTTGTAGCGGATTTGCTGGTAGCGGGCCTGCATACCGGCATAGCTTCCCGACAACGGGCTGCGGTCGAGGGGTTGCCCCGCCCGGTCAAACGACAGTACGTCTATATCGTATCGCTCAAAATATTTGTCTAAGTGTACATTTTTGACCCGGTGCTGTATCCGTTCGCGCACAAAAAGCGTGTCTTTCAGGAAAAACCGGCGAAGGTCGGCATCGGCAGTGATGGATTCCCGCGCTTTTCCGAGCAGAAACTCGCCAAACTCGTCGTTCTCGGCCAGTAGTTGTTTGGCAAATTCTTTTTTGTGCAACACATCTTTTCTGACTTCCTGCTCATAGACCACAACGGTGGTGGCGATGGCGCAGGTGAACGCGGCCAGAAAGAGATAAACCGAGGTTTTGTAACGAAACGTGTAGAGAACACGCGGAAACCGGAACAGGTATAACGCGCTGAAATACAGCCCATTCACGGCCCAAAGCCAATTGCCCAGCCAGCCTGTTAGCCCGGCTAAACCAACCGCCAGCAGGCTACCGATACCGAGCCAGACCAACCCCCAACGCCGATTGGCGTGAAAGCGCAGAAATAGACTGGCAAACAGATGCTGACCCAAAAAATAAATCAGCGAAATGCAGATAAACACCAACAGGCAGGCGATTTTGAGGCCCGAAAAACTGATGCTGAGCGTGATATCGAGCGTAAACTGTGATTTTTCGTAGATGTTGTTCAGTTCAATGAAACACGCCTGAAACAGCGCGTAACTCAGCACCACAAACAGCACCGACACCGGCCACCGGCCCGCCCGCACCGGCAGCCGGATGAGCCAGCCATATAGCCGCGACCGATAGAAATAATTGACTAAGTAAAACGCCAGCACCAGCACCAAGCCCGCGTTCAGGAGCAGGTCGCCGAGGGAAGGGGCCAGGGCCGAAGCCGCATAAAACCGGGGATTGAACAGGTCATTTTCGACAAACAAAAACGGTACGCCAAAATACAGCATCGCCCCGCGCAGGAACAGTAAGTAGGTCATCAGCAGGGCAAAACCCGTTTCGTAATGCCGCCCGCGCCGGAGTCGTTTAATCTCCCGGAAAACATACAGCCCCAGAAAAATCATACCCAGCGTTGCCAGAATCACCGTGTTGACGGGCGTGGAGCGGTTGCGAAACCGATCAATACGGGGCGGCACGACGGAGAATAGAAATACCGGCGTATTGTCGTAAATATTTTGGTAGGCCGGGCCTTTGGTGGTCAGCAATTGCTGGGGTTCCAGCGCAAACAGGCCGGGGTTGTAGCCGCTTTGCAGGTAGGTGTTGGTGTTTTTGTACTGCCGAAACACATTCACGAGCGAGACGACATCGAGTGTATCGGCTCCGCGCAGGATTCGCTCGTGGCTAACGATGTATCGGCCCGGCTCAAAATCTACCAGACGCGGGTTAGTTACGTCGGCAATACGTCCGTAGTCGGGTACAAAGCGGTAGTCTGACCAAAACAGTAGCGTTCTGTTTTTGAAAATAAAATAGGGGTATCGGGTTGGTAATGAGCCAGTTTTGAACGAGAAATCAGGCACCTGGCGCAACTGTGTGGCAACCTCGGCCAGTTCGTCGGTACTAACGCGCATCTCGGCCCTGACGCGCTCCTGCACCGTAGCGGCATATTGCTCGTCAGTGGCACCGGGAGCTTCGCGTTCCAGAAAGGCGTAGGTCAGGCCCGCCAACACCAGCATCAGCCCGGCCAGCATCAAAAAAATATGTCGTTCTATCGTTTTCACTGCGGTAAGTAATCCCCAAAATCATGCCAAGTTTAGTGGTTGGTGGTTAGTGATTAGTGGCAAGTTGGCTGACGTATCAGTACGCTCGCGTCAGCCAACTTGCCACTGACCACTAACCACTTTTCTCTACCGTAAACCCACCCGGTTCGTAACCGACTGTTGCGCCCAGCACATAAAGGAGGTGTTTTTTGTCAATAATCACCCGCACCTCATCAATGCTGTAAACCTCGTCGGCAGGGCCGGGCAGGTCGAAGCCAAGCAGCCACGAAGCCGAGCAACCACCCCCCCGAACGCCAACGCGCAGACCGTATTCGGGCGGTATGGGCTTGGTTTTCAGCGTTTCTTCGATGCGTTGCCGGGCTTCGGGTGAGATGATAACGGGGTTGGTGAGCATTGTTTTCGGTAAGCAGTATGCGGTTTACGGGAGCCAATACGCGGTTTAGGGCTAAATTTAGGCGTTTTATCGTTGTAGAAAATGGTGATGCGGCTGGGGCCGTGAATAGGCCCGTAAACCGAAAACTGTAAACCGAAAACTTTTATGGAACTCCTGAGTGACCTTCTGAAACTGATTATTCCCGCCAGCTTAGTTCTATATGGTATGTACCTGACGGTAAAACTGTTGCTCAACCGCGAAGCTGACCGCCACCGTTTTGATGTGCAAAACCGCTACGCCGAAGCCGTTGTGCCGGTGCGGTTGCAGGCGTACGAGCGCATGGTGCTGTTTCTGGAACGCATCAACCCGGCTAACCTGCTGTTGCGGCTGGGCGGTTCGGCCAGCACCGTCAGCGAGTTGCAGCAACGGCTTTTGCAGGACATCCGCGACGAATATAACCACAATCTATCCCAGCAGGTCTATATGAGCCAAACCGCCTGGGACGAAATTCAGGCTGCCATGAACGACATTATCACGCTCATCAATCAGGCATCGGGCAATAGTCATCCCGGCGACCCGGCCATCGAACTCTCGAAACAGATTTTTGAGCGCGTTATCCAGCGCGACCAGCAACCGACCGCCAAAGCATTAGCGGTAGTGAAAGAAGAAATTCAGAAAGTGATTTTATGATTCCTCAAACACCGCTGCCGACAACTGCCAGGCTTCATCCCACGCTTCCTGGTTTAGCAGTACCGGAATGCCCCCGGCCCGAAGTGTTTCAATGATGGCTTCGGTTGGGAGGTTACCCGTCAGATGGTCGTCGGCCAGTGGGCAACCGCCAAAACCGCGCAACGCTCCGTCAATCCGGCCCACGCCCGCCCGCAACGCTGCCCGTACTTTAGCCGCTGTTTGGCCGGGCCGGGCGTGCAGGTGCGCCCCGAATGATAAAGCCGGAAATGTCTTGATTAAGTGCCGAAACAGGGTTTCGATGGCTTCGGGCGTGGCCGTACCAACCGTATCAGACGGCGCAACGCGCTGAATACCAAGCCCGGCCAACTGCCCGGCAAAATCGGCCACGAGGTCGGGGCTATACAGGTCACCGTAGGGATTGCCGAATCCCATCGAGAGATAGATCACTAATTCGTGACCTGAGCGGAGGCACAAATTTTGCATCTCACTGACTTCAATCAGGGCTTGCGTAATCGATTTGTTGGTGTTGCGCTGCTGAAACGTTTCAGACACCGACAGCGGAAAACCAATGTACCGGATTTGGCCGTGCTGCGTGGCTTCGGTGGCTCCGCGCTGATTGGCAACAATAGCGAGGAGGTTGGTTTGGGTGTTGGTCAGGTCAAGCCCGGCCAGCACACGGGCGGTATCGGCCATCTGCGGCACGGCTTTGGGCGACACGAACGAGCCAAAATCGAGCGTATCGAACCCCACCCGGAGCAGCGCGTTCAGGTAGCGGATTTTCAGGTCGGTCGGCACGAAACGGGTCAGGCCCTGCATGGCATCGCGGGGACATTCGGTGAGGAGCATCGTTAGTTAGGGTTCGGTTCTTGTGTATGACTCAACGGATTCGGGCGGTTGACTGGTTCGGGGCATTGGCACTGCTGGCTGATTTTTTTGCATCTTTCGCGGTCTTTTTGCTTTCTGTGCCGTGTCTTACGCTGATTTCCCCGACGATATTCTGGCCCGCCTTCTCCGCACGAGCGATGAGCAGGCCTTCCGGGAGATTTATCAACGGCACTGGCAACGGCTCTACCGGCTGGCCCTCCGCAAAACCAGCTCGACCATCACCGCCGAAGAAATTGTGCAGGATATTTTTCTGACCCTTTGGGACAAACGCGAAACGCTGCTGATCCAGAAAGTAGAGGCTTACTTAGTATCGTCGGCAAAATACGCCGTGATTCAGCACCTGAAAGCCCGGCTCACCGACCCGCAAACCCTCGAAACAGCCCACGAGCAAACTGCCGAAAACCAAACGACCGAAGAACGGCTACTGCTCAACGACCTCCGCGCTGCTTTAGACACCGGCTTAGCCGCGCTGCCCCCCAAAACCGAAACCGTTTTCAGAATGAGCCGGTTTGAGCAGCTCACCCACACCGAAATCGCTGCTCAACTTGAGTTATCCGAAAAATCGGTGGAGTACCACATCACCTCGGCCCTGCGGTTGCTGCGGGTTACGTTGCGGGAGTTTTTGCCGTGACGCTGTATGCGTACACCCACAGCCGGGGGGCGGTGGGTAATACGTTCGGCACCGCTCAAGATGAACACACCTAAGCAGTTGCAATCATTTAGTATAATACCAGGAAATACCATCAAAAAAGCCATATTTGTATAAACGTTCATAGAATTTTCAGGTTCATTTAGGGATACCTGCCCGTTTTTACTCTTGTCGGATAATTAACCTGCTGTATGACAATGAACCGACAAGCGCTCCGCCGAATTTTAGACCGATACGCTACCGGCCAAAGCTCTGCCGATGAACGCGCTACCATTGAGCAATGGTACGCACTGATAGATGAGGCCGACGGGCAGGAACCGAAATCTGCCGCCGACTGGCGACGCATCGAAACCCGCATCTGGAATCAGATTCAGACCAACAAAGAAGGCGGTTCGCTGCGGCCACTGTACCCAAACCGCTTCTGGAACAGGCCCGCACTGCGGTTTGGCCTGGCAGCCAGCATTGCTTTTTTGTTGGGCATACTGGGCTGGTGGGTGGTGCAGCAAAGTGGACAGCAAACGACCACAACAGCCACCACCGATGGCTCACCCACCGGGCTGACTGAGCGCGTGAACCAAACCAAACTGGCCCAACGCCTGCGCCTGACCGATGGCAGCACCGTAACGCTCCAGCCCGGTAGCCGGGTGCGCTACCCCGCCCGATTCCGCGCTGATAAGCGCGAGGTGTACCTGACGGGTATGGCGTTTTTTGAGGTTGTGAAAAACCCGAAACAGCCTTTTTTTGTGTATGCCAATGAACTGACAACAAAGGTTTTAGGTACGAGTTTCTGGGTGCGGGCCTTGCCCGGTGACGCGCAGGTGCAGGTGGTGGTCAGAACGGGGCGGGTGTCGGTCTTTAGCCGGGCCGTTGATGCCAATCCCGAACCGGCGCAAGGTTCTAAACGCGCCAACGGCCTGATTTTGACACCCAATCAGCAGGTGGTTTTCAACCGGCAGGAGACCACGTTCAGTAAGTCGCTGATTGCCGAGCCGCTCGTGCTGAAACCCTACAATTTTACCTTTCGCAACGCGCCGGTATCTGAGGTGCTGCGGGCCATCGGCCAGACCTACGGCATTGCCATCATTTATGACGAAGCCTTACTGTTGCGCTGCCCACTCACGGCCACGCTTACACAGGAGACGCTTTATGGTAAGTTAGACCTGATTTGCCGGGCTATTGGTGCTGATTATCAGATTATTGACGGTCAGATTGTGGTCAGTACCACCGGCTGCGATGATCCAAAACAAGATTCCTAAACCTTATCTTTTATACATTGAGTACCGTACAACATAACACTACTACCGACAATGAGAAATTCTGTTACCCTCCGTTTCCTGAAAACCCCTGCCCGGATTATCCGGCAGGGGTTACTTATCCTGCTGCTGCTGTTTAACGGTGTCAGCCATGCGCGTACTGCCTTCGCCCAGAACGTGTTAGACAAAGAAGTGACGATTACCTGCCCCGCCCAGCGGCTCGATCAGGTGCTGGCTCAACTCGAAACCGCCACCGGAGCCACGTTCGTATTCAGTCCCAAACTCGTCGGGGCCGACCGGATGGTCTCGGTTTCGGCGCGGCAGGAGAAGTTGGCCGCCGTGCTAAATACCCTCCTGAATCCGTTGCGAATCAACTACGAATTGGTTGGTAATCAGATTATACTCAAAAACCGGAAAGCGGCAGACATCAGCACCCCCGCTAATACTGTTACCGAATCGCCGATTACGGGGACGGTGAAAAGTAAATCAGGCGAGATATTGGCCGGGGTAAACATTCTCGTCAAAGGCACGCAGCGCGGGGCCGTGACCAACGCCGAGGGCGTATTTACGATCAACGCCAACGTGGGCGATGTGCTGGTGGTGTCCTTTGTGGGCTTCACGCCCCTTACCGTTCGGGTGGCCGATACCAGCCCGCTTGCCATCGCTCTCGTCGAAAATGCCGATATGCTGGCCGAGGTTGCCGTGGTGGGTTCGCGGGCGGGAACGGCCCGCACCGACGTTGACCGCCCGGTTCCGGTTGATATCCTGAGTGCCAAAGAGTTGCAGTCAACGGGGCAAACCGAAGTGGGTCAGCAGGTGCAGTTTACGTCGCCTTCGTTCAACTCCACCAAAAACGGCATCAACGGTATTGCCAACTACGCCGACCCCGCGTCGCTCAAAGGGCTTTCGCCCGATCAGATGCTGGTGCTGATTGACGGCAAACGGCGGCATCAGTTCGCGGCTGTGCAAAACAACGTCACCGTCGGCAAAGGCACGGTTGTCACGGACCTGAACACGATTCCGGCTTTGGCCTTAGAGCGCGTCGAAATCCTGCGCGACGGAGCAGCCGCCCAATACGGCTCCGATGCCATTGCGGGTATCGTGAACCTGGCCCTGAAAAAAACCATCGGCAAAGGCTCGGCCAGTATTCAATACGGCGGCACCTCAAAAGGCGACGGGCAGGGCTACACCGCCGGGCTTAACTACGGTTTTGGGCTGGGCAAAAAAGGTGGCTACCTCAACCTGACGGGTAGTTATCAGGATGTGAAAGGCACCGACCGTTCTGACCCCTATAACCCGCAGCCGGTGGCAGGCGGTACTTACACCGGGATTTATACCAACGTGGCCGCTACGGATCAGGCCCTGCTCAAAAGCCGGGGCTACTGGGGCGATGGCACCTACGGCTCGTTTTCGCCAACCAAATACGGCTCAAACGCCATGAAATCGGGTCAGATTTTTTATAACCTCGGCGTGCCGTTGGGTGGGGGCTGGTCGCTGTATTCATTCGGTGGGTATTCGAGCAAAAAGGTGTTTGCCCAGGCCTTTATCCGCACGGCTTTAGCCACGGGCGCGACCTCGAACCCCGATTTATACCCCGATGGTTACGTGCCGCAACTGCCCGGCACCTCGGTTGACTACTCGACGCTGGTGGGCGTGAAACGCGCATTGCCCGGCGGCTGGAGCCTCGATTTCAGCACCGGCTACGGCAAAAATTACCTCGACCAATACGCCAAAAATTCGTCGAACGCATCAATGGGAGCCGACTCACCGAAGGATTTTTACGCGGGCAGGATTGGTTTCGGGCAGAGCCTGACCGAAGCCAACATCGCCAAGTCTTTCCCAAAATTCGCCCGTACACAGTCGTTTAACTTCGCCTTCGGCGGGCAGTACCGGGTTGATAATTTCCAACTCTCGGCGGGCGACCCGGCGGCTTATTTTACGGGGCCGCTATCGGCTACAAAAAACAAAACGCCCGGTTCGCAGGGGCGCGTGGGGATCGATGCCGCCGACGTAACCAACAAAAGCCGCTCAAACCTCGGCCTGTATGTTGATGTCGAAAGCGATTTAACGAGTCGGCTGTTGCTGGCGGCTGCGGTACGGTACGAAAATTACAGTGATTTCGGCAGTAATGTTTCGGGTAAATTGGCCTCACGGCTGAAACTGTCGGATAATTTCTCGCTACGGGGTTCTGTCAACAAAGGCTTCCGTGCGCCGTTGCTCCAGCAGATTGCCAATGCCGCCACCACCTCAACGGTGCAGTCGGGGGTGATTACCAGCACCAAGCAGTTACCCTCTGACGATCCGCGTTTGGCGAAAGTGGGTATCGAAGCACCCAAGCCCGAAACATCGTGGAACTATAACTTAGGCGTTACGGCGCAGGCCGGGCGCAATTTTCTGTTCACGCTGGATGCCTATCAGATTGACATTACTGACCGGATTATCATTACCGAGAACTTAGCCGTTGCCAACGTTGCCGCCCTAAAACCATTGTTTACGGGCTTCCGCGAAATCACGTTTTTTACGAATCAGATCAACACCCGCACCAAAGGCGTTGACCTGGTGGTGTCATACCGGAATCAGTTCAACAGCCGCAACCGCCTGAATGCCAGCCTTGCCTTAACCGTGAACGAGACCAAAATAACGAACGCGAAGGGCGCACCGTCGGCTTTGCAGCAGGATACCAAAACGGCGGTGATTCTGATTGACACCATCAGCCGGGGCCTGATCGAAACCAGCCAGCCGCACACCAAAATTCTGGGGTCGGTGGCCTATCAGTTGGGCAAGCTCAACGTAACGCTGCGCGGCACGTATTTTGGCGAGGTAACGGCTTGGGAAAAACTCAGCAAGCCCAACCCCGGCACCAGTAACCTGCATCAGAGCCAGACGTTTAGCGGCAAAACCGTGTTCGATTTGTCAGTGGGCTACACCTTCAGCAAACTCCTGACGCTCACCGTTGGCGGCAACAACATCACCAACGTTTACCCCGACCGCGTGTACAGTAATTATGCCTCCTACACCAACGGGCAGGTGCCATACACCCGAAACGCCAACCAATTTGGCTTCAACGGGTCGTATTATTACAGCACGTTGCAGGTGAATTTTAATCACAAAATAGAACGCAGATAACACAGATTGAGCGGATTTACGCTGATTTTAACGGTTGATTTAGTCACGAATCAGAAAAAAATCTGTGTGGATCCGCAATAATCTGCTCAGTCCGCGTCCCATCATTTTTTAGGATGACTCAACCGCTTATTACCAACGATGCCGTTACGCTGGGGATTTTTCTGGTGCTGCTCGTCTTGATTTTCAGGACGAGCCGCTCCGAAAACCGCTACTGGCAACGCTTTTATGGGATCGTGCCGGCGTTGCTGCTGTGCTACGTTTTTCCGGGAACGATGAACAGCCTGCACCTGATTTCGGGCGAAACGTCGGGGCTGTACAAAATGGCGACTACCTATCTGCTGCCTGCCGCGCTCGTACTCCTTACTTCCACCGCCGACCTGCGGGCCATTGCGCGGTTAGGCCGAAAAGCATTGCTGACGTTTCTGGCCGGCACTTTGGGCGTGGTTGTTGGCGGGCCAATTGCGCTGGCAACGGTAATGGCGGTGCTGCCCGGTTTTCGGGAAGAAGCTATTGCGGGCGAGTACTGGCGGGGATTAGTCACGATGTCGGGCAGTTGGATTGGCGGCAGCAGCAGTCAGTTGGCCCTGAAAGAAATTTATGGCTGCCCCGAAGGACTGTTTGCCGTGATGCTCGTGATTGATGCCGTTGTTGCCAACCTCTGGACAGCCTGTTTGATCTACGGCGTGGCGCACCGGGCTAAAATTGACCGCTGGCTCCGGGCCGACACCCGCGCCATTGATGACGTTCGGGAGCGCATCCTGGCCTACCGCGACGAACCCGACCGGCCCGCTAACCTGCTGGATTTGACCACCATAGCTGCGCTGGGTTTTGGTGGCGGGGCAGTGGCTCACGCGGGCGCGGGCTGGCTGTCGGGCTGGCTCACGCCCTACAAAGCCACGCTCGTGCAGTATGGATTAGACCCGTTTACGTCGAATTTTCTGTGGGTCGTAATTCTCTCGACTTCGCTCGGTATTGGCTTATCGTTCACGAAACTCCGAAAATTGGAGAAACTCGGCACGACGGATTTAGCCACGCTGTTTGTCTATTTGCTGATTATGACCATCGGAATGCGGCTCGACGTGTCGAACATTGGCGGCAATGGCGGCTTATTTTTGGTGGCTGTTCTCTGGATGCTGATTCATGTTGGCGTGATGCTGGGCGCGGCCCGGCTGCTGCGTGCGCCGTATTTTTTTGTGGCGGTGGGCAGTCAGGCCAATATCGGTGGCGTATCAACGGCCCCGGCGGTAGCCTCGGTGTTTCATCCGGCGTTGGCTCCGGTGGGGGTGTTGCTGGCCGTGTTGAGCCATATTCTCGGCACCTACGGCGGGCTGATTACGGGTTGGTTGTTTCGATTATAGCATGACCCATGTTTTTTTCTTACTGATTTGTCTGCTGGCCGGAACCGTACTCCGGCAGTGGCGCGTGGTGAACGGCGACGCACCCAAAGCCATTAATCAAGTCTTGATTTATGTGTGCCTGCCCGCATTGACATTGCTCTATGCCAGTGAGTTACGGTTTGACAGCCGATACGCGCTGGCGGTGCTGATGCCCTGGGTAGTATTTGCGGGAAGCTGGCTGTTTTTCTGGGCGATGCAGTCGCGGCTGGGCCTGACCAACCAAACCCGTACTGTGCTGACGCTCACGGCGGGCATACCGAGCGTATCATTTGTGGGCTTCCCGATTTTCGAGTTGCTCTACGGTTCCGAAGGCCTCAAAACGGGCGTGTTGATGAGTCAGGCCGGGTCGTTTCTGGTTTGTGGCACGGTGGGGGTTTTGCTGGCTTCGTACCACGCGCCAACAAAATCGGGGCAGCGCATCACGGCGAAACAATTGGTGGTCAACGTCTTACAGTTTCCCACGTTCGGGGCGTTTGCGGTGGCGTTAATGGTTAATGGGTTGGGTTGGCATTGGCCGTTGGTCATGCGCGAGGTGTTGCAGCGGGTGGGTAGTCCGTTCAGTTTTCTGGCGTTACTGTCGGTGGGGATGCAGTTGGATTTCCGGCCCGAAAGCTGGCAGAGCCGGGGGTTGTGGTGGGGCTTGGGGTATAAACTGCTGCTGGCCCCGGCCCTGATCGCGTTTCTGGTGCTGTTTGTCCTGAACCAACGCGGCCCAATGGCCGAAATCTGCGTAATTGGGTCGGCATTGGGGCCAATGAATACGGCGGCTGTGATTGCGGCCAATTACGGTCTCGATCCGCCCCTGGCCGCCCGGATGGTGGGCATCGGTATTCCGCTTTCGTTGCTGACGGTGGGATTGATTGAGTTGATACTAAAAAGTTAAACACAGAGACACAAAGGTCTCACAGAGGTCATGGAGTTTTTCTGGATTAAATTTCTCTGTGACCTTTGTGAAACCTCTGTGTCTCTGTGTTATAAAACCCGTTACCATGAAAATCTTCCAAAACCTGACCTTCTGGGTGCTTACATCTATTGTTTGCGGCATTTTGCTCGGCCATTTCGCACCCGATATTGCGTTGATGCCGGTGCTGGACAAACCGATAAAAATCAACCTGTTTTTGGCTGAGTTTGAACTCAAGACCACGTTTAGCGAACTGTGCAGCAGCGCGTTTATCAGCGTCGTAAAGTTGTTTATCGCACCCATTATTTTTCTGACCATTCTGCTCGGTATTATTTCGATGGGCGATCTGAAAAAGGTCGGTAAAGTAGGGGCGAAAGCGTTGATTTATTTTGAAGTCGTGACTACCATTGCCCTGATTGTGGGCGTGATTGTTGCCAACATTATCCGCCCCGGCGACGGTGTGGTGACGAACGCCATTGCCGGGGGCGACATCTCGAAATACACCAACAGTGCGACGCATTTTAGCTGGGCCAAGTTTTTCTGGGACAATATCACCCTGCAAGTACTCGTGCTGGCTATCGTTCTGGGCGTGGTGTTGAGCCTGTATTCGGGGCGGCAGCGGGTTGTGGATGCCCTGCAACCCGTCTCCAAAAACCTGTTCAAAGCCTTGCACAAAGTCATGCTTTTTGCTCCGATTGGTGCCTTTGGCGGCATGGCGTTTACCATTGCCAAATACGGCGTGAAAACACTGCTGCCCTTAGCCAAACTGATGCTGACGGTTTATACCACAATGGCGGTGTTTATCTTCGGCGTGATGGGCCTGATTCTCTGGCAGTACCGTATCAAAATCTGGTCGTTTCTGGTCTATATCAAAGACGAGTTGCTGATTGTGCTGGGAACATCGTCGTCGGAAGCGGCTTTGCCCTCGCTCATGGAAAAATTGGAGAAAATGGGTTGCGCCAAGCCCGTTGTCGGTTTAGTGGTTCCGGCGGGGTATTCGTTTAACCTCGACGGCACGACGATTTACCTCTCGATGGCGACGATTTTTCTGGCGCAGGTTTTCAACGTGCAACTCACCCTGGAACAGATTCTGACCATCATCGGGATTTTGATGGTGACGAGCAAAGGCGCGGCTGGCGTAACGGGCAGCGGTTTTATCGTGCTGGCGAGTACGCTCACGGCCATCAAGGTGATTCCGGTGGAGGGGCTGGCGTTGCTCTTGGGTGTTGATCGGTTTATGTCCGAAGCCCGCGCCATCACCAACTTTATCGGCAATGGGGTGGCAACGGTCTGGCTCTCGAACAACGAAAAAGCCTTCGACCGGGTGCAGATGGAACGGGCCTTTGGCGAGAATAGGGCAGGGGAACAGGCGGTGGCCGTGGAGCGGGTTTGAGGGATTTCGGCATTATTGCCTAACTACTGCTCGTTTCTATTTACGTTGTATAAAAGCAATCAGAAAAGGGTCAGTTGGGTTTGACGGATTGGCTGAATCTGGTTACTGAGGTACTGAAGCCAATCGTTAAGGCACAATGATTTGTGGTAACAGTCTGGAATAGACCGGCGAATATCGTTGAATGTAAGTCTCTCTTTTACAATCCCCAAATCAACCCGCATTAACACATCTTTTGTAAAGACGCGTTTGGCATCAGCAAACGTAATCGCTTGTAACAGCTGGTACGTCAGCGGATGATTCAACAACAGCATGGTTATCAACGCTTCTGAGAGTTCATCAAAACCTAAAAAATAGCACGTGTCATCAAGCATAGCGGGCTTACTATCTGTGGGCAAGACCAGCGAAAAAACGGGTTCCTTGTAGAGCGCTGAAATGGCAACTTTATAGGGTTTGAACGAATAATCACCGATGCCAAAAATGCTGTACTGTGGTTTACCGCGATAGATACTTGATTTTCGGTTCGCAAAAAGCGTTTCCTGTTTTTTTAGGTAGCTATGCGTTAGTGGAAATTGTTCCTTGATATAAGCGGTGTCTTGTCCGATTCGTTTCTGCGTAACAATCGTAAACCGCCGGGCTGATCCGGCAATGGGTTGTCTCAGGTCAGAACTTTTGTACATCGGATAGACTAACCCAGATTCCAACTCAACATCCGTAGTAACACCGCTGGCATAGTGACCGGCGTGTTGGCTAAGTTCCATTACTGCCGAGCAATCGTGCTTCAGCCCCTGCCGCCACTCGAAAGGGCAACGGCCATCAAAAACGGCAACGGACTGGTAGGCTTCGAGATTTGAGACGAATTTATTCTTCGTCCAGCCAAACGAGTGAGACTTGCCGGTTGAACCCGGCAATGGTATTGGTATCTCCTGGCACATCTGGGCTGGCTCAGATGCGGCTAAAGTTGCCATAAACAAAGCCGCATCTGCCGATACGCCGAATTCTTTCTTTGCATCTATGACTCGTTTCTGTAACCTGGAAATAGCAAACCCAGCCGCTGGTTGCCCCTCAACAATATTCTTGATGACCGTATTTTTTACCAACAAAGCCAGTTGGCCCGGCTGTTGGTGAAACGTTCTAAGAAGTTGAATAATAACAAACTCAGCAATGTCGAAATTGCTTTTACCCGTTAGTGCGTCTAAGCCGGTAAGCCGTTTGAAGTTTGTTTTTTCAGGTAGGTTTTGGGATGACAGCACACCAAGGCCCGCATTTGTGACCCAGGGCGGATTGCCCACAATGAGCAGCTTATCAGCATCAGTTCGGCGAATCAACTGCCCAAAATCAGTGTCGAAAACGCTTTGGTGCAGCAGACAAATAGCCGGTGGTTTTAACGCACGATTTTCTAAAAAGTAGTTAAGCAGTTGAAACTTACACTGATAGAGATAGGGCTTGTAAATCTCCACTCCATAAACAGCCTTAACATCAGGAAATTGCCTGAGCGCGGCCAGCAGAAAATTCCCTTGCCCACACGTTGGCTCCAGCAAAATAGTCGGAGCAAATCCGTCTTCGGCTATAGTGGCGCACAACCGTTTTGCCAGTGACTCACTCGTCTGAAAATCACCGTATTCCGCTGCATTATGCTCTTCAGCCAGTGGTAGGCGGTTGGTTAGTTCATCGCGGGTTGTTTGCCAGTCATCAACCCCTGTAAAGAAATCAATGATGCCGCTCTGTTGCCGTAGTTGCTCGTTGGTAGCCTCGAATGACAAATCGGCTGTCAGTAAATCCTGCAAAAAGTTGGTAACCTGTTCGGCACAGGGCGCATGGAGCAATTGCATATCAAACGAGTTTTATGATTCCGTCAACGGCTTGATTCAAGCCCACAACGCGCCCATATTGCAACCGCCATTGTAAGGCATTGGAAATTGTCAGGTAACCCTGTTCAGGTGGTTGCTGGACGATTTCGTCGGCTAACTGAGCCAGATAAATATCATCGGCAGGGATGTTCCGGTCGGTCAGGTAAGCGGCAATGTCTTCGGTATTGGCTCCGTCGGCCAGCATTTGCCGGAGTCGAAACGTAGTTGTGTAATCTGCCGTGCGTGATTGCTTAACAAATGCACAACGCACAAACTGAAGCCGGGCGGTTTTGGTAATCGGGTCGTCGGCTTTGTCGTAAACAAACAAAAGCAGGTTATACCCCAATCCATAAATCTTCTGCCGCGCACTCTTAAACGGGCAGGACGATTGCGGTTGCCGTACAGACGTTACTTTGATGTCGGTCGAAATATGTACGTCTGGCAGATCAATCCCATTGGCCGAATTACCTGCCATAAATGAGTAAGACAAGGCCAGATGCTTCTTGAATTTCTGCTCAATCAACGTACCAATGGCTTTGCCGTCAGTCACGCCAAAAAGTTCTGTATTGGCGTATTCCGATTCTGTTGCACAAAATCGAGTTGCTTCTGCGAGGAGATTCTCAAGCGTCAGTTCTGTCATATCAGCCCTTTTTCTGCTCTTTGGCCCAGCCATCTTTGAGCGTTACGATGCGGTTGAAAACCAACGCGCCGGGTGCGCTGTCGGCATCTACGCAGAAATAGCCTTTCCGCATAAACTGCACCCGCTCACCAACGGGCAAATCGGCCAAGCCCGGCTCAACCATCGCCCGCACCACTACCAATGATTCCGGGTTCAGGAGTTCCTTAAAATCTCCGGGGCGGCCTCCCGTGTCTTCAGCCGCCGGGTTCTCCACCCGAAACAGCCGGTCGTAGAGCCGTACTTCGGAGGGCAGCGCGTGGGCCGCCGACACCCAGTGGATGGTTCCCTGCACTTTCAGGCCCGACATGTCGTGGCCGCTTTTGCTTTCGGGAATATACGTGCAGCGCAGTTCAACAAGCTGACCGTCAGCGTCTTTCACCACCTCATCGCAGCGGATAATATACGCGCCCTTCAACCGGACGAGCTGGCCGGGAGCCAGCCGGAAGAATTTTTTGGGTGGATTTTCCATGAAATCATCGCGCTCGATGAGAATCTCGCGGCCAAACGGCACCATCCGCTCACCCGACGCGGGGTCTTCGGGGTTGTTTTCGATGGGCAGTGTTTCCTGGTGGCCGTCGGGGTAGTTGGTCAGTACGAGTTTCAGCGGGGCCTCGTCGGGGCGGCTACCCGATAGCACGGCCATCACGCGGTGGGTGGTTTTGTTGAGTTCCTCCCGGATACAAAACTCCAGCAGTCCCACGTCAATCAGGTTATCGCGCCGGGCAATGCCAATCCGGTCGCAGAAGTTGCGGATGCTGGTGGGCGTGTAGCCGCGTCGCCGAATCCCGGCTAAGGTCGGCATCCGGGGGTCGTCCCAGCCGCGAACGATACCGTCTTCGACCAGCGTTCTGAGCTTTCGTTTGCTCATCACGGTGTAGGTCAGGTTGAGCCGGGCAAACTCGATTTGGCGCGACGGGAAGATACCAAGCTGCCCGATGTACCAGTCATACACGGGCCGATGCACCTCAAACTCCAGTGTGCAAAGCGAGTGCGTGATGCCCTCGATACTGTCAGACTGGCCGTGCGCGAAATCATACATCGGGTAAATGCACCAGGCATCGCCGGTGCGGTGGTGGTGGGCGTGTTTGATGCGGTACATCACCGGGTCGCGGAAGTGCATATTGGGCGAGGCCATGTCTATTTTGGCCCGCAGCACCTTAGCACCATCGGCAAAAACACCGGCCCGCATCTGCCGGAACAAATCGAGGTTTTCGGCAACGGTGCGGTCGCGGAACGGGCTGTGCTGACCGGGTTCGGTGGGCGTGCCTTTCTGGGCGGCAATCTGCTCGGCGGTCGAATCATCCACGTAGGCTAACCCCTTCTGAATCAGGGTCTCGGCAAACGCATAAATCTGCTCGAAATAGTCAGACGCATACCGCTCATTTTCCCAGTCAAAGCCCAACCAACGCAGGTCGTTTTTGATCGAATCCACGTATTCGGTATCTTCGGTAACGGGGTTGGTGTCATCGAAGCGGAGGTTGGTCTGCCCGCCGTATTGATCGGCCAGCCCAAAATTCAGGCAAATAGATTTGGCGTGGCCGAGGTGCAGATACCCGTTCGGTTCGGGCGGGAAACGGGTATGCACACGCCCGCCGTTCTTCCCCTCGGCGAGGTCCTGCTCAACAACCTGCTCAATGAAATTCAGTGATTTAGCGGGAGAATCAGCGTCGGCGGCAGTGGCTGCGCCGGGTGTTGAGTGGGTTGAGTCGGCCATTGGGACTGTTAATGTTAGTGGCTGCAAAGGTACGAAGGAAAGGGAGAAGGGGGGAGGAAGGGGAGGAACGCGAAGAAAGGGAAGAAAGGGAAGAAAGGGAAGAAAGGGAGGAAGGGGAGGAAGGGGAGGAAAGGGAGGAAGGGGAAGAGCGGGGAGACTGTTGATTCGGGCGGGCGGGAGTCTTACCTTGCAGGAGCATAAACCGCCATCAGTATCTAATCAACGGCCACAATGACCATTCTCCAGACCCCGGCAGACCGATTCCTGAACCTGCCCGATTACGCCTTCGCCCCGCACTATGCCACTGTTGGCGAAACTGACCAACCCCTGCAACTGCACTACATAGACGAAGGTGATGCCAACGCGCCGGTTGTGTTGATGCTTCACGGCGAACCGTCGTGGTCGTACCTGTACCGGACGATGATTCCGATTTTTGTGGATGCCGGTTTTCGGGCCATCGCGCCGGATTTGATTGGCTTTGGCAAGTCAGACAAGATTCTCGAAAAAGAAACCTACTCGTATAATCAGCACGTTTCGTGGCTCACGCAATTTGTTGATACTCTTGACTTGCAGGGTGTTACGCTCGTGGCCCAGGACTGGGGCGGGTTGCTGGGCCTGCGCGTACTGGCCGAAAACGAAAGCCGGTTTGCCCGCGTCAGCCTTGCCAACACCGGCCTGCCCACCGGCGACCAACCACCATCCGAAGCGTTTTTGCAGTGGCGGGCGTTCTCGCAGACCGTACCCGAATTTCCGACCGGCTTTATTTTGCAGGGAGCCACCGTCAGAACATTAACCGGGGCCGAAGTTGCCGCGTATGACGCGCCGTTTCCCGACGAGACCTACAAAGCAGCCGCCCGGATGTTTCCGGTACTGGTGCCGATCTCGCCCGACGACCCCGCTGCCGAACCCAACCGCCGGGCGTGGGCGGTGCTGATGCAGTGGACGAAACCATTGCTGACGTGTTTTTCAGATCAGGACCCCGTTACCCGCGGGGCCGATGCCGTGTTTCAGAAACTCGTGCCGGGAGCCAAAAAACAACCCCACCAAACGTTAGCCGGTGGGGGGCATTTTTTGCAGGAAGACGTGGGCGAAGCCTGGGCGCGGGCAACGGTGGCGTTGATCCGGGATAACCCGGCCTGAACCGGCCCGACAACCGGATTAAAGTACTTTTTTGACTTTATCCACGTCTTTCTTCATCTGGTCTTTCAACAGTTTTTTGTCGGCCTTCACATCCTGAAAACTGCCATTGGCTTTCCGCTCATCTTTGATGGCCCGCAGCGAATCGAGACTTACTTTGTCGGCAGCCACTACGGCCTTGCTCTCCGTCACAGCCGCTTCTTTGCGGGCTTTGGTGGTATCGGTCGGTGGCACCTGGGCCTGGGCCGTTGTTCCGGCAATGGTCAGGGCGGTCAGAACGGCCCCAATGAGATATGATTTGTTCATAATAGTTGTAGCAATTAGTTGATAGTCAGCGTTGATTACCACATTAATCCTACCAACCCTACATAAACTGATGGCCTATTGTTTAGCTTACTTACGGAGTGGGCTAAACGTCACTATCCGTTGATTGGCGGGGGCGTTTTCTGCCGACTTTTTTCAGACCCCATTTATGTCACGTGCCATTGTCAGCAGCCATATTACCGGACGACCGTCGCCCGGCTTGGCTTTGTTTGGTTCACGTTGACCCCGGTTAAACTCGTCGCGCCGGTTCCAGGCCGTTACGAACAGTTCTTTTAACCGCATTGCTGCCACGTCCGGATTGTTGGTTTGCCGCAGAAAATACCCGTACAGACAGGGCGCGTAGCAATCGTAGAACCGGCTAAAATCGGCCCGGTTACGAAGCCGCGTGCTCGTTTTCTGCTGGTTCGTTTTCATTGAAGAGTTCAATTGATTGCGTAACCGAATACCGGGCTACCATTGGCTCACCCCCCGCAGCCCCACAACTGTAGGTGCAGATAAAATAGCCGATGTGGTTCTTGAAAATCGCCATCACCACCTCGCCATTGGCCGACACCGCACCAACGGTCTCGGTCACGGTGATGCCGTCTCGTTTGTAAACGACTCTGTAAATCCGTTCGGCAGTGAGCTCATAGCCCATCTTATTGAGCCGGGCAACAATCCGGGCATACATCCGTTCGGCCTGAACGGTTTCCGGGGCAAATGGAAAGAAAAATTTCATGAGTATTTTCATCTAAAAAGAACGTTGATTATTGTCAAATATACCGCCCCAAGATGAAGATAGGATGAAGTAGTTTATTGATTATCAATGAATTACAGGGTAATGCGCGTGCCACTATTCGGGTGAGAATCAACAGTTAAGCCAATATGATGTGATGGGACAATGGTCTGAATCAGTTGCAGACCGATACCGTTGCCGGTGACTTTGGGTGGCCGTCCGTAATAAATCAGGGTAGCAATCTGATCGGTACTGATGCCGGGGCCGGTATCGGTAATGGTCAGCCCCTTAAGTTTGCTGTCTAAGGCACCACTGGCGGTCAGGATCAGAAACGAGGCATCGCGTTGTGCGCTGAGGGACTGCCGCAACAGGTCGAAGCCATCGTAGTCGGGCAGGCCGAGGTCAATCAGCACAAAGTCATAGCTGTTCACAAAAATCCGTTCTGATGCCTGCCGTCCGGTGCGGGCCACGTCGCAGACAAAACTCTATTTCCGCAAAAACAGGGCGATGTCGTCGGCCATGGCCGGTTCATCTTCAATAATGAGTACGTTCATCTGGCCCTACTTGCCGCCTTTGGGCGCGGGCTTGGGGGCAATGGGCGTTGCGGCTTCGTCCTGAGCGTACTTTGGCACTTTGTGCGTGTGGGCTGCTTTAGCGGGTTTGGTTGCCGCTTTTTTGCCGGTTTTGGGGTCGTTTGCCATGATCAGTGTTCATTAAACTGGTTGCAACCATCCGGTTGTATTGTATTGAACACGGTGGTTTTGCAAACGCTCACTAACTGATTCAACGGGCCTCGATCCGGGCGGGCAGCACCACATAAAAGGTTGTACCCCGGCCCGGTTCGCTCTGCACACTGATAAACCCCCGGTGGTTGTCCATAATCTTTTTCACAATCGTTAGCCCGATGCCCGTACCGGCGTATTGGCTGCGCCCGTGCAGCCGTTGAAACATCCCGAAAATCTTGTCTTTGTATTTGGTATCGAAGCCAATACCGTTGTCACTCACGGCAATTACTGCGTAATGGGATGAGGTCAGGGCCAGTTCGGTACGGAGCGCGTCAGTCAGCGGCACGGTCTCGATCTGCACAGTGGGCCGGGGATTGGTATTGAATTTCAGCGCGTTACTGATCAGGTTTTGAAAAATCTGGTGCATCTGCCCCGGCGAAGCCAGCACCGTTGGCAGTGGGCCGGTGGTTAGTTCGGCATTGCGCTCGTTGATGACGAATTCTAAGTCGTCCTGAATCTGGGTGATAATCACCGACAGATCAACCGGCTCCACGCTATCGGTCTGGTCGGAGAGAATGGAGAGCAGCAGCACATCACTCACTAATTTTTGCATTCGGGCGGCAGCGTTCACCAACCGGCGGAGTATGTCGGTTTCTTCTTCGTTGATGCGCCCGGCCAGCGTCTGTTGCAGCATAGAACCGAATGTCTGAATTTTTCGCAGGGGTTCTTTCAGATCATGACTGGCTACGGACGCAAACTGCATCAGGTCGAGGTTGATCCGTTCGAGTTCGAGGGTGCGGTGTTTCACCCGCTCTTCCAGGTCGGCGGCTAACTGGCGGTATCGGGCTTCGCTTTCTTCGATCACGCGCCGGGCCTGCCGGGTCAGGGTGGCATCGGTGGCAACCACCATAATCCGCTCGATACGGCCATCGGGTTCGGGCCGGGGTTCATACACAAAATTGAAATAAACGGTTTCTATCTGCCCGTTTCGCTCGATACTGGCGGGCAGTTCGTGGCCGTCAAACGGAACCCCGGTTTCATACACGCCCGTCAGCAGCTCTTCAAAACCCTGCCCGGCGGCTTCGGGCAGCACATCAAACAGGGGCTTTCCCAATACCTGTTCGGGCGTTCGGCCCCAGATTTGGCATACGGCGGGATTCGCTAATTCGATCACGAAATCGGGTTTTCTGAAAACCGCTACGCCCAACGGTGTCTGCCGGATCATGGCGTTGAGCAGGCGTTCGTTGGCATCGCCCCGCTGATGCGCCTGCACCGCCCCGGTGATGTCGGTCACAATAGCGACGACTCCCGTAATAGTTCCGTCGGCTTCGTATCGGGGCTGATACACAAAATCGGCGTACATCCGGGCTAATTTTCCATCACGAACCAAGTTTACCTCAGCCTTCCGGTTGGTGTAGGGTATGCCCGTTGCGATAACCTGCGCCAATAAGTCGTCGAACCCCTGACCGGCCAGTTCGGGCATGGATCCTAACAGCGGTTTACCCAGCATCTGATCGGCGGTTCGCCCGGCGATTTGGCAGTATAACGGATTAACGAGTTCAAAGGTGAACGCTGGCCCCAAACCCAAAACGGCCATCCCGATGGGAGCCTGCTCAAACAAAGCGGTTAGCTGCTGTTTGGTGGTATGGCCGAACAGGGGAGGAGAGACATCGTAGGGTTCAATCATTAGAATCGGCATCTGACTGCCGGTAAGCAAGCACACAGCCGGGCTGCAAACAGTATGAACACAGGACGAACCAAAACGCTTATTAATCTAATCAAACTGACAACGGCCCCGACTACGTTTGTCTTTCAAATCATACTGCCATGACAATCACTATTGACCAAATTGAACCCGCCGAGCTTGAACACCTCATGGGCTGGCTTCGGGATAATGACCTGCTCGACCGTTTGGCTGTAAAGCCAGCCACGCCCGTTCAGACCCCCTTTATCGTGAAAGGCGACAAAACCCTTGACCCATATAGTTTAGATGGTATTTGGAAAGATAACCCACGCACACTGGATGAAATCCGTAAAGCATCCTGGAGAATATGATGGTGCTTTGCGACACAAACATTTTTATTCATCTATTCAATCAGCACCAGCCAACTATTACTGCGGTTAACTTAATCGGTCGTAGTAACATAGCCTTGCCGTCGCTGGTAATTATGGAACTGTACCGGGGAATGGGCAACAAAATCGAGCTGGCTCAGATGCGAAAACGATTACGTTTTGATGATGTCGTGCATCTCAACGAATCTGTCTCAGCAGAAGCGGTTAATCTATTGGAACAATTCAGACTGAGCCACGACTTGCAAATCCCGGACGCGCTCATCGGTGCAACCGCCCTTGTGCTGGGCATTCCGCTATTTATTTACAATACCAAAGATTTTGCGTTTATGCCGGGAATCTGGTTGCACACGGCTGTTTGAACCTGTTTTAGCCATCTTAACCCAAAACCGCCAGACCTGATTCGTTTGGCGGTTTTGGCATTTTTGAGCATCTTACAGCCTTAAAAGGCGTTCTGACCAAATTTTCATGAACCGAAGAGACTTTATTCAACAAACCAGTTTAGCCGCAGGCGGTCTGTTGCTGCCCGCCGTCCCGATTTTCGGGAATACCGTTGCGCCGGAAAGCCTTCTGGAACCCCGTACCGACGTTGCCACCAAGAAAAAAATGGCCGACGTGGCCCTCAACGCGGCCAAAGCCAAAGGTGCCACCTACACCGATGTCAGAATTGGCCGGTATCTGCAACAGTACGTGTTCACCCGCGAAACCCGCGTTCAGAACATCGTTAATGCCGAAAGCTACGGCGTTGGTATCCGGGTGATTGCCAACGGAACCTGGGGCTTTGCCGCCACCAGCGACGTTACGCCCGAAGCCATTGCCCGCTGCGCCGAAACCGCCGTTGCCATCGCCAAAGCCAACGCCCGGCTCCAGAAAGAACCCGTGCAATTGGCTCCGCAGGCGGGCGTGGGTGAGGTATCCTGGAAAACGCCCATCAAAAAAAATGCCCTTGCCGTGCCGACGCAGGAGAAAATTGACCTGCTCATGGCCGTCAACGGCGCGGCCCTGAAAAACGGCGCGGCCTTAGTAACCTCAAACCTGTTTCTGGTGAATGAGCAGAAGTATTTTGCCAGTACCGACGGCTCGTATATTGACCAGGACATTCACCGGATATGGCCCACATTTACGGTCTCGGCGGTGGACCGGGCGGCTGGCAAGTTCAAAACCCGCGACGCGCTGTCGTCTCCGATGGGCATGGGCTACGAATATTTAGACGGAACGGCCAGTGAGAAAATCCTGGCTCCAAACGGTCTCGTTGGCTACCGCAATGCCTACGACATGGTGGAGGACGCAACACTGGCCGCCAAACAGGCCAAAGAGAAAATGACCGCCAAAACCGTGCAGCCCGGCAAGTATGACCTCGTGCTTGACCCCAACCACCTCGGCCTCACGATTCACGAATCCGTCGGCCACCCCACCGAACTCGACCGCGTTCTGGGCTACGAAGCCAACTACGCCGGTACGAGTTTCGCCACGCTCGATAAATGGAAAACCAAGACATTTCAATACGGCTCCAAGTTGGTCAACATCGTGGCCGACAAAACCCAGCCCAACACCCTCGGCACGGTAGGATACGACGACGAAGGGGTGCCGTGCAAAGAATGGAACCTGATTAAAGACGGGATTTTGGTCAATTACCAGGCCATCCGCGACCAGGCGGCCATCCTCGGCGAAACAGCCTCGAACGGCTGCTGCTACGCCGACAACTGGAACTCGGTGCAGTTTCAGCGGATGCCAAACGTGTCGCTCAAAGCCGGAGCCGAAAAACGCTCGGTGCAGGACATGATTAAGGGCGTGGAGAAAGGTATTTATATCATCGGGCGCGGGTCTTATTCCATTTACCAGCAACGCTATAACTTCCTGTTTGGAGTGCAGTTATTCTACGAAATCAAGGGCGGAGAAATCGTCGGGATGCTCGACGATGTGGCGTATCAGGCCAACACGCAGGAGTTCTGGAACTCCTGCGCCCAGCTCTGCGACCAGGACGACTACCGCACCTTCGGCTCGTTTTTCGACGGCAAAGGCCAGCCCAGCCAGGTCAGCGCGGTGTCGCACGGTTGCCCCACCACCCGGTTCAACGGCGTAAACGTGATTAATACCGGACGGACAATATAAAAAAAGTATTCGGTTTACAGTATTCGGTTTACGGGTTGCTACCGCTAAGTCAGGCAGTTTCTACCGGCGAAGCACCCGAATACCGTAAACCGAATACTGTAACCCCTAAAAACTTATGCTCTCAAAAGACGAAGCAAAACGCATCACCGACAAGGTACTGGCGTTCTCAAAAGCCGACGAAACCAGCGTTTCGCTGGCCGGCAACAAAACGGGCAACATCCGCTACGCCCGCAATACGGTTTCGACCAGTGGCGAATCCAACAATATGTCGCTGGCTGTAACGGCTGTATTTGGCAAACGCGCTGGCACGGCCACCATCAACGAGTTTGATGAGACATCGCTCGAAAAAACGGTGCGCCGGGCCGAAGAAATTGCCCGGCTCGCGCCCGAAAACCCCGAATACGTCTCGATTCTGGGGCCGCAGACCTACCTTCAGCCCAACACCTACGCCGATAGCACAGCCAATATCACCCCCGATTACCGGGCGCAAGTGGCCTTCGATAGTATTGATGCCTGCAACAAAAAAGGACTCACCGCGGCTGGCTACCTCGAAGACACTGCCGGGTTTACGGCCATCGCCAACAGCAAAGGCCTGTTTGGGTATAACCGCTCGACGGACGTTGATTTTTCGGTGACAGTCCGCACTGACGACGGCACCGGCTCCGGCTACGTCGCCCGTGACTATACCGATACGGGTTTGTTTAATGCCCGGCAAACCACCGAGATAGCGGTGCAGAAAGCGGCAGCCTCTAAAAACGCCCGTGCGCTCGAACCCGGCAAATACACCGTTATCCTCGAACCCTCGGCGTTGGTCTCCAACTCGGATGCGTCGCTGCTGGCCGGGATGATTGGCGCGATGGATGCCCGCAACGCCGACGAAGGCCGCAGTTTTCTGAGCAAAAAAGGGGGCGGCACCCGGCTGGGCGAAAAACTCTTCGACGAACGCATCACGATCTATTCTGACCCGATGAACGCCGAAGTCCCTGGTTCGCCGTTTGGGGGCGGTGGCGGTCGGTTTGGCGGTGGCGGGGCCGATGGTCGCCCGCAGGAACGGACAACATGGGTCGAAAAAGGGGTGGTCAAAAATATGTACTACTCGCGCTATTGGGCCGAGAAAAAAGGCGTAAAAGCACTGCCGCCCCCATCGAATTTTATCATCGAAGGCGGCACCCAATCGGTAGCCGACCTCATCAAAAGCACCGAGAAGGGTATTTTGGTAACGCGGCTGTGGTATATCCGGGCCGTTGACCCGCAAACGCTGCTCTACACCGGCCTGACCCGCGACGGAACGTTTTACATCGAAAACGGCAAAATCAAATTCCCCATCAAGAACTTCCGTTTCAACGAAAGCCCGGTGATTATGCTCAACAACCTCGAAGCCCTCGGCAAGCCCGTCCGGGTGAGCGGGAACTTGGTGCCGCCGATGAAAATCCGGGATTTCACCTTCACCAGTTTATCCGATGCTGTGTAATGATAATGATGTGTAGAGACGCAAAATTTTGCGTCTCCCCGCTGGATAGTACACTAATGAACTGTTCTCTCGCGTACCATCCGGCGATAAGACGCAAGATTTTGCGTCTCTACAAAATCAACAAACCCATTTCCCCATTATGAACCGCCGATACTTTAACCAACTCCTGGGAACCGGGGCCGCCGGCCTGATGCTCCCGACATTGCCCGCCTTTACGCGGCAGATTGCGCCCGAAGCCCTGCTCGATAGCTACGTGGACGTGGCCCTGAAAAAACGGCTCGCCGATGCGGCCCTCAATGCCGCCAAATCGAAGGGCGCGACCTACGCCGACGTGCGGATTGGCCGCTACCTGAACCAGTTTGTGGTCACGCGTGAAGACAAAGTGCAGAACATCGTGAACACCGAATCCTACGGCGTGGGCGTTCGGGTGATTGCCGATGGCTGCTGGGGTTTTGCCGCCGTGGTGGATGCTAAAGACGAAGCCGCCACCGCCAAAGCCGCCGAAACTGCCGTGAGTATCGCCAAGGCCAACGCCCGGCTGCTGAAAGAACCCGTGCAGCTCGCGCCCCAAAAAGGCTACGGCGAGGTGTCGTGGAAGGCTCCCATCCAGAAAAATGCCTTTGACATACCCATCAAAGAGAAAGCGGATTTACTCCTCGGCGTGAACGCGGCTGCCCAGAAAAACGGGGCCAACTACGTGAACTCGGTGCTGTTTATGGTGAATGAGCAGAAGTATTTTGCCAGTACCGACGGCTCGTATATTGACCAGGACATTCACCGGATATGGCCCATTTTCTCCGTCACGTGCATTGACCCGAAATCGGGCAAGTTCGAGACGCGGCAGGCGTTGAGCGCACCCGTCGGCATGGGCTACGAATACCTGCAAACCAACCCCGCCGACAAGGTAACGGGCGTAACCACGCGCTACAACAAAGGCTACGATATGCTCGAAGATGCCGTAGCAGCCGCGCAGCAGGCCAAGCAGAAACTCACGGCCAAATCGGTGGAGGCCGGGAAATATGACCTCGTGCTGGACCCGTCTCACCTCTGGCTCACGATTCACGAATCGGTCGGCCACCCGCTCGAACTCGACCGCGTTCTGGGCTACGAAGCCAATTTTGCCGGGACGAGTTTCGCCACGCTCGACAAACTCAAATCGGGTAACTTTCAGTATGGCAGCAAGTTAGTGAACCTCGTGGCCGATAAATTGCAGCCCGGCTCGCTCGGCGCGGT
This sequence comes from Cytophagales bacterium, assembly GCA_038230415.1. GTDB lineage: Bacteria > Bacteroidota > Bacteroidia > Cytophagales > Spirosomataceae > JBBRNH01. The sequence continues at coordinate 5,723 of JBBRNH010000046.1, read as the reverse complement.
GGGTTATGACGACGAAGGCGTTGGCACCAAACGCTGGAATCTTGTCAAAGACGGCACGTTGGTCAACTACCAGGCCATCCGCGATCAGGTGGCAATTATCGGCGAAAAAGAATCGCATGGCTGCTGCTATGCTGACTCGTGGAGTTCGGTGCAGTTTCAGCGGATGCCCAACGTCTCGCTCGAATCGGGCAAAACGCCCCTGTCGGTAGCCGACATGATTAAAGACGTGAAGAAGGGCATTTACATCATCGGCGATGGCTCGTTCTCGATTGACCAGCAACGCTATAACTTCCAGTTTGGGGGGCAGTTGTTCTACGAAATCAAAGACGGGCAGATCGTCGGGATGCTCAAAGATGTGGCATATCAGGCCAACACCCTCGAATTCTGGAATTCCTGCACGGCCATCTGCGACGACCGCGATTACCGGCTCGGCGGCTCGTTTTTCGATGGCAAAGGCCAGCCCAGCCAGAGCAGCGCGGTGTCGCACGGCTCGTCAACGGCCCGGTTTAACGGGGTAAATGTGATAAACACGGCCCGGAAAGTGTAATCCACAGAAATAGGCCACAGAGATTCACGGAGACGCACGGAGATACACGGAGGTTTTTTTACTATTTCTTGGTGTGTCTCCGTGTACCTCTCTGGTCCCAAACCATAATAATCATGGCAATAATCCTGACCGAAGCAGAAGCCAAAGCTCTGCTAACCAAAGTGTTGGCTTTCTCGAAAGCCGAAGAATGTGAGGTAAACCTGTCAGGGTCGGCGGGGGGCAACATCCGCTACGCCCGCAATGAGGTGAGTACAAGCGGCTCGCTCATCAACCAGAACCTCGCCGTGCAGTCGTCATTCGGCAAGAAAGTAGGCGTGGCAACCATTGACGAATTTGACGACGCATCGCTCGAAAAAGTAGTACGCCGGGCCGAAGAACTGGCCCAACTTGCGCCCGAAAATCCCGAACACGTGGGCGTTTTGGGGCCGCAGACGTACCTGAAAACCAAAGGCTATTTCGACAGCACGGCCAACCTCGCACCCGATGCCCGCGCCGAAGCCGTTGCCAAAAGTTTAGCCCTGACCCGCGCCCAGAACCTGACAGCCGCCGGATTTCTCGAAGACCAGCACGGCTACCAGGCTATGATGAACTCGAAGGGGCTGTTTGCCTATTACGCCAGCACAAACGTCAACTTCTCGCTCACCGTCCGCACGCCCGACGGCAAAGGCTCTGGCTATGTGGCGCGGGGATACAGCGATTTCTCGAAATTAGACACCGCAGCCGCCACCCGCATTGCCGCCCAGAAAGCAGCCGCGTCGCAGAGTGCGGTGGCCCTCGAACCCGGCAAATACACCGTGATTCTGGAGCCGACCGCCGTGGCCGTGCTGCTGGAGCAGTTGGTGTTTGGCATGGATGCCCGCTCTGCCGACGAAGGACGGTCTTACTTTTCAAAGACCGGCGGCAAAACCCGGCTCGGCGAAAAAATTGTGGATGAGCGCGTAACCATCTCCTCTGACCCAACCAATGCCGAACTGCCCGCGTCGCCCTGGGCCGGCGATGGGCGGGCGCAGGAACGCACCAACTGGATCGAGAAAGGCGTGGTCAAAAACCTGAGTTATTCGCGGTTTTGGGCGCAGAAAAAAGGCGTAAAAGCCACCCCCGGCCCCGGCAACGTACTTATGGCGGGCGGTACGCAATCGCTCGAAGACCTCATCAAAGGTACGGTTCGGGGAATTTTGGTAACCAAACTCTGGTACATCCGCGAGGTTGACCCGCAAACGCTGCTCTACACCGGCCTGACCCGCGACGGAACGTTTTACATCGAAAACGGCAAAATCAAGAACGCCATCAAGAACTTCCGGTTTAACGAAAGTCCGGTGATTATGCTCAACAACCTCGAAGCCTTAGGTCGCCCGGAGCGGGCATTAAGCACCGAATCGAACCAGAGCCACCTGCTGCCCCCGCTGAAAATCAGGGAGTTCACATTCACGAGTTTGTCAGACGCGGTGTGATCACAACACGCCCGGAATCGTGAACGAATTTTAGGACGCAGACAAAAACGGTCGTTTCGGTATCCTGAACAGGATACCGAAACGACCGTTTTTTTACGACTATGCCACGACCGACTCCATAACTCCCCCCGTTCTTCAACCGCGTTTGTACCCTCACGGTTGGGAGAAGCCGTTTGCCGTACCAGAAAAGAGCCGGTTATGCCGCCGGATGTACCATTCCTCACAGAATTATACTGTTTAGAAACCAGTACCTTGCATCACAAAGTACTGTACACTACTTTTGACCCAATCAATCACGTAAACAACGCTCACCAATGAATATTGAAAACGCTCAGGTGCAGATGCGGAAGGGGATTCTGGAGTTCTGCATTCTGCACATCATCTCGCGGGGCGAGGTCTATGCGTCGGATATGCTCGACGAGTTGACCTCGGCCCGGATTATGGTCGTGGAAGGCACGCTGTATCCCCTGCTTACCCGACTCAAAAACGCGGGTCTGCTCGACTATAAATGGGTCGAGAGTACGTCCGGGCCACCGCGCAAATACTACGTGCTGACCGACATGGGCCGGGTTTCGCTCGAATCGCTGAACGACACGTGGCTCGATCTGGCGGCTTCGGTCACGACGATCATCGCCAAAACCCGGCAGCACACCGAGGCCAACATCACTCCGCCCGATGCCCGGCAACCCATTATTATTCAAACCACGTCTTCTCAATCTTAACCTTCTCTATCGCTTCTGCGGGGTGCAACTCCGCGCTACGGACATGAAAAAGACCATCAGTATTAACATCAGCGGCTCAATTTTTCACATCGAAGAAGATGGCTACGACAAACTTAAAAATTACCTGACCAGTATTCAGCAGTATTTTTCGAGTTACGAAGACAGTCAGGAAATTGTTACGGACATCGAGAACCGGATAGCCGAAAAACTCACGGCCAAGCTGAAAGCGGCTGCGGTTCAGGTAGTTACGATTGACGACGTGAACCAACTCATTGGGGCGATGGGAACCGTTGCCGACTTTGAAGCCGAAGAAGACATCGTGGGTGCCACCGCCACCAACCGCCAGGCCACCACCGATAACAGCGGGCGCACTGATGCAAAACCCGGCAACGCCATTGCCCAGCCGGTTCAGCCAACCTACCAATCGCAACCCAACAACGCCGGGCAACCCCGCGTACTTCGGCGCGACCTGCGCCGGAAAACCATCGGGGGCGTGGCATCGGGGCTGGCGAATTACTTCAACGTTGACCCGGTCTGGATACGGCTGGCGTTTGTGGTGTTAGTGTTCGGCTTTCCGTCAATCAGTGTCGGCATTGGGCATGGGCCGGGGCCGGGGCAAGGGGCAAGCGGCCTGTCGGGGATTGTGTTTCTGGCGTATATCGCCATGTGGATTGCTTTTCCCGGCTCCATGACACTCGAAGATGACAAGTCGGTGAAGAAGTTTTTCCGCAACCCCGACGACAAAGTTTTAGGCGGTGTGGCATCGGGGCTGGCGGCTTATTTTGGCACCGATACGGCCATTATCCGGCTCGTTTTTGTGCTGACGATTCCGGTGGCGGGCTTAGGGTTTCTGGCTTATTTAGTGCTGTGGGTAATTTCGCCAACGGCCAAAACCCTCACCGAAAAGATGGAAATGCAGGGTCAGCCCATTACGCTTTCCAACATCGAGCAGCGCGTAAAAACGTCGCTGAACGAGCCGACAACAAACGATGAAGAAGGCGGGCTGACCAAACTGCTGCTGTTTCCGTTCCGGGCAATTGCGTTGATTATTAGCGGTTTAGGTCGTGTTTTTGGGCCATTTGTGTCGGGCTTGGGCGTGGTAATCCGGGTATTCTTCGGGGTGATGGTGTTGATCGTGGCGTTCTCGCTGATGGTGGCTTCATTGGCCGCGCTGGGAGCCGCGTTTGGCATCGCTACGGGCGCACAGTTCGGCAACGTTCCCGTCGAACTGATCCGGGCCGATTTAGACGTACCCCTCGTGCTGGCTGGATTTATCACCCTGTTTCTGCCCGCGTTCTGGCTGGCCTTGCTGGGTATCTGGCTGATTACGCTCCGCAAAAATCTGATTTCCGGTCGAACCGCCACCACCATTACTGCCGTGCAGGGCGTGGCGTTTCTGGTAACAGCGTTGATGGCCGGTCAGTTGGCAAATGATTTCCGAAAAAGTGCCACGCTGGAAGAAGTCAGAACCCTGCCCCTAACGGCGCAGATACCCGTCTTTGACCTGGCCGATTCAGACAGAAACGATGAGTTTGAGCCGGATATCGAGCTGAAAAGCTACGTCGGTACGGGCCTGAAATTAGCGTATTTCCGCCGGGCCAAAGGCGGCAGCCGCGCCGAAGCCGAAGCCAACGCCCGCACCATTCGCTATACTATTGCCCAGCGCGATTCGATTATCCGGTTTGCCAACGAGTTTGAACTCACCCCTAACAGCCGGTTCCGGGCGCAGGATTTAGACATTGATGTGTTTATTCCGGTTGGCAAGCCGTTTAAACTGACCCGAAAGTTCTCGTACATAGTAGCCCGGCACAACATAGGGTTTGAAGACCAGCACAATGATATGGAAGCGCGGATTTGGCAGTTTTCGGCCAACGGCGACCTGATTTGCCTGAATTTTCCCGGAGAAACGCAGGAAGAATCCGACAAAAATGAAGCGGACAAAAGTACGGCTGCCAACACCGATACCACCGCCGTGAACCTGACCATGAACACTAATGAACTCCTCGGCGATGATTTTGACCGGAAAGGCCCGCTCAGCCGCACCTTCACGCTCGATGATTTTACGGATATTGAGACCAGTGGCGCATTTATCGTCCGCATCAAACGGGGCGACAAATTCAGCGTGGTGGCCGATGGCAACGAGCGCGGCTTGGATAACCTGACGGTAGAAGTGGAGGGCAACACGCTCAAAGCCTACCGGGGTCGCAACGGACTGTTTAACTGGACCGATAATGAGCGCGTGGGCCTAACGATTACCATGCCCGACATTGACGGTCTGGACCTGAGCGGAGCCTGCCGCGCCCGTATCACCGGCTTCCGCAACCTCAACGAGTTGGACCTCGACCTGAGCGGAGCCAGCAAAGCCGCCCTGAGTGTTGATGGTGTAGAAACGCTGAAAGGGAGCTTATCCGGCGCATCGCGGCTGGGTTTGGCGGGCCGGGCAACCAATTTTGAAGCCGACCTAAGCGGGGCCAGCCGAATCACTGCCACCGGGTTGGCCCTCGAAAACGCCGACGTTGATGCCAGTGGTGCCAGCCGCGTTGAATTGGGCAAGGTCAGCAATAACTACAACACCGAAACATCGGGCGCGGGGAAAGTAACGCGGCAGTGACCACCCCCAACCCCCTCCTAAAACAGGAGGGGGCTTTCAAAACCTTCGGTTTTTTATTCCGAAGGCGTAGCCCGGCACAGGCCGCCCTGCCTCCTGTTTTAGGAGGGGGTTGGGGGTGGTAGATGCAACGCTTCACTTAATTTTTGCATCTTTCACAAAAAACCAAACAAACCAAATTCCATGAAAACCGGCATCACCCTTTTTGCGGCTCTGCTTCTGGCAACCGTCGCTTTCGCCAACAAACCAACGGCCCGTCCCACCGTCGACGACCGGACGTTTTCGGTCAGTAATTTCGATAAACTTGACCTCGGTTCGGCGTTTACCATCCACGTCCGGCAGGGCGGCTCGTTCAGCGTCAAAGCATCGGGCCGCGACAAAGTCATTCAGGAACT
>JBBRNH010000045.1:0-40911 GCA_038230415.1 Cytophagales bacterium | reverse complement strand
CCAGGCGGGGAAGCCCGTTGGTTTGCATACTCCCACAGCCTGGTGGCGGTGGGCAACAGGTTCGGCACCGCCACCAGGCTGTGCCGTTCCAGGCGGGGAAGCCCGTTGGTTTGCATACTCCCACAGCCTGGTGGCGGTGGGCAACAGGTTCGGCACCGCCACCAGGCTGTGCCGTTCCAGGCGGGGAAGCCCGTTGGTTTGCATACACCCACAGCCTGGTGGCGGTGGGCAACAGGTTCGGCACCGCCACCAGGCTGTGCCGTTTCAGGCGGTGGCGGTGGGAAACGGGCCAGACAGTCCCCAAAATGTACATACACAAACAGTTATCAATTATCACTGACTAAATACCGGATTGCCAGTTCGTAACCCATCAGGCCCAGCCCGGCAATCACGCCTTTGCACTTGGCCGAGAGGTAGCTGTGCTGCCGAAACTCCTCGCGGGCATACACGTTGCTGATGTGTACCTCAACCGCCGGGGCCGGCACAGCCGCCAGCGCGTCGCGGAGGGCGATGGAGGTATGCGTTAAGCCACCGGCGTTGATCACGATACCGTCAACGGCGTAGCCCATTTCGTGGATTTTGTCGAGCAGGTCGCCCTCGTGGTTCGACTGAAAATAGTGCAGCGTCACGTCCGGGAACTGGGTTTCTACGGTTTTGAGGTAGTCCAGCACCGACACGCTGCCGTAGATGTCGGGTTCGCGTTTGCCTACCAGGTTGAGGTTGGGGCCGTTGATGACGAGGATTTTTTTCATGCCCCAAAGAAACAACAATCTACCCGGAACCAGACTACCCTACCCTACCCCGCCTGACCGCCGTTGCCATCCGGCCCGTGTTGGGCCAGGGTATAGTTCGTGCTTCTGCCGCCCGATTCTTCTTTGACCAGAACGCCCTGACCCAAAAGCTGTTGAACGTCGCGCAGGGCGGTGTCTGGCGAGCATTTGGCAATTTTAGCCCATTTTGAGGTAGTCAGCTTGCCATCAAACCCGTCTAAGAGTCGGTTTAGCAACAGTCGCTGCCGGGGGTTGATGGTTTTGGTAGCAAACCAGGCCCAATACCGTGCTTTTGTCAAGACGCTGCCAACGGTGATTTCGGTAGCCACCAACGCCCGGTCTAAACAGGCCAGAAACCAGACCAACCAGCCGGTGATGTCTAAATCGCCTTTCTGGGTGCGTTCGAGCAGGGTGTAATAGTCGTTGCGCTCCTGCCTGATTTGGGCCGACATACTGTAAAACCGCGCCGAACTGCCATCGGCCCGCGCCAGTTGCATATCGGCAATGGCGCGGGCAATGCGTCCGTTGCCATCGTCGAAGGGGTGAATGGTCACAAACCACAGGTGCGCTATGGCGGCTTTCAGCACGGGGTCAAGGGGTAAATCCTGATTGAACCAGGCCAGAAAACGGGTCATTTCAGCATCGAGAACTGCCGCATCCGGGGCCTGAAAATGAACCCGTTCGCGGCCCATTGCCCCCGACACCACCTGCATCGGCCCGGCGTGGGCCGTGCGCCAGTTGCCAACCGTGACCCGGTACAGGCCGCTTTGCCCGGTGGGAAACAGGGCCGCGTGCCAGCTAAAAAGCCGGTCGGCGGTCAGGGGTGAATCAAACCGTTGGGTGGCATCGAGCAGCAGGTCCACAATCCCCTCAACGGCGCGGTCAACGGCCACCAGCCCCGCCGTTTCGATGCCCAACCGCCGGGCCACCGACGACCGCACCTGTTCAGCATCGAGCAGTTCGCCTTCAATTTCACTGGTCTTCACCACATCCAGCGTCAGCGTCTGGAGCATGGCTTCTGACCGGAGCGAAAACCCCAATGCCGACAGTTGCCCCAGCAGTTTTCCCTGCTTATGGCGCACGGCTGCCAACGGGTTTGTGAGTTGGGTTTGATCCCACTGAAACGCGGGCCAACCCGGTTTTTGGTAGATGTACATGGCATTCACCGCAGATTATGCGGTGAATATAGTCGCTATTCACCGCAAACCTCACCCCGCGTAGCCGCCATCGTCGGTTTGGCGCAGCAACGCCAACGCCACCAATGTATCGAGCAACGGCTGCACCGTTGCCGGACGAAGTTTCTGGAACCGCCCCGCCACCGCTGCCGCGCTCACCGACCCGCCCGCCTGTTGCACCACCTCGCGCAAGACCTGCATCTGCCCGGCCAACTCCTTCGGCCAGGGCATCGGCTCGCCGGTGGGGGTGGTCAGCGGGTCGCGTTCGGTGGTGGGTTTGGTTTCGGCCACTAACCCCAAGCCCAACTGCCCGGCTGCGGGGTTTTGGTAGTCGGGGCGCAAATACCGGACGGTTCCGGCGGCTTCTTCGGCAAGGCGGGCGCGGTTCAGGGCTACCAACCGCGTCAGAATCTCCGACGGGGGCAGGTTTGGCAGAAACCCGTAGGCTTCGGCAACGGCGGCATCGAGTTGTTGGTGCAGACTGACCACCACCGAGGCCAACCCCTGCTGATTAATGGTTTGGTCTTTGGCGGTCAGGGGTTCACCCGCTTTTAGTTTCTCAACAACGTTGTATAAATCCGTGAGCGTCAGCGTGGGGTGGGCGGCTTGCTGCCGTTTGCGGTGCGCGTCGAGTTGTTCGGCCAACTGCCGGATGCGGGCCTGCTGTTCGGGTGTGGCATCGGGGAAAGGGAATGTTTGAAAACAACGAGAACTTGGATAAACAGGTGTAGGCCCCAATTGACTCCCCGTTGCTAATCCCCAGATTATGTGCACAGAACTTGATAGAACCCCTAAGGTATAGGCATCTTCAAGCGCAATGGCTACGATCTTATGGTCAGGCACAATTTCAGTACTAACGAACTGAAAAACTCTGTGTTTAGATGTCTCAACGGTGACGATGTACCGTGTTAAATCTTGCAAAGCCCCCCTTAGTCCTTTCCGAGTTTCGCCAAACTCCCACCAAACCTCTTTTAGTTTTTTGCGATTATTCACATCTCGTTCCGGCTTGACATGAGTAAAGACGTGTTGATACAGCTCAGGATAAAGGCTGATAATCTCCGATTCTTTTAGTCCATACAGATCAATCAAAAATACCCCACGTGGACGATCCATGATGTCTTTACCATTGAGATATGGACGAATCCGTTGCTCCAGTTCCAGTTTTTTACCAGAATACATTGATTGGGCTTTTTCTTTCGTCACAATAAAGCCTGAGCCAGCTAACATCATCCCATTACTGCTGATTCCCGTATTTGCTCTTAAAGAAACGACACTTGCCACATCAGCCCCAATCGTAAAATCAGCATTAATCATTCCGTCACTTTCCACCAAGTCAATGTCATAAGCGTCATCTTCGTCGGTGGTGGTTTCGCGCAGCACTTCGGCCATTGTGCCGGGCAGTTTACCGGCGCGGGCCACGCTCATGGCAATGCGGACAGCGGCCCCCTGTGCGCTGTCGACCCAGGGATGGTCGCCGATGGCAAAGGTGAGCGAGAGGGGCGGTTCGGCATCGAGGTGCCGCTGAATCAGCCGACGGTTGAAGGTCTGGGTGATGGAGTTGGTGGTGATAAACCCAAAGGCTTCGGCGTGGCCCTGCCGCACGGTTTCGGCGGCTTTTTCCCACCAATACATCACTAAGTCAGCCGATTCCGGCACGATACCTTTGTAGGTTTTCCGCAGCGTTTCCACGTACTGATCGCCCAACGCGCCCCGCATGGCCTTGTCGCCGACGAAGGGCGGGTTGCCGATGATAAAATCGGCTTCGGGCCAGGTGGTGGGTTTAGCGTGGGCAAACGCGCCATCGTGTTGCAGCACGGCATCCTGGTTCAGAATGTTTTCGTAATCGTCAAGCAGCGGCTCGCGGAGTTGGGTGGGGCCGTGCGTGCGGAGGTGCCATTGCAGGTAGCCGATTTTGAGTACCACGTCGGCAATGGCAGCCGCGCGGGGGTTCAGTTCTAAGCCGAGCAGTTGGCGGGGGCTAACGGTCAGGCCCGCGCCGAGGTCAAGAATCCCGGTTTGGCCGTAGGCGTTGATGGCGGCCAGAACCTCACCCTCCAACCGTTTGAGGTGTTCGAGGGTCACATACAGGAAGTTACCGGAGCCACAGGCCGGGTCAAGAATCCGTAGCGAGGTAAGCCGGTTCAGAAACCGGACGAGTTCGGCACGGGCCTCTTTGGGCCGGTTTTGGTCGAGGAGTTGGGCGGCTGCGGCCTGGGCAGCGTTCCATTCCCGGCGCAGGGGTTCCAGCACGGTGGGCAGCACCAGCCGTTCTACATACCGGCGCGGGGTGTAGTGTGCGCCGAGGCTATGGCGTTCGCGGGGGTCGAGGGCGCGTTCGAGCAGGGTGCCGAAGATGGCGGGTTCAACGGCGGTCCAGTCGGCTTCGGCGGCTTTCAGGAGCAGCGTAATCTGGGGCGCGGTGAGGGGCAGGGCGGTGGCATCGTGAAAAAGTTTGCCATTAAACCGCCGGAGCCGGGCTTTGAGGTCGGGCGCAAAGCCGCCGGTGTCCATCGTGTGCCAGAGGGCGGTGAGGGCATCGGGCAGAAACCCGCGCATATCGGGCTGGTCATACCGGCGCAGCATCCCCGTAAACGACTGGTTGGGAATCAGGCCCGCGTCTTCGGCAAACATCGTGAACAGGCAGCGCATCAGAAACTGCGCCACCACGTCGGGCCGGTGATTGTCGCGCTCCAACTGGGCCGAAATCCCGGCCAGATACCCGGCGAGTTCGCGGGTGACGCGGGCGGCCCGTCGGCTGGGGTCGAGTTCGGCGGGGTTGGTCCAGATGGCCCGGAGCATGGCCCGCGTGTCGTCGTCGGCCAGGGCCGAGAGCGGCAGCCGGTAGCGGCTCTGGTCGGGAAACGGCACAAAGGCATCGCCAACCCCGGCAAAATTGCTGTAAATATCGAGGCAGTAGCCCACGTCGGCCACGAGCAGAAAGAGCGGTTTGGGTTCGGTGCGGTCGGGCGCATCGGCGGGCAGTGCGCGGGCGTAGCCGAGGGCTTGCTGGCGGGCGGTCTGCATCATCTGCTCCCACTTGGCGGTGCCGCGCAGGGCATGGCCTTTGCGTCGTTTTTCGGGTGGCAGTCCGAGTTCGGCGCGGTTCGCTTTCTGTTGCTCATCGGGCGAGTCCGTTCCCTGTTTGGTTTCGAGAATAAAGCAACCGCGTTTGTAGAGGTCAATGCGCCCTGTGGTTGTTTTGGCACCATCGGCAAAGGCCACGGCGCGTTCCAGCACGTAGGCATCCTGGGCGGGGTTGTCGGTGGTGGGGTCGGGCCGGGGTGCGCCGATAAGGTCGCAGAGGTCTTGCAGAAACAGGCCGTAGTTGGCGCGTTCGGCTCCACCGGCGGGTTTCCAGCGGGTTTCAAATTCGGGATAGGTCATGGGTGTAAACATAGCAAAGCCCCGGCAGACTACCGGGGCTTTGGTTACAAAAAGTGACTGATGTTACGCAGGCTGCTTTAAAATCCTGTAAGGATAATCCCGGAGGGATGGCCGATGTTGTAGCCCCGCACAGGCGGCCCTGCCGATTTTAATCGGGGGTAAAAGGGCCAAAACGGTCATCCCTGCGGGATTTTCATCCTTGCGTAACATCAGTTACTTACTCCGCCGTTCCTGCACTAATGCGCTGATCTCGGCGGCTGTTTTGTAGGTACGGTCGCCTTTGCGGACGAGGGTACGGATGAATTTAGGCCGTTTTTTGGTCTCGTCGAATATCTTGCTGATGTACTCGCCCAGAAACGAGATGCCCAAGAGGTTGATTCCGCCGAAAAACATAATCAGGATAATCACCGTTGACAGACCCGCCGGGGTGTCGGGTGCGAAAATGAACTTTGCCAGAATCTGCCACAGAATGCCCAGGATTGACAATCCGGTGAGGGCGAAACCGGCATAAACCATCAGTTCGAGCGGTACGAAACTAAACGAGAAGATGGCTTTGCGCGCCCAGGCAATGTTTTTGCGCCAGTTGTTGGTCGAAACACCGAACATCCGTTCGGGCCTCACGTAATCAACGCCGGTTTGTTTGAAGCCCACCCAGGCCCGCAGCCCGCGCAGAAACTGATCGGTTTCGGGCAGGGCCACGAGTTCACGAACCACCTTGCGGTCAATAATCGAGAAATCGCCCGCGTCGGTCGGGATATTGATGTAGGACAGATTCTTGAAAATCCGGTAGAAGCCCTTGTAAAACACGTGCAGCCAGGGAGCCATTTCGCGCTGCACCCGCACGCCATACACCACATCGAACCCGGCCTGCCATTTTTCATAAAAGGCCGGAATAATTTCGGGCGGGTCCTGCAAATCACCGTCCATCAGTACCACCGCGTCGCCGGTCGAGATTTCCATACCGCTCAAAAACGCCGACTGTGACCCAAAATTCCGCGAGTGTTTGATGGCAATTACGTTGGGGTCGCGGGCGCAGATGGCTTCCAGCACCTCATCGGTATTGTCGGGTGAGTTGTCGTTGACAAAAATAATTTCGTACCTGACTTTCAGCTCATTAAACGTTTTCACGAGCCGCTCATACATAAACGGAATGGCTTCTGCGTCTTTGTAACAGGCAATAATGGGCGAGATAACGGGGTTGAGCGTGGGCGTTTTGAAAGCCGGAATCACCCGCGTTTCGTAGTCGTGCCGGGTTTGCCAGTCGGCGGTTTTTTGTAATCCGTCGGCGAGGGTGGTGGTGGCTTTCCAGCCGAGGTCGGCTTCGGCGGCTGCGGGGTTGCCATACCAATCAGACAAATCCCAGCCCCGGTTTGGCATACTGCCCCAAACGGGTTCGGGCGCAATGGCAAAGGTTTGGCGGGTTTGGGCGGCCAGGTCGCGCATGGTGGTTTTGCGGCCCGTAGCAATGTTATAAGACCGTCCGGCAATGCCCGATTTGACCCGCAGAGCCGCCCGCACAAACGCTTCGATACAGTCGTCAACATAAACAAAATCGCGGCTGATGTCGGGCGAAACAAGGGGCGGAAACCCGCCGTTCCGGGCTTCTTCAACGAGCCGGGGAATGAGCCGGTCGGGTTCTTCCCAACCGCCATAAATAGAGTACAGCCTGAGATTCAGCGTATTAAGCTGATGTACCTTCGCATAAAATTCGAGCAGATAAGCGGCTGAGACTTTCGATACGGCGTAATGGCTGTTGGGTGCAGTGCGGTCGGTTTCTTTGGGGGCGGTGCAGTTAAAGCCGTATTCAGAACTGCTCCCGGCGTGGATGTAGGCCGTTTCGGGGGTGCAATTTTCGAGGATATTCACCGTACCAATCACGTTGGTTTCGTAGGTCAGGCCCACGTTTTTCTGCTTGCTATACGCGCCGTATGCGGCCAGATTGAACACCGTTTTGGGCTGGTACTGGTCAAAGACGGCCTTTACCGACGTTGGCGAGACGATATCGCAATGCACAATGGTTTCGGCGGGCGCGGCCAGCAGTTTCAGCCGCCAGGCTTTGGTAGCATCGTGGGTGAGGGCATACACATCGGGCCTGAGGGCGGTGAGTTGCTCAAATAGATTGGCACCAATAAAGCCCGACGCGCCGAAGATAAAAATCGGGCCGTTGAGTTGCCGGATACGGTCGGCGGAAGTGGGGAGAACAGCTTGCATTTGGCCGCAAACGTAGCGAAAACGGCCCGGAAACCGAAAAAGACGCAAGACTATGGGACGCAAGACGCAAGACGTTTAGACGCAAGAAGAAACACTGCCAGACGAAAGACTAATAATCTTGTCTCTGGCAGTCTTTTTTCTTGCGTCTAAACGTCTTGCGTCTCAAAAACTACGCCTGTTTCGTCACCTGAATATTCAGCACGAGCCGAACGTCGTCGCTCAACACTACGCCACCGGCTTCGGTAACGCCGTCCCAGACGAGGCCAAATTCTTTGCGTTTCAGCACGCCCGTCACGTCAAAACCGGCTTTTGTTTGTCCGTAGAAGTCCTGCATCTGTCCGCCATATTCGGCTTTCAGGGTCACGCGGTTGGTCACGCCGTGCATGGTCAGGTTGCCCGCAATGTCGTAGGTATCGGTGCCGGTTTTGGTCATGCTGGTTGAGGCAAAGGTCAGTTTAGGGAACGTTTCGGCATCGAAAAATTCCGGTGATTTCAAGTGTCCGTCGCGTTGCTCGTTGCCGGTGCTGATGCTGGCTACGTCGGCAGAAAACGTGATTGCTGCGCCCTCAAAATCGTCGCCGGTCATTGCCAGCGTTCCCTCATACTGGCTAAAAAGCCCCGTTACGGTTGAAACCATGAGGTGTTTCACCTTAAACTGAACGTCGGAGTGCATTGGGTCAATAACCCAGTTGGTGATTGCGGTTGCGGTTTGTGCGTCCATGACGGTTGTGTTTTGATTTATTACTGTACTAACATTCAATGTACATACAGATAAAAGACGGAAATGGTTTCGGGATAAATGTTTGCCACCGCCACCAGGCTGTGGCGGGTCTCCGATTAGGGATAAACGGATACGTTCTAACGATGCCACAGCCTGGTGGCGGTGGCAAACCCCCTACCCTACCTGCTTTCGTTTCGTCCAGAAATAAATCGGTACGCCTAACCCGGCAATCAGCAGGCCCATACCCGTGTTGACCGGCTTTTGGGTGAGTAAAATCACCGAGATCACCGACCCGGCCACGATGTATAAAATCGGCACGAGTGGGTAGCCAAAAGCACGGTAGGGCCGGTCGGTGTTGGGTTCTTTGCGCCGGAGCATAAACAGCCCGCCAATGGTGACCATATAAAACACAAGCGAGGTAAACGTGCAATAGTCGAGCAGATCGCCGTAGGTGCCGCTCAAACACATCACCGAAGCCCAGGCGCATTGCAGCCACAAGGCCACCGCCGGTACGCCGTTTTGGTTGAGCTTGCCGGCTGCGGGCAGAAACAGCCCGTCTTGTGCCATGGCGTAATAGAGCCGCCCACCGGCCAGAATCAGGCCGTTGTTGCAGCCAAAGGTCGAAATCATAATCAGCACGGCCATCAGTGCCACGGCCAGATCGCCAAAGACGGTGGAGATTGCCGCCGTTGCCACCCGGTCGAAACTGGCAAACTGAATACCCCGGCCCAGCGCGTCGGCGGCTCCGGGCATCCCTTTTATGGGCAAAATAGAGAGGTAGGCAACGTTGGCAAGGCAATAAATGACGGTTACGATGAGGGTGCCAAAAAACAACGCCAGCGGAATATTCCGGCTTGGCTTTTTGATCTCGCCCGCAATAAAAGTCACGTTGTTCCAGGCATCGGACGAAAACAGCGAGCCGATCATCGAAACACCAAAGGCCAGCAGCAACGCCAACCCGGCTATCGGCACCACCGCACCCGTTACGGGATCAACGGACGTGGCAGCCCAGGCATCCTGAAAATTGGCCGACAACGTGCCGCTGCTCACACCGAGTGAAATGCCAACAACGATCAGCCCGAAGAGCGCGACGAGTTTGGCCGAGGTAAAGACGTTCTGAATCAGTTTGCCGCTTTGAATCCCCCGTGTGTTGAGCCACGTGAGCAAAATCAGGCTGCCTATCGAGAAAAACGAACCTAACGAGGGCCGGAATTTGCCGTAGGTGAAAAAGGCATTTTCGGGATTCAGGGCCGGGATAAACACCGCCGTAAACTTGGTGAAGGCCACGGCAACGGCGGCAATAACGCCGGTCTGAATCACGGCGAAGGCCGTCCAGCCGTACACAAACGCCAGCAGCGGCCCGTAGGCGCGTTGGATATACACGTACTGCCCGCCCGCTTTGGGCATCATGCCGGCGAGTTCGCCGTAGCTAAGGGCGGCAAACACGGTCAGAACGCCGGTCAGCACCCAAACGGCCAGCAGCCAGCCCGACGCGCCGACGTTGCGGCTGATGTCGGCAGAGACGATAAAAATACCGGAGCCAATCATGGAGCCGGAGACGATGAGCGTCGCGTCTAAAAGACCAAGCGAGCGGTTAAATTCGGGAGCAGTAGCGGGTTGAGACAACGGACTATGGGGGTTAAAGGACGCGGCAAGATACTGCCGTTGGCGTGTCAAACCGCGAAACAAACGTGTATTTGCGGGTCGCCGGTTGCTCAGTGGGTGTTTAAGCCAATGGTTCGGTTGGTTTGTCTATATTTGAGTATCACAAACAGCACAACAGATGATTGCGACAAAAACCGGGAAGCCAGTCAGAAAGCCCACAGCGAAGGTGCCGGATTACCTGATTTACGAAATCATGGACGGCCAGCCGATTCATTACAAGGGATACCGGGACGTGATGAACGGCACCAAAACAGCAGAAGACATTATGGGATCGAGTTCATTACAGTCGCTTATCGTTACGCACCTTATTAGCCTGATCTACAAGAAGTTAAATGAAGACAAGTTTACTATCTTGGCAAATAAAGCCGGGATACACCTCAACCGGCGTAATAATCTGGCGGGTGATATTTTGATTTTCGATAATGAGACCTTACCCATTGAGGCCATCAATGAATCTTATGTGTCGGTGCCGCCCAAAATCGTGATTGAAGTGGACATCACCGCCGACCCCGCCGATATGTCGCCCGATGCCTATCTGTTCAGGAAAACCCAGAAACTGCTGAATTTTGGCGTTGAGCGGGTAATCTGGATCACAACCCAGGTTAAAAAAGTTACGGTGGCGACGCAAAACGAGGATTGGTACATAAAAGACTGGCACAAAGACGTGGAGATTATGCCCGGCATCTCGGTCAACATCGGCCAATACCTGACCAAAAAAGGCTCGATTTATGCGTGATGGTTCGTGCCGTTTGTGGTTCGTATCCTCGGCCTGTGTCTTCACAGGCCGCTTTGATAGACATAAATGACGTTACGCAACGATTAAAATCCCGTAGGGATGGCCGATATTGTAGCCCCGGATTTTAATCCAGGGCTACAATGAACGGCACGGGCCGCCCCGCACAAACTCAAAGTATAAACTGGCTCAAATCACGGTTTTTAACGAGACCGTTGAGTTTTTCCTGCACCAGCCCCGCCGTGACTTCCAGGCTGCTGCCCGGCCCGATGGCATCCGGCACATCAAACATAAACTCGTTCAGGAGGTGGCTCATCACGGTTTGCAGCCGCCGTGCGCCAATGTTTTCAGCTTCTGAATTTACGGCAAAGGCAATCCGGGCGAGTTCGCGGAGGGCATCGTCGGCAAAGGTCAGCGTCACGTCTTCGGCCTGCATCATCGCCACGTATTGCTTGGTAAGAGCGTTTTTGGGTTCGCGCAGAATCTGGTAAAAGTCATCTTCAGACAACGGCTGCAACTCCACCCGAATCGGGAAACGGCCCTGCAATTCGGGAATCAGGTCGCTGGGTTTCGAGACGTGAAAGGCACCGGCGGCAATAAACAGAATATGGTCGGTGTGGATGGTGCCGTATTTGGTATTCACCGCCGAGCCTTCTACAATCGGCAGCAGGTCGCGCTGCACCCCCTCGCGGCTCACATCCGGCCCGCCCCCGCCCGCACTGCTCCGGCTGCTGGCGACTTTATCAATCTCGTCAATAAAAATAATGCCCGTGTCTTCGGCCCGCCGGATGGCTTCTTCCTTCACCTCGTCCATGTCAATGAGTTTGGCGGCTTCCTCTTCAAAGAGCAGTTTTCGGGCTTCGGCAATGGTGACTTTGCGTTTGCGACCCCGTTTGGGCAGCATCCCGCCGAGCATTTCCTGAATGTTCATCATCGAAAGATCATCAACGGAGCCGCCCATCACGCTGATGTTTGGCCCCTGACTCTGCTGCACGTCAATGTCAATTTTGCGTTCGTCGAGTTCACCGGCCCTGATTTTCTGCCGGAACCGCTCGCGGGTGCGCTCGTTGAGTTCGGCATCCGTGTCCGGCATTTTAAGGGTGGTTGCGGTCAGTTCGGTTTCGTCGGTGAGTTCGGCATCGTCGTCGGCTGCTTCGATGGCTGCCTCCGATTGCTGGCGGATTGGCGGAATCAGAATGTCGAGAATCATGTCTTCAACGGCCTGCTGCGCCCGCACTTTCACGGCTTCTTTGCGGGCGGCTTTCACCATATTTACCGATTGCTCAACCAAATCGCGCACCATGCTTTCTACGTCGCGGCCCACGTAGCCGACTTCGGTAAATTTCGAGGCTTCGACTTTGGTGAAGGGCGCGTCGGCGAGTTTGGCAAGCCGACGGGCAATCTCGGTTTTACCCACGCCGGTTGCGCCGATCATCAGAATATTATTGGGCGTGATGTCGGCCTGAATATCGGCGGGGGCGTTCATGCGTCGCCACCGATTGCGGAGGGCAATGGCAACGTTTCGTTTTGCGTCGTGCTGGCCGATGATGTACTGGTCGAGTTGGGCAACAATTTGCCGGGGAGTCAGGTCTTTGAGCGATTCGGTCATATGTCTGCGCTGATGGGCAGGGCGATTTTAGTCAACTTGAATTTACAACAAAGAAACAACAACATTCCGTACCTTGCCCCCAATGCGTTCATCCTAAAATCTCCTTCTCAGTACAAATGCTCTTTTTCTCCATTCTCATCGCGCTGGCATTCATCGTCGTGTTTTTGTCCATCGTCATCGTTCAACAGGGAACGGTGGCCGTTATCACCATCTTCGGGAAGTATGCCCGCGTGATGGCTCCGGGGCTGAATTTCAAGATTCCGTTTGTTGAGGCCATTTACCGGCGTATTTCCATCCAGAATCGGTCGGTTGAGCTAACGTTTCAGGCCATCACCGCCGATCAGGCCAACGTTAATTTCAAGGCCATGCTCGTGTATTCGGTGCTGAATCAGAGCGAGGATGCCATCAAAAACGTGGCCTTTAAGTTTATTGATGAAGTCTCGTTTATGCAGGCACTCATCCGTACCATCGAAGGCTCGATTCGGAGTTTTGTAGCCACCAAACGGCAGTCCGAAATTCTGGCCCTGCGCTCCGAAATCATCGAACACGTGAAGTATCAGATTGATACACTCCTCGAAAGCTGGGGCTATCACCTCACCGACCTGCAACTCAACGACATTGCCTTTGATGAGGTTATCATGCGCTCGATGGCGCAGGTAGTGGCTTCCTCTAACCTGAAAGCAGCCGCCGAAAACGAAGGGCAGGCCCTGCTCATCACCAAAACCAAAGCCGCCGAAGCCGAAGGCAACGCCATCAAGATCTCTGCCGAAGCCGAAAAAACGGCGGCTCAACTGCGGGGTCAGGGCGTGGCTTTGTTCCGCGAGGAAGTAGCGCGGGGCATGGCCGAATCGGCTAAGGTGATGAACGCAGCCGACCTGGATGCCTCGCTGATTCTGTTCTCGATCTGGACCGAGGCCGTGAAGCATTTCGCCGAAAATGGCAACGGCAACGTCATCTTCTTGGATGGCTCAACGGAGGGCATGGAGAAAACCATGAAGCAATTGGTAGCGATTGAAAAACTGAATAAAGTGCCGACACCTGCCGTTGGCTAAAGCCGAACGGCAAGAATAGAAAGTCCCTCCGGGACTGATTTAACCCCAAAGAGTCCCGGAGGGACTTTTCACACTTGCCGTTCGGCTTTAGCCAACGGCATAGCCAACACATAATACTCTACCCCTCTTCAACGATGTCGTACGTTAGAATCCTGGTTCATGCCGTATTCTCGACCAAAAATCGCGGAATACTTATACCCAAGCAAGAGAAAGACCTGATTTGTGATCATATTCGGACTGAAGCCCTCAAGAAATCAATTCGATTGCTTGCCGTGAATGGACACCTCGACCACTTGCATTGTCTTATCAATCTGGGGCCTACGCAGACCATTGCTACTGTTATGCAAGCTGTTAAAGGTGAATCGGCCTATTGGTTCAATAATCAAAGTGGATTGGCTGGTTTGGGTAAATTGATCTGGCAAGACGATTACTTTGCCGTATCGGTGAGCGAGTCTCACGCCGAAACATTACAGCAGTATATCCAAAATCAAGAGAAACACCATCAACGCATGACGTACTACCAGGAGCTGGAACGGATGGCCGCAAAATACGGCTTTGATTTGGGAATTAGTGATTCTCAGCCGCCATTGGCTAAAGCCGAACGGCGAGAATAAACAGTCCCTCTGGGACTTTCCACTCTTGCCGTTCGGCTTTAGCCAACGCTACGGCACTCTTCACCGAATCACGTAGCCAATCTTAAAACCAAGCGTCATGCTGGGCCATGTTTTCTGACTATCGTCAGTATTGTTCAGGTTAAACCAGTTCAGTGACCCATAGTAGCGATTATAGAGGATGGCCTCACTGGATGTATCGGGGCGGAAACGTTTGAAGAGTTGCGTGCGTAGCCCTACGCCCACGTAGAAATCGAACAGCAAGTTTTTATCAATGTTAAACTGGGTTCCCCATTTAAAATGCCCGCCCAGCACAAATTTCTGCGCCAAGCTCCGGTATTGCTGGAAATACTGACAGGTATAATTCTGACAACCCCGCCCGATGGTGCCGCTCTCCGTTACGTTTACCTGTTTATAAAAACTCTCAACGGCAAAATAAGTGCCGCGTGGCCGGATACTAGCCCGGCTATAGATGCGCCATTCGGCCCGCCCGCGCCATACTTCGGGCCTGCTGTATGTGTCGTTCCGGGTGTATTGCAAGCCCGGCCACCCGTAGGCAACTTCGGCCTGCACGCTGCTGCGCCCGCCGAGTGTGCGCTCAACGGCCAGCGGAATACTGTTTTCGGGGTCGAGTAGCAACGGCGAACTTTTGATCACCCACCGCGCCGACGCATCGCCCAGCACCGGAATCACGGAATCCGTAGAATCCCGCTGGGCGAAGGCATTGCCGGTGAGCAGGATTGCCGTTAAAATACCGCCGGTAAGCCGGCAAAACCGATTGCGCCGGGCTGTCCGGCGTTCCAAGCAGACGTTTCTCATGGCTCAATGCTCAGTTTACTAAGTAGTTGCAGTTTATTCGGATCGGCGTAGCTGTACTGGTAAATCCCGTCGGGGCCGGTCACGATGAGCCGTTTCTGGGTCGGAATCACATCGTAGGCTTTGATGTCCTCAAAAAATTGCGTTTGCCTGATGAGCAGCGGGTTACTGGCATCCAGCACGCGCAGGCCATAATCGCCTTCGGTCACAAACAGCGTTGTGCCGTCAATACCCAGCCCACGCGGGTTTTTCATGGGGTAGCTGGCAATGGCTTTGGGCTGGCTCAGGTTGCTGATGTCAATCACGTCGAGCGTGTTGAGCGACGTACTCCGGCAGGTGGTGCCGCTGCGGAGCGTGACGTAGGCGTAGTTGCCCTGGGCCACCACTGGGTCGCAACTCTGAAAATGAGTATAGATGCTCAACCGGCGGGGCTGGTCAGGAATACCCAGGTCGTAGATATACATTCCCGTCTGCGTACCGACGAAGAGGTTGTTTTTATAGGGGAAAATGGTCTCGACTCCGGTGCCGATGGTGGTTTTTGAGCCAATCCGGGGGTTATCGCTCCGGCTGATGTCGTAGGCTTGCAGGTCGGTGTCGGTCACGAGATACAGGGCGTTACCCGCCACCGTGAACCGGGCCGTGGAACCGCCCGTGCCGGTGCCGGGCGAGATTGAATCACCGGCCTTGCCGCACCGCTGGCAGACCCAAAGCGTTGAAATCAGCACAAGGCCACGCAGGAAATTTTTCATGGTTTTTGGGGAGATTAGGTTAGCGGTAACAGTCAGCCTGGGCGAGTTTGGTTTTTTCCCACGCCACAATCACCCCCCGGTCAGGGTCGGGGCATTCAAACCGGATGTTGCGCTGATTGGGGAAGTTTGCCTTTGGAAACGCGTTTTCTACCCGTTTCACGAGCCGCACGTTGCGCGGGTCGGCGATGTTCAGGGCCACAATGTCGAGCGTGTTGTCGGCGTAGAGAATGCTGTCTTTGATGGCTAACTCGCGGTTGCCGGGGATACTGATAAACGACAGCTTGACGGGTTTTGCCGGGTCGCGGTTGTCCACAACGTGAATCCCGCGCCCGACTTCGTTGATAAACAGGACGTTATCTTTAACATAAATCTTGCCCGGCGTTTTGAGGGGCTGCGGGCCGAGGGTCTGCACGAGCCGGGCATCGGCAAAGGCCAGATACACCGGGCGGTAGGTATCGGCCTGGCTGTTGGGCGGGTCGGGAACGTAGTAGTGGCAGCCGGTGAGGGCGGCAATGAGCGCGGTGGCAACGAGTGTTGAGATGCGTATTGTCATGGCTTTGGGATGTTTATGACACCAAGATACCAAACGTAGCGATGAGGGTTGGAATTGGGCAGATAAATTAACTTTGCGGTAATACAGAACACCCCGGATGCCCACAAAACCCGAACTCCTCGACCAGAAAAACGCCGAAGCCCAGCTTGGGGGCGGCCAGAAACGCATTGACGCGCAACATAAAAAAGGCAAACTCACCGCCCGCGAACGCATTGCCTTACTCGTTGACGAAGGCTCGTTCGAGGAAATCGGCGCGTTTGTCATGCACCGCACCCGCGACTTTGGCCTTGATAAAGAACACTACCTCGGCGACGGCGTGGTAACGGGCTACGGCACCGTGTCGGGCCGGTTGGTGTATGTCTTCGCGCAGGATTTTACCGTTTTTGGGGGCGCACTCTCGGAAACCCACGCCGAAAAAATCTGCAAAATCATGGATTTGGCGATGCAAAACGGCGCACCCGTCATCGGCCTGAATGACTCCGGCGGGGCCAGAATCCAGGAGGGCGTGTTATCGCTGGCGGGCTATGCCGATATTTTTTACCGCAACGTCCGGGCTTCGGGGGTTATTCCGCAACTGTCGGCCATCATGGGGCCGTGCGCGGGCGGGGCCGTTTACAGCCCCGCCATCACCGATTTTGTGCTGATGGTCGAAGGCACGAGTTATATGTTCGTCACCGGGCCAAACGTCGTAAAAACCGTTACGCACGAAGAAGTGACCGCCGAAGAACTCGGCGGGGCCAGCACCCACAGCACCAAATCGGGCGTGACGCACTTCGCCTGCGCCAACGAACTGGCTTGTATTGAGCACGTTAAGCGATTGCTGAGTTACGTGCCGCAAAACTGCGAAGACGACGTGCCGATGCTGCCCTACGCCCCCGCCAACGAAAGCCGCCCGGCTTTGGACACGCTCCTGCCCGACAACCCCAACCAGCCCTACGATATGCGGGAGGTGATTATGGCTCTGGTGGACGCGGGCAGTTTTTTTGAAGTGCATCAACACTTCGCCGAAAACATTGTGGTTGGTTTTGCGCGGCTCGCGGGCCGGAGCATCGGTGTGGTCGGCAACCAACCGGCGGTTCTGGCCGGGGTTCTCGACATCAATGCCAGCACCAAAGCCGCCCGGTTTGTGCGCTTCTGCGACTGTTTCAATATTCCGCTGTTGGTGCTCGAAGACGTTCCCGGTTTTTTGCCCGGCACCGACCAGGAGTGGAACGCCATTATCACCAACGGAGCCAAACTGCTCTATGCGTTTTCGGAAGCCACCGTGCCGCGCATCACCGTGATTACCCGCAAAGCCTACGGCGGGGCCTACGACGTGATGAACTCTAAACACATCGGGGCCGACATGAACTACGCCTGGCCCGGTGCCGAGATTGCGGTGATGGGGGCCAGCGGAGCCGCCGAAATTATTTTTAAACGCGAGATTGCCGAAGCCGAAGACCCTGCCGCCAAACTCGCCGGGAAAGTGGCCGAATACACCGACAAGTTTGCCAATCCGTACCGGGCCGCTTACCGGGGCTACATTGACGAGGTGATTCACCCGCGAGACACGCGCCAGAAGCTCATCCGGGCGTTTGGGATGCTGCAAAACAAAGTAGCGACTTTGCCGAAGAAAAAACACGGAAATATTCCACTATAACCGGGGCAAGTGGTCAGTGATTAGTGGTTAGTCTATCCGGGCGAAGCACTAACGGCTGACCACTTGCCACTACCCACTAAACAATGCCAACCTCTCCCAAAACCCCCGGCAGCACGGGCCGCACGTTTCTCATCGGCTTCCTGATTCTGGCCGCGTTGGCCCTGCTGCTGGGATCGCTAACGGTGCTGTTTCCGTATTGGGTCAACAGGCAACCGTCACCCGTAGAAAATTAGCCGGTATCGAGGTGGTATTCGTTGCGGTGCTTTTGTTCTGACTGTCGAACAGAACGGATAATTCGTGGTGTAAATCAGCGGCCCTGCCGCTTTTTTCGGCGGCTTCAAACGCATTCATCGTGGGGCCATAGTAGTTTCTGAACCTGTTTACGAGTTCGGATGGCGGAAAAGGCGCGGTAAACGTAAACGAGTCTTTCATGAAGGCGATGTTTTCTTTCGGTACGCCCGCCTTCATAAACCGTTCTGTAACCTGGTCTTCCATGCCCCACAACATCGGGCTAACAAACCCCGCTGGTGGGGGTGGTGCGTAGGCGGCACTGACTTTGAGGATTTGTGCCACTAATGTAGGATCGCCCGGAATCCAGTTGCCCATCACGATTCGCCCACCCGGACGGGTGACCCGAACCATTTCGCGGGCTACATCAAAAGGCTTCGGCGCGAACATGGCCCCAAACATACTCACCACCAGATCGAATGTATGATCGCTTAGGTCGTGCAGATCGGTGGCATCTCCCTCCTGAAACGTACAATTGGTTAGCCCCTCGGCTTTGGCCCGCCGGTTGCCGGCTTCAACTAAGTTCCGGGCTATATCAACCCCCAGCACCGTAGCCCCAAGTTTGGCTTCGGGTATGGCGGTAGTGCCGTCGCCACAGCCAAGATCGAGAACACGAAGTCCGGCTGTGACTCCCAATTGGTCAATAAATGCCGCTCCGCTCTCGCGCATGGTCTCGGCAATTTGGGTGAAGTCCCCTTTTTCCCACAATACTTTGTTCGGATTCATCCTGTTGACGGTTTACGATTTGTGGGGCTAAAGTATCAAGGGGTTTTGTTATTCTATCCGTTTACCGTGTTATCGGTAGAAAACTGTATTGCCGGTTCTGGCAGGCCATGCTTTGCCACTAACCAGGCGTGCTGGTCCTTCAAAAAAAATCCCCCACCAACACTGGCAGGAGATTTTTTACTATCGTCGTTCGCTCCGCGAATCCAAAAGGTTCACTACTGTAATCTGGGCAGGAAATACCAAATAGCAGACAACGGTATGAGGTCGGACAACCACTTGCCGGATTGCGCTCATTTGTGGGTGCATTCGCCCCATGTCTGGCAGCAGCGCAATGTTGTCAATAACTTTTGCCAAACGGTCTGTATAATCTTCTGTTACTTTATCGCCAAATACATCAAGCAGATGAGAGACAATCAGGCGGTATTCTTCCTGCGCTTGCGGTGTCCAGGTTATTTGCCGAGCCATTGGCGTACCTGTTCTTGCATTTCCTCGTTGGTAATTACCTCGCCCCGTGCCGCCTGACCAAGTGATTTTTGCATCCGGGCCAAAATCACCGGGTCAGCACTGTCAAGCAATACATCCTGTTGTTCTACATACAAACTCACCGCTGAATACAGTGAACTCAGCGCGTATTCATCCTGAATACTGTCTATCAGTTGATGAAAATTCTCCCGGATTTCTGTGGTTGGTGCCATCAGTTCAGCGTGTTTTTGTGTACCAAATATACCAATCGAAAGCCACAAAAAAAGCCCCGCCAATCACTCGGCGGGGCTTTCTATTTTATACTTCAACTTACTTCACTTCCTCATACGGCACGTCAGACACGTTGCTGTCTTTGTCGGCTGATGATTGCCCGTTGCCATTGGCCGACCCGTTTCCGTTGGCACCAGCCGCGCCGTTAAACATACCGTCCATCGGGTTGCCGGTGGCTGCGTCGCCCTGGGTGGCACTGTAAATATCCTGCGAGGCTGTGTTCCAGGCTTCGTTCAGGGCGTTCAGGGCCACGTCAATACTGGCAGCGTCGCGGGTGGCGTGGGCGGTGCGGAGGTTTACCAACGCGGCTTCGATGGCCGTTTTGTTGGGTTCGGTCAGCTTCTCGCCGTATTCTTTGAGTTGCTTCTCGGTCTGGAAAATCAGCGCGTCGGCCTGATTGACTTTCTCGATTTTTTCGCGCTCGGCTTTGTCGCCTGCTTCGTTGGCTTTGGCTTCTTCGCGCATCCGGGTAATCTCGGCATCGGTCAGGCCCGACGAGGCTTCAATCCTGATCTTCTGCTCTTTGCCCGTGCCTTTGTCTTTAGCCGTTACGTGCAGAATACCGTTGGCATCCACGTCGAACGTCACCTCAACCTGCGGCACTCCCCGTGCTGCGGGCGGAATTCCGTCGAGGATAAA
Source organism: Cytophagales bacterium (assembly GCA_038230415.1). Taxonomy (GTDB): domain Bacteria; phylum Bacteroidota; class Bacteroidia; order Cytophagales; family Spirosomataceae; genus JBBRNH01. Next base: position 20,817 of record JBBRNH010000045.1, on the reverse strand, counting down.
CCGGCCCAATGCCCGGTTCTGAGCTGCCATGGGCCGTTCGCCCTGCAAAATATTGATTTCTACACTCGGCTGATTGTCAGACGCGGTTGAGAACGTTTCTACTTTTTTGCTCGGAATCGTCGTGTTCGATTCCACCATGCGGGTAAACACCCCGCCCATCGTTTCGATACCAAGCGAGAGCGGAATCACGTCAAGTAGCAGTACATCTTTCACCTCGCCGGTCAGCACACCGCCCTGAATGGCAGCACCAACGGCAACGGCTTCGTCGGGGTTCACGGCTTTGGATGGCTTGCGGCCAAAGAGTTTTTCTACTTCTTCCTGCACACGCGGAATCCGGGTTGAGCCACCCACCAGAATCACCTCGTCAATCTGATTGGCGTTCAGGCCCGCGTTTTTCAAGGCCCGGCGGCAGGGTTCCAAGCTCCGCTGAATCAGCGAATCGCTCAGTTGCTCAAATTTGGCGCGGCTCAGGCTCCGAACTAAGTGCTTTGGAATACCGTCAACGGGCATAATATAGGGCAGGTTAATTTCCGTTGAGGCCGAACTCGACAGTTCTACTTTGGCTTTTTCGGCGGCTTCTTTCAGCCGTTGCAGGGCCATCGGGTCGCGTCGGAGGTCAATCCGCTCGTCGTTCAGGAATTCCTGCGCCAGCCAGTCAATGATAACCTGGTCAAAATCGTCACCGCCGAGGTGCGTATCGCCATCAGTTGATTTCACCTCAAACACGCCATCACCGAGTTCAAGAATCGAAATATCGAATGTGCCGCCACCGAGGTCAAACACCGCGATTTTCTGGTCTTTGTCGGTCTTGTCGAGGCCGTAAGCGAGGGCGGCAGCGGTTGGTTCGTTAATGATTCTTTTTACGTCGAGACCGGCAATCTGACCGGCTTCTTTGGTGGCCTGCCGTTCGGCATCGTTAAAATAAGCCGGCACGGTAATCACGGCTTCGGTCACGGTCTGGCCGAGGTAGTCTTCGGCGGTCTGCTTCATTTTTTGCAGGATCAGGGCCGAGAGTTCCTGCGGGGTATATTGCCGGTCGCCGATTCTGACGCGGGGCGTATCGTTGGGGCCACGCTCCACGTCGTAGGCCATGTTTTTGATCTCGTTCTGCACTTCGCCGTAGCGTTTGCCCATGAACCGTTTGATCGACGAGATCGTGTTTTTGGGGTTGGTGATGGCCTGGCGTTTGGCCGGGTCGCCCACCTTGCGTTCGCCGTTACCGTTGTCCATGAACGCCACCACCGAGGGCGTTGTCCGGCGACCTTCGCTGTTCGGAATCACCACCGGCTCGTTGCCCTCCATTACGGCCACGCACGAGTTGGTGGTGCCTAAGTCAATACCAATTATCTTTCCCATGATGCTGCTGTCGCGTTTTGCCTGTGTTCGGTTTGATTGTTCTGTGTGACAGATACAACCTACCTATCAAGACAAGTGCCAATGCGAATTTTCGGGCTGTAATCTGACAGATTGGCAGACGAAAAAGCGGTGCCGTTAATCGCGTTGCGACAGTTCAGTATAGCTACTGCCCCTGCGCCCCAGCCCCGTATTAAACCAGTCAATCACCCGCTCACCCACGTCCTGAATAAATTTTGGTTCGACAAAGCCGTGCGGCTGACGCGGGTAGGTTACCATTTTGGTTTTTACCCCCAACCGTTGCAGCGCACGGTGCAGTTGAAACCCCTGTTCGGGCGGCACCCGCTCGTCGGCTAAGCCATGCACGATGAGCGTAGGCGTTTTGGCGGTCTTGATGTTAAACATGGCCGAGTGTTCGGCGTAGGTCTTTGGGTCGTCCCAGAACTCACCGCCAAAGTAGCTCGGCAGAAAGCCCGCAATATCGGCTGTACCGTTGAAACTCATCAGGTTGGTAACGGGCGCACCGGCCATTACCGCCTTGAATCGGTTGGTTTTGGTGATAATCATCGAGGTCATATAGCCGCCATAACTCCAGCCGGTTTCTACCAGGCTGTCGGCATGAACCAGACCCAGTGCAATGGTTTTGTCCACACCCGCCATCAGGTCGTTGTAGTCGTTGTTACCCCAGTCGCGGTAATTAGCCCGGCGAAAATCGGCTCCGTAGGCTCCGCTGCCGCGTGGGTTGGGCCGCAGCACAAAATAGCCCTGCCGGGCCAATGCCTGAATGGGATACACCCCGCTGGCTCCGGTATAGGTCTGGGCAAAAGCACCCGCCGGCCCGCCATGAACATTCAGGACGAGCGGATACTGGCGGCCCGGCTGGTAATTGGCCGGATACGTCAGCAGCCCGTCAATGTCGTATTTCCCGTCTTTCGATTTCCAGGTCAGCAGATCGGTTTTGGCAACGGGCCGCCCGGTCATGTAACCGGCGTGGATGTCGGTCAGCTTTCGGGCGGTCATATCCGTCAGCGAGGCTACATACACATCGGGTGGGGTTTCGGTTGTCTGGTAGGTAAAGGTTACGTCGCCCCGCTTATTGACGTGATACCCGCCATACACGCCCTTGTCGAGCAGGGTAAGGCGTTTTGCCGGACTGCCGTCGGTGGGCAGTGCATACAGCGACGAGCGCGTCCGGTAGGCTTCGCCCAGAATGATGCCCGTATCGTCTGGCGACCATCCCACGAGTTGGGGCATCTCGTCTGGAGTGGTGGCTAATTTACGGGCCGTACCCCCGGTTGCGGGTATCACATACACGTCCTCTTTCTGCATCCAGCTCACCGTGCCACCGTCGGATACAAAGGCAATCTGACGGCCATCGTGCGAAAACAACGGCTGCATATCGCCCCCTTTGCCCGTCACCAAGGGGCGTACATCCCCGCCATCGCTGGCAATCAGCGAGATGTCGCTCGTTGACCAGGCATCGGCTGAGGGCGTGGTCTGGTGTCCGAACACAATCGTTTTCCCGTCCGGCGACCAGTCGAAGGTGGTCACGTGAAAAGCCCCGGTGGTGAGTTGGCGCGTTGGGTACTGGTTTTTATCGGTTTTAGTCAGCGTAACGAGGTGCAATTGCGCGGTCTGAAACCGATCAACCACGTCCCAGTCGTGGCGTTCTTTCCGGTCTTTCTCTTCCTGCTCCGAGCGCGGAGTGACCATCGTAAACGCAATCTGTTTGCTATCCGGCGACCAGCCGTAATTGCTGACGTTGCCTTTGCCGGTTGTGATCGGTTCGGCTTCGCCACCGGCCAGCCGCAGTACATACAACTGGGTTTTCCCGTCTTTACCGCGTGCCGAGGTAAAGGCCAGCATCAGACCATCGGGCGAGAACTTAGGGTTGGTGCAGGATTTGTCTCCAACCGTAAACTGGGCATTGGCCTTGCCGTCGGCCCCGACAACGTAGATGTGGGTCAGAAAATCGGAATTTTCGGCATCCATCCGGGCGTTGCCCACCACGTAGGCCACGCGCTGTCCGTCGGGTGAGATAACCGGGCTGCCAACCCGTTTGAAGGCCATCATCCGGGCCGGTGTCCAGTCGGGCTGGGCGAGTAAGGGCTGGGCGAAGCAGGCGGCCAGCAAACTCAGAAGGAGTTGTTTTTTCATGAGAATCAACTGTTTAGCAGAATCAGTGTTTGTTGCCGTAAACTACGCATAAAATCAACAGTGTGCTTTTGCACCCGCGTCTTTTCTGAAAAACGGGGCTGTCCGCTGTGCTACTTTCCCGGCAAACGGCAAACCGGCCAACGGCCCGCATGAATGCGGGCCGTTGGCCGGTTTGGTCTATTTTGTTATGCCGCCTTACTTACCGCCGAACAGGCCGCCGAGCATCCCGCCGATACCCCCGCCCTGCTGACCGCCACCACCCATCAGGCCACCGCCAATGCGCATCAGGTCGCTCATGTCGAGTTTGCCATCGGCCATCGCCGACGATGCCGCGCCCATCCAGTCTGTGCCGCCACCGCCACCCTGCTGACCGGCTACCATGTTCATCAGGCCATTTTGGTCAACACTGCTGTCGTTGGGGTCCTGCGCCTTGTTCATCAGTTTGCCCAGCACCATCGGCACTAACGAGCCGGCAATTGACATGGCTACGGCGGGCGAGATGCCTAACTTCTCCATCAGGTTTTGCTGCACGTTCTGCTGCACACCCGCCGTTATGGGGCTGTCCTGCACATTGCCGCCCTGCCCCATCACCATACTGAGGAGGTTGCCAATGCCACCGCCCTGCGCCTGCTGCTGAAGGCCGCCAAAAATGCCGCTCGTTACGGCTTCCATGGCCGTATTGTTATGCTCATTGGGAATGGCCGGGTTGTTGATGATTGCATCGCCCGATTGCTGGCGCACGAGGTTCATTAAGGTTTCTAACATGATATACAGTTGGTTTTGTTAGTTTACGTCAGCCACCTGACAAATGGCTTAGACGGTCGTAAAAGTAAAAAGTTTCGCCGGAAAGTTGGTCGGGCTGACTGATTTACGATTGCATCGAGGATTTTTGCCGCTCTGCCTTGCCAGGAAAACTTGCCAGGAGCACACCCAGGAAAGGCCGGTGGGTAGGTTCACAAAAAGTAACAGCCGTGCCTACAACCGTTTCTGTAAATTTATACTCCTGTACCTAAACAGACTACCGTCATGAATCAACCAATCAATCTTCCTACCAGCGTAGTACTATTCTTAGGTACGCTCACCGACCGTGAATTAGTTATGTTGCGGTTGGTGGCACAGGGTTTTAGCAGTGAGGAGATTGCAGATACGTGTTTTATTGCGACTTCTACCGTGAACACGCACCGGCGCAACATCAGGGACAAATGGGCAGCCGAAGGGCTTAAACAGGGTACGGGTAAATCGGCGGGCCGTGATTTGGTACGCACAGTATTGCCTTACTTGTAGATTGAATCGTTAAACGTATATTATTCTGCGTTACTATGGACCTTAAAGATAAAAGGCAGTCAAAATTTACACACTAAATAGGTAGATACAATATAGAATCAGGGCTATACCTTTGGCTCATAAAAACGACGAGACAGATTGACAAGCGGCATTGATGATGTATAAACATTTTCTCGTTAGTCCAGTTATGTGATTGATTTACTCTGAAACGTTATGAAAAAGCATCTTTATCTCCTGATTTTCTGTCTTCTATGCTTTGCCGGACGGCCTGCATCAGAAAACCGGCCACAAATTATTGGTGGTAGCAACACGACAATTGACCAGCAGCCCTGGCAGGTATTACTAACCACTGATGCGAATTACGTGGATCGTTCCGGTGGTGTTATTCTCAGTGCAAACTGGATTGTAACGGCGGCTCATAGTGTTGAAAGCTACGTATCTAACCCTGGTTCACTGAAAGTTTATGCCGGTGTGACCAATATTAAACCCGGCAATAACCCACCATTACCAGGCGGACAAACAATAGTTGCTGCTCAGATCATACTCCATAAAGACTACGATAACAATACCTACGCAAATGACATAGCCCTTGTCCGTTTAGCTACTCCACTGTCATTTAATGGTGACGTACAACCAATCAGATTCGATGGGGGAACAGGTATCACTAACCCAGGTACAACTGCTACCTTTTCGGGATGGGGAACTATTGATGATACTACTTCTCCAAGGCAGTATCAGGATCAACTAAAACGGGCAGACCTATCTATAGTTGATATCAACTCACTAAATACAATGGAATACCAGTATCCATTGAGCAATAGTTTGCAGATAGCGGCTGGCGGCAATGGAGTTGGCCCCTGTTACGGAGATAGTGGCGGGCCATTGTGGGTGAACAGTGGCGGGCAAAATTATCTGGTAGGAATTGACAGCTTCAAAGCAGGCGTTGCAAATAATCGATTACCATGCGGTTCTCGCCCTGCTATTTTTACTCGTGTCAGCAGCTATTGCGGGTGGATACTTGAGAAAATGATTGATGCCGTTGTCATTAATGGTACTGACTTTATGTGCAACGGGCAGAGTTACAATTACTCATTTTTCGGCCAGCCCAGTAACACTAACTTCAATGGTTGGTCAACGTCAACGGGTATTGTTTTTAACAGCGAAAGTGGAAATGCTTACACAAATGGAAATTATTCCGGGCCGCAAGGGGCCATCACTGTTACATTCAGTAATGCCTGTGCTACTGTATCGAAAACAAAAACAGTTTATGTTGATAACTTTATCAGTGGCACTTACGTCAGAGGAGGGCAAACGTATGACCTGTCGAGCAGTAATCAATTAGACCCCGGTCAAACGGTAGTCACTGTTCAGTTGCCAACAGCCCCGTCGTTCACCTGGACATTTGTGAGTGGAAACCCTAATCCGGCCAATTGGTATGCTGTTTACGGTACAGTTCCGAACGCCCGGCTTTTTCTGACGTTGAATAGTGGGCAAAGTGCCACGTTCGACGTTAGTGCTACTTCTTCGTGCGGAGGAACAAGTCGCCGGGTATCATTTTATGTGATGTCTGGCTATCGGGCTTACCCGAATCCGGCCAGCAGCCAGGTTGGCATTGAATTTGACAACACCAGTACGAAAGAAGCCCTGCCGGATCAAGTTGAGCTATTCAGCGAAAAATCCACCAAAGCTGTCCGGTCCGCAACCCTTAGTGAGCAGTTTGATCAAAAGGCTTTTCAAGATAACAAAAGAATAGAGTTCGATGTGCGTGATCTGCCGCGTGGAATCTATTATTTGCACGTCACAAACAGCCGCCGTAAAGGTCAGGAAGTGGATAAAATTCGGTTACTCCTCCAGTAGAACAACATCACTTTAACCTGCTGAAACTATGAGACTGCTGCTTTGTTGCCTGACCTTTTTGTGTCTATCCATTTGCCAATTAGCCGCACAACCGCGTTGGAATGTAGCCCTAAAAGCGGGGGCAGGCTGGACGGGCATTTGGGAAACCCGCGATTCACCGTACTCAATTGATAAAGGATTCAGAGAACAATTCACCCCTAACCGGGGCATACTGGTTGGTGCACAAGTAAGTTACCGCCTGTCTTCTCATTTCGGGATAGATGCAGGGCTGGAGTACCAAGCCATGAAAGATGAAGTTCAACGCTCTTTTGATAATGGTAACCCAATGTGGGAAGTAAAGCCCAAGCCCATTTACAATTCTGCCCGGCGTATTCAGGTGCCGCTTCAGTTACGTTACCAATTTAGTTCTCGTCCACAATCATTCTATGTTTTGGCAGGAGTTATAGCAGGTTATTTACATTCGGTAGAAATTGATCTGGTTGGATTCAGAAAGTACAATGTTCCGTTCACTATTCTTGATCGTGGTAATCTTGCTCGCGGTCGCTTACCCCGCTATCAATTTCCTCTATTGGCTGGGATAGGTATGTCAGTTGGCCGACACATAGCCATAGAGTTGACCTACCAGTACATGGGTCGAGAAATGGAGTTTCTGCGTTATGACCCCGGCTTCACACTTATTGGGCTTACGCCCAGTGTTTCGCGGATGAATCAGGGGCTATTTCTTTCGGCTAAGTATCGGTTCAAGAAACTGTATTAAATCCCACACAAACAAAGCCTGACCAATGATGGTCAGGCTTGTTGGTTATGCTGCATCGGGGCGGGTTTCCACCCGCGCTGCTTACGCCAGCATTTCCTCGCGCAGCATCTCGTTTACGTCGGCGAGTTCGAGACCCCAGGCTTCGGCCACGCCCCGATACACCACGCTGCCATTCACCACGTTCAGGCCCACGCGCAGTTCGGCGTTCTCGCGGCAGGCGCGTTGCCAGCCTTTGTCGGCGAGTTGCAGCGCATACGGCAACGTGGCGTTGGTGAGGGCAACGGTCGAGGTGTACGGCACGGCACCGGGCATATTCGCCACGCAGTAATGCACCACGTCGTCAATGATGAAGGTGGGGTCTTCGTGGGTGGTGGGGGTGCAGGTTTCGATGCAGCCGCCCTGATCAACGGCCACGTCAACCAGCACCGTGCCGGGCCGCATAAGTTTGAGCATCTCCCGCGTGATGAGGTGCGGAGCCTTCGCGCCGGGAATCAACACCGCCCCGATGATGAGGTCAGAGTACTGGATTTCTTCGCGGATGTTGTACTCGTTCGACATCATGGTCTGCACGTTCGGCGGCATAATGTCTGACAGATACCGCAGCCGGGGCAGGCTCACGTCCATAATCGTGACCCGCGCCCCCAGCCCGGCGGCCATCTTGGCGGCCTGCGTTCCCACAATGCCCCCGCCCAACACCAGCACCCGCGCCGGTTTCACGCCCGGCACCCCACCGAGCAGGATACCGCGCCCTTTGAACGTTTTTTCGAGGTATTTGGCCCCTTCCTGAATCGCCATGCGGCCCGCCACTTCTGACATTGGCACGAGCAGGGGCAGGCTGCGGTCGGTTTTTTCGACCGTTTCATAGGCTAAACACACCGCCCTGCGCTCGATCATGGCGTGGGTCAGTTCTTCCGACGATGCAAAGTGAAAGTAGGTGAACAGCAGTTGGTCTTCTTTGATGAGGTCATATTCTGACGCAATCGGTTCTTTGACCTTGATAATCATCTCGGCAATGCGGTAGATTTCTTCGATGGTGGGCAGCATGGTGGCCCCGGCTTTAATGTATTCGGCATCGTCGAGACCACTGCCTTCGCCCGCGTTCACCTGCACATACACGGTGTGGCCGTGCTTGCGAAACTCCGTCACACCCGCCGGAGTGAGGGCCACCCGGTTTTCGTTATTTTTTATCTCTTTGGGAACACCGATAACCATGATTGTTTGTTGGTTTAGATTGATTTACGATTGACTGCAAATATAAACTGACCGGAACTCTGACCTAAGCACATTACGGTTTATGGGAATTATCACCATAAATAATAGCGTTATCAGGAAATAATTCGGTAGAATCCGGGTTATTGGCGGCTTTATCCAAAAACCAGTTTCTATGGATGGATTAGACCGCGCCGACCGTCATATTCTGACCCTCTTGCAGGAAAATGCCCAGCTCACCATGCAGGAAATCGGGTTGCAGGTGGCTTTGTCCAAAACCCCCGTTCACGAGCGCATCAAACGGCTCGAACGCGAAGGGTTTATTACGCGCTATGTGACGCTGATCGACAAGAAAAAACTCGGTAATCTGCTCACCGTCTTTTGCCAGGTCACGCTCGACAAGCAAACCCGCGACACGTTTCACGAGGTAAACACCGCCCTTGCCGCCCTGCCCGAAGTGCTGGAATGTAACTTAGTGTCGGGACCGTTCGATTATTTGGTCAAGATTGTGATTCGGGATATGGAGACCTACAATCGATTTTACCAGGAGCGGCTGTCGGTGATTCCCGGTATTCTGCACATCAGCAGTTTTTTTGTGATGGCCGAAATCAAAAGCACCACCGTTGTTCCTTTATAGTGGCGAGTGGCAAGTGATTAGTGGCGAGTCCTACCGGGCGAAGCACTTGCCACCAACCCCTTGCCACTCGCCACTCAATTTCTAACTACCAGCACCACCCCGGCAATAATGAGAGTGATACCGAGAATGCGCCAGGCGTTGGCCGGGTGCAGTGGAAAGCCCAGTAACCCAAAATGATCGAGCAAGACGGCAGCCAACAGTTGCCCCGCTACGCTCAGACTGAGCATATTGGCCGGGCCGATTTTGGGTACGGTAATAATCACCGTCATCACATAAAACGCCCCCAGCAGCCCGCCCGTCCATTTCCACCAGCTAATCTGCCGGATCGTATCGAGCGACGGAGCCGGGCTACCCACCGCCACCTGCATCAGGATCAGGGCCGTGAACCCAACCGTAAACGAGCCGATAGCCGCCAGCAACGGGTTTTGTAGCCCCTGCCGCAGTTGCGAATTCACGCCCGACTGTGTGCTGTTGGCAAGGCCGGTCAAAAAAGCAAATAGGTAGTAGAGAAAACTCACGGCTTCAGGCGTTTAAAGAGCGCGTCGCAGCGGGCAGATAAGGTTTGGGCCGCAGCCGGGCTACCGTTTTGCTTCACGAAATTCAGCATCAAATCCGCAATCTGCACCAGCCCGTGCATCTTGCTGCCAGAGCGGGGTGCCCAGCAATAGCCCGCCCGGATACCATCACCAACGGCAAAGGCCGAATAGTGATAGGTGGTGCCGTCGGTTCCCCAGACTTTATTTTTGAGGTATCCGACCTGCGCCGTGCCGGCCCGAAATAACGCACTCAGTTTCTGGGCCAGTTCGAGCGGCACCGGCACCCGCGTTACCGTTGCCGGGATGTCTTCGCGGGTATCGTCGTTAAGGATACTGCGCTTTGCCACCGCCCAGACCATCACACACTGCTGGGTTTTGCGGTTCTGCTCCACTGATACGGCATATTCGGGCGCAATGGTTGGCAGCACCACCACGCGGGCCAGGGGGCTGTCGCTGATCTGACCCAGCAACGTCTCGCGCACGGCGGGGTAATATTCGTTGTTATGGTTCATGTCGGTGATGTAGCTCACTTCGGGTTCGAGGTGGTCATCAACCGATAAATCAACGGACTGGCACAGCGCAACCGGCCCGGCCAGCAAAAGAAAAAACGGGAAGAAAAAACGATTCATGTAAGCAAAGATAAAACAAAGCCCCGGCTTGTGCCTTTACACGGCAAACGCAATCTCCTTGAAACCAAAACCCTGCACGGTGCCGTTCACCAATACCTGCAACCGTCCGGCTTCGTCAACGCCGGTGATTATGCCCCGAAAGCGTTGATTATCAGCCGAAAACCAGTGTTCTTCGTGGTAGCGAAACAGCCGGGCGAGGTAATCGGTCTGCAAGCCGATCCGGTGGTTGGCGCGGAGTTGCAGATACCGCCCTTCGATGCGTTCGGCCAGCCCGGCCAGCAAACCGGGCAGGTCATAGCCATCGGGCAGCGGGGCGCGGCTTTGCAGCGAGGTGGCCGTTGGGTGCTCAAACTCGGTTTGGTTGATGTTCAGGCCCATGCCCACCACCGACCAGACTATGCGTGACCCCTGCACCGTGTTTTCGATGAGTATCCCGCCGAGCTTACGGTCATCCAGAAAAATATCGTTCGGCCATTTGATGCGGAGCCGGGCATCGGCGGGCAGTAATACAGCCAATGCGTCGGTCACACCGAGCGAAACGGCAATGGTCAGCCAGAACTGTTCGGTAGGAGCCAGAAACGACGGAGTCAGCACGAGCGAGGTGGTCAGGTTTTGACCGGCTTCGGCCCGCCATACATTGCCGCGCTGCCCCCGGCCCGCCGTTTGCCGGTCAGTCACAACAAAAAGGCCCTCAACGGCATCATTAGTGGCAATGACGCGGGCGGCTTCGTCGTTGGTTGACTGACAGCTTGGCAGATAGATAAGTTTTTGCCCGACAAACAACGTTTTGGGATGGATTTTGTACAATGTTTTGTTCAGTTTAGAAGCAAGACATATCGTTTACGGTTTACGGTATAACGTCTAAAGTTTGTTGTAGCGTAAGTAGTCTTTAAACGGTAGACGCTACACCTCAAACGACTATACAATTTCAACAGATACGCATGACAATGACCAACGCCGTTCAAAAGACAACGGCACAACCCAACAACGACGTTACGGCAGAAGCCCTGCGCGACCTGATTGTGAAAGGAATGTTGGAAAAGAAGGCCCAGGAAGTGGTGGTGATGGACCTGCGCCGGGTGAAAAACGCGATCTGTGACTTTTTTGTGATCGGCTCCGGCAATTCAGACACGCAAATTGATGCCATTGCCAGTTCGGTAGAAGAAGAAGTCTGGAAAGGCAGTCAGCAAAACCCCTGGCATCAGGAGGGGCGTGCCAACCGCGAATGGATCTTAGTGGATTATGTGGACGTGATTGCCCACATTTTCAATAAAGAACGCCGAACGTTTTACGACCTCGAACAACTCTGGGGCGATGCCGAAATCAAGTACATCGCCGATGACTTCGCGGCCTCCGAAATACCCCGTTAATCCCGGAATAGTCCCGTTTATCATTGCCCGTTGGGGAAAGAAACATTAGCTTGTTCGCCCGTGTTACCCCTGCACATAGTTTAATTGCTCCATTGCCGTTTGTTTTCGGGTTGAGGCTGAGATTGTCGAAAACCAAACCCGGAAACTGTTTAACCTACATCGTCTCCCAAAAAATGCCAGACAATAACAATAGAAACCCGCTCTCTCCGCGTGGGTCGCGCCGTCCTAATTTTCAGGGCTGGATCGTGGCCCTGTTAATCGCGGCCATTCTTGGAATTACGTTCTTCAGCCGCAGCAGCTCCGTCCGCGAAATCTCTCCGAAACGCTTCGAGAAGATGGTCAAAGACCGCGAGATAGCCGAGGTGGTGGTGGTCAACGACAAAGTGGCCGAAGTCACCCTCAGCCCGCAGGCCCTCCAAAGCAGCAAATACAAAAACCTGTCGAACGACAAGCCGTATTTCAGTTCGCCGACCGGCCCGCACTATGCCTTTCAGATTGGCTCGGTTGACTCATTCAAGGCCGACCTCGACCGGCTACAGACCGGCATTCCCGACAATGAGCGCATCGAATATCGCTTTGAAACGCGGGGCGACTGGGCGCAGTGGGTTGGCTCGTGGGGATTTTTGGTCGTGATGCTCTTGGCCATGTATTTCCTGCTGGGCCGGATGTCGGGCGGGGGTGGGCCGGGCGGTCAGATTTTCAACATCGGTAAATCACGGGCCTCGCTCTTCGATGCCGAAGCCAAAGTCAAAATCACGTTTAACGACGTAGCCGGTCTCGACGAAGCCAAGGAAGAAATAAAAGAGATCGTTGATTACCTCAAGAACCCCTCGAAGTTTACCAAACTCGGTGCCAAAATCCCGAAAGGTGCGCTGCTCGTTGGCCCTCCGGGAACGGGTAAAACGTTGCTGGCGAAGGCCGTAGCGGGCGAAGCGGGCGTTCCGTTCTTCTCGCTGTCGGGGTCCGATTTTGTCGAAATGTTCGTCGGCGTGGGTGCGGCCCGTGTGCGTGACCTCTTCAAACAGGCTAAAGAAAAAGCACCCTGCATCATTTTTATTGACGAGATTGATGCCGTTGGCCGGTCGCGTGGGCGGGGTGGAATGCCCGGCTCAAACGACGAACGCGAAAATACGCTGAACTCGTTGTTGGTGGAGATGGACGGCTTTGCGACCGATTCGGGCGTGATTATCCTGGCCGCTACCAACCGCCCCGACGTGCTGGATGCGGCCCTGCTGCGCCCCGGTCGGTTTGACCGGCAGGTGAGCATTGACAAACCCGATATTGTGGGCCGCGAGGCAATTTTCAAGGTTCACCTGAAGCCCATCAAGCTCGGCCCCGATGTGTCGCCCGATGATCTGGCCGCTCAGACTCCCGGCTTTGCCGGGGCCGAAATCGCCAACGTTTGCAACGAAGCCGCCCTGATTGCCGCCCGGCATGACAAAGAATTTGTGGAAATGCAGGATTTTCAGGATGCAATGGACCGTGCGATTGGCGGTTTAGAGAAGAAAAATAAAATCATCTCGCCCCAGGAAAAAGAAATTGTGGCCTACCACGAAGCCGGACACGCCGTGACGGGCTGGTTTCTCGAACACGCCGATCCGCTTGTGAAAGTGAGCATTGTGCCGCGTGGTGTAGCCGCATTGGGATACGCCCAGTATTTGCCGAAAGAGCAGTATCTGTACCGCGCCGAACAGCTCATGGACGAGATGTGCATGACCCTCGGTGGCCGCGCTGCCGAAGACATCGTGTTTGGCAAAGTCTCGACCGGCGCACTCAGCGACCTCGAACGCATCACCAAATTAGCATACAGCATGGTGACGATGTATGGTATGAACGACAAGATCGGCAACGTCTCGTTTTATGACTCGAAGCAGTCAGAGTACTCGTTCAACAAGCCGTATTCAGAAGAAACCGCCCGGCAGATTGACGATGAGGTTCGGAAAATTGTGGATATTTCGTATCAACGAACCAAAGCCATGCTGACCGCACAACGCGCTGGTTTAGAGTTGATTGCCCGCGATTTACTCCTGAAAGAAGTGTTGTTTCAGGCTGATCTGGAGCGGCTGCTTGGCCCGCGTCCGTTTGGCAATGACACCAACCTGCAAGCCTATCGTCGGCGCGGTGAAGAGATTAAGGAACACATCGGTAAAACAGTCCTGCCCGAAGCCGTTGAGCCGGAAGTGATGTAAAGAATAGTAGCCATAGAAAAGGCCCGCCAATCGATTTGGCGGGCTTTTTTTGTTTACCACCGCCCCTAAGCTGTGGCTTCTGAAGAACAGAGTTTATACGAAGCCACAGCTTAGGGGCGGTGGCAAACGATTTACCTGCGTCTTGGTGGCATGAAATACGCCTGTAACTGCCCGGCTAACTCATTATTGCTCAGGCCAACGGTCAGTTTGCCGTTCAGGGCGAGGGTAAGCCGTCCGGTTTCTTCGGAAACGGCGATGATGGCGGCATCGGTCACTTCGCTCAGGCCGAGGGCGGCCCGGTGCCGGAAACCCAACGAAGCCGGTAAGGTATCATCATCAGAAACGGGCAAAATGCAGCGGGCCGCCCGAATCTGATTGTTGGCAATAATAACGGCTCCGTCGTGCAGCGGGCTGTGTGAACAAAATATCGCCAGCAACAACGACCGCGATAGCACACCTTCAATCGGCTCGCCCGACAGCGCGAATCGGTCCAGATCGTCGTTGCGTTGAATGGCAATCAGCCCGCCCGAAAAATCGGCTGACAGCACTTTACAGGCTTCGAGGATGGGCGCAAGGGGAACGGTCGGTTGCGTTTCGGCGGGTTGCCGCAGCAGCCATTGCCGCACGTATCGGTTGCCCGCCAGATTGGTTGACTTGCCGATGAGTAACAAAAATCGCCGGATTTCCTGCTGAAACAGCACAATCAGGGCCAATGCTCCCACGCTGATAAAGTAGCCAAGAATGGTGCTTAACAGGTTCAGGCCGAGTGCTTTAACAATCAGGTAGGTGAAGTAAACCAGCAGGTAGCCAATAAACACGCGGCTGGCTACACCACCCCGCAGCAGACTATACACCTGATAGAGCAGCACGGCCACCAACAGCACATCGAGCAGGTCGAGCCAGTCAATGTCTAAAAAACCAAGTTGAAAAAGGAACATACAAGAAAAAAGTAAGGGTTCACGCGGAGACGCAAAGGCGCAAATCATTTAAATTTTCATAACGCACTTCTTTTGCGTCTCTGCGCCTTTGCGTGAACGACTAAATCTCAACATAAACGCCTTCTTCGGCTAAATCGGTGTTGGCAAAAACCGTGCGGGCTTCGGTCAGAAACGGCTCGGTTTCTTTGTAACGCGACGAAAAATGCCCGATCAACAACCGGCCAACGCCCGCTTTTGCCGCAATGGTGGCCGCCTGCCGGGCCGTGCTGTGATACACTTCGGTAGCCCGCAAGGCATTGTCTTCCAGAAAAGTAGCCTCGTGGTAAAGCAAATCCACGCCCTGCACCATCGGGATAATCCGCTCATCGAACCGGGTATCGGAGCAAAACGCATAACTGCGGGCCGGGGGGCCGGGCGTGGTGCAATCGGCAGCGGCAAACAACAGATTACCCTGCTCATCGAGAATATCCTGACCATCTTTGAGTTGATTGAACCAGGCCACCGGCGCGTCGTCGGGCAGGCGGTGGCGGAGGAGTTTGCGCCGGGGCGGTTTCTCCCGAAACAGATAGCCCGTGCAGCTAATCCGGTGGTCGAGGGGGATAGTCTCAACAGTCAGCAGCGGGTGGTCGGTCAGGAGTTCGGCGGGTTGGCGGGGGTCAGTCGGGGTGAAGTGCAGTGGATAGCCTAACCGGGTGTCTGACTGCCGAAAAATGGTGGTCAGCACGTCGTCTAACCCCGCCGGGCCAAACAGAAACAGGTCGTCGGTGCGCCCGCCGAGGTTAAGCGTCGAGAGCAGCGGAGCCAGCCCGAAGTAATGATCGCCGTGCAGGTGGCTAATGAAGATATGCCGCAACCGACCGGGCCTGATTTTCTGTTCCAGGAGCCTGAACTGAGTGCCTTCGCCACAGTCAATCAAAAAATACTCGCCGTTGTGATGCAGGAGTTGGGCCGTTGGGTGGCGCGTCAGGCTGGGCGTGGCCGACCCCGCGCCCAGCACCGTGAGGCCAAAGGAAACGCCACCGGGCGACGCTTCGCCGGGCAACGCATCACCCGGCATGAGGTCGGCGTGGGGGTTTGGGTCAGATGGCACTGTCTGTCCCGTCGCCGAGTTCTCCATCATATTGATCGTCTCCGGCACTAAAGTCATTCTCTAATTCATGCAGAAAAACGGCATCAATCGCTTCTTCGAGGCTGGGCATAATGGTAAGGTCAACGATCTTGGCTGCGTCCAATGCTTCGAGCATATCATCGTCCTTGGTGACTAATACTAAGATACCTAACTCGTTGGAACACTGCCGGTTAATCTTTTTAATGGCGGTTAGCCCGGCACCGTCAATGGTTTTCACACTGGCGAGGTCAACGATGAGATTACTGTAACTTTCGCGGAACAGGCTGCGGCTTGTGGTCTCGAAGGTGGCCGGGATGTCGCCCGTGAAATCGGCTTCGGCTAAACGAATAAGTGCGTACCGTTCCGACTTCTCGATGGTATGATTCATGGATCAGGTTAGTAATTGATTGCCCCCAAATGTCGGTAAGAACGGTTGTTTCGCCAATCTTTTCCATAGTCGGTGCCAACACAGACCGAAATCATGCGGTGTTGACCGGGCCAAGCACCGATCCGGCGCAGTGAATTGAACAAAGACGGGTAACAATCGCTTACCAAAACCGGGACAATTAGAATAGCTTTGCGTAGATTTTACCCGTGTCTGTTGCCCCGGCTTTCGTATTTCAATCCATCGTACTACCCAATACCTATTATGTCGTTTACATCGTCCCAACTTGCTGACCTGTTTCCCGTTGAAGCGCAGATTCCGGCTCAGTACCGTATCCAACCCATTCACCAGCGGGAGTACCTGCTCAACGGCGAAATGATTCCCTGGAGTGGCAAAACTGCCGAAGTCGTCTCGCCCGTATTCGTGCGCCAGCCCGACGGTAGCCTCGTTCGTGAGGTAGTCGGCAGCTATCCGGTCTGCACCGCCACCGAAGCCATGGCCGCTCTCGATGCCGCCGTTGCCGCCTACGACAGTGGCCGGGGTGAGTGGCCGACCATGTCGCTCACGGGCCGGATTGCCTGTATGGAGCAGTTTATCGGCAAAATGCTCGAACAGAAAGCCCTGATCGTGAACCTGTTGATGTGGGAAATCGGTAAGAATCTCGCCGACTCCACCAAAGAATTCGACCGGACGGTGAAGTACATCTACGATACGATTGATGCGCTGAAAGTGACGGACCGGGCCGGGTCGCGGTTTATCATCGAAGAAGGCGTGATCGGGCAAATCCGGCGGTCGCCCCTCGGTGTGGTGCTGTGCATGGGGCCGTTTAATTACCCCTTCAACGAAACCTACACCACGCTGATTCCGGCATTGCTGACGGGCAACACCGTTCTCTTCAAAACACCCAAACACGGCTCGCTGCTGCATTACCCGATGCTCGAAGCCTTCAGAACGTGTTTCCCGAAGGGCGTGGTAAACTCAATTTACGGGCGCGGGGCCGATGTGGTGCCGGCCCTCATGCAGTCGGGCAAGGTGGACGTGCTGACGCTGATTGGGTCGAGCCGGGTGGCTGATTCGCTCAAGAAAATGCACCCCAAAAGCAACCGGCTCCGGGCCATTTTGAGTTTAGATGCCAAGAATGCAGCCATCATTTTGCCCGATGCCGATCTCGATCTAACCGTGAAGGAGTGCGTTTTGGGAACGCTGTCGTTCAACGGCCAACGCTGCACGGCCCTGAAAATCCTGTGGGTGCATCGCTCCATTGCTGATGCGTTTTTGGAGAAATTCTCGGCTGCCGTGAACGCCCTGCGGCCTGGTATGCCCTGGGATGCGGGTGTGCAGCTTACGCCCCTGCCCGAACTGACAAAACCGGCATATGTAGCCGAGGTTATTGCCGAAGCCGAGGGCATGGGCGCACGGGTGGTGAACGACGGTGGCGGGCAAACGGCCCAATCATTGGTGTTTCCGGCGGTGGTCTATCCCGTTGCCGAGGGCATGAAACTCTACCGCGAAGAGCAGTTTGGGCCGGTGATTCCCGTTGTTCCGTTCGATGACATCGAGGAACCCATCGAGTATTTAATTTCTGACGATCACGGGCAGCAGGCCAGTATTTTTGGCACCGACACCAACCAGATTGCCCGCCTGATTGACCCGCTGGTGAACGTCGTGAGCCGGGTAAACATCAATGCGCAGTGCCAGCGCGGGCCGGATACGTTTCCGTTCACGGGCCGCAAAGACTCCGCCGAGCGGACGCTCTCGGTAGAAGATGCATTACGGGCCTTCTCGATCAGAACGGTGGTAGCGACTAAAGACACATCGGCCAACAAAGCGATTTTAAACGATATTGTGGGCCAGCACAAATCCGAGTTTTTAAGTACGAACTTTATTTTCTGACCAGAAATATAGTACGCAGATGACGCGGATTATTGCAGATTTACGGGGATACAATCCGTGAGAATCTGCAACAATCCGCGTCATCTGCGTGCTATAAACCCCTATTTTTGCCCACACTGTTTTTCTAAACCCCGCGCATGAAACTACCTAACCTGACCACCCGTATCTTTATCGGTATGGTGCTGGGCATCCTGATCGGCTACCTGTTTCCGGCTTCCGAAGCAGGCGCGGCCACCACCGGATTCGACGGCACGAGCCTCGCCATTCTCTCAAAAATCTTTCTGCGCCTGATTCAGATGATTATCGGGCCGCTCGTATTTGCCACGCTCGTGGTGGGCATCGCCAAACTCGGCGACGTGAAAACCGTTGGTCGTATCGGGCTGAAGACGTTGGGGTATTTTTATTTTGCCACCATTCTGTCGCTGATTGTGGGGCTTTTGGTGGTCAATATCATGAAGCCCGGCGAGGTGATGAACCTGAAACTACCGGCCAAAGGCACCGATGTCGGGATTCAGGCTGCGCCGTTCAACTTCGATAATTTCATTACCCACATCTTCCCCAAAAGTTTTGCCGAAGCCTTAGCCGGTAACGAGATTTTGCAGATCGTGGTGTTCAGTATTTTCTTCGGGCTGGCGGTAGCGGCCATCGGGCAGCAGGGCAAAATCATGATTAAAGCCCTCGACGCGCTCTCGCACGTGATGTTCAAAATCACGGGTTATGTCATGGGTTTCGCGCCGTTTGGGGTGCTGGGCGCGCTGGCGGCTGTGGTTGCCAAACAGGGTCTGGGCATCCTGGGTGGCTATGTCTATCTGATTCTGTGTTTCTTCGGCGGGTTGCTTTTTTTTATCTTCGTGGTGTTAGGGACGATCTGTCTCGCTGGCCGGATTCCGTATTTCCGGTTGATGAGTCACATCAAAGACGCGGTGATTCTGTCGTTCAGCACGGCGAGTTCGGAGGCATCGTTCCCTCAGACAATAGCCGCCCTGCGGAAATTTGGCTGCTCGGAACGGATTATCTCGTTTGTGCTGCCCCTCGGTTACAGCTTCAACCTCGACGGTTCGATGCTCTACATGACCTTTGCCACCGCCTTTATTGCCCAGGCATACGGCATCCCGTTATCGCTCGGTCAGCAGATTACGATGATGCTTACCCTGATGATTACCTCGAAAGGCATTGCCGGGGTGCCGCGTGCGTCGTTGGTGATTATTGCCGGCACACTGGCCCAGTTTAACCTCCCCCTCGAAGGATTAGGGCTGCTGTTGGGTATTGACCAGGTGCTTGACATGGGCCGTTCGGCAACGAGCGTAGTGGGCAATGCCGTTGCCACGAGTTTGATCTCGAAGTGGGAAGGCGAATACAACCCGGATGGGGTGATCGAACCCGTATTGACCGCATAGAAAAAAAGGGTTGTTTGTTTATGCGGCTTTGCGTAGGTTTCGGTGGTTTCAAGCCAAATGCGTTGACTATTTCTAAACCCTTAATCAATCCTGTATGAATCCTTCGTTTTCGTCTCCGCTTTCTACGCTCGTTAAGGCCGATGCCGGTCAGCGTTTTGTAGCCGCCTTTATTGACGGTCTGGTTGGCTACGTGCCGTCGCTCGTCCTTGGCCTGCTCGATTATCGCCTGGCCTTTATTGGCATCGTGTTTCAGATTGGCTATTTGTTCACCAAAGACGCACTGCCTACGGTGAGCGGCTACTTAGGCGGGCAGAGCATCGGCAAGAAGATGATGAACATCAAAGTTGTCAAAGAAGACACCGGAGCCAGTATCGTGGGAGACTATGGCACGGCTATTACCCGGCAGGTATCGCTCATTATCCCGCTTTTCGGGATTGTTGATGCCCTGATGGTGTTCAGCGATGACCGCAAACGTTTCGGCGATAAATGGGCCAAAACCATCGTGGTAAAAGCCTGATTTCGCCTTACCCAAACGGATCACAAACTTCGTTGCCCCCGGCTTTTAGCCGGGGGTTTTTGTTTTCATCCCGTTTTTTTCGGGGTTCATCCCAAACTTTCCGGGGTTCGTCCCAACGTGTGATAAAAGTTGGCAGTGAATGTTACTTTTGGGTATCGACCACGGGTATCGGCACTGACCACCCCCCAACCCCCTCCTAAAACAGGAGGGGGCTCCGCCCGAAACATAACAAAGCCGAAGGCTTTGAAAAGCCCGACACAGGCCGCCCTGCCTCCTGTTTCAGGAGGGGGTTAGGGGGGCGAGATGATAAATAATACGAAACAGATGCCCACAAACCAGCTCAACAATCTGAAAATTCTGAAAGAAATCAGGCAGGAACTTCGTAATGACGCTACCCAGGCAGAAGTCCGCCTTTGGCAGTATATAAAGGGGAGCCAGTTGACCGGACGAAAATTCAGGCGGCAACATAGCGTCGGTTATTTTGTACTGGATTTCTACTGCCCCTCCGAACGATTAGCAATCGAGTTAGACGGCGAAATTCATGACCAACCCGCTGTTCAGGACTATGACTGTGAGCGCACGAAAGCATTAGAAACCTTTG
>JBBRNH010000044.1:0-40945 GCA_038230415.1 Cytophagales bacterium | reverse complement strand
GTTTTGCCTGGACGCTCAACGGCACCAACGTCGCTACCGGAGCTAACCCCGGCAGCATCAGCGCACCCGGCAGCAACGGTGGCTACACCTACACCGTATCGGCTACCAAGTCGGGTTGCACCACCAAAACCGGCACCGTCGGCATCACCGTCAGCGGCTGTGGCCCAACCCCGCCAACGGGCAATTGCTACGAAGCCGAGGCCGGTTCGCGCTCTGCCGGTACAGAGCTATCATCGGGCGGCAATGCGTCGGGCGGGCAATACGTGGGTGGTTTAGATAGC
Organism: Cytophagales bacterium; assembly: GCA_038230415.1. GTDB lineage: Bacteria > Bacteroidota > Bacteroidia > Cytophagales > Spirosomataceae > JBBRNH01. The sequence goes on along the minus strand of JBBRNH010000044.1, from coordinate 40,664 downwards.
CCCAGCCGGTATGTTGACTTTGCCGTAAACGTGACCTCGGCGGGCAGTTATCCGCTCACGTTCTATTATTCGTCAGGCGAAGCCGGGGGATTCATTGATTACGCCGTGAATGGCGGGGGTGCCAACCGGCAGAACATTGCCGCCAACGGCTCCTGGAATACCTTTATTGCCAGCAGTGCTGTTACCGTCTCGCTCAACGCCGGGGCCAACACCATCCGGGTGCAGGGTGGTTTCCGTTTCACGCTTGACAAGATTTGCGTGAATGGCGGCACCACCACGCCCCCAACGGGCAATTTTGCCCTCGACACGCCATCGCTCAACTGCGCCAATGGCGACGTGACCCTGAGCGTTATCAACGGTAACAGCAACCCGGTTGAGTACCAGGCCGTTGGGTTACGGGGTTGGGCAACGGGTAACGTGCTGAACATTCCTGCCCATCAGCGCAACGGCACGAGCTTCACGTTCCAGGCCCGGCAGAGCGGCAACAGCGATGTAAGCCGAGTCTTCACCACCGGCTGCGCGGGATACCGAATCGGCGTAACGGCTTCATCAGAGCCGGATGCTGATACGGATACGGGTCTGGTTATCAGCCCGAATCCATCATCGGGGCGGGTGTCGGTGCGGTTCCGGTTGGGAGCCGGTGAGCGGGGCAGTCTGTCGGTGCAGAGCCTGACGGGAGCCGTGTTGCAGAGCCGTGCGGTGATTGGCACGGGCGCGGCCCAAACGGAGGTTCTGGATATGGAACGCGAGCCGTCGGGGTTATACCTGATTCGGGTGAGTGGTGCCAATAGCAAAGCTCAGACGGGCCGGGTATTGCTGAACAGGTAGTTATCTACCCACCGGCCCACAAAAAAAGCCCCGGCAATGCGCCGGGGCTTTTTTGATTTCTATCAGCAACCGTACTTGTTTAGGAAATCCGTTTGGCACCGCCCCCAAGCTGTGCCGTTTCAGGCGGGGAAGCCCGTTGGTTCGCATACCCACAGCCTGGGGGCGGTGGGGAACGAGTTTGGCACCGCCCCCAGGCTGTGCCGTCTCAGGCGAAGCAGTATTTCATTGGCTTACTCCCACAGCCTGGTGGCAGTGGGGAACACATTACGGAATCACCTTGATGGCGTGAACGCCCCGCGCCAGGTTGATGCGGCCCGGCTGCTTGGTCAGGGCGGGCTTGTCGCCTTTGGTAACGGTATAAAACTCGATGCCACCGTTGCGGTTGTTGCCAAAATCGAGGTATTCGGCCACGCCAACGGCTAAGGCAGTACCGTTCTTGTCGAACTCGATGGCCTGTGGATAAACGCCTTCCATCGGGGTTTCGGTGGCGAGGGTGAGTTTGCCATCTTTCAGCGAATACAGCGAAATAGAGCTTTTGCCAGCGGCAGCATTGCTAAACGGCTGGTACGATTGCCCGGCGTTGATCACGGCCACCGTTGACCCGTCGGGGCTGACGGCTACGGCTTCGGGGGCTTCGCCGGTGGCGGCCTGCGACACAAGTTTATGTTCGCCCGGCGTGTCTTCCGTACTGAATTGCAGCACAAACACCTCGCCCGCGCCCGTACCACTGGCTCCCAATGGTTTTTTGGCATCGGCCACGATATAATACGCACCGTCGGCGGTGAACTTACCCGAACCCGGCATGGCTCCCACTTTCACGGGCTTGCCGTGTGGCAATACATACGGTTTTTTGGTGGCTGCGTCAATCGCGTATTTCATCAAACCAATTTCCTGGGTTGCTGCAATGGTATAAACCACAAACTGCCCGCCGGGATGAAACGCAAGGTCAGTAATTTGCTGGCCCGGCGCGGGTGATTTACTGGTCAGAATCCGGCTGGGCAATCCGTTGGGGCCATACTCAATCAGTTTCAGTTCTTTGTCAGCATCGCCCGTTGCCAGAATCAGGTTGTTGCCGGTGGGGTTCATGGCGATGGCCGTTGGGTTGGTGCCGCCGGTGAGTTTTTTCACGCTCGGCTTGGGGCCGGTCATGTCCACAATCCATAGCGTGGTCGAAGGCGTAAAATCAGCTAAGCCCGCTTTCAGGGCCGGGATGCTGTCGCCGAGGGAGCTACGACCTTCCAGCACAAAAGCAATCTTGCCGTTGGCGGTCAGGCCCATGCCTTTGTCGCTGACCAACATCGAGTTGGGTACGAGCGTGGTGGTGAGGGCTGCGCGGGTCAGAGGCAGGGGAATCGTGGTCAGGTAATCGCGGCTGTTGCGTTCGCGGAATAAGTTGTTGTCAATCAGGGCCGACGGGGTAAGGTCGGCATCGGACAGGGCGATAATACCGCGACCGGCAAATGTTACGGGGCCTTGCTGGGCTGTGGCGGCTCCGGCCATCAGCAGGAAAGCAATCGCTAACGATGGTTTTCTCATGGTATTCAGGGAATTCATTTTTTTAGATTCGTGCAAAAATAAGGCAACACAGCAAATTTCCTACGGTTTTTGAGCCAATCACCAGTTTGCATTTCCTAAACGAAACCGCTTTGCCAAATCGTATTTGGTTTCATGGATTGAGGTCGGGCTGAAACGCGAGCCGATATAACGCGCCGAGGGTCTGGCCCTGTTCGTTTTTGAACTGCTTAAGGTCGGCTTCGGTGAGTGGGTAGTCGGGCCAGGTTTTCCACATAAAAACGGGCTGGCCGGGGTTTAGCGAGTCGGTTTTGATGGTGCCTGCGTCGTAACTCCGCTGGAGAACAGGGTGGGCCAGATCAATGGTATGGCCGCTGACGGTGTTGCCTTCGGCAGGATTGTACGGTTCCCGGATATAGACCCAATCGAGCGATTTGTCGGTTTGTCGAACAAAAAGCTGGTTGTCGTCCGGGTTGTGCCGAAGTTCGTAGCGGTCGGCGAGCGATTGACCCGCGTCGTTTTTGAACCCGGCCAGGTCGGAGCCTCGCAACGGGCTTTCGTCGGTATAATTCCAGGTCAGTACGCGCCGATTGCCCACCATGATGACCTGCCCCACTGTCTCCACAACGTTGTCCCGGCGCAGGTCAACATAGCCGCCGGGATGGATGGTGAGTTCGGTTTGTTTTTCCTCCCACGTAAATTTTTGGCGATAGATGCGGAGTTTCAGAGACTGAAGATCGCCATAAACCAACTGCCCGACGTGGGCAAAGTTGGTAAAACTGGTTTTGGTTGTTACCGTGTCGCCATCGAGAGAGGGCCGGGGATTTTCGGTGTTGTAGGCTTTTAAGCAGGCCGTTATTGCGTCGAAATCGGCCCGGCTAAACTGGGTTGGATTCACCCAGACCGTCCAGGCGGTGGCATCAATGGTATCGGCCAGCAGACTGATTGTCAGGTTTTTCTGATCGTCGGGGTCAATGGGTGGTATGGCGTTATAGTATCCCGATGCGCCCATGTCTCCTTTGTTTGCCACGATTTTACTATTCCAGTACAGCCGGTAATCAGTGGACGTATTACCGACGTTGTGTTTTTCGAGTACGCTGATCTTCAGGTGATTGGCTCCGCAGGTACGCTCGATCAGTGCCGTTTCGTCGGTGTACGTCGAGGCCATCATCAGGGCAACAATCCCGGCAAACAACAGCACACCGAGCAGCAACAGGCCCAGTATGATCTTGACCCAGATGGGCAAATTGGCAAAGGAGGAGACGAGACCCATAAAATTCAGTGTCGGGGGTTTTACCAAACGAACCAAAAAATCTGTTCTAAACCTAATGTTCCGTTTCAAACAATTCATCATCCGGCAAGACCGAACAGCCATGAAGATCTGCACCGATGCCTGTGTGCTGGGCGCGTTTGCCGATGTCTCTGGCTCAACTATTCTTGATATTGGCACCGGAACGGGATTGCTGGCACTCATGGCTGCCCAGCGCAACCCCACCGCCCGCATAGATGCCGTTGAACTTGATGAGTTGGCTTTTGTGCAAGCTACCGAAAACGTGGCTGCCAGCCCCTTTGCCGACCGGGTTCGGGTTTGGCAAGGGGCCATTCAGGGATACCAGCCTCAGAAACCATCCGGCGGTGAAAAGCCATCCGGCGGTGAGACGCAAAATATTGCGTCTCTACATCAACACTACGACCGGATTCTGACCAACCCGCCGTTTTACGTCAACTCGCTACGGTCGCCGGATGCGGCTACTACCCGCGCCCATCACGCCGATGAGTTGCCGTTTACTGATTTGGTGACGGCGGTGGTGCGGTTGCTGGCTCTGGGTGGGCAGTGGTGGGTGCTGCTGCCGCCGGTTGAGATGGGGCAGTTAACCGTGCTTGCTGCCGAAGCCGGGCTGCACCAATCCGCGCGGTTATTGCTCCGGCATCATGCCCAAAAGCCGGTTTTCAGAGTTGTGGCGGGGTTTTGTCGGGAGCCGATGGTTGCTGTTTCTGAACAGATTCTGGATATTTACGAAACCGACGGGCGTACCTTCGCCCCGGCCTTCCGAACGCTGCTGCAACCTTTCTACCTGATTTTTTGATTGTCTTTGCGTTACATGAACCATTACACGGAGAGTAACAACCTTTTTTTGCTATGCCCCAATCCCTCCAACTCTCCATCCTTATTCCACTCCTGAACGAAGACGAATCCCTGCCTGAACTCCACGACTGGATTGTACGGGTGATGCAGGAACACGGCTTTGCCTACGAGATTCTGTTTGTTGATGATGGCTCAACGGATGCCTCATGGGCTGTGATTCAGCGGCTTGCGGGTCAGAATCCCCACGTGCGCGGCATTCGGTTCGGGCGCAATCACGGCAAAACGTCGGCGTTGCAGGTGGGGTTTGGGGCGGTGCGCGGGGAGGTGGTGATTACAATGGATGCCGATTTGCAGGACAGCCCCGACGAGATTCCTGAACTTTACCGGATGGTGACGCAGGACGGGTTCGACCTGGTGTCGGGCTGGAAACAGAAACGCTATGACCCGCCCGGCAAAACCATTCCCACCAAGCTTTTCAACGCCGTAACGCGGCAGATTTCGGGCGTAATGCTCCACGATTTTAATTGCGGCCTGAAAGCGTACCGGCTGCCAGTAGTTAAATCACTCACACTCTACGGCGAGATGCACCGCTACCTGCCCGTTGTGGCAAACTGGAACGGCTTCCGGCGCATTGGCGAGAAGGTGGTGCAGCATCAGGCCCGAAAATACGGCACCACAAAATTTGGTTTGGACCGTTTCGTGAATGGCTTTTTAGACCTGCTCGTGATTGCGTTTATGCACCGTTTTGGCCGCCGACCCATGCACTTCTTTGGCACCTACGGCACGCTGTCGTTTCTGATTGGTACGGTGCTGGCGGTGTGGCTCATGGCCGAAAAACTCATCAACATCGCGCAGGGGCAACGCTACCGCAACGTGACCGATAATCCGCTGTTTTTCATTGGATTAGTCGCCATCATTCTCGGTGTGCAGTTGTTTCTGGCGGGTTTCTTGGGCGAACTACTCATCCGGCAGAATAACCGCGAAACAACGGACAGCTTAGTTGTCGAGCGATTGTAATATAAAACTTTTTCTGGTCTATGAGGTTAATCAAGGCGGCTGTCAACGAGCCGCTTTGATTGGTTTCGGGCGGTGGTAATGAGCCATACAAACGTTATGAAACTTACGCAACTATCTGTACTCATGGCATTGGGAGTGGTGCTGATGAGTGTGCCGACACTGGCACAAGAAACCCGCAAAGCCAAAAAACAAGAGACAAAGGTGAACCGCACCAATGGCACTTCGGCTTTGCAGAACGCAATGGACACCATCAGCGGGCGGCTGAATACGAACTATACCGGAACAATGTCGGTCCCGGCTTCAACATCCGGCCCCGGCACCCCAACCGGAACAACTATGAACACCAGCAATGGCACCGGCTACACCTCTGCCCAGGCTACGGCCACCCAAACGGGGGCAGGGTCAATGTCAGGTGCAACGGGTTCGTCAACCCAAACCGGCTCATCATCGCTGAACATGGGTAGTGGGTCGGCATCGGGCAACATGAATACCCCGGCGGCTACCGGAACCGGGCAGGCCGTAAACAAAGCCCAGACTACCGCCCCAATCACTACGTATAGCCCCAGTGTAGCCCGGACAATCTCGATTGCTGATTTTGCCGCTTCACAGCCCGATTTTTCGACGTTGCAAAACGCGCTGCAATCGGCAGGATTAGTAGAGACATTGCAGGGTTCGGGGCGGTCATACACCGTGTTTGCTCCGTCGAACGTAGCGTTTAAGAAACTACCCGCCAAAACGCAAAATATGCTTCTGGAAGGCCGCAACAAAGAATCGCTGAAGTCATTGCTGACCTACCACGTTGTTGACGGAATGCTTGACGGGCAGGCATTGCGCGAAAAAATCAATGCCGGACAGGGAAAAGCCACGCTAACTACGCTGGCGGGTGGTAAACTCACGGCAGACATGGCTCCCGATGGCCGTTTCCGGCTTACCGACGAGCAGGGTGGGGTTGGCTACGTGGATGTACCCGACCAATTTGCTACCAACGGCGTGGTACATGGGGTTGATAAAGTGCTGTTACCCAAGGGTGTAGTGGTTATGTTTAAGTGATGTTGCTACCGCTTTTGCCATTCCGACGACAGGAGGAATCTACATTGTTGAGCCGGGTAGATTCCTCCTGTCGTCGGAATGGCAAAAGCGACCGTAAAACAAAAAACTACGTTACACCACCACATTCACAATCCGTTTTGGCACCACAACCACCTTTTTCGGGGGTTTGCCTTCCATCCATTTCTGAACCGTTTCATCGGCCAAAACCACCTGTTCAATCTCCGTTGCGGGGCGGTCGGCGGCAAAATTCATGGTTATTCGCACCTTGCCGTTGATTTGAATCGGGTAAGCAAACGAATCTTCGACGAGATACACCGGATTAAACACCGGCCACGTCGCCCGCGATACACTGCCCGGCTCGTTGCCAAGTGCGGCCCAGAGTTCTTCGCAAACGTGGGGGGCGTAGGGTGAGAGCAACAGCACCAAATCCTGCAACACGGCCCGGCTGCTGCATTTGAGCGCGGCCAACTCATTCACACAAATCATAAACGAACTGACCGACGTGTTGAACGAGAAATTCTCGATGTCGTCCTGCGTTTTTTTGATGGTTCGGTGCAGGATTTTGAGTTCGGCGGGGGTAGGCGCGGTGTCGGTCACAATCCAGTCAGAGTCGCTCGTTGCGTCGCCGTTGAAAAACAGTTTCCAGAATTTTTTGATAAACCGAAACGTGCCGTCAATGCCGTTGGTGTTCCAGGGTTTGGCCTGTTCGAGGGGGCCGAGAAACATTTCGTACAGCCGCAACACATCGGCCCCGTATTTCTCCACTATCGTATCGGGATTGACGACGTTGAATTTCGATTTCGACATTTTCTCGATTTCGACCCCGCAGAGGTACGCGCCGTTTGATTCAAATAAGAACCCGGCTGGCAAACCATCGGTGCTGTTTACTAAATCGGCCCTTGATTGGATGAACGCTTCTATATTCAGAATATCGTTTTCCACGATGTTCACGTCAACGTGCAACGGCGTGGTGTCCATGCCTTCGAGCCTCCCGGCTGATACAAAAACGGGAGCAACACCTTCACCGCCTGTGCCTTTGATTCGATACACGAAATTGCTCCGGCCCTGAATCATGCCCTGATTGATGAGTTTCTGGAACGGTTCTTCGTGCGGCACATAGCCCCGGTCTTTCATGAATTTGTTCCAGAAACGGCTATACAGCAGGTGGCCGGTGGCGTGTTCGGTGCCGCCAATGTAGAGGTCAACGCTTTGCCAGTAATCAATGGCTTCGCGGCTGGCAAACTCGGTTCGGTTCTGCGGATCCATGTACCGATACCAGTACCACGACGACCCCGCCCAGCCCGGCATGGTGCTGAGTTCGTAATCGAACTGGTTTTGGTATTTCCATCCCTCGGCGCGGCCCAGCGGTGGTTCGCCGGTTTCGGTAGGGAGGTATTTATCAACGGCGGGCAGTTCGAGGGGCAAGTCGGCTTCGTCAATCAGATAGGGCAAAACGGAGCCGTCGGCGTTGGGCGAATCCACGCGGGGCCTGAAATACACCGGCACGGGTTCGCCCCAGTAGCGTTGGCGGCTGAACACGGCATCGCGCAGCCGGAAATTGACTTTGCCTTTGCCCATGCCGCGTTTTTCCAGAAAGTCAATCAGGGCAGTCGTGGCTTCTTTGTATGCCAGGCCGTTGATAAACCCGGAGTTGATGTAGCGACCCTCTTTGGTATTATCGGCCTGAGTATCAATGTCTTTTTGCCCGTCTAAGATCGGGATAATGGGCAGACCAAAATGTTTGGCAAAGAGCCAGTCACGCTGATCGCCCGACGGTACGGCCATCACCGCGCCCGTGCCATACCCGGCCAGCACGTAGTCAGCCAAGTAAATCGGGACGGGTTCGTTATTGACCGGGTTCCGGCAATAACTCCCCGTAAACACACCCGACACGGTTTTGGCATCGGCCATGCGGTCACGCTCCGGGCGAAGTTTGGCCGCGTTGACGTAGGCATCAACGGCTTCGCGCTGTTCGGGCGTGGTCAGGCTTTCCACGAGTTCATGCTCCGGGGCCAGCACCATAAACGTCACGCCAAAAATGGTGTCGACGCGGGTGGTGAATACTTCGATAGACACCCACAGTCGGTCAATTTCGGCATGGGTAGCCACAAACTTAACCGATGCTCCCACGCTTCTCCCAATCCAGTTGCGTTGTTGTTCTTTGAGTGAATCGGTCCAGTCAATCGTATCGAGGCCGGTAATCAGCCGGTCGGCGTAGGCCGTGATTCGCATCATCCACTGCCGCATCCGTTTCTGCACCACCGGGTAGCCGCCCCGCTCCGAAACACCGTCCTTTACTTCGTCGTTTGCCAGCACCATACCTAAAGCCGGGCAGAAATTCACGACCGCATCGGCTAAGTAGGTCAGGCGGTATTTCAGCGTAATGGCATACTGTTCGGTTTCGGTTTTGGCGTTCCAATCGTCGGCGGTGAAGGTTGGGCAATCATCGTCGCAAACCGCATAAACCCCGGTTGTACCGTTGGCCGCAAATTTCTCGATGAGGGTTTCTATGGGTTCGGCCCTGTCTGTATCGCGGTTATACCACGACCGGAAGAGTTCCATAAAAACCCACTGCGTCCATTTGTAATAGTCTGGCGATGAGGTTTTTACTTCCCGTGACCAGTCATAGCTGAAGCCGATATTTTTGAGTTGCTCGATGTAGCGCGTCAGGTTAACCTCGGTAGTAGTGGCGGGATGCTGGCCGGTCTGAATGGCGTATTGCTCGGCGGGCAGGCCAAACGAGTCGAAGCCCATCGGGTGCAGCACATTGAAACCTCGGAGCCGTTTGTAGCGCGAAACAATGTCAGAGGCAATATAGCCCAGCGGATGCCCTACGTGTAGCCCCGCTCCCGACGGGTAGGGAAACATATCGAGAACGTAATATTTGGGGCGTGTTGCGTCGGTTTCGACGCGGTAGGTTTGGTTTTCGTCCCAGAAACGCTGCCATTTCTGTTCGGTGTCGCGGTGGTTGTAGTCCATAGTGAAAGTAATGCGGACGGTTGGCCGTTGCCATTGCACTCCGCAGAGGTTATTGGCAGCAGAGTTTATACAAGACAAGTCCCTACCGCGATTGACTGCGGAGTACAAGTCCGCGTTACTTTTGCAAAAATAGGACTTTTGCCCCGCTATGCCCTACGCGTCTCCGTTGCCCCGCACTACCCTGTATTGGTTTTTGGCCCTCGGCCTCATTGTGACGGGGCTGGTGGTCTGGGCCGTTGGTGATTTTTCGCAGCCGCTATCAGACGGGAACGACACCGATGTGTATGAATACGTGGGCTATTATTTCGGTAAAAACCTGACGCTGTGGCCCTTTCCGCACCTCAATCTCGATAATAACCAGACGTTTTATCCCTACGGTACCAACCAAACGTTTCTCGACTGGGGTTTCGAGCGTGATTATTGGTACGCACTCTGCTACTGGTTCAATGGCAATAAGCCGGGGCCATACATTCAGTTTTACTACGTGTACAGTGTAGTCATCACGGCTCTCGGCTCGTTTTGGCTGCTGCGAAACCGCTTTCCGGCCTGGCGGTTGTTCGTGTTTGGGCTGGTGGTATCGGTCTTTAATTTCTACGCGCTCTTCAAATTTCCGGTTCATCTCAACGTCTGCGTCGGGCATTATACGGTTTTGTGCATCGTGGCAACGTTTCGGCTGCTGACTACCCCCCCTGCGCCCACCCCAGAAAAAGGGGGGGCAGAGGTTACGTTCTCTTTTTTGATTGGCTGGGCCACGTTGCACGTGTTGGTGTTGAGTCAGGAATTAGGGTACGTGGCCGGGTTCGGGCTGGCCTTTACGACGGTGGCGGGTGGTGTATTTTTGATATGTGTATCGTTTGGTTGCCAAGCCGACCACCCCCAACCCCCTCCTAAAACAGGAGGGGGCCAAAAAGCCTTCGGCTCTCCTAACAAAAACGCAGCTTTTGAGAAAGCCCCCTCCTGTTTTAGGAGGGGGTTGGGGGTGGTCAAGCAATGGAAGAAAAGACAGAATTGGCCCTTTTTGACTTTCTTCCTGCTCATTCTCTGGCTCTATCTCCCCCTCACCCTCCAGATTGTTATCAACGCCCGGCAGTTCGATTTTGGCGATACAATACCCTCCCGGATGTGGTCGCACCCGGCCCGGTTACTGATTCCGTATTTGCCACCGTTTGATGCGTACATCATTGATTATCAGGCAATTTTTGAAGACAGTTTCGAGACCTACGGCCAAACCCGGCCCGGCCTGTGGCTGGTTATGGCGGCTGCGGTGGGCGGGTGGAACATCCGGCGACGGGTGGCCTTGTGGCTACCAATTGTGGTGACTCTGGCTCTGTGCCTGCTCTATCATCCACTGCTGCTGCCGACGCTCAAAATCTTCCCCTGGTTTGCCTTTAACCGGCACGGGGGGCGTGCCAGTCTTATTTACCCGGTTTTGCTGGGCCTGCTGGCCCTATACGTGCCGCTTCCCAAAAACCGCGCAAACTGGTTGGCAATGAGCGCGTTAGGTGTGTTGATGCTGACCGAATGGATATATCCGTATTCGCGTTATTTGACAATCGAGCGGTCCGCGCTGCCCGCGTCGTTTTTTCGGTATGTGGACGTGGTAAAAAATACGCCCGGCGAAGCCATTTTAGACTGGCCGTTTTGTATTACCGGGGCCGACGGGCCAACCGCCACCGCCGAGCTTTGCCCGCATTATCAGGCGCAGAACGCGGTGTTTACGTTTCGGCGGTTTTACGACAAAAAAGGAGTTGGGCAGTATTTCGGGCGGCTGAGTCTGGCTCAAACCGAACCGTTCCGGCGCAATGGCTGGCCCCGGCTGCTGACTCCCGACCATGCTTTTACCCAAGCTGACTGGCAGTTTCTGGATAACTTCCTCCGAAAAAACGATTTTGCCGGTATCAACCTCTACCCCGATCTGCTGCCTCCTGAACAGGTCAGGCAGTTTTACAGCCGCTACGGAAAACCCGTTGCCGAAACCCGGTTTCCGGCTGCCGGGCGGGTACAGTTTCTACTGAACAAAAGATAGTATGCTATACATCAAGACATTAAATGGAGGGCAAAATCATAACTGATCGCCGTGCTGTTCTTTACTTTTTCCAGGTCAATGCCAGCACATTCTGCGCCACGTTCCGGCCATTAATCATGCCGCGCTCGTTGCTCTCGCGGTAGTGGATGCCACCATACAGCCGCGACAGGGCCGCTTCATTGGCGTATTCAGTAAACGATTTGAACGACCGTGCTTTCAGGCCCCGGCTGTCGTGCGAATGGTCGGTAAAATTCCAGGCTTCGCCAAACACGCTGGCTAAGGCTGCTGCTGCTGCCCCTGAGCCGCTGCTGTGGCCCGATGTGTATTCGGGGAAGGGTGGAGTTGCCAGAAACGCCGTCCACTTCGGGTCAATCGCTAAGTTGATATACGAAATGGGACGTATCAGATTGTATTGGTATTTGATCCGCCAGCAACAGATAAAGGCATCGGCGGTGGCGAGACCCACTTTGGCATAGCCTTCGGCGGCAACGTTGAGTTTCATGCCATTGTCCCGAATAATCTGCGTCAGAATAGACGTGGCGTGAGCCGCCGGCGTAAAGGTCTTGCCCGGATCGTCGGCCCAGAACAGAGCAATGGCTTTCTGTTCATCGGTCAGGGTTTTGCCAGCTTGATAGACCTCATTGGCATTTTTGAAAAAGTCAGATTTTGCATTGGTCGAGTAGGGGGTATGCGGTTGCACACTCACGTATGCATTTAGCTTCACAAATACCCGATTTTGACCCCATGTCGGTTGCATCGGCACTTTCTGCGTACTGGTCGGCATCCAGAATCCTACGCCCGTTGGCACCGCATAGCTTGCCGGAAAATTTCGCCCATACCCTTCGTGGCCGCCATCCGTTTTTGAATACTCGAAAATGGCATTGGCGATTGCCTTGCCGAAAACCGCCGAACGGTCGGTAATATCTTTGGCCGACTCTTTCAAAAAATCGGCAGTCAATACCGATTCTAATGAGTCAATTGTCTTCTTGTTAGCATCGGAGGTGTTGGCATACAGGCCCCGCAAAATCTGTGCCTGGGCCGCGTTTGCACTGGCTCCCCAGTTGTATTCTTTGGCGTTTTCGACCATCGGTAGCGCGGTCAGGCTCTGCACCTGTCCCACCAAACTTTGGTAGTCGGTCATACCCGGCACCACCGCTTCATACAGCGCGAGACCGGCATAACCCACCGCCCGCGACACCACCGGGGGCGTGGCTCCGGGTGAGGTTTGGGCTAATTTGAGGTGCAACGCGGCCCACTTGGTAGCCACGTCTGAACTGAGCATACTGGCCGATTTGCCCATCGGAACCGGGGTTACGGTGGGCGTGGGCTGCGGATTAACCGCTTCATCGCCGGGTTGTTTGCGGCAGCCCTGCAACCAAACCATCAGGGCAAGAGCCAGCCAGATAACGGGCAAACCACCAGCATATCGGTGCGGTGAATGCGCTCCGGCGGACGGGGCGGTGAGTAAGCGTTGTTCCATAATCATCAAAAATAGTCAGCGAATGAATAGCACGGCCCGAAACGGTGCTGTTTATCTTGACTTTAGCAAAAACAAGGCCAAAAATTTGACCCAAAAGAAGCAGCCGACGCGGGGTGCATCGGCTACCGGGAGAAGCAATGGTGTGGAGATAACCGGGATTGACTTGGGTGGATAGACTTGTGTTTCCTGTCTTCACCGGCTTAGTCGTAAAAAGAAGAGTTCGGGGGAACAGCCAAGCCAAATTTTTTTTGCGAAACCCCCTAAACATCCGCTTTAACTACCTTTGGTGAACCAACCAGCCCGTTGTCTTTCCAGATGCGTATCCCCGAAGAAACCATTGACCGAATCCGCCAAGCCGCCGATATTCTCGAAGTTGTCGGCGAGTTTGTCTCGCTCAAAAAACGGGGCAGTAACTACACCGCCTGCTGCCCGTTTCATAACGAGAAATCACCGTCCTTCAACGTCAACCCGGCGCGGGGCATCTACAAGTGCTTCGGCTGCGGCAAAGCCGGTGATTCGGTGCGGTTTGTGATGGACATCGAGAACATCGGCTACCCCGAAGCCCTGCGGTATCTCGCCAAAAAGTACGGCATCGAAATCGAGGAACGCGAGCAATCGCCCGAAGAACTCCTCCGCCAAAACGAGCGCGAAAGCCTGTTTATCGCCCTGAATTTTGCCAAAACATTTTTTCAGGAGACCATGCAGCAGACCGAGGAAGGGCGTAGCATCGGGCTGAGTTATTTCAGGGAGCGTGGTTTTCTGAACCCCGCCATTGATACATTTGAACTTGGTTACAGCCTGAACATCTGGGATGCACTGCGGCAGGAAGGACAGAAACGGGGGTATAGCCTGGATATTCTCGAAAAGGCGGGCCTGATTCTCCGGCGCGATGATGGCAAGGTGTTCGACCGTTTCCGGGCGCGGGTCATGTTCCCGATCCATAACGTGGCGGGCCGCGTGATTGCGTTTGGGGCCAGAATCCTGATTAAAGACAAAGACCAGCCGAAGTACCTGAACTCGCCCGAAACCGAGGTTTATCACAAAAGCGATGTGCTGTACGGCATTTTTCAGGCCAAACAGTCCATCCGCCAAACCGATGTCTGCTACCTTACCGAGGGTTATACCGACGTGATTTCGCTGCATCAGGCCGGGATTCAGAACGTAGTGGCCTCGTCGGGAACGTCGCTCACGCCCGGTCAGATTCGGCTCATCGCCCGGTTTACGCAAAACATTACCATTCTCTACGATGGCGATTCGGCGGGCATCAAGGCGGCTTTGCGCGGGCTTGACTTAGTGCTGGAAGAGGGCATGAACCTGAAACTGCTGCTGCTGCCCGACGGTGAAGACCCCGACAGTTATGTGCAGCGCGTGGGGGCCGAAGCCTTCAAAACATACATTCAGACCAACGCCCAGGACTTTATCGAGTTTAAAGCTAAACTGCTAATCAGTGAAGCGGGAGCAGACCCTTCAAAAATAGGGTCTGCGACAACTGAAGTAATTACCAGCATAAACAAAATTGAAGATGTCCTTAAGAGAAATGTCTTGTTTAAAGAGATTGCAGGAATTTTTAAAGCTGATGAAAAAACTATTGTTTATGAAAGTAATCGGCTAATTAGGAAACAAAGAGAGAAGCAAAACCATGACTCTGAATTACAAAAACGCAGAGAGGAAAAATTAGAACCCAAAGGCCCGGAGAACCTAAATGGGCTGCTTGAAGAAGCCGGTATATCGTCTGCCGATAGGGATAAAAAAGGTGAACGGTCTTCTGGCCGAGAATCATTACGTGAATCTTTTATCAATCCCCTCGCCTATCAGGAGCAGGAATGTCTGCGGCTGCTGCTGAACTACGGCGAGCGCGAGCTGGAACCGGGCTTCACGCTGTGCCAATATATGCTCTCTGAACTCCACGAGGTTGAGTTTCAGAATCCGCCGTATAACCTCATGCTCGCGCTGTTCCGCGAAGCCTACGCGCAGGGCAAAATTCTGGCCGCTACCGATTTCCTGTATCATTCGGTAGACAACGGAGGTAGCACGGCTCTTGACCAGCCCGCCTTTCAGCGCGAAACCATTGACCTCACCACCACCCGCCACGAGATCAGCGAAGGCTGGGCCAAACACGAAATTTACGTGCCTGCCGAGACCGACGACAACGCAAAAATTCTGTCGGATGCCGCCTTCGGGAATGTTTTACGGATAAAAAAGATGATTGCCGAGCAGAAGATGGCCGACCTTAAACGTCAGATGAACAGCAACGAGGGTGATGCCGATGCCGTGCTAACCGAGTTTATGCACTTCAAACGGGTGGATATGGAAATTGCGAAATTGCTGGGAACGGTGATTTCGGGCTAAACGGATAGAACCGCACGGGCGACCCGTGCGGTTCTGTCGTTCTATGATACCGCTGCCACTGTTGGCGTTGTTGACACCTCGATTTCGTCGCCGTGTTGGTTATAAAATTTGAACTCGGTGATTGCCAGCGAACTGTCTTTCACGAGTTTGACCCACGTTTTATACTTCACAAACCACTGCCGTTGCCGCGAATACCAACCGTTGGTGAAATAAGCGTGTAAAAACGGGTGCAGCATCAGCGTGATGTTACGTTCGTTTTGCTTGGTGAGTAAATAATCGAGATTATTCTCGATCACGTCCGTAATCAACACACTGGCCTGAATGGTGCCGGTTCCGCCACAGGTTGTACACACTTCCCGCGTCACAATATTCATTTCGGGCCGAACGCGCTGCCGGGTAATCTGCATCAGGCCAAACTTGGTCAGGGGCAGAATCGTGTATTTCGAGCGGTCGGTTTCCATCTCATCCCGCATAATATCGAAGATGAGTTTTTTGTTTTCGGCCTTTTTCATGTCAATGAAATCCACCACGATAATGCCACCCATGTCGCGCAGGCGCAGTTGGCGGGCAATTTCTTTGGCAGCTTCGCGGTTGACGCTGATGGCCGTTGCTTCCTGATCCTGTTCTGAATTGGACTTGTTACCACTGTTCACGTCAATCACGTGCAGGGCTTCGGTATGCTCGATAATGAGATACCCACCCCCCGGCAAACTCACCGACCGGCCAAACAACGACTTGATTTGTTTCTCCAGCCCTAAAGCCTCAAAAACCTTGTTTTTGCCGGTGTGGAGTTTAACGATGTTTTCTTTTTCGGGTGCAATGCGATGCACCAACGCCTTGATTTCCTCGAACGATTCGCGGCTGTCAACGGTAATGCTGTCGAACGATTCGTTGAGCATATCGCGCAGAATAGACGATGCCCGGTTCATTTCGCCCAGGATCCGGTCGCGGGGTTTGGCCTCGCGGAGGGCATTGATGGCAGTTTCCCAGCGTTCGAGCGAGTTTTGCAGGTCGTCGTCTAATTCTGACACTTCGCGGCCCTGCGCTACGGTTCTGACGATGACCCCGAAATTCTGCGGTTTCAGCGACGACATGAGCCGGGTTAGTCGGTTACGTTCAGCGCGGTCGGTAATCTTCTTGGACAGGTTCACCCCGTTCGAGAACGGCACCAGCACCAAATACCGGCCCGCGATTGAAATATCGCACGACAGGCGCGGCCCTTTTGTGGAAATCGGTTCTTTAATGACCTGCACTAATACAGGCGCACCTTTGGTCAGGACTTTATCGATTTTACCGATCTTGTCAATCTCCGGCTCCATCGAGAAACCGCTGAGAAGCCCCGAACTGATTCGTTTGGCAACTGCATCCTTCGTGATTTTGGTCAGCGAATTAACGTGTGACCCCAAATCCTGATAGTGCAGAAAGCCGTCTTTCTCGTGGCCCACGTCCACGAAAGCGGCATTGAGACCTGCCGACAGTTTTTTGATTGTACCGAGGTACAAATCACCCACTGTGAAACTACTTTCAGACTCTTCGGTGTGATACTCCAGCAGACGTTTGTCTTGCAGGAGTGCGATACGATCACCTTTTTGAGTCGAACTGATGACTAATTCATTACTCACAAGATGAAGTACGGTTAAAAGAATGGCGTATTTTATAAATAGAGAAGCCACGCACAATTGACGCGGCTTCAAAAATGGTTTAACGTTTGAGGTTTAACGTTCAACATCAGGTTACGTCTGTTAAACGTTAAACGTTAAACTATTTCTTCTTATGCCGGTTCTTTCTGAGCCGTTTCTTCCGTTTGTGAGTCGCAATTTTGTGGCGTTTCCGCTTCTTACCGCAAGGCATAGTGTTGTCCGTTTAATGTGTTAAAAATTACTTTAGCTTCTCTTCCAGTTCCTGCACGGCGGCCAGAATCTGCGGGTCTTTTTCGTTGGCTTTCACCTGCGCCAGCACCTTTCGGGCATCGGCTTTTTGGTTGGTTTCCACTAAACTCACGCCGAGGTAAAATTGCGCCTTCCGGTTATCGGGGTTGTTGACCAAAATCTGCCGAAACCGCTCAACTGCCTTGCTGTATTGACCTGACCGCATCGAAAGCATCCCCAGATTAAACAGGGCAAGCTCGTTGGTTGGGTCTTCTGCCAACACCTCCCTGAGCAGCATAATTCCCTGCATTGGGGTTGCTGTGTTCACATAGGTCATGGCTAAATTAGCCTTGACTGCCAGCAAATCAGGGTTTTTAGCCAGGACCTGCTTATACAGGTCGCGGGTTTTCTGGCCCAAGTCAGCGGCTTTCTGATCATCAACGGCGAAGTTGAAAGCCTCGAAGTGCAAATCACCGGCCCGCAGAAGGTTCAGTTCCGTTGGGTCGGTTTTTGCCAACAGCCCCGCATAATAAGCGGCACTGTCGTAGCGATTTACGCTCCTGAAGAGATCAATTAGCTGCGTAGCGACCGTTGCTTTTTCTGCCGCGGCTACCGTTATGAACTGCTGCTTGAGCATCGCCAATTGCCGCTGTTTCTCCGCCGACAACGGCGCGTTGTGCTTTTCGGTAACAGCCGCGTTCGTCGTGGCTGCTGCCGGTTTGGTAGCTGCTGCCGAACTACCGGACCCAAACTGCTTTTCTTTGGTTTGCACCACCACTTTGGGCAGGCTATACAGCCCCACCGTTGCGCCTGCGGCCAAAATCAATACAAGCAGAATGGGCTTTTTCACGATTATTCTGCCGGTTCCTTCGTTTTCTCGCTGGTTTTTACCTGCTCAACAAACGTTTTTGCCGGTTTGAAACTGGGGATAAAATGCTCCTCGATCACCATAGCGGTGTTTTTCGAGATGTTCCGGGCCACTTTCTTCGCCCGTTTTTTGTTGATGAAACTGCCGAAGCCGCGCACATAAATGCTCTCTCCCTCGGCCAGTGATTGCTTAACCACCGTAAAGAAGGATTCGAGGGTTTTGGCAACTTCCTCTTTTTCAATGCCTGTCTTTCCGGCGATTTCTGTGATTACGTCTGCTTTCGTCACGATAAAAAAATGCGTTAAACGGTTACTGAGTTATTAAATTTCGAGGTCTCAAAAATGGGAGTACAAAGGTAAGGCAATCCTTTTTAATTCAAAACGGATTGCGTTGTCTTTTCATTTTCAACGACTTACTTTTTTAATTAGTGCTTGGTGGTTAGTGGCAAGTGGCAAGTTGGCTACCGTGTCTTTACCCCGGTATTGCCTAATTTTACTCTTTCAGATTTAGACGCTTACCCTTCAATTGCCGACTTTGCCTGAGCAAACCTTTGCCCCCGCCCTCGAAATCTGGTATAATCGCCACCGGCGCGACCTGCCCTGGCGTAATACCCGAAATCCGTACTATGTCTGGCTTTCGGAAGTGATTTTGCAACAGACCCGCGTGGCCCAGGGTAAGCCTTACTATGAACGCTTTGTGGCTACTTACCCAACCGTTGCCGACCTTGCCCGCGCCGACGAACGCGACCTGTTGCGGCTTTGGCAGGGTTTAGGCTACTACGCCCGCGCCCGAAACCTGCATCAAACGGCCAAATACGTTGCCGATGAACTCAACGGGCAGTTTCCCGAAACGTATCATAACCTATTGATGCTCAAAGGAATCGGGGTTTACACGGCAGCCGCTATTGCGTCGTTTGCCTTTGGCGAGCGGGTGCCGGTGGTTGATGGTAACGTGTATCGGGTGCTGGCACGGGTGTTTGGCATTACCGAAGACATTACCACCACCGGAGCCAAAAAAACGTTTGCTGCCCTGGCCCGCCAACTCATCGAACACGCCACCAACCCGGCCACTTACAATCAGGCTATTATGGAGTTTGGGGCTATTCAGTGTACGCCCGTTGCGCCCGATTGCCTGCTCTGTCCGGTGCAGCAACGGTGCAACGCCTACAACACGGGTCGGCAGGCCAAACTGCCCGTAAAAGCCAAAAAAGCCCCCGTTCGTGAGCGGTATTTTCAATACGTGGTGTTTAGGCAAACGGCACCGCAGGGGCGGGTGCGGCTGGCGATGCAGGAGCGTACGGCTCGCGACGTGTGGCAAAGTCTGTACGAATTTTATCTGCTCGAAACTGAATCATTGCCCGCCGATGACCCGCTCGCTGACGCTGTTTTTCTGACTGCCGGTGATTTGGCCTTGCCGCCCGACGTGGCCGCATTGGTGGCGCAGGGAACGCCGGGCGGGGTGCCGACATCGGCCACGCAACTGCTCTCGCATCAGCGAATCAGAGCCACTTTTTTTGTAGTTGACCTGCCCGATATGCCATTAGGCCCATTACCGCCGGGATTGGCCTGGTACGATGCCGATGCCGTTGAGCAACTGCCTAAACCCGTACTTATCACTAACTTTGCCGGAAAACTGCTTGCATAAATCGCAGTCTTTCAGTACTTTTATTACCTAAACCCAATCGTAAATTTTCACAGATTACCAACACAAACAATGGCAAGCATAAACAAAGTAATCCTGATTGGTAACGTTGGCAATGACCCCGAAATCAAGTATTTCGACGGCGGCAACGTGGTAGCCCGCTTCAGCGTAGCCACCAACGAAAAATACACCAACCGCACCGGCGAGCAGGTTGAGCAGACCGAATGGTTTCGGGTTGAGACCTGGAATGAACAGGCTAAAACCATCGAAAAATACCTCAAAAAAGGTCAGCAGATTTATGTGGAAGGTCGGCTTCGGACCGAAACCTTCACCGACCGCGACGGTAAAGAACGATTCTCATTAGGGGTTCGGGCCACTACGTTCCAATTTCTGGGCGGGCCAAACAGCCGCGACGGGCAGGAGGACGGCGGTGGTAGTATGCAGCAGGCTCCGGCCCCGCGTCAACAGGCAGCACCGGCCACGCAGCAGTCGGCTCCGGCTCCCAAAGCACCCGCCCCAAAACCGGCAGCCGCCCGGCAGCCCGAACCCGTACCGGCGCAGTATGAAAACTCATCTGCCGACGACGACCTGCCATTTTAATTAGTGGCAAGTGGTCAGTGGTTAGTGCTTCGCCGGTAGAACCAATCCCGGCGAAGCACTAACCACTTGCCACTTGCCACTGACCACTAAAAAATGGACGGAGACCCTTCCTCGATTGGGGTGCTGCCGGTTGGCAACGACTGGAGCACCGCCCTCACCTTTTTTGGCCCCTACGCGGCTCTCATCCTGCTGCTGCTCACGCTGGCCGGTGTTGTGTCGGCGGCAGAGGCCGCGTTTTTCTCGCTCTCGCCCACCGACCGGGCCGCCTGCCACAACAGTGACCTGCCTGCCGATCAGCGCATAACAACGCTCCTCAGCCGCCCCAAACGACTGCTGGCCTCATTGGTTATCTTTAATAACCTGCTCAATATTGCCGTTGTGGTGATTGCCACCTACCTAGCCTGGGCCTTGCCGGGCATTACGCACACATCGGGCGAAGTGCTGACGGGCATAACCTTGCTGACAACGCTGGCAATTGTTCTCTTTGGCGAGATGATTCCCAAAGTGCTGGCAAATCAGAATGCCCTGGCGGTTGTCAGGCAAACGGCTCCGTTGGCCCGGATAGCCTCGGTACTGTTTTGGCCCCTGTCGGCACTGTTGGTTAGCTTGAGTAACGCCGTTGATAAGCGCATCGAACGGCGGGGCTACACGCTGTCGGCAGAGGCTCTGAGTCAGGCCGTTGACCTCACCGGCCACGAAGCCACCACGCAGCAAAAAGACATTCTGAAAGGCATCGTTAATTTCAGTAACCTCACGGCACGCCAGGTGATGCGGGCCAGAATGGACATTGTGGCCGTTTCGGAATCCCTCACATTCAGCGAGTTAGTCGTTCATATCAACGAATCGGGGTATTCGCGGGTGCCGGTTTATGGCGAAACCATTGACAAAATTGACGGCATTCTGTACAGCAAAGACCTGTTGCCGCACCTGAATCAGGCCGACGACTTTAGCTGGACATCGCTGGTACGCCCGGCGTTTTTTACGGCAGAAACTAAAAAAATAGATGACCTCCTCCACGATTTTCAACGGCGACGGGTGCATCTCGCCATCGTTTCTGACGAATATGGCGGCACAAGCGGCCTGATTACGCTGGAAGATATTATCGAGGAAATTTTTGGCGATATCAACGACGAGTTCGACGAAGACGAACACAGCGCACCCTATCAGCGCGTGGATGACCGCACAATTCGGGTGGCGGGCAAAACATCACTACCCGATTTATGCCGGATGCTGAATGCCGAAGCCACCACCTTTGATGCCGTGCATGGCGAGGCTGAATCGCTCGGCGGGCTGCTGCTCGAACTGTTTAGCTACCTGCCCAAACCCGGCCAAACCATCGAAACGGCGGGATTCCGGTTTCGGGTGCTGACTGCCGACGATAAACGCATCGGCGACGTTGAAGTGATTGCCCCGTAAACTGCCGTTCGCGTTCTTGTTGGCGCGCCCAGCGTC
Organism: Cytophagales bacterium; assembly: GCA_038230415.1. Taxonomy (GTDB): domain Bacteria; phylum Bacteroidota; class Bacteroidia; order Cytophagales; family Spirosomataceae; genus JBBRNH01. The sequence continues at coordinate 18,908 of JBBRNH010000044.1, read as the reverse complement.
AACGGCAGAAAGCCGGTCTGTGGCCGTTATCCGCCCGTCTTGCCAGAAAGTCCTGACTGCTGTTGTGAGTAGGAATGTTGGAAACTCCTCCCGTTTTTTGCCCGCTACATGGGCATCTTCACTGACAACCGGGCCGTAACTGTCCGGCACTTTATGCGCTATTGCCACTCTCACCGGCATTCGGTTTGCCAACGGCTGTTGTGGCACTGCGCCGGGTTTATCTGGTTTCTGACTGGTTTGGGAATGGGCTTCGCATTGGCTCAACCCGAAACCAGGCCAGTCGGTTATTTTCTGGACGACACGCTCGAAGTAGGCCGACCTGTTCGATATACCCTGAGTTGGCGGCACAGCCCGGCGCAGGATGCTATTTTTCCCGATACGGCCCGTGCCTTTGCCCCGTTTCTGGTGCGCGATGTACTGACTTTTCCAACAAAAACCCAACAGGGCATCAGCCGCGACAGTGCAGTTTATACCATCGTTTCCTTTGAGATAACGCCGGTGCAAACGCTCCGGGTGCCGATCCAACTCGTTAGCCAGACCGACTGTACGCTGCTTTGGTCCGGCACGGACACAATCCGGCTACGCTCGCAGCTCCAGACCACCCGGCCCGATACGCTCGTTTTAGCCACCGACACCGCCGTGCGCCCGCTGCGGCAGCAACTCAACTACCCCGTTCTGGGGGCCGCTCTGCTCGGTATCGCTATTGGGGCCGCTTTGCTATACGCCCTGTTTGGCCGCTTGATTGCGCAACGGCTCCGGCTGTACCGATTCGCGCAGCGGCAAAACCTGTTTCGGCGCAGCTATGACCGGCTAACGGGTGGTATCCGGGCCGAAACAGCCGCCGAGGCCGCCAATCAGGCACTCATTCTCTGGCGAGACTACCTGCAATATCTCCAAAATGAGCCGTTTAACTCACTCACTACCCGCGAGATTATTGACGCACTGCAAAAAACGGGCGTGGTGCCGGTGGCCGATGAGCAAGTAGCCGAAGCCCTGCGCGAAACCGACCGCGTTGTGTATGGCGGGACTTTTTCGGGGCAGTCTGCCGTATCGCTGCAATTGCTGCGCGGTGTAGCCATTGCCCTCTATCACCGGCAACGCGATGCCGTAATGCGTTCACAGATACCTGATTAATGCGGGTGGACTACCAATCAATGCCGCCCGCAGTTCGTCAATAACACCCTGTTTAGTCATTAACCATTATTCAAGATGCCCTGGTATTCGCTCTATTGGTTTAGCCCGACGCATTGGCAGCAGATGCAGTTTGCCAACCCAACGGCCCTGTATGCCATTCCGGCGGTGATGGGTCTGTTCTGGCTTCGTAAACGGCTGCACCGGGCCGCCGAGCAGCAACTGCACCTCTCGGCCATGCCGGGGCAGATTGGGTGGTGGTGGCAATACCTCCGGTTTTTGATGCCTGTCACCGCTTTTTTGTCGGTGGCGTTGTTGCTGGTGGCCCTGGCCCGGCCTCAGCGGGTGCGCGAACGGCGCGAAACCGAATCGCCCGGTATTGACATCATGCTGGCCTTGGATGTGTCGTCGTCAATGGCCGAAACCGACATCAGCCCCAACCGGCTGGCAGCGGCCCGGCAGGTGGCGCGGCAGTTTGTGGCCGGGCGTAAACATGACCGGATTGGGATTGTGGTCTTTGCCGGTGAAGCCTTTTCGCTCTGCCCGCTCACCACCGATTACCCGTTGTTGCAGCAGTACCTGGCCGATCTGCGGGTTGGCATGATTCAGACCACCGGAACGGCCATCGGTGACGCGCTTGCCCGGTGTATCAATCGGCTGCGCGACCCCGATACCGATTCGCAACGGGCTGACAGCAAGCAGACTAAACTCGTAATTCTGTTGAGCGATGGCGATAACACGGCGGGCAATCTCGACCCCGTTACCACCGCCCGCCTGGCGAAGGCGTTCAATATCCGGCTCTACACCATCGCTGTTGGCCGGGCGTTGGCTCCGGCGCGGCTGCCCGATTCGCTGCGGGGCGGTACGGATATCCGTGCAACGGCATCGGTTGATGAAGGGGTGCTGAAAACCATTGCCACCATTGGCAACGGGCGTTTCTTCAGGGCTGCCGATGCCGGGCGGCTGGCGGTGACGTTTGCCGACATTGACCGGCTCGAAAAGTCGCCGACCCGGAGCCGCGTGGTACGCGATGCCGAGGATTTCTACCGGATTTATCTCTACTGGGGCATTGCGTTTATGCTGTTGGCTCTGGCCCTGAAAAGCACTATTTTCAGCAATGTGCTGGAAGATTAACCATGACCACTAAGCTAAAATCCTGTTACAACCCTGACCTTCGTGAAGCGGGTTTAGACGAAGTAGGCCGGGGCTGTCTGGCCGGGCCGGTGGTGGCGGCTGCCGTGATTCTCCCGCCCGATTATCAGCACCCGTTTCTGACCGACTCCAAGCAACTCAGCCGCGCCCGGCGTGATGCACTGCGCCCCGTTCTTGAGCGCGATGTGGTAGCCTGGACCGTTGCCGAAGTCTCGCCCGCCGATATTGACCGGATCAATATTTTGCGGGCGAGCTTTCTGGCGATGCACCGCGCCGTTGACTTACTCGCGCTCGCCCCCGAACACCTTTTAGTTGACGGAAATCGGTTTGTGCCGTATCCGCTCATTCCGCACACCTGCATCGTCAAAGGTGATTCGCTGTTTTTGTCTATCGCTGCGGCATCGGTGCTGGCAAAATGCTACCGCGACGATCTCATGGAAACGCTCAGTCACGAGTTTCCAGCATACGGCTGGGCGCAAAACGCGGGCTACCCAACGGCAATCCACCGTCGGGCCATTCTGGAACACGGCCCAACGGTCTGGCACCGGAAGAGTTTTAATTTAGTGGCAAGTGGCAAGTGATTAGTGGCGAGTGCTTCGCCCGGCAGGACTAACAGCACGGGCCGCCCCGCACTTGCCACTTGACCCTAATCACTAACCACTACTTTCTCAACTCTAACACTAACGTTCCCTGGGCCGGAATTTTAAGGGCGGTCAGGTTGGGGGCAATTTCGTCGGTGATGATGTTGCGGGCGGTTTTGAACCCGGCTGTCCGCTCGGCAAAGCGGGCCATATCGAGCGGTGTTTCTTTTTTGTTACCGTTCATCACCACCATCACCGTTTGCGCGTCGTTGTGCCGAAAATACACATACACGCCATCTTTCGGCAGAAACTGTACCAACGCGCCGGTTTGCAGGGCGGGGGTGTTTTTGCGGTAATTGGCTAACTTCCGAACGTAGGTAAAGGCTTCATTTTCAGCACCGATGCGCCCGGCAGCCGTGAATTTATTCTGGACATCGCCCGCAAAACCACCCGGAAAATCACGCCGGACTTCGGCATCGGTGGGGTTTTTAAAATTCTTCATCAGAATCTCGGTGCCATAGTACAACTGCGGAATCCCCCGCGTGGTGAGCGTGAAGGCCACACCCGCCTTAAACCGATTCATGTCTTCGCCGATGACCGAGAAAAAACGGTCGGTGTCGTGGTTGTCCATGAAAACCAAATTTTTGGTTGCGTCTTTATAGAGAAAATCCTGCGCCAGGGTCTGGTACAATTTTTGGTTGGCATCGGCGGCAGCATCGGGGCGGAGGGCATCGTTCAGGGCCTGCCAAATCTGAAAATCCATCGCACCGGGCAGGTTGCTGCGGTATTTGGTACGGAGGGTATTGGCCGTGAAATAGGCTTGCTCGGCCACCGTGCCGACCCACGATTCGCCGTAGATATGAATGGCCGGATACTGATCGAGCAGGGCTTTGTTACAGTCGTTCATAAACGCCAGGTCATTGTAGAAATACGTGTCAATCCGCCAGGCATCAATGCCAAACTCCTCCACCTGCCAAACGGCGTTCTGAATCAGGTAGTTGGCTAAGTCGGGGTTGCGCGGGTTGAGGTCGGGCAGAAACGGCACAAACCAGCCGTCGCTGCTGGTTTTACGGTCAATCTCTGAGGAATACGGGTCAAAAACGGGTTGTTGTTTGTAGGACGTGTTGGTATAGGTCGGCCACTGGTTGAGCCAGCTTCTGGCGGGCAGGTCTTTGAGAAACCAGCAGGTATTGCCCACGTGATTATACACGGCATCCTGAATAATTTTGATACCCTGTTTGTGGGCTTCGGCAATGAGTTTTTTGTAGGCATCGTTGCCGCCCAACCGCCGGTCAATCTTGTAATGATCGGTAAAGCCGTAGCCATGATACGACGACCGCATGGTGCCTTGCTCGTTGGTCATGGGCTGGTCGTTCTCCGTTACGGGGTTGAGCCACAGGGCCGTAACGCCCAAATCTTTCAAATACGGCAGGTGATTTTGAATACCTAAAAGGTCGCCCCCGTGCCGCAGAAACGGGTTCGTGCGGTCTGCCGAGGTGTCGGCCATATCCCGGAATTTATCGTTGGCGGGGTCTCCGTTGGCGAAGCGGTCGGGCAGAATCAGGTACACCAAATCGGCGTTGGTGATGCCCTGCGCTTTGGGAGCCGGGTTGCGGGGTTTTAGTTCGTAGGTATATTCAAGGCGTTGTTTGCCAACCCGAAACTCGATGGCAAACTTGCCGGGCCGGGCTTTTTCTGACACCAGCATATCCACCACGAGGTAATTGGGGTTTTCGAGCGGTTTGGCATCGCCGAGGGTTACGCCGGGGTACTTGGCCCGAACGGTAGCCTTGCCGATGTTGGGGCCATAGACGAGCAACTGCACAACGGGGTTTTTCATACCTACCCACCAGTGCATGGGGTCAACGCGTTTGAGTTGAACATCCTGCGCCGAAGCGGGCCGGAGAAGAATAAAAAATGACAGAATCAGAAATAGTCGGTACATAGCGAAAACGGGAAAATCTTGTACTGTTTTGAGCATCAAAAATAGTGCAGAATTTTCCCGTCTACCGATTTTTGCTGCCGTTCGGGCCTTATTTCGGTGCGGCTGTCAGGCGGGTGGTGTTCATGGCCGATTTCTTGGGCAATGCCTGCTTTTTGACTGACTCCGTGTTTCTGGCTGGCTCATTGCCGTTGTCGGCCCCGTCGGTTTTGGCCCATTTCACCAGTTCGTCACCCACTTTGCGGCCCAACGCAAGTCCCACTTCGTTATCGGTGCGAAAATGCGCCCCGGCATCAAAGCGTGATTCGGCTCCTTCTTTCGCCTGCTCCATGAAATAATCGGTTTCGGCAGGAAACAGGTACGCCATCATCACGGCGGCAGCGGTAGAAAACGTGGCGTGGCCCGACGGATAGCCCGGAAACGAGGGCGTGGGCAGTTCCGGCACGTAAGTTGTGTCCATCTCCGACGGTCGAATTCCCCAGTAGGCATATTTGGCATCCCAGCAGGCAATGGTTCCCTCTTGCCGGGCCAGGTCAACGAGGGCGTAGATGCGGGCTGCGCGGGGCGGGTTATCGTCGAGCCGGTATTCCCTGATTTTCTGGTCAACCACGTCGCGCCAGAAATCCTGATACAGCCAATAGTTGGCCCTTGCTTTGGTAACGGTGGTTCGGCGGGTCGTTTTCAACTCGGCCATGTCTTTCGTGAAATCGGGCGGTGGGCCGGGCCGAAACTGGCTTCCTGACGTTAAGATGAGCGTTTTTCGGCTTCCCAGCGTTGGGTTATACGGTATTCTGCCCCGAAATACGCCGGGGCCGGTGGGCCGTTTTCCGTCCCAGGCAACGGGCGCGTCGGCCAGCATCCGGGCCAGCACCCGCTCGGCTACCTGCTGCCCCAGCCGGTAGCCGGCAACAGCATCACTCGGATACGCCACGCCCGCCCGCACCCGCGATTGCGCGGCTGCCTGGGCCATCTGCCGCACAGTGTCTGCTTTCTGCGGAAATATCCGGGCGATCACGGTGGCGGCTACCCCGGCGGCTACGGCGTGTTCGCAGGGATACGACGGGCTGTCGGGCGTGGCAATGGCGGGCGTAAGTTGGTGGTTGGCTATGCCGGGCCGGGGTCTGCGGTAGGCATATTTGCTATCCCAGGCGGCAATGGTGGCCTCATACAGCGCAATTTGGAGCAGCGCAGCCACGTTGCCATACCGCAGATTATTCGGTGGTTTGCACTCATACACAAACTGCCGCCAGCGATACCCCGGCGACCCGGCGTTCCAGTAGGTGATCTGTTGTTGTGTTTTTGCATCGGGGCGGGGCTGGGCAAGCATCGTTTTCAGTTCGGCCTGCGTTGCCTTTGCATCGGGCGGGGGCGGCAACCGAAACTCACTACCTGACTTGATAATCAGCGTTTTCCAGGTGCCGGCGTTGGGTTCGATCTGGGCAACGAGTGGCCCGGCAATTAAAAATAGTAAAATAAAGGCTGGGGTTAGTTTCATACGCGAGGGCTTCGACCGGGCGCAAGGCAGGGTCAGGGACAGAATCAGCAGTGGTCGGTACATAGCAAAAACGAAAAAATTCGGCATTGGGGTTGGGGGGGGGTTATATTTGGGTACAATACAGTACCGAAGATGCAAAAATACCCGATTGGCATTCAGAATTTCCAAAAATTGCGCGAAGGCGGCTTCGTGTATATTGATAAAACCCAGCACATTTACACCCTCACCCAACAGGCGGGCTATTATTTTCTGTCGCGTCCGCGTCGGTTTGGCAAGTCGTTGTTGATAAGCACGTTGCAGGCACTTTACGAAGGCCGAGAAGACTTGTTTACGGGCTTGTGGATAGCCGACAAGTGGGATTTCACGAAGACGAACCCGGTTATTACTGTCTATTTTAACGCATTGCAGTTGCGGGGTAACAACTTGGATTATGTCCTGCAACAAAGCATACAGAATCAGGCGACTGAATTGGGGATTGTTCTTGACGAGGAGCAATACCGGGAGGCCAACAATAAATCGGGTTTTCTGTTTCAGGAACTCATCCGAAAACTCCATGCCAAAACGGGCCGAAAAGTGGTGGTGCTGATTGACGAATACGACAAACCCATTGTTGATTTTCTGGAAGAGCTGCCCACCGCCGAGGCCCACCGCGACATCCTCAAATCGTTTTATGGCATTCTTAAACCCGCCGACGAACACCTCGAATTAGTGCTGCTGACGGGGGTGAGCAAGTTCTCGAAGGTGAGCGTGTTTTCTGATTTGAATAATCTGCGCGATATTACACTCAACCCGACATTCGCCGATTTGGTGGGTATTAGCCAAACGGAATTAGAGACTAACTTTACGGATGAAATACAGGAACTGGCCGAGGAAAAAAACATAACTCAACCAATGTTTCTGTCCCAAATCAAACGCTGGTACAACGGATACTCGTGGGAAGGAACAAAGCGGGTTTACAACCCATTCTCATTACTAAATTTTTTTGCGGACAGGGGTAATTTTCAGAACTATTGGTTCAGCACCGGCACACCGACCTGGTTAGTGAAATTAGCCAAGGATGCTTTTTTATATGATTTTAGTGATTTAGCGGTTGACGAAGGCGGTCTGAATGCGTTCGACATCAGTAACCTCCAACCCATTCCGTTGCTGTTTCAGACGGGCTACCTCACTATTGAGTCTTACAGCCCGACCGATTACCTCTACACCCTGAACTACCCCAACGAAGAAGTCCGGCTCTCGCTGACCCAATATCTGCTGCGGGCCTTCCGGCACAACGACGCAGAAAGCCCCCTGCCGATGGTGGTCAAACTCCGTAACGCGCTGCAAACCAACGATATTGACACCGCCATTGATGTTATCAACACCGTCTTTGCGTCGCTGCCCTACGATCTGTGGCAGACCGAAAACGAGCGGTTTTATCACGCCCTGATTCACCTCACGTTTGTCTTGCTGGGGGTATATGTGCAGAGCGAAGTCCACACGGCGCGGGGCCGTTGCGATGCCCTGGTGCAAACCGCCGACTACGTGTATGCCTTTGAGTTCAAACTCGACAAGTCGTCGCAGGAGGCCCTGACCCAAATTGAAACGCAGGGCTATTTGTTGCCCTACGCCCAATCGGGCAAGACGCGGGTGGGCGTAGGGATTAATTTTTCGACACCGCAGAAAGCCGTTTCGGAGTGGTTGGTGAAAACCTACTGATACCCCTCAATTATCTACCGTGCCAAACGCCACCTTGCCCTTGCCACTCTCGAATCCATACCCGCCGATGATAAAGGTGCCGTTACTGATGCCAACGCTGTTGCCGTTGTTGGTATAAGCGGGGGCATTATCGGTAACGGCCCACACCAACGGCCAGCTTGTACCCGTCCGTTTAAACATATAGGCCGAGCCTTGATCGGTGTTGGCCCCGACAGCATCGAGACGACTACCGACGAGGGCATAATCGCCCGAGATCGCTACGCTATAACCAAAATTATCAGAAGCCGCCCCGTCAGACGCGGTTAGTTTGACTTGCTGGGTCCAGCTACTGCCACTCCTGACAAAGACGTAGGCCGAACCCTGATCCGTGTTCGCCCCGATATCATCGTAAAGACTGCCGACGATGGCGTAATCGCCCGAAATCGCTACGCTAATGCCAAAACTATTAAAAGCCGCCCCGTCGGGGGCGGTACGGTCAATGGGGCGAGATTATTGGCGGTGGTGAAGGCTAAAGGAGACCAGTTTTGCCCGTCGAAGAGGTAAAACGTGCCTTTGTCGAGGTCATAGACAAAGGCTCCCGGCTGGGGGTTCACAATAGCCTTGCGCTGAATGGTGGTGAGCCGGGGCGGATAAAAGGCCTTGTCGGTGGCTTTCAGATCAAGCACTGCCGAGGGGTGCGGCTCGCCACCCATGCCAATTTGGGCAAACGCGGGCCGGGCCAGCAGGCAACATAGAAGCAGGAGGTAAACCGTTGATTTCATAGACGACAGGGATCGGTTGATTTGTAGCGTACAAACTACGGCCAAATCCGGCAACATCGGTGACGGCAATGGTCGTATTGAGCAAACGGTAAGTTGTTCGCGGGCTAACCGTTGGTGGGCAGTAGGGTAAGGTCGTGTTTTTCGGGCAGTGTTTCCGGGAGCAGTACCGGATCACGCCAGCCGAGTTTGTGAATCAGTTGTAAGATCAGTTTGCGGCTTTATTCGGTTTATTGGTCAGAGTACCAATCAGGCAAAAGCCGGCATCTCAACAGCGACAAAGGCCAAAATATCGGAATCAGAAATTTCGCCTTCGTTCAGCCAATGCTGCAACCCATTGGGCGTTGGCAGTTCGTCCCCGTCTTCTGCCATACCCTCAAAATGGAAGGATAAAGCCTCGTGAAACGATTTAATCGTTTCTTCAACCGTATCGCCAACGGCCACGCAACCCAATACATCCGGCGAATAAGCCCCATAATTACCGGGGGCTTTCTGAATTAAGACCAAATATTTTTCCATCACTGTTTGAGTTTTGGCTGCACTTACAGAAGTCCGGCCTGTTTTAAAATACTTCGTTCTAAGCCAATCGAAAGGTCTTTACTTAACTTGCCGGGAACCGTAACCCGGCCCGTTTTGACCCCGTGTGTGAATTGCCGGTGGCTACCTTTTTGACTGTGAAAAGCCCAGCCATCTTCTTCAATCACCCTGATTATTGCGCCAACCTTCATTTCTATACCGTTTAAGAACGTCACAAAGGCAAGGTTGATACGTGAGGTCATTTGCCAATACAAAACCGCGAGAAGATCGAATCTAATAAATCTTCGCTTGTAATTTCTCCTGTGATAGCACCCAGTTCGCGCAACGATTCGCGCAGGTCCATTGCCAGCCAGTCGGCGGTGACGTTGGCGGCCAGACCGGCCAAGGCGCGGGCCAGAGCTTCGTCGGTGCCGATGAGGTGCTGATGGTGCCGGGCATTGGTGACCAAGGCAGCATCGGGGTTGGCAATGCCCTGCCGCACAAACCCAACGAGCCGCGCCCGGAGTTCGTCTAACCCTGAGCCGGTATTAGCCTGAATGTGAATGAGTTGATCGTTGATGGCTACCTGCCAACGGGTGATTTCATCGTCAGATAGTTTATCCGTTTTATTGGCAACCAACAAATAAGAGATACCGCGTTGGCGCAGGTCGTCAGCAACGGCCTGCACGTCGGCAACGGTCGTTTCGGCGGCATCGAAGAGGTAAATCACCAGCGCGGCTTTCTCGATTTGCTGATGGGTTCGGGCCACACCGATGGCCTCAATGGTGTCAGTTGTGTGGCGCAGGCCCGCCGTATCAATGAGCCGAAACCGAATGCCTTCGATGAATAGCTCATCCTCGATTACGTCTCGCGTAGTGCCGGGAATCTCGGAGACAATCGCATTTTCTTCGTTCAGCAGGGCGTTCAGCAATGTTGATTTGCCAGCGTTGGGCTTGCCGATAATCACCGTCGCGACCCCGTTTTTGATGGCGTTCCCCGCCGAAAATGACTCGATAAGCGGGCGCAGCACGGCCCGAATGTCGGTGATGAGTTGCCGGAGTTGGGCGCGGTTGGCAAAGGCCACGTCTTCTTCGCCAAAATCGAGTTCAAGTTCCACAAGGGCCACAAAATCAATCAGTTGCTGACGCAGGGCTTTGAGTTGTTTCGAGAAACCGCCCCGCAACTGCGTCAGCGCGGCCTGATGGCTGGCGGCAGAATCAGCCGCAATCAGGTCGGCAACGGCCTCGGCCTGCACCAGATCGAACTGCCCGTTCAGGAAGGCCCGCAGCGTAAACTCGCCGGGGCGGGCCAGCCGCGCCCCCGCCTGAACGAGCCGCGCCAGAATCTGCCGCACGATATAATCGGAGCCGTGACACGAAATCTCAACGGCATCTTCTTTGGTGAACGAACGCGGACTGCGAAACACCGTCACCAGCACTTCGTCAATCACGGCATCATGCCCGTCGCGCAGGGTGCCAAAATGAACCGTATGGCCGGGCTGCGTGGTGAGGTCTTTCCCACGAAAAACCCGGTTCGTCAACTCAACACTGCCCGCGCCCGACACCCGGACAACGGCAATGGCTCCCACGCCGGAAGCCGTAGCCAGGGCAACAATGGGGTCGGCAATCATCGGATTGTTGGCATCAGCCGGGAGAAAATCGGCAGGCGGGTAACTAAGCTCGTCAACCGTTTTTCGAGGGGCGCGTTGGGTATGCCGAGCCAGTTGGCGTACTGATCGCCGAGCAAAAAACGCATCTGTCCGGCGGCAAAGTTGCGGGCCTGTTCGGGGCTGATGGCCGGTTGCCCACCCGGTTTACCCGCATTGGCGGTTCCGGCAATCTGGGCAACGGCATTAAGCAGGGCGTTGGTCAGGCCGCGCCCGCCTTCCGATTCCTGAAACTGCCGCCGGGCGATGGCGCGGTCGAGGTGAAAGGCTTCGCGGAGGTTGTGGGCAATCAGGTCGTCGGTCACGCCGTTGAGCCAGCCCACCACGTTGATGTGGTGCAGGTAGTCTTCCTGTTCCTGTTCGGTGAGCGGCACGTCCATTTTCCGCAAGGCCCGCAGCACGATGTACGAAAACGACAGGTTTGTGCCGGCCATGTCTTCCTGATTAACGGGGTAGCCCCAGGCCATATCCCATCGCCCCGAACTCAGCACATACTGGCGCACAGCCGCGTGGATGAGCCTGATTTTCAGCGTATAAACCACCGCCAATGACGCGCCCGGCAGTGTGGTTTCGGGGTCAGATGTGGTCAGCCAGTTTTTAGGGTCATTCACGGCAAAGACCCATTCGCCGGTTTCCTGCAACCGGCGGGCGGTGTCGTTTTTGATACGCTCGGTCATCCACAGCACCCGAACGCCATCGGCACCGAGGTAGGTGTAGGGCAACGAACACGTGCCAAGCGACAACCCGATCAGCCCGGCATTTCGCTGGAAAAATGCCCGTCCGCGTTGCATCCGCACGGCATCGGCCCAGGGTGGCAGTTGGGCATACTGGGTAAAAAATTCCTGAATAACAGGCAGTTGGGAGTCAATCGAAAAATCGGTATTATCACCTAACCACTGCATAAACCGGCCCAAGCCGTCGCGCCCGCCCGCGTCCATCACGGCGGCAATCACGGCATCGGCGGGCGGGTCGCCCTGTTGCCGACAGCGCGTCAGCAGATCATCAGAAAAAGTACGGGTAGTTTTTATTTGGGCCGTTTTGAGCATAACAGGGCGTGTATTTGACTAAAGAACGCCGTGTGAGCGGGTTTGGTTTTCACCGCGCCCGCAACACCCGCACGGTTTTGGTTTGCGTGGGCGTACTAACCCGCAACAGATACAACCCCGCCGAACTGCCTAATAGTAACTGCTTCGTTTCGAGCAATCCGGCACGTGGGCAGTGTTGTTCATCAATCAATCGTCCGGTTGCATCGCGGAGTTGCAGCAGCAACGGCTGCCCGTCGGCCCCGCGAATGTCGGCGGTAAGCGTTGCGCCGGAAGCGGGGTTTTCCTGCACGATCACGGTCAGTTCTGTCTCTGAATCAGCCCCTTGCCGCAGACTGGAACAGGGCCGCACCCAGGGCAACACCGCCGTAACGCCGTTTTGCGTGGCTTGCAGGATGTACAGGTTGTTGTCGGTGTTATTGGCATCAATCCTGACCCGGCAATTGGTGGTCGGGGCCGTTATGCCAATGCCAAAATACGTGACCTCGCTGCCGTTGCCCCCGTTAGTGATGAACGTAAGCTGGCCCGTAACACACTCATAAACAGGCGTTTGCAGCATAAGTGGCTGACCGAATGTGCTGGCCGGACTGCCACAGCCGGTTGTTGATGAAATTGGCGGGGTCGGTGGTGTGCTGGTATTCCCGGAACAAAACGCAGCAAAATCAAACACTACCGTAGCTCTGATACCGCTTTGTGTAGCCTGAATCACCAACGGTTTGGGGTCGGCGCGAAGGCCCGGCTCCACGGTTCCGGTGGCATTGGTGAGGGCGGTTCGGCTGATGCCCACTGCCGTGTATGTAATCGCCGAACCGTCTCCGCCCGTTGTGTTGAACGCAATGGCCCCCGTCTGGCAAGTGTATGTCGGCTGCGTGAGGGCGAATCCGGTGGTTGTGGGCGTGGTGATATCAACGGCAAACGCCCGCGAAAACTGAATCGGGTAGGCTTGCCCATCGTTGATACTGAACGTTATCGTGAGCGAGGAACCACTCGCCAACGCCGACAAACTGGCTGTGTTGCCACTGCCCGATACCGGCGTAACCACGCCCGAACCACCCGCAATGGCCCAGGTAACAGCAGTGGCCGGGCCGCTGTTGAGCGAGAATGTTCCTGAACCCGCTACTGATGCCGGGCCGCTGACGGCGGGTTTGGCTCCGTCGGTGGTGAGTTGGGGCGTGTTATTGGGGTCGAGCCAGTTACTCAGGCGCATATCGGGTGCGTTACCGCCCGTCCAGGACGTAAAAAACCGTCCGTAATAATCGCGCAGGGCATCGCCGGTGGCCCCGCAGTAGGATGGCCCGCCGTGCAGTTGGCCCACCACGCGCCGGTTACCATCTAACAACGGCGACCCCGACGAACCGGGATCGGTGGCCCCCAGATTACCCCAAAACGAGATCAGGTGGTCGGTTGCCCCCGTCGTGCCAAAAACATCGTAGCCCGAAACCTGGGTGTCGGCGTTGGTGAACGAGATTTTTTTAACGTCGCCGTAGGGATGGTGAATCGCAGCGTTGTTGCCGGTGGTGGTCTCGTCCCGGTTCCAGCCGAGAAACGTGGCATTGGTTTCGTCGGGCAGTTGCTGGTTGAGTTCGAGCAGGGCGAAATCAGAGTTGGCGTAGCCCGCCCGGAACGTGCTGCCGTTGAGCGTGATTACGTCATTATCTTCCTGCGAAGGCGTACAGGTGGGGCTTTGGTACTGAAACCGAATCAGCCAGTTCTGGGCCTGGGCAATCTCCCCACCGTCGAGCATACCAAACGGCGACGACAGATCAACGCAATGAAACGCCGACAGGATGTAGGATCGGAACGACTGCCGGGTGTTGTTCACCACCGAACCGCTGCAAAGTCGGGTAGCATTGTCGAGTAGAATCAGTACTACGCCATCGCCCTGCGGCTGATAATCGGGGTAACAGGCCATGTTTGGGTGGCAGGTGCCGGCGTTGCCAAAGGCTTTGCCCGTTTTGCGGTAGCCATAGATCACGCTGGAGAGAGCCAATTGGCTCGGTGCGGGGGCGGTAAGTGGCTCGTGAAGCTCGATAATCAGTTGGCTGTCTTCGAGCAGGTCCGTCCAATAGTCGCCCGTTGCCAGATTGTGCCGTGCTTCGATGGGGCCGATGATGATCGTTTTGCCCGGATTATAGAGGTACAGTTTCGCACCCTCGGCCAGGCGTAACTGACTGAAAATCAGGTTCAACGATTGCGCTCCGGGGGCGTTGATGCGGTATTGCAGCACCCGGTTACTGCCCGAAATAGTCTGGCTGGCGGTCTGCATCACGTCTATCGAAACCGCCCGGCTCACGCCAAACCGATACGGGTAGCCCTGTTTGGCCTGTTGTTCGTCCTGCGCCAATAATGGGGCTGTATCAACCGGGTCGAGGGTCAGAACGGGCGCGTTCTGGTGCGTTGCCAGCAACCCATATCCCGACAGCGCGGCACCGGATGGCATCCGCCGGGTATGCACCTGCGCCATCAACGGCAAGGCCGTAAAAACCAGCGCGAACAGCCAGAGACTATGGAGAAACGATATTTTTTGCATGAGACGTTGGTGCAGTTTGTCAGAATTTGCATGAAAACGGGTGGCTAAATTGGCGAATTTCGCCGTTAGCCACCCGTTTTTTTACCGATTTACCCCCGCCGGGTTATTCCATTTTCAGGACGCGCATGGTTTTCGTCTGCGTGGGTGTGCTGATTTGCAACAGGTACAGGCCCGCGCTACGCCCCAGCTTAAGTTGCTGCTCGTCAACGGCATCGGCCCGTCGGATTCGGGTTTCGCTGACAACCTGACCCTGAGCATCAACTACCCGGAACAGGAGTGATTGGCCTTCGGCACCCCGTACCTCAACCATCACGCTCTCGCCCGCAACGGGGTTGCCCAACACCCGCACCGACAACTCTAACCGGGGTTCGATTGCCGACAGTCTCGGCGAACCGCAAACCGCCCGGAAATCCCAGGTGTAGGTTACTTCACTGCCGGGCTGCCCCACATACCGGGCCTGAAGCAGAAATGGTTGCGCGTCGGCAGCCGGGCGCACCGTGAACGGCCCGGCAGTGGTGGTCCAGTTGGTGATGCCCACCGCCCGGTACTCGATGGCTGACCCGTTGCCGCCCGTTGCGCTGAACGTAAATACACCCGTTGTGCAGTTGTAGGCCGGAGCCACGAGTGTCAGCACCGGCGAAACCGAACCACTGACCGGGTTGGCACTGACGGCAATCGCAAATGAAACCTGCGCCGACAACAAGCCGGGGTCAGTAGCCGTAACCGTCACGTTTATCGTTCCCGACTGGCTCGGCACACCGCTGATGATGCGGCTGGTGGTGTTGAAGGATAGCCCCGTACCCGGTAGCCCGGTAGCCGAGTAGTTCAGCACGTCGCCATTCGGGTCGGTGAAGGCTGGCACCGTGAAAGCGAACGCCACGCCTGCCGTTGCTGACTGCGGCCCGACCGATGGAGCCACCGGAGCCGAATTAGCCGTTGGCGGGGTGCTGACACAGGCGGCTTTTGAATCCCAGGTGTAGGTCACTTCACTACCGGGTTGCCCCACATACCGCGCCCGCAACGTAAAGGGCTGGGCATCCTGAGCCGGACGAACCGTATAGGGACCCGCAGTCTGCGTCCAGCCAACGATACCAATAGCCTGATATTCAACCGCCGAGCCGTTGCCACCCGTTGTGCTGAATGTAAATGCGCCCGTGATGCAGTTGTAAGCCGGGGCCACCAATGCCAGGCCGGTGCCGGCAACAGGGGGTGTGGCTGCTGGTATAACGGTGATGGTAAAAATCAGGTTGGCCGATAATCCGCCTGTATCGGTAGCCGTAACGGTGACGCTGCTCACGCCCGTTGCCGAGGGGGTGCCGCTGATGAGCCGGTTCGCCGGGTTAAACGTCAGCCCATTGGCCGGAACAACAGTCCCTGAATAGGTCAGCAGATCACCGTTGGGATCAGAGAAAGCAGGCACTGTAACGTTGAAGGCGGTGCCAACCATTGCCCCCAGATTACCAAAAGCGGGCGCGACCGGCGGTTGGTTGGGCGCGGGCGGGTTGGTGGTGCCACCGGCGCAGAAAGCGGCAAAATCAAACGTGTAGCCCACCGTTACGCCACTTTGTGTGGCACTGATAATCAACGGCTTAGGGTCACTCCGTAGCCCCGGTTCTACGGTGCCGACGTTGCCCGTGTTGCCCGGACGCGACACGCCGACGGCGGTGAAGGTGATAGCCGACCCGTCGCCCCCGGTGGTGTTGAAGATAATAACGCCCGTGCCGCAGTTGTAGGTCGGCTGCGTCATCGTAAAGTTGTTGGGGTTAGTGACGGGTGGCAGCACACCCGCTACGGTCAGCGTTTTCATGTCGCTGTCGTCGTCATAGTTATTGCAGAGTTCGTTACCGAACACGGAATCATGGTCGAACTGATCCGACGATTTTATTTCGCCCCGCACGTCAATCTTAGTGCCACTTGCGGCCAGCACCCGCACCCGGAAGCCGAATGGTTTGGTGGCGTTCACGGCGATACTCGCTGCGGTGAGCGTTACGGTGCGCGTGGCCGGGTCATAACTGACATCAGCAGTGGTTGACCCGGCAAAACTCAGGCTCAACGGCAGCGCGAACCGGGTAATAACGTTGGTGGCTATCAACGGCCCCTGATTATTGAAAATCCCGGCGTTCACGGTAATAACCTCGTTCTGGGCGGGCATTAAATTGCTCACCGTGAGGTTGTTATAGAGTTCAACGTCGGCCCCGTTTGCTGCGCGGGTTGGTACGTTCACCCGCATATCAATAGATTGGGTGTCGTCTTCGCCGTTGCAGTAGCCGTTGCCGTGCGGACTGTCGGAATCGGGCTGATCTGCCGATTCGATTTCCCAGTAGGCGTAATATTTGTTGGCATCCGAGGCCGTTGCCACCGTTGGCGTGGGCGGTACGAGACCGTAGAAAAACAGCAGCACGCGCTGACCGGGGGCCAGCGTTCCGAGTCGTTGCGTCACCTTGTTCATCCCGGCATCGAAAGTTGTTCCGGCAGATACGGGCGTGGTGGCCCAGGTGGTTGAGGTGGGGTCAGTAGTGGTGCTGTTGTCGGTGCTATACACATAACCGGCGGGCATCTGAATCCCGATCACAATGTTGGTGGCCGGTTTGGTGTCCTGATTTTCGACCTGCGTCACGAAGCGAACCCGTTCGCCGGGTGCGGGGGTTCGGCGGCTCACGTCCACTTTTGGCAGGGCAATGTCGGCTACGGTGGTGCTGACCGGCGGAGATACTACCGTTGCCGAAGCCGGAGCCTGTGGCCCCTCACAACCGGGAGCGGTGCGGCAAAAAACGGTGAACGGATACCCGCCCGCCGTTGTCGGCGTAACCACTGAGTTCATCGTGCTGGCATTGCTCCAGACTGGCTTTCCAATGGCGCAACCGGCGGTGATGGTTACGCCCGCGCCCGCCGTGATGCTGCCACTGACCGGGTTGTAGCTGATGGTGGGCGGATTAACGGGTTTTTCGAGAATCGTAACGGTAATGGGTGTGGCACTTGTGAGTCCGCTGGCATTAGTGCAGATGGCCGAGTAACTCTGAACACCGGGTAAACTTGTTCCGACAAATAGCGAATACTGGCTTACGTTGCCAAATCCGTCTATGAATGAGACGGTACTGCTGGCCGGGCAACTGGCAAAAATTGTGTACTCTGCCTGAAACTGACAGGTTGTCTGGCTGCTACCGCCCGACACCGTTGGCGAACCGGGGGGAGAAATAACCCGCTCATACGGCCCCATGTCAATACGACCGTTCTGCACCCGGTTGGTACCGTCAAGGTCGGTGGCCGACACTGTTGCGGTGGTACTGGCCGGACTCCCCGTATTTATAGACGGGCTGCCATCCTGCAACCGATAATTGGTGCTGCCCGCAAATAAGGGGTCACTGTTGATATTGCCCGTGCCGGAGAGTCCGTCCTGATTGTTGGAGTAGGTCAGGTTTGACGAACCCGTATTACTGATGCCATTATCGCCGATGGCCGTGTTGCCCCAGATGATACCGTTCAGCATAATCAGCGTGCCGGCGGGTGCGCTCAGGCCAATCGCTGGCAGCGCGTTGAAAACACCGCCCCCGTTACCGTCACCCACATTATTACTGGCGATGGTGCAGTTAATGGCTGTCAGTCGGCCTGCCGATTCGGTGTAAACACCGCCCCCCTGAAAACCAGCACTGTTATCGGTGATGAGGCAGTTTTTCAGGGTGGTATTGTTATTCGCGCTGATATACATTGCCCCGCCCTGGTATCCCTGGTTGTTTTGGAAGATGCAACTCGTGAACGTGGGGATGCTGGGACTTCGGGTACCTGGCCCGGCCAGCAAAACTGCCCCGCCCAGTTCGCTGACGTTGTTCTGAAAAATACAGCCACTAACCGTAGGGCTGACAACGCCAAACGTTGCGGCAACCGTCGCTAAACCACCACCCCCTTTTGTGGCGTTGTTGTTCGTAACCAGACAGTTGGTGATGGTAGGGCTGCTTTCGCCGGCAACGGCCACGCGCCCACCCGGAACCGCTGGCCCAGCGGGAGGGCCGGGTGTGT
The DNA here is from genome assembly GCA_038230415.1 of Cytophagales bacterium. Classification (GTDB taxonomy): domain Bacteria; phylum Bacteroidota; class Bacteroidia; order Cytophagales; family Spirosomataceae; genus JBBRNH01. The sequence goes on along the minus strand of JBBRNH010000044.1, from coordinate 382 downwards.
AGATCAAGATTCCGCCCCCATCCTGGTCAATAGTACTCCCCTCAGTAACTTTGTTGGCATTGCCCAGCGTCACCACCACACCGTCGAGTTGGGTGGTTGGGGCAGCATCCACAAACAGCACAACATGGTAGGCATTATCACCATTGACACCGGCAGTGCCAATATCGCCCGACAGAGTTGTGCTGGATGGGCCGCCTATTCGTGATAAATCGGCGTTGTTGGCGGCATTGTAGCCGCCCTTCACCACCACCCCCGACGGAATCAGAAACGTGGCCGTGCGCGGGTCAGCCGAGGGGCCGCCAAAGGGAAATTCAAACGTGGTTGTTGGTAAATACGTGCCGCCCGCCACCCGGATTTCATTACCGGCAACGGCCACAGTGAT
>JBBRNH010000043.1:0-41042 GCA_038230415.1 Cytophagales bacterium | reverse complement strand
TCGGCAATAAATGATGAATCGTGAGATTGCGCCCCGATGGAGCTTGGACGCGGAACCGACCGCCCGGTTTGCTACCAAGATGTGGCCCCGCTGGGGCCGAAAACCAAACATAACCCATCAAAAACACAAACAAATGAAAACCCATTGGAACGAAGTCAGATTGGGCGAGTTATTGTTGCCAGCACGAAGTAGTATTAGTTTATTATCAGATCATATTTATAGTCAAATCACCATCCGTATAAATCATAAAGGCATACAGGAACGGGGTAAAAAAATTGGTTCAGAAATTGGCAGTAACCAGTTCTTAGCCACTGCTGGTCAGTTCATTATTTCAAGAATTGACGCACGTAATGGGGCAATGGGTATTGTTCCTGAAGGACTTAATGGAGCAATCGTAACCAATGATTTTTTACTATTCGACTGCCAAAGTGACCTACTTGATCCCAACTATCTGAATTATCTGAGCCAAACAGCTTTCTTTGACAAGGAATGTCAACGAGCGAGTGAGGGAACAACAAACCGTGTTAGACTTCAACTCCCAAGATTTTATAACATTCTCATCCCCCTCCCGCCCCTTGATGAGCAGCAGCGCATTGTGGCGAAATTAGACGCGGTGAAAACCGGCCTCACCGAACTGGAACAATTGCGGGCGCGGCAAAACCACGATATAAAAGCGTTGCTCAATAAGCTTTTTGAGAAACTGTTTAGTGAAGCAATTCTTGTTGCTGTGGGCGAGGTACTTATCGGGAAACGAAATAACGTTAGCATCGAGCCTACCCAAACCTATCAGCAAATTACGGTCAGAATGGATCATAAGGGTGTGGTTTTACGGCAGCTCATCAAGGGGAGCGAAGTTGGCTCGGCTCAACTATTAACCAACGAAAATGACTTCATTATTTCAAAGATTGACGCACGTAATGGAGCAATGGGGTTGGTGCCTGCCGATTTAGACGGAGGTATTGTCACCAATGACTTTCCACTTTACTCATTTTCTGAGCGCATTCGACCCGGCTTTTTTTCCTTCGTAGTAAACACGCGATATTTTGACGAAGCCTGTAAGAACGCGAGCGAAGGCACAACGAATCGAAAGCGGCTGAAAACAAGCAAGTTTGAATCTATTTTGATCCCGCTACCTGCACTCGCCGAACAGGATTCACTACTCCAGCTACTCAACATTTTGGGGCAATTGCAGGCGCAGCAGGTGGCGGGCGCGGGTCTGATGGCCCAACTGATGCCGAGTTTGCTGGCCCGGGCGTTTACGAACTAACCAAAATCCATCCATAAACAGTACCACCATGCAAGCTGAAGCCGTCCGGTATTCGTTGGAAGGGCAAATACGAACCGACTTCACGGGGTTTCGGCAATTGCTGAAATTGTATCATACCCTGAGCGATGTACGGGACCGGGAAGTCTTTCTGGATTTTGAACAGTTAGACTGGTTTGATGCAAACATGGCGGCTGTGTTATGTGGCATACAGCACAAACTAAACAGCGAAAACAACTTATCGTTTGTTGTTGACCATCAGGATATCAGGGGGCGTTTTGATGTCTTACACCGCAACGGCTGTTTTCAGCCCAACGAAGAGCGAATCGAAGATGTGCAGCAAAGCACAATTGCCTGTATGCACTTTTATGTTGATCAGCGGGAGCGGTTCAAGCACTACGTCGAAACCGATTTATTTGCCCATCGGGGTCTGGCCGAGCTGCGGAATACCAATCAAAACATAGTTACCCGAATCCGGGGAGATTTACTCGAAATATTCAATAATTACCGGGTTCACGCCCAAACATCGGCTCCGTTTTTTGTATGTGGGCAATATTTTCCGCAGCAACGGCGGGTTGTGTTCACGATGACTGACCTGGGCGTTGGTTTTTTAACCCCCATTCAGGCGTTTAGCAACGGCACTGTCAAGACTTCGCAAGAGGCCATCCATTGGGCGTTGATTGGCGGCTCAACCCAGGCGCTGGACAACGAACCGAGCGGATGTGGTTTGAGTAGTATTTTGGATTTTTGCCGACGTAAAGGCGGTGATTTACAGATTGTTACGGGCGATAGCTTTTGGAGTACCGATCTGTTACCGACGCATCATAAGGGGTATAAAACGTTTCAAATCCCCTTTATCGGCACAACGGTCAGTATCACCTTCAACGGGCTTGATAAATCGTAGAATAATCAGTATCTTTCTACCCGGTAGGCCGCCAGATAATCAGATTTGTTCTACCTTTGCACGTTTTTTGCACACCTCACAGTTACAGCCTTATCACATACTTTACTATTACAGCTATGAAACTGGTAATTGCCGAGTGCATTAATAGCCAGACTGCTGCTTTTCGGGACGAGGGTCAGCGCGTGTATGCCTGCATGGAGCGGGCGATGAACGCAGATCAACCCTTCGAGTTATCGTTCGATGGTATCGAAACCTGCTCAACTCAGTTCCTCAACGCCAGCATTGGCCGCCTGTACCGCTCGTTCGATGCGTCGAACATTGCATCTCTGATGACGATCACGGGGATTGCCCCCGAAGACACCATCTTGCCGGAAGCCATAACCCGCACCATTGACAAGGCATTACGCCCGGCGTATTATGCCCAACTGATGGAAGAAACACTGGCCTACGCTTAATGGCTTACACTCCTTTTGCTATCCGTACTTATCAGCCGGTTGCGGGCCGCAAGTATCTCTTTGATGCCAACGCCTGGATTTATATACTGGAGGCTGATTTGGAGTTGTCGAATAGCGGTAAAAAAGGGATTGATTATGCGGATCTGTTGCAGCGAATAAAACAGGCCGGTAGCCCCAAACCGAAAGTGGTGCTACCGGCTCTTATTTTGTCAGAAGTAGTAAACCGGCTCTTGCGTTCATATTATTTTCCACTGTTTGTTCAGAATCATAAGACCCTGCTTACATCCGGCTCTGACACTCAAAACTACAAACTGGTTTATCGGCCCCACAAACAGTTTAAAACGGATTATGGGTTTATCCTCTACAACATAAAAGCCTATCACCACCTGATGGAGCTCATATCAGATGGTTTTGATGGGTTGGCAATCAAAACGGTTTTCAACAATACCGACACTACATTAGATTTCAACGACTGGATTCTGGTTCAAATCGCCCAGCGTAATAACTACATTCTTGTTTCAGATGATAGTGATATGCTTGGCAAAGACGTAACCATTGTTACCGGAAACCCCAAACTTCTGTCTGGGTTGTCCTGAATAAAGAAGGTAATAAGACACCTCATTACCTCTTTATCAACTTCTGTACTAAAACCCGCCCGTTGGTTTCGGCACGAATCAGATACAAACCGGCAGGCCACCCGCCCACATCAAACGTGGTCTCGTGGGTTTGGCTATCCTGCCCCGATGCCCAACCCCGCAGCCACCGTCCCTGCCCGTTCAGGACCGACACCGTAGCCGGGCCGGGCTTAGGGAGTTGCACCTGCACCCGTACCTCAATATCGGCGGGGTTCGGCGAAAATACCATCACAATCGGTTCACGGTCAACGGGTTCTGTTCTGGCTTCAACGGCTTCTCTTCCCCCGGCAACCGCCGTCAGCGTCTGGAAGGTGGGTGATTGGCCCGAAACCGCTGTGCTGCTACCCGCGTCGCACAGCGTTCTGATTTGCCATTCATAAGCCGTGCCGGGAGTCAGCCCGACGAGGGAATAACTGGTAACTCGCCCCACGTTGACCGCCGTGAATGAAGCCGCGCCAACGGGCCGGTATTGCAATTCGTATCCCGTAGCCGACCCGCCCGACCAGGTCAAACGGGCTGCTGTCTGGCTAATCTGATCGGCGAGTTTGTTGGTCGGCGGGGGGCATTGCGTCGTGAATGATACCGGGTTTGAATAGTCTGAACTGCCCCCGCCGTTGCACGATGCTCGCACCTGCCAGTCGTAAGCGGTGTTGTTAGTCAGGCCGGTTAGCGAATACACACTGCCCGTAATGCTGCTGACGGTTGTGTAGGTGCCGGCTCCGGCTCGATACCGAATTTCATACTGAACACCCGGTATAAAATCCCAGCTCAGGGTTGCCGAGAGCGCGGTAAGATTGCTTACTCTCAGCCCGCCCGGACTATTACAGATCGTGCGGAAGAAGCCAATCAGGCTGTACTCATTCGGGATGCCACCCGCGCAAACCGGGCGTACTTGCCACTCGTAGGGCGTGTCGGTTGTCAGATTCGTGAGCTGATAAAACTGGCTGATGGTGGTGGCCGAACTCCAGTCGGTGGTTTTGCCGACCCGCCAGCGCACCTCGTAGCGGATGGCCGTTTTCGACCCGTCCCACTGCAAAAACGCGCTGCTGCTGCTGATTCGGTTGTGGCTGATACCGGCAATGGCCGCGCAGGGGCAAACCGGCATCAGTACCGAGGTGATCGCAAAAGCCGACGTATCGCCCGGACTGCACACTGCCCGCACCCGAAAATCGTAAGCCGTGCCTTCTGCCAGTTGGCTTACCGCGAGAAACGTACCGGCCACAAGTTGAGACGCGGAGACTGACCACGTTGCCGACGATTGCGGTTTGTATTGCACGGCAAACATGACCAAACTCCCCGAACAACCCGACCACGACAGGAAAGCCTGTCCGCAACTCGATGCGTAGGCCGATGCCGTAACGTTGGCCGGAACGGGGCCGGTGGCCGAGGTCTGAAACTGCACCGGCGCAGCAAACGCCGACGACTGACCGACACCGCACACCGTTCTGACCTGCCACTCATAATTCGTGGCCGGGCCGAGGCCCGTTAAACTATACGCGCTGGTAGTCAGGCTGTTAATCATGGTCCAGGTGCCGCCCACGGTCCGCCATTGCAAATCGAAGGCGGCTCCCGGCGGGCCGTTCCAGGTTAGGCGGGCGGTGGTGTTGGTCTGGCAGGTGGTCAGGTAATCGGGCAAACCGCAGGTAGTGGTAAAGGTTTGCAGACCAGAGAACGGCCCGGCCTGACCCGCGCAGAACCCCCGCACCTGCCACTCATAAACGGCACTGCCCGCCAGGCCCTGCACCGACAGCGTAGTACCCACGATGTCGGTAGCGAGGTTCCAGACGGTGGCACCGGCGGGTCGCCAGCGCAGGTCGTGCAAATCGGCCCCGGATGACCAATTCAGCGCAACGCTGTTGTATCCTGGTACACTATTGGCCGCGTCGGGGGCGGTGCTGGCGCAGGCGGTAGTGGTGAAACTGCCAACCGGCGAAAAGGCACTGTTTACCCCGTTGGGGCAGATAGCCTTGATCTGATACTCGTAACCCGCGCCGGGAGTAAGGTTATCAATGGTGAATTGCTCGTCATACACGTAGTCCGAATAGTCAAAATCGTTCAGCACCGGCGAGGTGAATGCCCAGGCCGTACTGCCGTTGGGTCGCCATTGAATCCCATAATTCACGCCATAATCAAAATCCCAGACCAGCACAGCCGATGTGCGGTTAACCGAGGCCACGCTGACGGTTGGCACCTGGCAGGCGGTGGTAAAGGAAATGGGGTTGGTAAAGGCCGAATTGCCACCCGCACCGCAGCGGGTTCTGACCTGCCACTGATATGGGCCTTCGGGCAGATTACTGAGTTGGTAATCGGTGGCGGTGGTGGTGGCCGAACTGAACGGCGTGGTTCCCGGCTGCCGCCACTGCACCTCGTAGGTTTGGCCCGATTCGCCGTTCCAGTTCAGCGAGGCCGAGTTAAAACCGACCCTGCCGGTACGCGGGTTGGCAGGCATCCGGCACTCGATCAGAAATCCCGGCCCGGCTATGTATGCCGAACTGTCGACCGCCGAGCAAAACTCCCGGACGCGCCATGCGTATGCCGTATTGGGCATCAGGTTGGTCAGCGTGTGTGAATAGGCTGCGAATTGTGCGGTCAGGCTGCTGACAGTGGTCCAGGGGCCGGTGGCCGATTGGCTGGCCGGTGCGTAAGACAATTCAGTTGTGGCAGCCGTTAGCGAATACCAGGCCAGCCGGACTGAGTTAGCCGTTGCGTTGGCCGTAAATAATGCCCCCGGACCCGGACAGGCTACCCGTTGAACCAACGTAGCTGTTGACTGCGCCGGGATAAAACGGCCCGTATCAGCGACCGTTAGCCCTGATTTACTACCGGCATCTGCCGGACCCGCCAGCAGAAATACGAATGATAAACAGGCCATCAGGCCGATTAAAGAGCGTTTTCGGGCGAAAACAGAGCGGTAAACAGGGTTCATACGGAGTCAGTTGATGCCGGGGAATCAGCAAGGCTATGTACGCGGCAGGAGTCGGTTAAGATTGGCAAGTTACCGGGCCGTTTATCAAGGCAATGTAATCTCCCGTTTTATCTGCAAAAAGGCCGCCCCGGTTTCGGGGCGGCCTTTTTGTTGCGTTTCGTTAGATCATCACCTCGATTACGCCAGTTTCGCTTTCAGATTCTCGTCTAAAGCTTCCAAGAAATCCTCGGTGTTCAGGTAATGCTCACCGGCAACGAGTTTCGTACCTGCCGGATAAACTGACAGCGACAGGTCTTTGGTCATTTTGCCGCTTTCAACGGTTTCAACGCAGACGGCTTCCAGCGCATTGGCAAAATCAATCAACGGCTGGTTATCATCGAGTTTACCCCGGAACGCCAGGCCGCGTGTCCAGGCGTAGATAGACGCAATGGGGTTAGTGCTGGTTTTGTTGCCTTTCTGGTACTCGCGGTAGTGGCGCGTCACGGTGCCATGAGCGGCTTCGGCCTCCATCGTTTCGCCATCGGGTGTAACCAGCACCGAGGTCATCAAACCCAGCGAGCCGAAACCCTGCGCCACGGTGTCAGACTGCACATCACCGTCGTAGTTTTTGCAGGCCCACACAAAATTACCGTTCCATTTCAGGGCCGAGGCCACCATGTCGTCAATCAGGCGGTGTTCGTACTGCACCTGCCCGGCGAACTCGGTGTCATATACTTCCTGGAAAATGTCTTTAAACCGACCGTCGTATTTTTTCAGGATCGTGTTTTTGGTCGAGAGGTACAACGGCCACTGCTTTTGCACGGCCATGTTCATACAGGCCCGCGCAAAGCCCCGGATCGAATCATCGAGGTTGTACATGCCCATTGCCACGCCCGCAGCCTTGAAGTTGAAGACTTCGTATTTCTGCACGGTTCCGTCTTCGCCCTCAAACGTCATGGTCAGTTTGCCCGCGCCCGGCACCAAGAAATCGGTAGCGCGGTACTGATCGCCGAAAGCATGGCGGCCAATCACAATCGGGGCCGTCCAGTTGGTGACCAAGCGCGGCACGTTCTGCATCACAATCGGCTCGCGGAACACGGTGCCATCGAGAATGTTGCGGATAGTGCCGTTCGGCGACCGCCACATCTGTTTCAAGTTGAACTCCTTCACGCGGTCTTCGTCGGGGGTGATGGTGGCGCATTTTATCCCCACACCGTACTGTTTGATGGCGTTAGCCGCGTCTATCGTCACTTGATCGTTGGTTTCGTCGCGGTATTCGATGCCAAGGTCGTAATATTTAATGTCCACATCCACGTAGGGCAAAATCAGTTTGTCTTTGATGAACTTCCAGATGATGCGGGTCATTTCGTCGCCATCGAGTTCGACAACGGGGTTTGCGACTTTAATTTTTTCCATGAGTTTTACTGAGGTACTTGGCTCTGTTTAGAAATCGGCAGAAAATAAAGGTGTAAAAGTAAGTACTCCGGGCCGATTGGCATAGATTACCTGCCGCATACGCAGTACAGAAAGGTCGGTTTATTTCCTGCCAAGCCAGAAACTAAGCAGCATCACGGCGGCAAAAGCCAGAAAAACCAAGCTGGTGTAGTGATTGATGGCGGCTCCGTTGGTAACGCTGCTACTCCCGAACGAAGTGGCAAAAACAATCAGGCCGATGAGCAGAAAGAACAGGCCGATGATAAAACGGAGGTCTAAGTAATTGGGATTCATTGGGTTTTGGGTTGAGAAAAAAAGTTTTTAACGCAGAGGTTAGCGGAGGTGACCCAGAGATCGCAGAGTTTTTACGAGAATTTTTTAAGAACTCTGCGATCTCTGCGCCACCCCCGCTAACCTCTGCGTTAAAATTATTTACATTGGAAATCGCCCCGGCTCTACCTCGTGCATGAGTCCATACACCCGGTCATAAACATCATCGGCGTTGGGTTTCGAGAAATAATCACCGTCGGAACCGTAGGGCGGGCGGTGGGCGTTGGCCGTTATTGTGCGGGGCGGAGAATCTAAATACCGATACCCGCCCTGCACCTCCAGCACCTGCTGCATCATGTAGGCGGCTGCCCCGCCCGGCACATCTTCGTCGGCAAAAATCACCCGATTCGTCTTTTTCAACGACTCCACAATGCTGTGATGTATGTCGAATGGCAAGAGCGATTGCACGTCAACTACCTCAACACCAATGCCAACGGCTTCGAGTTGGGCAACGGCTTCCAGCACCACGCGGCACATCGAGCCGTAGGTAACAATGGTCACGTCGGTGCCTGCGTGCAGAATTTCCGGCACCCCCAACGGCACACAAAACTCGGCTAAGTTGTCGGGCTGCCGTTCTTTCAGGCGGTACCCGTTCAGGCACTCTACGAGCAGGGCCGGGTCGTCGCCTTTGATGAGCGTGTTATAAAAACCGGCGGCCTGCGTCATGTTGCGCGGCACCAGGATATGCAGTCCCCGCAGGCTGCTGAGCATAGCCCCCATTGGCGAGCCGGAGTGCCAGATGCCTTCGAGCCGGTGGCCCCGCGTGCGAATAATGAGCGGGGCTTTCTGCCCGCCTTTGGTGCGGTATTGCAGCGTGGCGAGGTCATCGGTGAGCGTGGCGAGGGCGTAAAAAATATAATCGAAATACTGAATCTCAACAATCGGTCTCAGCCCGCGCATCGCCATCCCGATGCCCTGCCCGATAATGGTGGTTTCGCGGATACCGGTGTCGGTAATGCGGAGGTCGCCATATTTTTCCTGCAAGCCCGCAAAGCCCTGATTCACGTCACCAATCTGGCCCACGTCTTCACCCAAAGCCACCACCCGTGCATCGCGCCCAAACAATGAGTCGAAATAGTGCTGCATCAGTTGGTAGCCGTCAACCAACGGGCTACCGTCAGAAAATTGAGCAGGCACGGCCTCCACCAGCATCGGCGATTCGGGTGATTGGCTGTACAGGTGCGAACTGAATCGGTCGGCGTTGTGAGTGTTGGTTGTTTCGAGCCAGCGTTTGAGCGCGTTGCGGGCGGGCGTGTCGGCATCGTGGCGTAGCAGCCGAAGGGCTTTTTTTACGGCGGTGACAGCCTCCCGGCGCAGTGGATTTGCCAGCGTTTTTTGCAATTCGGCCTGCAACGCCATGAGTTCGGGAGCTTTGGTGTGGTTGCGGGCTGCCCGTTGCAAGAGATCAATGGCCGATTCGGTATCGGGCCTGATGTCGGCTAAACACGCGGCCCAGGCTGCGTTCCGGGCTTGTTTGGCGGTGGCTTTGGCGGCTTTGTCAATAGCATCCAACTCGTCGGGCGTGGCGTAGCCATTGGTTAAAATCCAGTGCCTGAAATGCACATTGCAGTCATAGTCATGCTCAAACTGAAGTCGTTCTGCCGATTTATACCGCTCGTGCGACCCCGACGATGAGTGGCCCTGCGGCTGGGTCATATCCTGAACGTGAACCAAAACCGGCACGTGTTCGGTGCGGCAGAGGTGAGCAGCCTGTTGGTAGGTCTCAATCAGGGCCGGATAATCATAGCCTTTGACGGTGAAAATCTCGAAGCCCCGGTCGTAGCGGTCGCGCTGAAAACCGGCCATTGCTTTGGAGATACTGGCTTTGGTAATCTGAAACTCAACCGGCACCGAAATCCCGTAGCCATCGTCCCAGATCGAGGTCAGCAACGGTATCTGCAACACCCCGGCGGCATTCATAGACTCCCAGAACATACCCTGAGCGGCAGACGCATCGCCGATGGTAGCAAACGTGATTTCGTTACCCCGGCGCGAAAACCGGCCCATATTGTGCAGTTCGGGGTTCTGCCGAAACAGTTTAGAGGCATACGCCAGCCCCACCGAGCGCGGCATCTGCCCGCCCGTGGGCGATATATCACAGACCGAGTTAAAGAGGTCGGTTTGGGTGCGCCAGAGACCTTTTTCGTCGAGCCAGCGCGTGGCATAATGGCCGTTCATCGAGCGTCCGCCCGTGTTAGGGTCATGGGCAATGTCGGTATGGGCGTAGAGCTGGGCATAAAACTCCTGCCAGGTCAGTTCGCCGAGGGCGGCTACAAAGGTTTGGTCGCGGTAATAACCGGAGCGGAAATCACCGCGCTGAAAGGCACGGGCAGCGGCAAGTTGAGCAATTTCTTTGCCATCGCCGAAGATGCCAAACTTGGCCCGCCCGCCCATCACATCGCGCCTGCCGAGCAAACTTACCTGTCGGCTTTCGGAGGCCAGCCGGTAATCGGTCAGGACGTTCTCGCGGGTCAGCGAATCAGCCAGGCGGAGGTCGTCGGTTACAAGCACGGCACACAAACAGGTTAGATTGTTGATTGTTATGTTGTTAAAGCAATTGATACAGGTGGCGTGGCCGAAGGTGGAGGTAAAAATAATATAAAGCGCGATAGCTTTCAAAAAAACCATTTTGTATGTTTCTTTGTTGGCCCGTCGTTACATCACTGTTTTTGGCAAGGCATTTGCTGGATTAAACCTTTGTAAAATCAATTAATCAAATACCAAAACTAAACTATCATCGTCCGATGAAAAAAATCGCTTCTTTATTCGTCGCCATGTTTGTACTCGTGGCCGTCAGCTATGCCCAAAAGGGTGTTGTTAAGTTCGCCAAAGAAACCCACGACTTTGGCAAGATTGAGCAGGGCAAGCCCGCTACCTATTCGTTTGAGTTCAAAAACACGGGTTCTGAGCCGGTAATCATCTCGGATGCGTCGGCCTCGTGCGGTTGCACCAAGCCATCGTGGAGCAAAGAACCCATCATGCCCGGCAAAACGGGTTCAGTATCGGCTACCTACAACGCAGCCGCCGGTGGGCCGTTTAACAAGTCAGTAACGGTGATGAGCAACGCCGAAACGCCATCGGTTGTGTTGTATCTGAAAGGCGAAGTGGTTTCTAAAGAAGCCGCCGATGCCGCTGCTGCCGCTACCGCCCCCGGTAAAGTTGAGACCAAGAAAAAAGGGACGAAGTAAGTAATCAGTGTCTTTTGAAAGGCATCTGGCTCACCAGCCGGATGCCTTTTTTCATGCCCTGCAACCAACTGAAATAGCCCGCGTCCGTTGCTGTAAAAACCGGCTTAGTTGCCTTAAATTCAGCTACTTTTACGCCGTCAACAACCCGACATCACGGCTGTTCGACGACACACAATGTTCTTCTTAACCATCGGTATTTTCGTGCTTATTGCCGGATTCGCCATCAATACCCCCGCGCTGAATGCTTCGCGGTTTTCGCGGCCCCTGAAAATCACGGGCCTTGTTCTGATTATTTTGGGCGCGGTTACGGCCAGTGTGCGCCAGATAGACGCGGGCCGCGTGGGTGTGGTCTCGCTGTTTGGTCAGGTCAGCGACGGTACCCTTAACTCCGGCCTGAATTTCGTGAACCCATTGGCCGATGTCCGCGAATTTGACATCCAGACTCAGAACTATACCATGTCTGCCGTGCGTGACGAAGGCAACAAAGAAGGCGACGATGCGATTCGGGTGCTGACCGCCGACGGGCTGGAGGTGGTGATTGACCTCACGGTGCTGTACCGGGTGGTGCCTGCCGACGCGCCGAGGATTCTGCGGCAGATTGGCCCCGATTACACCGATAAAGTCGTGCGGCCCATTACCCGAACCCGTATCCGCGACAATGCCGTGTACTACGATGCCATTGCGCTGTATTCGACCAAGCGCGACGAGTTTCAGACCCGGATTTATAAAACCATCGAAGCCGACTTCAAAAAGCGCGGTCTGATGCTGGAGCAGTTGCTGGTTCGGAACATTAACCTGCCGAACTCGGTGAAGCAAACCATCGAATCGAAGATCAACGCCGAGCAGGAATCCCAGAAGATGCAGTTCGTACTGACCAAAGAACGGCAGGAAGCCGACCGGAAGCGGGTGGAAGCCCAGGGCATTGCCGATTACCAGAAAATTTTGTCAACCGGCCTGAGCGACAAGCAGTTGCAGTATGAGCAGATCAAGGCCCAGAAAGAACTGGCGGCATCGCCCAATACTAAAATCGTGATTATGAACGGACGCGGTAATACGCCGTTGATTTTGAGTGATAAGTAGGTTCTGACCACCCCCAACCCCCTCCTGAAAACAGGAGGGGGCTAAAAAGTCCTCGACTTTTATAACCCCAGCGGTTTAGCCCCCTCCTGTTTTAGGAGGAGGTTGGGGGTGGTAAAATCCACTCAACCCACCCCTTCCCAACCTCGCTAAACCGAGTCAGGAAGGGGTTTTTGTTGGCCCACCAGTCAAGCCATAAAATTGTATTTTCCTAAGATAAATTACTGATGTAATGGCGTAGGAAATCGGTGGTATTTTTCGTATTTTTACAACCTAAGCGATCCGGTTCGCCGGATGTGCCGAACGCTGTTTTTACGACGATTTTTTACTAAAACATTCCGATTATGACGACAGAACTTGCAGAGCCAGCAGTAGCCGCAATTCCGCGACCCGCTCACGATGACTACAACGAAAACGACATCACCGTACTGAAAGGCTTAGAAGCCGTTCGGTTGCGGCCCGCCATGTACATCGGCGACGTTGGCTTCCGGGGGTTGCATCACCTGATTTGGGAGGTTGTGGATAACTCGATTGACGAAGCCCTGGCGGGTCACTGCGACACAATCAACGTCACGATTCACCCCGACAATTCGGTTTCGGTACAGGATAACGGGCGCGGGATTCCAACTGGCATCAATACCGATATGGGCATATCGGCCTTAGAGGTGGTTATGACCGTGTTGCACGCCGGGGGCAAGTTCAATAAAGACAACTACAAAGTGTCGGGCGGGTTGCACGGCGTGGGCGTTTCCTGCGTGAACGCCCTCTCGACCGATCTCCGGGTGGAGGTTCATCGCGACGGTAAAGCCTTTGAGCAGGAATACAAAATTGGCATTCCGCAGTATAATGTGCGGCAGATTGGCGAAGCCGACGACCACGGAACGACGGTGCATTTTTTGCCCGACAGCAGCATTTTCACCGAGTCGGTATTCAAGTACGACACCGTTGCCGGACGGCTCCGCGAGTTGTCTTACCTCAACAAAGGCATCAAGATTTTCCTGAAAGACCTGCGGGAGTTAGACGAAGCGGGCGAACCCATAAACCAAACCGAATTTTATTCGGAGGGCGGATTGGTCGAATTTGTAAAATACTTAGATCAGTCGCGCCAGTCGTTAGACGGGATGAGTCCGATGTACATGGAAAACCTGAAGGGCGTAATGCCGGTGCAGGTAGCGATGCTCTACAACAACGAGGCCGCCGAAAACGTGTTTTCGTATGTTAACAACATCAACACCATTGAGGGCGGAACCCACGTACAGGGATTCCGGTCGGCGATCTCGCGGGTGCTGAAAAAATACGCCGAAGACAACAACCTCCTCGGCAGAAACGGCAACAAACTGACCTTCGACAGTGGCGATTATCGGAAAGGCCTGACTGCCGTAATATCGCTGAAAGTGCAGGAACCGCAGTTTGAAGGGCAGACCAAAACCAAACTTGGTAATCAGGAAGCCGTAACGGCGGTGAGTGGCGTGGTGGCCGAGATTCTCAGAACGTGGCTCGAAGAACACCCCCGCGAAGCCCGCAAGATTGTGGAGAAAGTGATGCTCTCGGCCCAGGCCCGGATTGCTGCCGAGGCTATCTACAAAAAAATTATGGTGCAGCGCAGCGATTTCATGGGCGGAATGGGGCTTCCCGGTAAACTCGCCGACTGCTCAGACACCGACCCCCGGACTTGCGAACTGTATTTGGTTGAGGGAGACTCTGCCGGCGGAACCGCCAAACAGGGCCGGAACCGGGCGTTTCAGGCCATTTTACCCCTGCGCGGAAAAATCCTGAACGTCGAGAAAGCCCTTGAACACCGGATTTACGAAAACGAAGAGATTAAAAACATCTGGACGGCCCTCGGTGTGCGGCTCGAAAAAAACCGCGAAACCGGCGAAACCGAGATGAACCTCGACAAACTCCGCTATCACAAAATCATTATCATGACCGATGCCGACGTGGACGGTAGCCACATTCGTACACTGATTCTGACGCTGTTTTTCCGCAACATGAAAGCCCTGATTGATAACGGCTATATCTACATTGCCCAGCCGCCGTTGTACCTCATCAAAAAAGGCAAGGAAGAACGCTACTGCTGGAACGAAGCCCAGCGCGAAGCCGCCGTGAAAGAATTAGCCGGGAGCGGGCGCGAAGAAAACGTACACGTGCAACGCTACAAAGGTCTTGGCGAGATGAACGCCGAACAACTTTGGAGCACCACGATGAACCCCGACACCCGCAGCCTGAAATTGGTAACGGTGGAATCTGCTGCCACCGCCGACCATATTTTCTCAACCCTGATGGGTGACGAGGTGGCCCCCCGGCGCGAGTTCATCGAACGCAACGCCAAATACGCCCGCGTTGACGTGTAATGCAGGCGTAGAGACCAGTGCGCCGACGCGACATAATTGCGTCTGTTTTGATATGTAAATTGTAGAGACGCAAAATTTTGCGTCTCTTTTTTTGGTGCCGGATATGCGTCTCCTTTTTCTTTATATTGCCGAAACATAAATACATTCTACCAATGCCAGGATCAATCACCTATACGAGCAGTTTACCCGAACCCGTTGCTCAGGCATTAACTCAATACACCAAGCGGGTGGGGAAAGCCAAAAATGAAGTTATCGAACTGGCCCTGCGCGAGTTTTTTGACCGTCAGAAGCGGCAGGATTTTATCGAAGGTTTTAAACGCGCCAATCAGGATGAGGAGACGGTGACGATGGCCGAGCAAGGAATGGACGATTATCTCCAACAACTTGACCGGCTGTGAAACGGGGAGACATTGTTTGGGCAGACCTGAACCCGACACAGGGCAGCGAACAGGCGGGGATTCGGCCCGTCGTCGTCATCAGTGGCGATGCCATGAATCAGCATTTTGGCGTTGTGATTGCGTGTCCCCTTTCGAGCCAGATAAAGCATTTTCCGGGATGCGTTGTCATTCCGAAAGATCAGGTAAATGGCTTGTCGGCTGATTCGGAAGCGATTACGTTTCAACTAAGAACCATTACCCGGCAACGGCTGAAAACTAAAATTGGTGAGATAAGTCCAGAGCAACTGCAAGCCATTATTCAGGGATTGAACGACGTTCTCACCTATTAACTTTCTGCTACATCGCGGGCATCGGGCGGTTTTTGCGTTTTTTTGCACTGAAAACCAATCTGCGTCCCGTGCCAACCCTGAATGCCTATTCAGCCATCATCAAAAACTGGTTTCGCCGACTCACCCATCGGCGGGCCTTACGCCGGCGCGGGCGTTCTATCCTGACAAAACCACAACCCGATATGGCAAAAGCAACAGACAACACCACTGGTATTATTGCCCAGAGCAATTACATCAGCCGCGACCTGAGCTGGCTCACCTTCAATGAGCGCGTACTGGATCAGGCCCGTAGTTCACGCCGGAACCTCGTGGAGCGGATGAAATTTCTGGCAATCACGGCCTCGAACTTAGACGAGTTTTTCTCGATCCGGGTCGGGAGTCTGTACAACTATCTGGATTTTCATAAGCAGCGTACCGACTACTCCGGCCTGCGCGAAGTACCATTCCGGCGAACGTTGCTGCGTACCACGCAGGGATTTAATCAGGCCCAGAATGAGGTGTTTATCAATGAGTTAAAGCCGTTATTTGCTCAGAATGAACTGCGGTTCGTAACCGTTGCTGACCTGAGCGAAGAAGAGAAAAAGCGGGCCAAAGACTATTTTGACCGGACGATTTATCCCACGCTGACCCCAATGCTGTACGACTATACGCACACGTTTCCGGTGCTGCTGGCAAAGGTGCTGACGTTTGGTGTGGTCACGCTCAACCCCGATGAAGCCAATTCTGCCGACGATGATGAGCGGCAACGGTTATCGTTTGTGCAGATTCCGGCCAACCTGCCCCGGTTTATGCCATTCGACCGGCCTGATGAGGTGCTGTTTCTGCCCGTCGAAGAGATTGTACGGTACAATATGCCTAAGCTCTACCGCAACGTCAAAATTCTGTCGTGCAGTTTATTCCGGGTGACGCGCAACGGCGATTTTAACCTCGACGAAACAGAAGACGATGACGACGAAGCATTCAGTGACGAAATCAAGCAGAAAATAAAAGACCGTCGCTTAGGCCGTGTGGTGCGGGTGGAGCATGAAGTCGGTAACGTGTCGCCCTGGATGATGAACCTGCTGAAAAAACGCTGGGAAATCGATGACCTAAACATCTTCGCCGTACCCACGCTGCTCGATTTCACGAGTTTCTGGCAGGTTATCAGACACCCTGATTTTAAGGGCGATATGCCCAACCCGCCCGCGCCGGTGCCGCCCCTCTCGTTGGGCCGCGACAAAACCGACGATATGTTTGAGGTGATGCGAAAACGCGACGTGCTGATGCACCACCCCTACAACAACTTTGAACCCGTACTGCAACTGCTGGAACAGGCCGCAGCCGACCCCGACGTGTTGGCGATTAAGCTGACTATCTACCGATTAGCCCGGAATTCGCGCATTACTGAAGCACTGCTCCGGGCGGCAGAAAATGGTAAAAACGTGGCGGTGCTGTTTGAAGTAAAAGCCCGTTTCGACGAAGAAAATAACATCCGCGAGGCCCAGCGACTGCAACGCGCCGGGTGCTTTGTGATCTACGGCATCAACAGATACAAGACCCACACCAAACTGCTGCTCGTGGTCAGAAACGAGGGCGACCGGGTGGTGCAGTACGCCCACCTGTCGAGCGGGAACTACAACGAAGACACCGCCAAACTCTACACCGACATTGGCCTGCTGACGACCGACGAGATTTATACGCACGACATCGCCGAGTTTTTCAACGTCATCACCGGCCATTCGCTGCCCAACCGATACCAGTACCTCATCACGGCCCCGCGTACCATGCGGCAACAGTTACTGGCCCTCATCAATCAGGAAGCGGACAATGCCCGTGCTGGTTTACCGAGCGGTATCTGTCTGAAAATCAACTCGATTGAAGACAAAGCTACTATTGATGCGCTTTACGAGGCCTCGAAAGCGGGTGTTCCCATCCGGCTCATTGTGCGCGGAATTTGCTGTTTGCGCCCGCGCCGGGCTGGGTTGAGCGATAACATCACGGTGCGCTCAATTGTGGGTGACTTTCTGGAGCATACCCGAATCTTTTATTTTCATAACAACGGCGATCCGCAGATTTACGGGGGCAGTGCCGATGTGATGGTGCGGAGTTTCGACCGCCGGATCGAGTCATTGTTTTTGCTGGCCGATGCCCGCGTGAAACAACAGGCGATTATGATTCTGGACTATAACCTCCGCGACAACGTGAACGCCTACGAGTTACAGGAAAACGGAACTTACACCCACTGCACAGAGGCCAAAGACGCTGAACACTCGTTTAATATTCACGAGCGTTTTTTCACCGTTACCGACAAAGATGTGGCCGAAGCGCGGTTGTTTGCAGAGGTAGTGTCGGCAATCAGTGCTACAACCGCCCCGCCAGCTCCTTCCCTTTTTTGATGCAGTCGGCCAGCGAAACCCCGCCCTGCCAGTTGGCGCAGATGAATAATCCGTCTTTTTCGAGCGTAGCAATCAATGGTTTAGCGGTTGTCAGCGTTGCGTCATACTGCGGAATGGCGCGTTCCCAGCGGTACAAACTGTGCCAGGTTGGCTCCGTTGCCGAGATGCCAAAACTTGCGGCTAACTCCTGATGTACCCGGTCAAACAGCACAGCATCGGGTTGCCGGGCGTTGTCGGCGTTGGTTTGGCCGCCCACAAACGTCGTAAACAGCACCTCATCTGCCGGGCAACGACCATCAAACAGCGAACTGCTCCAGATGTGGCCCGCGCAAAAACGGTTCTCCACCTGCGGATTCAATCCGCCAAAACCATTGAGCGGGTGCTGCACCTCGGCCCGTTTGTAGGCCGAGTGAACGGCGGTCATGGGCGGGTACTCGATCTGCCTGATGGCTTTGGCAACGTCAGGATAGGGCTGGGCCAGCAGCCGGGCGGCTGCATCGGCGGGGACGGCTAACACCAGCCGGTCAAACATCCGAACGCCCTGCAACGTACTCAAACACCATTGTCCGTTGCGGGTTCGTTCGATACGCTGCACCGGGTTGCCGAGCGAAAGATTGGTAAGCTTTCCGGCCAATGCCTGGGGCAAGGTCTGCATCCCGTCCTGAAAGCTAAACGACTGACGGCGAGCGGTCTTGCCCTGATTTTTCATCAACCCGCGTAACACCGAACCGTACTGTTTTTCGTAGTCGAGCAGCACCGGAAACGTCTCCGACACCAGCAATCGGTCGGGGTCTCCGGCGTAAATTCCGGCCACAAACGGAGCCAGTGCGTAGTCAACGAGTTCGTCGGTGAATCGTCGCCGAAAAAACTGCCCCAGCGTTTCGCCCGGTGTTGATTTCGTTTTGTTGAACAACTCGCGCAAGACGGCCATCTTGGTTTTCCCCGAAAAAAAGCGGCCAAACAGCAGCGCGGGCGGGGTGGCGGGCAGTTCCTGATACGCGCCGTTGCGGAAGATAAACCGCGCCTTGCCAACGGGTTTGGCAAACTGAATCTGGTTGGTCAGGCCCAAATCACCAAGCCAGGTGAGCATAATATCATCGCCGAGGAGCGAGTTTGGCCCAAGTTCGCGCAGATAACTACGGCCATCGGGCAGTGCCACGCGCTCCGAAGCAATGTAACCACCGGGGGTTTTGGCCGCATCGAAGAGTTGATAAGGTACACCGCGTTGTTGAAGTGCGTGGGCGAGGGACAGCCCCGACAGCCCGGCCCCGACAATGCCAACGCTGAGGGCCGGGGGTACAGGTTGTTTCATGCCGGTTTGGTGGTGGTAGAGGTCGTGGCTGTTACGCTGGGCGGCTGGAGTTTCTCAACAATCCGTTTATAAACCCGCTCCATCGCTTCGGGGTGCGATGCGTAATAAATGTAGCTTTTTGAGTAGGCCGAAGTATCCACGTCGTATTTTTTGAGGAGTTGCCGCTCCAACCGTTTGTAAACCAAGTTCGAGGAATCGGAAGAGCGCAGGTTTAACTTGGCGACTTTGGCTTCGTTCAGATGCACTTCGGTCAGGATAGCCACCATTTTGTCTTCGTCCACGAGGTTATCGGGCCGGTCGGTGCCGCTTTCCTGATTGGGGCCGCAGGCCAATAACAACCACAACAGGGCAGGAAGCAGCAGGTAAATTGGGCGGGTCATCATTGGGGAATGGTCTTTTGAAACAAACGCACAAAGCGGCCCGCCGTTGTGCCGTTTACTCAATCTTCGGGATACGGTATATAGACAAAGCCCGTGAAATCGCCCTGAATCACAAACAGACAGGCATACTCGTCGGGGTTGCGGTAATGTTCTTTGAACAACTCAACGGCTTCAGGGCCAATGAGTTGACGCTGAATAAACTCATCTAAGAAAGAGGCCCGGTAGTGATACTGATTGTCCATCTCGCCCGCGCCGATGAGCAGTTGGCCGAGTTCGACGGTTCGGCGCGTGACCACAAAAATCGGGTTGTCGGAGAAACCGCGCTTGCGAATCTGGTAGGCTGCGTCTTTGAGTTGGTCAGACACGCGAACAAAATCGGACGAAATCTCGCCCATCAACGCCTTGTTGATCTCCGGCGAATTGGCATCGTCAAGAATCGTGTTTTCGTTAGAGTAGTTAATCATGGTTAAAACCGGGCGGCCAGCAGGAGTTCCAGGTCTTTATAACGCATCGAGAACTTGCGGGCGATGTAGGCGTTTGTCAGGGTGCCTTTGTGGGTATAAACGCCTTTCATAAACCAACGGTTCGCATACAGCATCTCCTCGATGCCGCCGGTGGTGCCGGTTTGCAGCAAAAACGGCATAAAAATAGTGCTTAACGCCATGCTCGCCGTGCGGGCCACGCGGGCCGCAATGTTCGGTACGCAGTAGTGAATCACGCCGTGGGCGGTGAAGGTCGGCTGGCGGTGGTTGGTCATCCGCGAGGTCTCGAAATTGCCGCCCTGATCAATCGAAACGTCAATAATCACCGAGTCGGGTTTCATGCGCGAGACGGTTTCTTCGCTCACAATCACCGGACTCAGCCCGTCGTCGGCCCGCATCGCCCCAATCACCACGTCGGCGCGTTCCACGGCTTCGGCGAGCGTGTCGGAATCAATAATCGAGGTGTAAATAGACTGCCCAACGGCGTATTTCAGGCGTTGGAGTTTGTACAGATGCCGGTCGAATGCTTTTACGTCGGCCCCCATGCCGATGGCCGTGCGGATGGCAAATTCGGCCACCGTTCCCGCGCCGAGCAGTACCACTTTGGTGGGTGGAACGCCCGTGATACCGCCCACAATGATGCCCCGCCCGCCCGACGCACTGCTGAGAATTTCGCCCGCAATACCCATCACGACACTACCCGCAATTTCGCTCATTGACCGGATTATGGGCAGCGCACCGCTCTGATCTTCAATGTATTCGTAGGCGAAGGCCGTGATTTGTTTCTCGTTGAGTTTCTCGAAGTATCCCCGGTCTCGCGAGGGCATATTGATAACCGAGATAAGGGTACTGCCGGGTTTTATCAACTCAAATTCGGCCTCAACCAATGGCTCGATTTTCAGAATCAGTGTGGCATCGAAGGCTTCGCGGGCCGAGTAGGCAATCTGTGCGCCGGCTTCGCTGTATTCGTTGTCCGAAAATTTGGCTCCACCGCCCGCGCCGGTTTCGACCAGCACATTGTGGCCGTTTCTGACCAGGATAGCCACCGCTTCGGGCGTGAGGGCGATCCGATTTTCCTGTAACGACACTTCTTTGGGCAGGCCAATGGTCAGCCCGTTGCGGTTGGTTTTGACCAGTGCCGGGGCTTCCTGCGGATACAGGGCCGTTTGTTTTGCCAATGCCTCGAATCCAGTCATTTTTTTTAAGTCAAAAGTCGCAGGTCGAAAGTCAGTCAGGGTCACTGACTGACTTTTGACTTACAAACTTATTATTCGTTCGTCGTTTTCGCCCACAGTCAATGTTACGCGGAGTGCGTCATCAGGCCACAACGACGGTATTTTTTCGGGCCACTCCACAAAGCAATACGCGCCCGAATCGAAATACTCCTCGATACCAATGTCCAA
The DNA here is from genome assembly GCA_038230415.1 of Cytophagales bacterium. Taxonomy (GTDB): domain Bacteria; phylum Bacteroidota; class Bacteroidia; order Cytophagales; family Spirosomataceae; genus JBBRNH01. The sequence goes on along the minus strand of JBBRNH010000043.1, from coordinate 19,817 downwards.
CGCTTCGGCTTCGTTACGGAGCCGATAACAATCGAAATGATAAACCGATTCGCCGGTGTCGGTGGTGTATTCGTTCACTAACCCAAAGGTAGGGCTTTGCACCACGCTCACCACGCCCAATACCCGGCAAATCGCCTTGATAAACGTGGTTTTACCCGCGCCCATCTCGCCAAAAAACAACCACGCGCGCCGGGTTCCGGCTTGTGTCAGGAGTTGCCGGGCAGCAGCGTCGAGATCGGCGAGGGTTGGGGCAATAATGGGGTGAGCCACAGTTGCCTGGTCTGCTATGCTCATCACGGTTACCTGTCAATAGGTTCAATCCATAAATTTAGTCAGTTGCCGATTTATTTCGGTCTATATCCGGCTGAATTCCCGCACTTTTTAATGAGAAAGTCATGCTCTTCGTCGGTGTAAGACGCAGGATTTGCCAGCATCAGTTCTTCTTCTAACCGTTCCAGCCCCTCCTGAATGGTTATTTTAAATTCGATTAACTGCTGTTTCTGTGTCAATGCTGTTCAGTGGTTGAATTTACGGCAAAAGAAGACAAAAACTGGGAGTAGGCTATAATTTTAAACCACTTCGGGCTGTGGAAACAGGTTCCGAAACGTGAAAGCAAACGCCGTATCGCCGTTTTCATCCAGCGACCGCAACCGTTCTTTGGCTTCGGCGACGGTGGGTGTGTGGCCCGCCCGAATCCACCAGAGCGCGACCTGATTGGTCGGGAATTTACTGAACCATTCTTTACGACGCTTCATAAACGGGGTGTGGGCCGACTGAAACGCGAACGTCCGCAATGTCTCAACGCTCTCCCAGACCGACATATTCACGATAATCAGTTCATCATCAAACGCCTGAATGTCGGTCGCATTACCCCCCTCTGATTTTAGCCGCCAGACGAAACCGGGGCTGCTTTCGGCCAGCGCGTTAACGGGGCCGAGGGCGGCTTTGAAACCGGCGATGAGCGGGTCGTCTATCGGGGCAAGCAGCCGGGAGATATTGACCTGGGCAAGATGGTACATAAAAAAAGTGGTTGGTGGTTCGGGCTTGACTGGCAAATTAGCCAACCAGGTCCGAACCACCAACCACCCTATTTCCTCAGCCTGCGAGAACACAGGCTGAGGAGGTAAATCATCAACTACGCAACTCAATAGCCGGGGTTTTGCTGCAACGTGGCTTTCCCGTCTTTCTGGCTGTTCTGAATTTCCTGCAACGGAATCGGGAAATACTCGTGCTTGCCTTTCACAAACTGCACGCCGTTCAGGTAGCTGCGCTTCGCTTTTTCGGTGGTGTAGTAGGCGTTCAGCGTTTGGTCGGCAATGCCCCACCGGATGAGGTCGAACCGGCGGTGGCCCTCCATCGCAAACTCTAAACGTTGCTCAAACTGCACGGCTTTCCGGGCAACGGTTTTGTCCGTCCAGGCCACCGAATACGGCTTTATCACGTAGTTGGAGGCAACGGTTCCGTCGGTGTTTTTCACGAATCCGTCGGGGTTGGCCGCCCGGTTCCGAATCTGATTCACGTAGCTACGGGCTTTTTCTAAATCACCGACTTCCACCTCGATTTCGGCCAGCCACAGCAACACGTGGCTGTACCGAATCATGCGGTAGTTGTTGGCGTTCAGGCGGGGGTTACCCGCGAAGGTGTTCGTGCCAACATCTGACCGATACATAACGTGCTTCTTGGGCGAATACGGTCCGCCGTAGGCCTGGTCACGTACATACGCTTTGCCGGGGTGAACGCCCCAGTCGAGGTACTGAATCCCGCGCCGGCCCACCGTCCAGTCGAGCCGGGGATCAACGGCGCGGGTGTCGGGCGTAAACGAAGCCGTTGATTCGATACCCTGATCGCTTTTTACGTCGTCGGCATTAAACGTGTCCATCAATGGCAGGCCATTGGCATCGGTCTTGAAGGCGTTGACGAGGTTTTGCGAGGGCTGAAAAAATCCGCAGCAGGTTGTTACCCCACCGCCACCGTAGGGATAGTTGAGGGTACTGCCGACGTTGCCGTTTTCGCCCCCTGCTGCGCCGTCATTTACCGAATACTGCACCTCAAAAACAGACTCGGTGTTGTTGTTGGTAACGGCCCGGAAATTGTCGTGAAACCGATCCATGAGTTTATACTGCCCGCTGGCAACGATGGCTTCGAGCAGGGTTTTGGCTTCGGCGTATTTTTTCTGGAACAGATACGCTTTGGCTAACTCGGCTCCGGCGGCCCACTTGGTAGGGCGGCCCGGCTGCGTTTGTTTGGCGGGTAAGGCTCCGTAGGCCGCGCTCAGGTCGGCCACAATCTGGGGCCAGATGTCGGTCGTGTTGGGCAGTTTAGTGCTTTCGAGGTTGTTCGGGTCATAGATTTTCTCGTCTATGTACACCACGTTGTTGAACATCTTCTTGAGTTCAAAGTGGTAGTGACCCCGCAGAAACCGGGCTTCCGCCGTGATTTGGGCTTTTTCGGCATCGGTCATGTCTTTGGCTGCGGCCATCGTCTGCAACGCATCGTTACTGCGGGCAATACCGTCGTACATCCCGCGCCACTTCCCCCGGAAATACACGTTATCGGCCTGAATATTAGCCTGTTCGATCAACGAAATCGGGGGTTGGTCGCCCGCAATCGTGCCTTTGTAGGCATCGTCAGAGGCAACGCTGCCATACACCCAGTTGTCGGCCCCGACCTGATACGACCGGAAAGCACCTTCGGGCGTGGCCCAGCCATCGAGCAGGGCATAGGCTCCGACGAGCAGCGAGTTTACGCCCGCCTTGTTTTGCAGGGCCGTTGCCGACAGTGCGGCTTTCGGTTGCACGTCTAAGAACTTGTCGGCGCAGGAAGACGCTACGGCCAGACAAAACGTAAGGAGAATGATTGTTATCTTTTTCATGGTTTTAGAAACTCAGGTTTAAGCCTACCAAAATTGTTTTTGCCACGGGATAGGCCCCGCCGTCCACGCCAATCTGCCGGTCGTTACCCGCCGTGTAGTTCCGCAGGTTAATCTCCGGGTCCATGCCCGAATACTTCGTTACGGTCAGCAGGTTTTGGCCCTGCACATACACCGACAACCCGCCCATCCGCAGTTTGGTGAGCAACGGCTGAGGCAGCCGGTAGGTGAGTTGGATGTTTTTCAGGCGAAAATACGAGCCTTTTTCGATGTAATAGGTCGAAGGCTGGATACTCACCTGATCGCTCGATGTCAGCTTGGGCAGAATGGCATCGGTGGCACCGGGCCGCCACGACTGATACAGCATCCGGGTTGAGCGATTACCGGCAAACGTCGGGAAATCGGTCCAGTACTTGGTGTAGTTAAAAATATCGTTGCCCTGCACGCCCTGCCCAAACACCGTCAGCGAGAGGTTGCGGTAGTTCACGGCTAAGTTCATGCCGTAGGTAAACTTGGGGTGCGGGTTGCCGATGATGGTCTGGTCTTTGGTGTTGATCACGCCGTCGCCGTTTACATCCCGAAACTTAAACCGCCCGGCCACGTTTTCGGCAGCCGCGTTGCCAAACTGCACGGGTGCGGCCTTGCCCTCTTCGTTGGTCTGGAAAATACCGTCAATCACGTACCCGAAAAACGACGAAATCGGCGCGTTTTGCTGCGTCACCACGAAGTTCTGCACCCGTTCGTCGTTGATACCGAAATACTGGGTGTTGGGGTCGCCGTTGGTTTTAACTACCGAGTTGCGGTAGGTGCTGACGTTGGCCGATACGTCGTAGGTCAGATCGCGGATACCCGTCCGTCCGGCGTAGTTGATGCCTATGTCAACGCCCTTGTTGCTCATCTTGCCAATGTTCTGAAACGGCACCGCAGCCACGCCCGCCGTAAGCGGAGCCGCCACCGGAAACAGCATATCGCTCGTTTGGCGGGTGTACCAGTCGAGGGTGATGTTGAGCCGGTTCTTCAGCAGCGAGGCATCCAGACCGATGTTGGTGCTGGTGGTGGTTTCCCACTTGGCTTTGGCGTTGCCGAACTGGGTGAGTTCATAGCCCGGAATCGAGCTGGTGCGCGAGCCGTTCAGGTCATAAAATGACGTGATGGGGTTGGTGCTGAACTGGGTGTAGGAATTGTAGTTACCGATTTCCTGGTTGCCGGTTTGGCCGTAGCCCACGCGCAGTTTGGCTTCGTCGAGCCACGAAATTCCCTTCATAAAGTTCTCCTGCGAGAAACGCCAGCCCGCGCTCACCGCCGGAAAGTATGCCGTGCGGAACTCCCTGGCAAACCGCGACGAGCGGTCGCGCCGGACGGTGGCATCAATCAGGTAGCGGTCGTTAAAGGCGTAGTTTACCTTGGCGAACTCCGACGCTAACCGCCAGTTTGAGGCCCCGCCGTTGTTGGTCTGTACGCCCGTTCCCGCGCTCAGGTAGCGGTTATCAATGTCGTCGTTGGCAAAACTGGTGCGGCTGGCATCGAAAAACTCGAAGTAGTTCTTGATGGATTCCGTACCGGCAATCACGTTCAGGCGGCTCTTGTTGCCCAGATTCACGTTGTAGGTCAGGGTGTTATACCAGGTCCAGGTCCAGTCGTAGTTATTGCTGGTTTGCAGCGCGTTTGCGCCCCGCGCTTCGGCAGATTCGATGTCGCGGATGGTATAGTTGCGGTAGTTAAACAGGTTATAGTCAATCCCGAAACTGGTGCGGGCGGTCAGGTTTTTCAGGATGTCGACCTCGGCATAGGCATTGCCAAAGAGCCGCATTTCTTTCTGCACGTTTTCTTTGTTGCGATACAACTGCGCGATGGGGTTGTTGGCGTTGTCGAGGTCGCCCCCGCGTGTGCCGGCAAAAAAGCCCGTCACGTCATAAACCGGAATAATGGGTTGAATCCGGTAGGCAAACGAGGTGGGGTTGCTCTCGTTGCTGTTGCCATTGGGCTGCCCGGTCCGCTCGCCAAAAGCTACCTGAAAGTTTTGCCCAACGCGCACGTGCTTGTTGATGTTAAACTCGGTGTTGGCCCGCAGCGAATAGCGTTTGTAGCCCGTGTATTGCATGATGCCCTGCTGGTTGAAATAGTTCAGGCTCATCGCATACCGGCCCGACTCGTTGCCACCCGACACGCCCAACTGGTGATTCTGAATTGGGGCTACGTTGCCATAAACTTCCTGTAACCAGTTGGTTCCCTGCTTATTGGCTTTTGTGATGAGCCACTTTGTTTTGTTGAAATCCGTTCCGTCAATGTTATTGCCGTAGTTGATGTAGTTCCCGTTGGCATCCTGCGCCACGCGGGGGTCGCTGGCCGACGCGCCACTCGGAAACACATAATCGGGGATAACGGGCGTGGGGCCGTTGCCAAACTGCGAGTGCGCCGGATTACCGTTGGCGGCTACGGCCCCGGCGTTTATCCGCGCTTCCCAGGTCAGCTTGGCGTATTCCTCGGTGTTGAGCATATTGAGTAGTTTGCCGTGCCGCTGCGAACCATAATAGACATCGTAGGTGAATTTTGGCTTGCCCGCCTTGCCTTTTTTGGTCGTGATGATTACCACGCCGTTGCCCGCCCGCGAGCCATAAATGCTGGCCGCCGAGGCATCTTTCAACACCTGTAATGATTCGATGTCGTTCAGGTTCAGCGTGTTGAGGTTGCCTTTGGTGGGCGTTCCGTCAATCACATACAGCGGTGAGTTGTCGTTGATGGTGCCGAATCCGCGAATCCTGACCATTACGCCCCCGCCCGGCGAGTTGTCGTTGCCGACCTGCACCCCCGCCACCCGGCCCTGCAAGGCCTGACCGAGGTTGGTGGCCGGAATAGACAGCAGTTGCTTGGTATCGACCGTAGCAACGGCCCCCGTAATGTCGCGTTTAGCCTGTGCGCCGTAGCCCGTCACCACTACTTCGTTGAGCGTTTTCACGTCAACGGCCATTACCACTTCTACCTCGCTGCGGTTGCCGATGGCAATTTCGCGGGCCGCAAACCCGATGGCCGAAATCGTCAGTACGTCTTTGTCGCCGGTTACGTTGAGCGAAAAACGCCCCTGCCCGTCGGTAACAACGCCGGTTTGGGTGCCTTTAATCACCACGTTGGCTCCGGGCAGCGGAATATTATCTGACCCGTCGAGGATGCGTCCGGTAATTTTCCGGCCCTGTGCGAAGGCTCCCGTTGCCAGCAGCCAGCACAAGGCCAGCAGCGATAGGGTTCGGAAAGCCAATTGGTAAGCGTGTTTCATGAATAAGTATGTTAAAATTGGGTAGAAATGCTCACTGATTATTTCAGTCAAAAGCAAACTAAATTAAGTATCTACCGAAAATTGATGCGGAGTTAATAGGCAGCTAACATTGCGATAAACGCTATTTACGGGGCCATATATGCCGTCTTTGAAATCGGCTCCGATTGATGATTGGGTCATCAATCGGAGCCAGTAATCGGCCAAGGTTGATTTGGGCCAGGTGAACCGCTGATTTGTTGATGAGATTAATTTCGCTGCTTGAACAGCCAATAAGTGCGGAACGCAGCCCCGTTTCGAGACTGCGTTCCGCACTTATTCCGGCAAAAAAACGGGTCGTTCTACCAGCCCGTGTTTTGGGTCAGGCCCTTGTTTTTGTCTAATTCGCCCTGCGGAATGGGCCACAGGTTATGCTTGGCCGTGTTTTTGCGGACTTCGTTGCGGCTGCTGATACGAAGCGCGACACTGGCCGAATAATCGGGAATGTCATTCAGATCCTGCACCGACCCTTTGCTACCAAACGACGGTATGGCCGGCACGTTGGCCGGGTTTTTGGCTGCCCCCACAATGGTCGTGTTCAGCACGTCCTGCACAATACCCCACCGCCGAATGTCGAACAGCCGCAAGCCTTCGGTAGCAAACTCAACGGCCCGTTCCCGGCGCACAAGCTGCCGCAGGACCGGGGCTGCTGCTGCCGTTGTGTTGGGCTGCCCCGCCCGCCGACGCACGGCGTTGACGGCATCCGTCACCGATCCGTCTATCGTGCCTTGCTCAATTTTGGCTTCGGCATACATCAGCAGAATCTCGGCGTAGCGCATGAGGATAAACGGCGTTTTGAGTTCCCACGAATACTGGTCAGGGTCGTTGTATTTGCGCCACACGTAGCCCACGCCACCCACCGCACCCGTCGAACCAAACTGCCAAACGCCGTTTGAGGAGGTCACAAAATCGGGATTGCCCACCACCACGTCATATTTTTGGGTGTTCCAGTTGTACCGAAAAATCTGGTCACTGTGAATGTTGTAAATAAACTGCTGGTTCGGGTTTTGGTAGGGCAGGGCCGCCGTTTTACTCATCCTGACGTTCATCGTGTCGTTGGGCATATAGAGCGTCAGGCGGAGTCGGCGGTCGCGGTTGCGGCTGGGGTTAGCCGGGTCATACAACGGCGATTCGTCAATCCGTTTGCCGTCTGTGCACTCAAACTTATCCACCATTGCCTGGGTGGGAAAATTGTTGCTCTGTGCGCCGAGGGTTTGGCGGGGCGTGTAACCCACCACCTGCCAGTTGGCAATGTTCGGGTTTTCTGCCGGGTACATCATCTGCATCATCACCTCGCGGCCCGCGTTGGCGGTTTGCCCGGCCAGTGTAAACAGGTTTTGGTAGCTGGGGTTAAGGCTGTAATTGCCGCTTTTGATGAGTGTACCCGTTGCGTCTTCCACCGTTTTCCAGTCTTTGATGAGCAGGGCCAGTTTTGCTTTCAGGCCGTAGGCGAAACCTTTGCCGGCCCGGCCCCGGTCGGCGGGGTTTAGTTCGAGGGCTGCGTAGGCTTCGTCGAGGTCTTTGTATAAAGCGCTCACAATCTGGGCAACGGGCGTTTTCAGAACGGTTTCGTATTCGCTGGTTTCGAGGGGGCGGCTGTAAAACGGCACATCGCCAAACCACGTCATGAGGTGAAAATAACCCCAGGCCCGCATCGTGAGGGCTTCGGCCCGCAGCCGGGCGTAAGTCGCTTTGGGGGTTAGGGCCTCGCCCGCTTTCATGCCTTCGAGAAATAGATTGGCCCGCGACACAAGTTTGTAGCCCTGCTGCCACGTGAGGTCGGGCCAGGCGTTACCCGGTACGAACGGCCCGTTGTCGCCCTGCGCGATGATGGCTTCGGGGTCGCTTTTGCGCGAAATCAGGAGGTCGGTGGCCCCTTCGATGCGTTTGAGGTCGGGGACATTACCCCGGTTGTTCCAGAATGCGGCATTGTACACGCCGGTCAGACCGAGCCGAATTTCGGCTTCGTTGGCGTAAAAGGTCACGCTCGACGGCGAATCCAACGGCTGCCGGTCTAAGAAATTGCTGCAACCGGCCATGCCGAGGGTCAGCAGAAAGATGAGTGTCTTTTTCATTGTGTGTTGTGTCTGACCACCCCCAACCCCCTCCTAAAACAGGAGGGGGCTAACAAAAGCCTTCGGCTTTTTGTGCTGGACGAAACAAAGGCGAAGTCTTTGCAAAGCCCCCTCCTGTTTTAGGAGGGGGTTGGGGGTGGTTCGTTTTTAAAATTTCAGATTCAGCCCTACCGTGTAGGTTTTCAGGATGGGATAAAACTGGGCGTTGTTGTCATTTAATTCCGGGTCAAACCCTTTCCAGAACTTGGTGAATGTCAGTAGGTTCTGGCCGCTGAAATACAACCGGGCCGACTGCATTTTTAGTTTCGAGACGATGGTCTGCGGTAGCTTAACCCCAATATTGATATTCTTGATGCGGAGATACGACGAGCTGATTACCCAAAACGACGAGTTTGTGCTGTTCACGCCAATCGTCGGGGTCAGGCGCGGAAAACGGGCGTTCGGATTGTCGGCCCGCCAGTAATCTTTGTGCATTTCCAGGAGCGACGGAATGAAATCGCCCGCAAAAAACGGCCATGCCCCCGTGCCGGAGATGTAGTTGTCTTTGCGGCCTACGCCCTGCAAAAAAGCGTTCAGGTCAAAAATACCGTAGTTCAGGTTGAGGTTAAAACTGTATTCGTAGCGCGGGAAATTATTGCCGATATACGCCCGGTCGTCGGCATTCACCACCCCGTCGCCGTTCACGTCTTTGTACTTGATGTCGCCGGGATTGGGCGTAAAAAAGTGCTTCGGAGAAGCATCAATGTCGGCCTTCGACTGAAAGAACCCGTCGGCCACGTAGCCGAAGTACGACCGCAGCGGCTGGCCCACTTCCGAACGGTTGAGGCCCTCATCGAGATACGGCACGCCGGGCAGGCTCAACACCTTGTTTTTCACGTCGGAGAGCAACGCCGTCCCGTCGAAGCGCAGTTTGCCAAAGCTGTGGCGGTAGTTTACGGATAGTTCCCAGCCCCGGTTTTCCATGCTGCCGAGGTTCAGGTAGGCCGGATTCAGGCCCACGTAGGTTGGGATGGGCTTGCGGAGGAGCAAATCGCGGATCGTTTTGGCGTAATAGTCAAACGTCACCGTCAGACCCTTGGCAAACGTCAGGTCAAGCCCGGCATCAAACTGGGTCGAGGTTTCCCACGACACGTTGGGGTTGGCTGCGTCCAAGAGCGCGTAGCCCGCGTTGATGGTGTTGTTGAAATAATAATCGGTTCCCGAACTGTAATTGGCCGCAAACGGGTAGCGACTGCCAACACCCTGATTACCCAACGAGCCGTAAGAAGCCCGGATTTTACCAAACTGCACAATATTGTTCAGGCCCGAAAAAAACGTTTCGTTGCTGAATACCCAACCCGCCGAGGCCGACGGAAAGAAGCCCCACTGCTTGTTAAGCACCTGCGAAAACCGCGACGAGGCATCGTAACGCCCGTTTATTTCAAACAGATACTTGTCGCGGAAGGCGTAGTTCAACCGGGCGTAACCACCGGCTAAAGCAATTTCGCTGGCCCCGCCGGAGTTATCGCGGTTGGCTCCGCCGAGGCCGATGTACGGCAGGGCTTCGTTCACAAAATCGGTTCGGGACGCGCCCAACGTGCTGTTTTTTTCGTCTTCGGTCTGAAAACCCACTAAAATTTTCGCGTCGTGGCTGGTCGTGCTGTACCGATACGAGGCCTGGGCCAGAAACGTGTTTCTGACGTTAATCCGGTATAGCTGGCTCAGGGAGTTGGTGCCGGGATACTTTGAACTGAAATCGTAGGTGCGGTTGGCAATGTTCGGCACATACACATCGTAGTTGGTCTGAAACCGCTTGCTATACGGGTTGCCCTGCTCGCGGGCAAACGACGTTTCGAGTTCTAAGCCTCTGACGGGCGTATAAATCAGGTTGACCTTGCCCAAAAACGAGGGTGTGATTTCAGTAAACGTCCCGCTTTTTTCGGCCTGCCCCAGCGGATTGCGCCGGTTGCTCTGGCCCGCATCGCCGTATTGACCGTCGCCGAATTTAGCCGGGCCGGTGGCCGGAATCCCAATCGCCTGCCGGATAATAAACTCCGGTGTGCCGCCCGCCGGTTCGGTGCGCGTTCCCTGATTGAAATACAGCACCGACGACAGCCGCAGCTTGTCGCTGAATCGAATGTCGGGGTTCAGCCGCAAATCGAACCGGCTGAAACTGTTGTTGGGGATAAGGCCCTGCTGGTTGAGGTACGAAACAGACGCAAAAATGCTGGCCTTTTCGCTGCCCGCATCCACCGTAATGTTGTGGTTTTGCATGAGGCCGCTGTTGGTCAGGAGCAGTTTCACCCAGTCGTTATCGAAAATTTCGAGGTTATCCGGGGCCGATGTTTTGTAGCGGTCAATCAGCGTCTGCGGAAATACAAAAGCCGCCGGGTTGCCCGTTGAGATGCGCTGGGCCTCGTTGCTGAGTTCCATATGGTCAATGGCCGACACTTTCTGTGGAATGTTGGTGGCCCGTTGTTGGGTCACAAAGGCGTTGTAGCTCACCCGAATGCCCTGTTTGCTGCCCCGTTTGGTGGTAACGAGGATTACCCCGTTCGACCCCCGCGACCCGTAGATGGAGGTCGAAGCGGCATCTTTCAGCACCACCACGTTTTCGATGGCGTTGGGGTCAACCAAATCGAAACTCGACACCACACCGTCAACCAGAATCAACGCGCCCTGGTCAGAGAAAACCGAGCCTTGCCCTCGCACCCGAATTGTGGCTCCGTCGGCACCGGGTTTGCCCGATGTCTGAAACACCGACACGCCCGGAGCCAGCCCCTGCAAGAGGTTACTGGCCGTTGCCACCTGCCGCCGGGTGAGGTCTTCGGCCTTGAGTTGGGTAACGGCTCCGGTGAGGGTTGCTTTTTTCTGGGTGCCGTAGCCCACCACCACCACCTCCGTCAGCGAACGGTTGGAGGCTTTCAGCGAAACGGCCATGTTATCAGACCCGGCTATTTCCTGCGACTCGAAGCCGATGCTCGAAATAACCAGCACACTCCCCGCCGGGGCAGTAAGCGAAAACCGGCCCTGCCCATCGGCGAAGGTGCCTTTGGTGGTGCCTTTCACGGCAACGTTGGCCCCCACAACGACCTCGCCGGTTTCGGAGTCGGCAATGCGTCCCGAAAATTTAACACCCTGCCCAATGGCGGCCATCCAGACCACGTTGAACAGGAAAAGGAGTACGAGTTTTTTCATAAAACAGAACAATGTTTGGTAAGCAGTGTTGAAAACAGGATATGGTTGTAATCAGCAAATCTAACCGGATTTGGTATTAATCTGGTTTTAATTTCAGTTTTTTGCACCGACTTATCAACAATCCACTATGCGCCTGCTATTCTCTGCGTTTCTCGTTGCGGCTATTGGTCTGACAGCCTGCAAAAAAGCCGAAACTCCCGTTACTCCAACCCCCACCACGCCCACCGCTGCCACTGCCGTGCGGGGCGTTTGGCTCACCAACGTTGCCAGCAATGCGCTCTACAGCCAGGATAATCTCAAAGCCGCCGTTGAGACCTGCGCCAAAAGCGGCATCAATCATATTTTTGTGGTGATGTGGAACAAGGGGTACACCCTGTATCCCAGCGAAGTGGTGCAGCGCACCTTCAACGTGAGTGCCATCGAGAGTCGGCTGGAAGGGCGAGACCCGTTGCGCGAGATCATTAACGAAGCCAAAAAATACAATATCAAAGTTTATGCCTGGTTTGAATACGGGTTCGCTGCCGATAACAGCGGCCTCGGCGAGCATATTCTGCGCGTGAAACCCGATTGGGCCGCGCTCGGTGCCGATGGTAAAATCGTAACCAAAAACGGCTTTCGCTGGATGAACGCCCTTGACCCCAATGTGCAGAACTTCATGCTCTCTCTGTTGCGCGAAGTGGTGCAGAAATACCCCGATTTAGACGGTATTCAGGGCGACGACCGCCTGCCCGCCCTGCCCGTCGAGTGCGGCTACAACCCCGGCGTGGTCAGTCTCTACAAAGCCGAAAACGGCGGTGCCGTGCCGCCCGCCGACCCTAAAAACGCGGCCTGGATTGACTGGCGGGCCGGCAAGCTCAACGACTTTATGAAACGAATCAGCACCGACCTCCGGCAACTGCGGCCCGCGCTCAAAATCTCGATGGCTCCCAGTGTGTTTCCGTTTGCCAAAACCGAGTATTTGCAGGACTGGCCGACGTGGGTTGCCAACGGCTGGGTGGACATGGTTTGCCCGCAGATTTACCGATACAACATTGCCGATTACCGCGCCGAAATCGCCAAGATTGTACCAACGCAAGTGCCGTTCGACAAGCGCGATTTGGTGGCTCCGGGCGTGTTGCTCAAAGTAGGAACCTACGCGCCGACAACTGCCTTTTTGCAGCAAATGGTTGATGCCAACCGGCAGGCGGGCTACAAAAGTGAGGTGTTTTTCTTCTACGAGGGCCTGAAAGACAACGCCGACTTTTTTGCGACCTACGGGAAGTAGTCCGATTAGTGTCGGGCAACGGTTTTTTTATGCAACGTTGAAATCTACTACATCACGCCCAAATCCCCGATAGCGCGTTTGGCTTTTTCTTTCAGTTCGGCGTATGTGTCGTCAAAGGCTTCTTTGCTGGCGAGGGGTTCTACTACGCTCACATAAAACTTGATTTTTGGCTCCGTTCCTGATGGCCGTGCCGATACTTTGGTGCCGTCTGCCGTGAAAAACTGCAACACATTCGATGATTCGATGCCCAGCTTGCCCGATTCGATCACCGTTTTCTGACCCGTTGCCGCGTCGGTGCGTTCGAGGGATTTATAGTCGTCAATCCGAACCACTTTAGACCCGGCGATTTCGGTGGGGGGCGTGGCCCTGAAATCAGCCATCATCTGCTGAATGTCTTCGGCCCCGGTTTTACCTTTCTTCGTCAGCGACACCATAGACTCGTAGTAAAAGCCGTTTTCCTGATACATCTGCATCAGCAAATCGAACAAACTCAGGCCGTTGTCTTTAGCCGATGCGGTCAGTTCGGCAATCATGGCGCAAGAGGCAATGGCATCTTTGTCGCGCACAAAATCACCGATGAGGTAGCCGTAGCTTTCTTCGCCCCCGCCAATAAACTGTTCCTTGCCTTCGAGTTCCCGAATCACGGCGGCAATGTATTTGAAGCCGGTCAGGGTGTTGTAGCAGGTCACGCCGTAGCGGTCGCACATCCGGTCAATCAGGTCTGTGGTGACGATGGTCTTTGCAATAAACTCGTTGCCGGTTAGTTTGCCCGCATCTTTCCAGGCTCGCAAGAGGTAAAAAATCAGCAGACTCGCCATCTGATTGCCGTTCAGGAGTTCAAACGCACCGTGATGGTTTCTGGCTCCGGCACCCACCCGGTCGGCATCGGGGTCGGTGGCAAGAATCAGGTCGGCGTTGATCGTTTCGGCTAAGTCGAGGGCCATCTGCATGGCTTCACGTTCTTCGGGGTTCGGCGATTTCACCGTCGGAAAATTGCCATCGGGCGTGGCCTGGGCTTCCACAATGTGCACATTGTCGAAGCCCAGACCGGCCAATGCTTTTGGCACAAGGGTGATGCCGGTGCCGTGAATGGGTGTATAGACGATGCTCATGGCGTGTTGCCGGGCAATCACGTCGGGGTTCACGGCGTTGGCTTTCACCCGCTCCAAATACGGCGCGTCAATGTCTTCGAGAATGGCGTGAATCTTGGCCGGGTCGCCCGTAAACTTCACATCATCAACCGATTGTACCTTGGTCACTTCGTCAATAATGGCTTTGTCGTGCGGGGCCACCACCTGCGAGCCGTCGTCCCAATACACTTTATAGCCGTTGTATTCGGGCGGGTTGTGCGATGCCGTGATGACCAAGCCGCTTTTGCAGCCGAGTTGCCGGATGGCAAAAGAGAGTTCGGGCGTTGGCCGGAGTTCGCTGAAGAGATAGACCGTGATGCCGTTGGCCGAAAAAATATCGGCGGCAATTTGGGCAAACTCGGGACTCATCCGGCGGCTGTCGTGGGCAATGGCAACGGAAATATCCTGCCCCGCAAACACCTGATTGAGGTAGTTGGCAAGCCCCTGGGTGGCGGTGCCGACGGTGTAGCGGTTCATCCGGTTTGACCCCACGCCAATAACCCCGCGCAGGCCGCCGGTGCCAAATTCGAGCGTCCGGTAAAACGAGTCGGTGAGGTCAGCGGTGGCGTTTTCGTCAACGAGTTTCTGGATAGCGGCTTTGGTATCGGCATCGTAGTTGCCGGTCAGCCAGCGGCTGATTTCGTGCTGGGCGGATGGGTCAATCTGGGGTTGGGTCTGGGTCGGGGTCATGGTTTTGTTGGGTTTTGTCAGGTTCAGCCGTGAAAATAGCAGTCCAAAACGACAACGCTCCGACTGACTGGCAAATACTGAGTGTAGTGAAGGGCGGATAAACGGATGAAGTTTTTAGTATCGGTAAATATTTATTGATTATCAATAAATATTTACCGATACTTGTATCATCAACTTTAAGCTATGCCCGATGAAACCACCCCGCCTACTTCATTTCCTGCATCGGCTGTTTGCGGTGCTGTATAATTTTCAGATCGGAATTATGATCCTCGGCTCAGTTTTGTTGGTCATTATCTTAGCAGAACTACCCCGAAGGGCCGACCAGCTATTGCACCGGCTGGAAGGAAACAAGCCCCGGATTGAGTACGACACACTCAGGAAGCCCGAACCCGATTTAAATCCGCCCTTTCCGTATGATTTAGAAAGCGGTGGTGCCCAATTAGGTTACACAGACATACATTATTTGCAACAGCCGCCCGACTCGGTTCGGGTTTCGATCAGAAAAATCATCAAATATGGTTCGGAAGAAAAACCCCGCGCATACAGCGAGACTATGCGTCGGACTCTCTCAAAAACTGGCTTTCGATTTTTGATTGACAGTGTCCTGAACGCTAACAATCAAGAGTCAATTAGGCGTAGACAGCGCATTGCTGACTCAACGTTGCGGGCCGACCCCGAAGCCCGGATTGTGTACGGACGAGAAGGGGTGTATAGCATCAGAGGGGGCGGTTTTTTTACAGCGAGCCATACGGTTCTTATTCCGTTTCCGGGAACGCTGTATCCGTTGCCCAATTTTCGGAATATATGGCAGTGGAACCGGAGTATGAAAAGTGTTAATTCCCGGTTTGATTCGCTGGGGTTGCCGCCGAAAGCGAGCTTAGACGCGGCCCGAAACCCGCTCATCTACTTAACTTTTTTAGTAGAATCCTGGTCTGATTATCAGGCTGTTCCGTGGCAGGCCATTGTGTTGTTTTATGGAAATCTCCTGCTAACAGCCTTGCTGTTTATCGTGATTACCAATCAGTTTCGGCTGGTATTCAGGGCGTTGACCCGTTCGGTTTATTTCACCGACGAGCATCCCCGGCGCATTGCTTTGGTGGGCTGGTGTTTTATCGGGTACGCCATTTTGGAACTGATAACGTACTGCCTTCGCTGGGTTTTTGTGCAGTCGTGGCTGAAATCGTTTGGCGTTGGGGTGTCATTTGCAGCACGGCTCAACATAGCGTTTCCTGCCGAGGGGTTGCCGTTGCTGATTGGGTTGTTGCTGTTGGCTTTGGCCCAGATTTTTCGCTACGGTACCCAACTCCAGCACGAGCAGGATTTAACCGTTTAAGCCCCCAATTCTCAAAAAAAACCGATGCCGATAATCGTAAATGTTGACGTGATGATGGCCCGGCGCAAGCTGTCGCTCACCGAATTAGCCGAGCGCGTGGGCCTGACCTTAGCCAACCTGTCGGTGCTGAAAACGGGCAAGGCCAAAGCCGTTCGGTTCAGCACGCTCGAAGCCCTGTGCCGGGCGTTGGATTGCCAACCGGGTGATATTCTGGAATACGTGCCGGAGGAAGTTAGGGTGGAATGAGGCCGATCAATACGGTTCGGCGCGGCTAACGAGTTGTTGCCATTCGTTCTGAAGCATTAATTTCTCAACCCACGTTTTCAGGTAATCTATATCCAGAATATCAAACTGCATCTCGAACACCTGCACGGCATCGGTCAGTTGTTTTTCGCTGCCACCGGCCTCGTTTGCCCACTGTAACTTGCTCAAAATGGTGTCTTCGGGCGTAGTAGCGATGAAGTTGTCGAGTCCTAAAACGTTGATTTTTCGTCGTCGGGCAAACCGGCTTTTATCAAAATCAGTATCGGTCAGCATCCAGAAATCTAATTTGTTTCCCGACGAGGAGTCAATAACATTGAACATTCTGCCCTGGTCAATAGCTTCCTGAATACTGGCCGGATTCAGATAGAATGAATGACCTGAAAAGGCTTCGACCAACCCCTGAATGTTCACGGGTTCAAGAATAACAACAAAGTCAATATCGTGCGTTAGCCGGGGTTCTCCCTGGATACTCGATACCACTGACCCCGTAACCATGTACGGAATTGCCAACCGTTCGAGTTGATTCAGCACAAAACTCAGTAGTTCCGGTTGTGACATTTTTCGAGCCGTTGCAAGAATAGTACATGAATCTCTGCTTCAGTTTTCTCCGGGAACCGCGCCCGTAATCCATCTTTAAACAACTGTCGGCCCATTTCTGATAACTCAAAGGCTTTCAGTAGTTTCTCTCCGGGGGTCATGTTTTTCAACGCCTGCTGATACTGCCGGTGATTGGGGCGGGGTTTGGGATCGGTCATGTTACAAGCCAATTAAAATATGCCAAACCGAATCATTTCCCGGCATTCAATAATTGAATCAGGATGATTAAGACCCAAAATTTTGATTGTTGCCGTTCCAACATCAGTTTGGGCCGTTAAAAGTACCGTTTCCTCGGCAGTGAAATGGTCATGCCAGTAGTCAATTCTTAGGTTGAATAACCGAACCGGCATAGTGATGTCATCTAAAAATGTAGCTATATCAGGGCCTTTGTTGAGGTTGCAAATGGGGCAGGCATAGGCCAAATTATCGGCATTTGTTTCTCCTCCGTGTTTTATGCTGACAACATGGTCAATATGAAAGCTGAAAAACGAAGTAGCACTATAAACCCGGCAATACTCACACCGAAAATCTGCCCGATTCGCCACAACAGTACGGAGGGTATCAGGAATGTACCGACTCACAACGTAGGGCGGAATTGAGCGCGAATCTTAGCCAACCGAATCAGCCGTTCCAGCACCACATAATGGTCTAATTCATCTTTCTCGGCACGGCTTATGGCTTGTTCTTTCGATTTTTCCGCTAACAAATCAAACCGTTGCTGAACGGCTTCGGGGGCTTTTAAGGCGGCAACTTTAGCCGGGTCGAGTGTCGCGATTAGGTAAGCCACTTCATCGTAAATACCGTAGATTGTCATGATACGGCTTATTTATACAAATATAGACATTCACTACACCTTAATAATCACGTCTGCCCGGTACATCCACCACAAAATAACGCCCCATATTCCCACAAAAGTGACGGCTCCGGCCAGAGATGCGTTGCGTGGGTCAGAGAAATAGGGTACGAATGCGGTTTGGTACAGCACCTCTTTCAAGCCCAATTCGGTGCCATCGGGTTGGGGGAGTTTGATCATGTTCATGACGCGGGGAATCAGGCCGGACAGAAAAAAGACCGTAATCGCGTTTACGCCATAGCCCACAAACGGCATTGCCCAGGCGCGTCGGCGCGTGGCAGCCGCGCCCCACACGTCAATCAGTTGGTAGGCCGTTGCCAGAAAAATCATGGCTAAACCAGCCGCCAGCAGCACGTAACTACTCGTCCAGAGGGCTTTGTTGATCGGGAAGAAACCGTCCCAAACCAGCCCGGCCAGCGTGCAGAGAACCCCGGCGGCAAAGAGTCCGCTTAATTTTTCGGCGGTGGTATGGTCGGTTCGGCGCAGCCAGCTTCCCACGCGCACACCCAGCAAACCCGTTCCGATGGCGGGAATGGTGCTGAACAGCCCTTCGGGGTCCCAGACTTTGGCGGTTTTCCAGAGGTGCGGCCCCGTCAGGATGCCCCGGTCAATCCAGGCACCGAGGTTGGTAGTTGGTTCAAGGTTGGCGAAACCCACGCCCGGCACCGGAATCAGGGTCATCATCAGCCAGTAACCTACTAACAGCGAAGCAATTATCCAGCCCTGCTGCCGGGCGTTGGTATTGACAAACACAAACGAACAGGCGATATACACTAATCCGATGCGTTGCAGAACGCCCATAATTCGGACGGTGGTAGGGTCAAACCGGGGGAAGAAATTCAGAAACAGGCCCAGCAAAAACAGCGTCAGGCCGCGTTTGATAATCTTCCGGCTGGCATCGGCCCCATTATCACCGGCCCGCAACGCAAAGGTGATGGACACGCCGACGATGAACAGGAAAAACGGAAAAATCAGGTCGGTGGGAGTCCAGCCGTGCCATTCGGCGTGTTCGAGGGGCGGGTAGATATGGCCCCAGTCGCCGGGGTTGTTCACCAGAATCATGCCAGCCACGGTCAGCCCCCGGAAGGCATCGAGCGACAGCAGCCGGGTCGCCGGTTTGGTGGGTTGAAAGCCGGTATGGGTGGCGGGGCTGGCAGGGGAAGCAGGTAATTGGGTCGGCATTGGGCTTTGTTGGGGTTGCTGATTTAAGTTGCTAAGATGCCACAAAACTACCAAAACTGACTTGTTGAAACGCCCGGCGTTGATTTTGACCGGGCGCTTGGATAATCTTATCGAACAAAACCCAATGAATCAGTAGTTTACCGCTTGTTTCATTAAGTCAAAACCGAAACCATTCATCGCTATGCGCGTTTTCAATCGGGCCTTTTGGCTCTCTGCCTGCCTCCTGCTTACGCTTGCGGCCTGTTCGCGAAACCCCGTCACGGGCAAACGGCAGGTGATTTTAATGTCGAAAGAGCAGGAAATCGCTATCGGTCAGCAGTCGCACCCGTCAGTGGTGGCCTCAATGGGGCTTTATGGAGACAAGCAGATGCAGGCGTTTATCAACGAAAAAGGCAAAGCGATGGCCGCCATCTCGCACCGCCCCGACCTGCCCTATCAGTTCTACATCGTTGATTCTCCGGTGGTTAATGCCTTTGCCGTGCCGGGCGGCTACGTGTATTTTACGCGGGGTATTATGGCCCACTTCAACAACGAAGCCGAGTTTGCCGGGGTGCTGGGTCACGAAATCGGCCACATCACGGCGCAGCACTCGGCGCGGCAGCAAACCAGCCAGTTGTTTGGCACAGGAGCCGTGATTCTGGGATCTATTTTCTTAGATAAAACCGGCCAACTGACCGAAGCCGCTTCGCAGGGGTTGCAGTTGGCCCTGCTCGGATACAGCCGCGCCCACGAATCGGAAGCAGACGAGATTGGCGTGGGCTATTCGAGCAAAATCGGCTACGATGCCCGTGAGATGTCGAAGTTTTTCGGCACCATCAAACGGATTCAGGACAAATCGGGGCAGGTTGTGCCGCAGTTTATGTCAACCCACCCCGACCCCGGCAACCGCCTGGCCCGCGTGCGGCAATTAGCGCAGGAATACCAGAAACAAAACCCGGCGCAGTACCAGATCGAGCGTGACCGCTATCTGCGGCTGATTGACGGGATGGTTTTTGGCGAAGACCCCAAGCAGGGTTTTGTGGAAAATGATATGTTTTACCACCCCGAACTGAAATTTCAGTTTCCGGTGCCACGCG
>JBBRNH010000042.1:0-41283 GCA_038230415.1 Cytophagales bacterium | reverse complement strand
CCCCGGTTAAAGGCAGGTTCCTTACGCGTTACGCACCCGTTCGCCACTGTGTATTACTACACCGTTCGACTTGCATGTATTAGGCCTGCCGCTAGCGTTCATCCTGAGCCAGGATCAAACTCTCCATCGTAAATAATTGTGCATACAGATAAACTGTCTGCTGTGTGTTTGCCTACTAATTTTTTGATGCCAATACGACAAAGAACGGTTCCCAATGCTCAAAACACCGCCTTTCGGCGGATGTTTCTTCGATTTGGGACTGCAAAGGTAGGGGTATTTTTTAGCGAACAAAAGCTCCGACTAAAAAAAATGACTTTTTTTAGTCGGCTTGCAGGAACGGATAACCGTACTGCGTGGGTGAAACGAAAGTCTCTTTGATAGTTCGGGCTGATACCCAGCGCAACAGGTTCAGGATTGACCCGGCTTTGTCGTTCGTGCCCGAACCCCGCGCCCCGCCGAATGGCTGCTGACCGACAACGGCCCCAGTCGGTTTGTCATTGATGTAGAAGTTACCCGCGCTGTCGGAAAGTTGCTCACTGAGGTAGTTGATGGTGTAACGGTCGCGGGCGAAGATGGCCCCGGTCAGGGCATACGGTGAGGTGGTGTTTACCAGTGCAATAGTTCCGTCGAGTTGGGCCGGGTCATACACATAAACCGTCAGTACGGGGCCGAATAACTCACTGCATAGTAGCTGATGGTGGGGGTCTGATACTTTAATTACTGTCGGCTCAATGAAATAACCAACTGAATCATCGGCGTTGCCGCCGATGATGATATCGGCGTTGGGGTCTTGCTTGGCGTTTTGCAGGTACGTATTAATGCGGTCGAAAGCGCGTTGATCAATAACGGCGTTGATGAAGTTGGTGAAGTCTTCGGCACCGCCCATTTTTAACGTCGCCATCTCGGTTTTCAACAGTTCTGAAATCTGCTGCCACAGCAACGATGGTATGTATGCCCGCGATGCCGCCGAGCATTTTTGCCCCTGATACTCAAAAGCACCCCGGATCATGCCTGTCACAACCGCCTGAACATCAGCCGATTCATGTACGAATATGAAGTCTTTGCCACCCGTTTCGCCCACAATGCGCGGATAACTGCGGTACATGCTGATGTTATTGCCGATGGTTTTCCAGAGTTGCTGAAACACGCCCGTGCTGCCCGTGAAGTGCAATCCGGCAAAATCGGGATGGTTGAAAACGACTTCGCCCGCTACCGGCCCATCCACGTAAATCAGGTTAATCACGCCGTCGGGCAACCCCGCTTCCTGCAAAACCTGCATGATAATCTGCGCCGACAAAATCTGCGTGTAGGCTGGTTTCCAGACGACTACGTTGCCCATCATAGCCGCTGAGGTGGGTAAATTTCCGGCAATGGCCGTGAAGTTGAAGGGCGTAACGGCAAGAACGAAGCCTTCGAGCGGGCGATATTCACTGCGGTTCCAGACTCCGGGCGACGAGTTGGGCTGTTGCCGGTAAATCTCGGCCATGAAATGCGCGTTGAATCGGAAGAAGTCAATCAACTCGCAAGCTGAATCAATTTCGGCTTGATACACATTTTTCGATTGTCCGAGCATCGTGGCGGCATTGATTCGGGCGCGGTAGGGTCCGGCCAAAAGGTCAGCCGCTTTCAGGAAAATAGCGGCCCGATGCTCCCAGGGCAGATTAGCCCACGCTTTTTTTGCTGATAAAGCCCCGTCAACGGCTTGCTGAACGTGTTGTGCGTTGCCCTCATAGAAGTAACCGAGCGTGTGCTGATGGTCGTGCGGAGGACTAATACGGAGTTTTAGTTCAGTTCTAACTTCCTGATTACCAATGTACATTGGCACATCGGTTTCCTGACTGCGGTAGTCGGCCAGGGCTTGCTGAACGGCCAGGCGTTCGGCAGATCCGGGGCGGTACTCTTTTACCGGCTCGTTAATTGGGGCCGGAACGTTGAAAATGCCGAGGGTTGACATAGAGATCAATTCGTGGTTTGTAGTTTGTGGTTATCGGCCAGGTAATTGGTTTGTAGTCAACCACTACAAACTACGAATATGTCAATTGTTCTACACCGACAATACTTTCACCATCCGCAGCAAGTCTTCGTTGATGGGTTTGGGCAGCCGGATGGTATCGCGAAAGGGCGTGTAAACGAGTTCGTTATTGATGATGCCCGCCATGACGTTTTTCTCTCCGTTCATCAAGCCTTCTAACGCCCCCAAACCGAGCCGACTGGCAAGAATCCGGTCGTAGGCCGTTGGGATGCCCCCGCGCTGAATGTGGCCGAGCGTTGTTACCCGAATGTCTAAATCCATATCGAGCCGGGCGCGGATTTTTTCGGCGATTTCGGCCCCGTTGCCTTCAACTTCTCCCTCTGCCACAACAATAATAGACGATGATTTCTGGCGACTCCAGCCCTGCCGTAATACCTCCACAACTTCGCTGATAGGCGTGAGAACTTCCGGCACCATAACCAGTTCGGCACCGCCCGCAATGCCCGACTGAATAGCGATGTAGCCCGAATCGCGGCCCATGACTTCCACAAAAAATACGCGGTCGTGCGAGTCTGCCGTATCGCGGATTTTGTCAATCGCTTCGAGGGCTGTGTTTACAGCGGTGTCGAAACCAATGGTGTAGTCGGTGCCGTAGAGGTCGTTATCAATCGTGCCGGGTGCACCGACGGTGGGAATACCATATTCGTCAAAAAAGATGGTGGCTCCGGTAAAGGTGCCGTTACCGCCGATAGCAATCAGGCCCTCGATACCAAACTTTTGAATCTGTTCGTGCGCTTTTTGTCGGCCTTCGGGGGTCATAAATTCTTTACTCCGGGCTGATTTCAGAATCGTTCCCCCGCGCTGCACAATGTTGCTGACCGAATGGGATGTCATCTGAAAAATATCGCCATTTATCATCCCGCTGTACCCCCGACGAATCCCAAATACTTCAAGACCATGATAGACCGACCCCCGGACAACAGCCCGGATACAGGCATTCATGCCCGGCGCATCGCCCCCGGAGGTAAACACCGCAATTCGTTTCATGGGTTAGGTCTATTTTATATCGAAAAAGAACAATTCAACCAACAATTTGCACTGATAACCGGGCAAATTTATCTGCATTATACGACCAAAAGCCAAAATGACGGAATTATCGGCATCTGTTCACAGAAATTTCACACAGTAAGCGCGGCTAATTCCTGATAGGTTTCGTCAACTTTTTGTTGCAATTGAACAGCCAACTGCCAGGCAGCGGCCCGTTTTTCAATTAACAAAGCGGGTGTGATGCCTTGCAATACAGCGGCAACCTGCTCGTCTATGTCTGTCCGTTCGACATCAATCAAGACGGTTGCATCTTTCAACAGGACGTAGGTATCACTGTCGGCACTGCCGCAAAACACAATCGGCGAACCGGCACAAACTGCACTCACCGCTTTTGACGGTACGGCAATGTGCGTCCATTCGGGCCGCAAACTCACCAACTGCCAGTCTAACCAGTGAAGCTGACTACGCGGAATGTTGGGCAACAGAACCACCCCGTCGCACCCGGTGGCTTGCCGGATAACCTGATCAGCGTTGGGACCATACAGGGCTAAAACCAGCGTAAACCGCACTGAGTCAAGGTATTTTAGGACGCTTTGCAGGAACACTACCGAATGAGCCGCACCGATATTACCCGCGTAGCCGAGGTATATTTTGCCATCGTCGGCTCGCCAGGCGGGGCGGTTGGGGTCGCGGTGCTGGTGCATCAATACACCACAGGGCAAGATGTGGGTTGGCAAATCGGGGCGGTTATACTTGGCCCGGACGTGGGCGGCCTGCATCGGGCCGAGGGCGATGAGTTGCTGCGGGGGGGTGCGGTAGGTCTGCCGGATTATCCAGCGATAGACCGGGTTTGTGGGGCTGATTTTGCCTTCTGCCGCGAATCCTTCGGGAAACAAGTCCATTGACCAGAGCCAGAAACCCCGTTTGCGAAGCATAACCGAAGCCCAAAACGGCAACAACGGCGGGCTGGTCATGACCAAAAACGGGCCTTTACCGACCTGCAATGCCTTTCGTATTAGAAAGAAACCGTCCAGAAATCCAGAAATTAGTTTCAAAATACTGTTTCTGCCCCGATATACGGTGTTGATGGTATGCACCTCGCCGACGGGTTTGCGGCTGTGGCCCCCGCCATCGTCTGACCGATTTACGCAGACCACAATCACCTGAATACCGTGCTGCTCGATGAGGTATTTGGCTAAATCCCAGGCCGATTCACCAGTGATGCCGGGGTTGGGCGGGTAGTGGCGGTTGATGATGGTCAGCATTCTGGGCCAAAGTTCGGAGTATTGCGCGGGAATCGGTATAAGTTGGCGGCAATCGTGTTGCCCGTTTATGACCCCGATGTTGGCCTGCTGCATTATTGACGATGAAGAACCGGCGCGGGCCGTGCTGGAAAAATTTGTTCAGCGTGTAGCCACTCTTGGCCTTGTAGGACAACATTACAATGCCGTGGAAGCCCTATTAGCCGTGCAGCAACGGCAGCCCGACCTGATTTTGCTCGATGTGGAGATGGCCGAAATGACCGGGGTTGACTTCCTGAAAGCCCTCACCGCACCCCGCCCGCAGGTGATCCTGATTACGGCCTCGCCCGATTATGCCGTTGCCGGGTTTGCCCTCGACGTACTCAATTATCTCTTGAAACCCGTTGCATTCAACCATTTTCTGCGGGTCATCACCAACTATTAGCCAGCAGGAAACCGACCGAACTATTTAATAATAAACCGAACTGAGTGCCAATTTATTTCTACCTAATTTAACCTTTTTTTTAGTGACCTACAGTAGTAAAAACCAAACGCGATTTAGTCTCACCGCATCACCATCTGATGCCCGATTTTGGATAAAAGTCCGTCTCTATACTGCATTCCAATAGGGATTTGAGTATTTGAAATCATCCCTAACATATTGCCCGATATACCTTTTATATGCTTCAGATTGGTAATGTATGACTTATGAATTCTCAAAAAAGTATCTTCTGGCAGACTCTCTTCCATTTTTTTCATGGTAAGGTACGTTACAATAAATCGGTCTTGAATATAGATTTTCACGTAGTCTTTCATAGCTTCAACATATTGAATGTCAGCTAAAAATACTTTTACCAAATCACCATTTTCTTTCACAAAAATATGGTCTTCGGCAGACTGTGATGCTGTGGTGGTAGCGGGGCTTGGTATCTTCGCTTCCGCTCGGCTTTGGCTTAGGATATTCTTGGCATCAATTTTTTCTTTGACTTTGTGTACTGTCCGCAAGAATCGCTCAAAGGCGATGGGTTTTAGCAAATAATCAGTTACGTCTAATTCAAAACCCTCGTGGGCGTATTGGTGAAAAGCAGTAGTCATAATAACTTGTGGACGATTTGAAAGTGATTTTAAAAATTCGAGACCCGAAATTTGCGGCATTTCAATATCACAAAAAATTAAGTCCACCGCTTGCCGAGAGAGTACCTCATAAGCATCAAAAACATTACCAACATTGCCCACGAGTTCTAAAAATGGTAGTCTCCCAATAAAATTTTCGATAATATCTTGGGCAATAGGCTCGTCTTCGACGATGAGACAGGTTATTTTGTTCATAATTCTAATTTTAAATCTATTTTAAAATTCTCTTCAATTTCGACTACCTGCAGCCTGTATTTGTTTGGATACAGGGCTTCCAAGCGTTTTTGGGTGTTTTCTACGCCTGTATGTTGGCAGTTAGGTACAGTATCTGACTCAATTTTAAGTTCAAGAACCGATTCTCGTACTTTTATATCAATATCGCACTGTGATTTGATACACCGAAAGGCCTTTTCCAACATCGGAAAAACCAACAACGGGCTAATAGTCAGGCCATCGAGCGCGTTGGTTTTGAGTCTGAGGTTTATGTTGGCTTGGTCTGTAAGACGGGTTTCTTGCAAATCTATGTAATGTATCAAAAAATCCAATTCTTTTTGCAATGGCACTTTTTCTACGTCGGTTTCGTAAAACGTGTAGCGGGTGGCATTCGAGAGTTTGAGCGTCATTAACTCAGCTTTTTCGGGGTTATTTTTTGCCGTTTTTTTAATATTTTCTAATGTTTCGTCAATAAATTTCGGGTTGATTTGCGACTTTAAGAGTTTGATTTCTAAGTCGCTTCTATTTTTCTCTAACGCATTATTTTTCTTTAGCTCTAAAGTAAAATCAAACATTAGTTTGAGTGCTATAATAAACAAACGCTGAAACTGAAAGAATACTATAAACCCGAATAGTGAACCAAAGCGTTTAACCCTGTTATAAAATCCAACACCTTCTATATTGACCATATTGTTGTAATAACTGTTGAATGTACCAAAATCTAAGTATTTGAGCGTTAATTGCCAAAAAACCTCATTCATGATTAACCTCACTTCACCCCCAATTACAAGTACCAATAAAATGTATATTAAGTATTTAGAATCTTCAAAAAATCGCTTCATAAGGAAGGATATCAATCTGTAAAATCCATATATTACAAGTATATTTCCAGTAGAATGGGCTATCGCACCCGACGAAAACGTATTTTCAAACTCACCTATGTACACACAGAGGTTCAAAAACCAAAATCCCCAAAACAGGATGTCAAATAGCAAGTAGCGTTTGCTATAAAAATAGAGTGAGATTGATTTCATAGCTGTCTGTATAGTCTTGAATTTGTAAAGAATGTGCTGGGTAAAGTAGTGATAATCTACGCTTGATATTCACCAAACCAATGCCGCCTACAGGTGACTTTTTAGACTGCATTTTTGGCTTTGTATTCATTACGCTAAATGCTAACTGACTATCTTTTACAGTTAGCGACAGTTGAATCGTGGCATAGTCGAGGTTGTTATGAAGGCCATGTTTAAACGCGTTTTCTACAAACGGAAGTAGTACACGGGGAGCGATTAACTGGTTTTTGAGACTACTTTCGTCAATTTCAAAGTCAATTTTTACATTTTGGTCATGCCTGATTTTTTCAAGATTTATGTAGTTTTTTAAATATTCAATCTCCGCTTGTAGCGGCACTTTGTCGCCAGTGGTATCACTAAAAGACTGTTTGAGTAAACTCTGCAACTGACCAATGGCAACCTCCGTTTCGGATTTGCGGTTCATTATCAATCCATAAATATTATTGAGCGAGTTGAACAAAAAATGCGGATTGAGCTGGCTTTGCAAGAATTGTGCTTCGAGGTTATAGTTGAGTTCATTAAGGTGCTTTTGTTTGATGGTATTTTCAAAAAAATACTTCAACGATTTAACTAAGAGAATGATCCCGAACTGATTTCTAAATTCATAAATAACCATGTATGCAAAAGGTACACTCTTGAAATGACCTAAAAGCCCATCTCTTTCAAAGGATTGTATAAAAAGCAAATAGGGATTATTAAATTCGCTCGCGTGATAATCTTTGAGATCATTGAGCATGAATACCTAGCTAATAAACAAATATGTGAAATAACTGAAAGGAATAAAATACCAAAGACAAAAGAAGAGAAAAAACTGTCGGTATCTTTCGGTAAAAAAGAATTTAGGCAGGAGGTAATAAAAAATAAAGTAACTACTGATGACATTAGTTACAAAATAGACGTAAAAGTTGCTAGCGTATGTGAATTTTTCAGAACTGAATTCTGATGAAACACTTGTGTAGTAAGCAAAAATATAGGCTGCGTGAGCCAAAACACGCAACCAAAGCCTCGAATTATAGAAGTCAAGGGCCTTCTCAATGGTGTTTAGCGGGGTTACATTGTGTTTGTCGAGCCGATTCATGCTTTCGTCTAAAAGTTTTGGCAAATTTCGGAGAGACTGACAGCTTAACACAAATATAAATTATTCGGCTCTCTGACGATCCTTGTGGAGACGATTGGGCCTACGTTGTCATGCAATGAACTATCGGACCCAAGTTACTGATAATCAGAGAGCCTTTCTCAACTTGCTGACATACTCTTCCTTAATACAGGTCTGCAAGCCCTTCACAAGAATTGTCCGAGTAGCAATCATTTTGCCAATCTGGGCGAATTCCCCGTTTTGTCGAGTAAAAACACCGTTTGTCTAAAAAGATAGGTGGCTCAATAATGAGATTTTAATTTTGTCCATTCATAAAAACAAATAGCCATGAAGACATTCTTTACTGCCATTTTACTGTTGTTTTCCTTCGTTTACTTTCAGGCATCCGGCCAGGTTAAAGGCAAAATCAAAGGCCAGGCCGTTGATGGCAATACCCAGAAACCCATTGAATTTGCGAGTGTTGCCCTACTTTCAGCCAGTGACTCTTCTATTGTTAAGGGCGCGATAACGGACACGTTGGGGGTTTTTGACCTTAACGGCTTGGCCGAAGGCAGCTATATCATTACCATTTCGAGTATTGAATACCAAAAAGTTTTTAAAGGGCCGTTGGTCATTACTCTCACTCAGAATGAGTTGGATTTGGGGAAATTATCACTCATCACCGATCTAAAACTACTGACCGAGGTTGTGGTGCGGGGTAGTCGTCCTGTTTTTGAACAAAAAATGGGTAATATCATCGTTAATGTGGACAGCAAAATGTTCAAAACCTCAGTCAATGCGCTCGAAATTATGCGACGCTCGCCCGGATTGCTGGTGGACGTGAGCGGAAACATTACGTTTAGAGGAACGTCGCCCAAAATTTTGATTGATGGCAAAGACCTGAGAATGTCGAGCGAACAAGAAAAAAACTACCTGCGTTCACTCACGCCTGATCAAATAGAAAGCATCGAACTCATGCCAAATCCGCCCGCTAAATATGAGTCGGCCTTTGCAACAGTGATAAATATTAAACTTAAACGTGATCAGAATTTGGGGCTGAAGGGAAGTGCTTTCGGGTCTTTCAGTCAGCACCGTTTTTCTAATGGTGATGTGGGCGGGAACATCACTTACAAAACACCAAAAATAGCTTATTCCCTAAATGCAGGACTGAGTCAATCGAGGTCGTACCAAGAACTAACGGATAAACGAGTGATGGGAAAAGAAGGAAAAAAAGACATTTTCGAGTCGTTTTCATACCTTCAAAACCCGTATAAAAGTCTCACCTTTCTGGCGGGTACTGAATTTGTCATCAACCCAAAACACAGCTTTGATTTCAAGCTAACGGGTGATTTTAGTTCGTCGCCGAGTTCGTCTTATGCCGAAAATAAATCAATTATTGGTGGTGTAGAACGGCCTTTATTACTCAGCACCAACGCCATGACTGACCGTGGCCGAACGATTACGGCACTATTAGGCTATCGTTACAAACCTAAAGATGGTCGTGAATTTATTGCCGAACTGGCCTCCGCAGACAATCAAAAACCAGGTTCGCAAGATTTGATTTCTGATTATTCGCGTAGCGATCAAGCATCAGGAGGGATTTCCCGCCAATGCAATGTGCAACAAGCCAATTCGAGTTTTAAGACCTTGAACGTCAGCTATTCTGATTTGGTTTTTACGAACTGGCAATTTGAAACAGGTTTTAAAATAAACTCGGTGAAGAATTTGGCAAAAATCGATTTTGACACCCTCACCCGTCTCAATGCCACCCGTGAAACCGTGTTATCGGGTAGTGATTTTGCCAAAGATTTGAGTCGCACGAATGAATTTACGTTCGATGAAAATATCAATATGTTTTTTGTGCAAATGAGTCGGCAGTTCAAAAAGTTAGGCTTTGTTGCGGGGGTTCGAGCCGAGAATACAATAACAAGGGGGCAATCTATCACGGTCAAATCATTAGTGAACCGTAATTATTGGAATATTTTACCTACGCTCACGCTGCAATACAAAATAGACGACAACAGTAATTTAGTCTGGGCATCGTCGCGAAAACTGACTCGCCCAACAGTTTGGCAGCTAAACCCCTTTCCATTTTTTTTAGACCCACTTACCCGTGCTTTGGGTAATCCATTTCTATTTCCTCAAATAAGAAATGCCACTGAATTAACTTATTCCCACAAAAACCTATTGCTGGTTACGGGTTACAATCTCAACCAAAATTCAGTTTCTCAACTACCGCTTTACAATGCAATAACACGACTAACCACTTGGCAGCAAGTTAATATTGAATCACAAAGGGTATTTTTTGATGTGAGTCATTCGGCAACACTTATACCCTCGTGGAACTACCAAATATATGTAAGCACAGCGTATGGCGGTGAGAATATTAACTTAAACAATAAAAATAACAAAACGAATGGTGTGTCGGCATCAGCCTGGCTTACCAATATTTTCACACTGCCAAAAGGCTACAATCTCGAAATTTCGGGTTGGTATAGCGTGCCGAGCCGGGCGAGTCTTTACAAATCTCAAAGTATGGGTGCCATAAATTTGGGACTACAAAAAAGCTTTAAAAACAACCGTTGGAATGCCCAATTGAACATCAATGATGTTTTTTGGACGAGTGTTTTCAGGGGCAACATTCAGGTAGATGACACCGATTTGACCTTTACCAATTTGCAGCCCAATCGGTCGGCTTCGCTGCGACTGACCTACAATTTTGGCAAGTCTAAGTTCCAGCCGCAAGGCCGCAAGTCAGGCACGAGTGAAGATGCCGCAAGATTCAGAAAGTAAGTAGGGTCTGCTGAAAAATTATTTTTTCTATACTGTTGGTTCTCAGACTCAGCGTCACGACAATATCTGTGCGAATATCAACATATTCTGGAAGCAGAATAGGTTTATTACCATACAAACATCAGTTTATTTTTAGCTTAAACGTGCCGTTTTTGAGTTCAATAGCATCGGTCTTGTCTTGTTTTTTGTAGCCGTTGCCTTCGGGGTCAATGTCAGAATCGTAGCCCGACGCTTTCGTAACGGCCTTGTCCTCCATTTTGCTCACCAATCGGCCAACGCCCCCAAACACGGTGGCGGTGACGCGCTCTTTCCAGTAACTCCCAACGAGGGTTCCGGTAAAGGTTCCTTCCAATGAGCCATCAGCTGCTTTTTTGACCGTTACGGTTTCGTCGCTGTTCTGCGATTTACCCACGTGGTATTCCATGCGCGGGCTGCGGGTTTCTTCAACGTACTTGATGATGGCGATGCCTTTATACGTGCCGAAGTCTTCGTATTTCTTGCGGTTCTCGCGGGTGTCGGGGCGGTCGGCATTAACCACCAGATAGGTGCCGGGTTCGATGTTGTCCTGCCGGTCGAAACTACCGAGCCAAAACCGCAGCGATTTATCGGGACCGATGGTGTTGGCCGTTATCCACCAGTAGTTGGCAATCCGAATCCGGCGGGGTTGGGTCTTAAACTCTTTGCCGTCAATCTGAACGCTCAGGGTGTTTTCGTTGGCAATCTGCCCAAAAGCGGCAGCCGTGCCGCACAGCAGGCCGAAACAGAGTAAGTACGTTTTCATTGGGTTTGTCAGTAAGGGTCTGCTACAAACCTACCGTCTTCTTGTCAGCAATCAGGGCCAGCGAACGACTTTTGAGTTATCGGTCAGGCTTTCGGTTTTCTGAGTACCCCTTGATACAGGTCAAGATACTGCCGGGCAACGGTGGCTTCGGCATAGCGGGTTAGGGCAAACTGCCGGGCATTTTGAGATAGTTCGGTGCGCTGTTCGGGTGTTTGATTAAGCAGCCAGCGTAGCCCATCGGCGAGTTCCTGCACCGATCCGGTTTGGGCCAGATACCCCGTTTTTTGGTGTCGAATCATCTCCGGGATGCCGCCCATATTGAACGCGATAACGGGTGTTCCGCAAGCCAACGCTTCAACAATGGTGTTGGGCAAGTTGTCTTCGAGCGACGGAACAACGAGCGCGTCAGCGGCATTGTAGGCGGCCACGATGTCGGCATCGTTCGTCAAAACGCCCAGCGAATGAACCGGGAAGGGCAACGTGTCAATGGTTTCAGGAGCCGTTTTTCCGAATAACAAAACGGCAGGTTCTGGGTCTAACTGATTCGTTTTCAGATTATTCAATGCTTCCAAAAAGTAGGCAAAACCTTTGCGTGGGTCAGCGGTATTGGCAGAGCCGAAGAGCAACAACGGCGCATCGGTAGGCAATCCAAGTTTTTGCCGGAGTGCCAGTTTATCAGCGGGTTTGAATACGTCGGTGTCAATCGGATTTGGGATAAGGTGCGTCTGGAAGGGCTTCGTGAGTGCGGCACTCCGGGCCAGATTTGCCAACCACGCACTGGGCGAAACCATTGTCAGGGGCGCGTTGGCGAAGGCACTTAACTTTTCCTCAAACACCCGATACGACAAATCGTGTTCGCCGGGATTCCGCAAGTACGGGCAGTGGTGGCAATGGGTTTGGTAGTGATCGCACCCGCGACTGTAATGGCAACCGCCGGTGAATGCCCACATATCGTGCATCGTCCAGACAATCGGTTTCTTTAAGGCAAACAGTTTTTGCAGGCCCGAAACCGATAACATTCCGAAGGTTATCCAGTGAAGATGCAGAATATCAGCCTGTTGCACGGCGGGGTGCTGGCTCAAATCGGCCCCGACGCGGGCGGGCGAAAACTGAAACCGAATGTTTTTGTCGCGCTCATAGGGCAGAAACGCCAATCGCTCCCCGGCGAAACGGGCAAAGGCGGCTTTCTCGCTCAGAAAATTATGCACCAACGGCACCACGCTCGGCTCCGGCGCGGTTGCTTCAACTACCAACAAGGTGCTATCAACGCCCTGTTTCAGCAGGGCATGGTGTAGCCGGGTGGCGGCCACGCCCGCGCCCCCGTTGCGGTGATAGGTGCTGATGAGCGTGATTTTCAAGGCGTAGATTCGCGGTGAGCAAAAATATTCAACTGTAAATCCATATCGGCGTTGTTGCGGTAACGGTGATTGACCAACGGGCTTTTTCGGTATTGGCTGGTGTCAATGTAATACCGAAAGCCACTGTTTTCCAGCACATTAAGCAAACCAGCCAAGCCTTGCCGATGGCCGATGTAGGCGTGAAACTCAACAAACATCGCCTGCACGTTGGTCAGCGCGTCGGCGCAATCGGCCAGAACTGCGATTTCGGCCCCCTCGATGTCTATTTTGAGCATATCAATCCGGGGTTCGCGGAGGAGCCAATCGCGGAGCCGCACCGAAGGCACACGCCGGGTGGCTTCGGTTGAGAAGACCGAACCACCATCGGCCTCGGTGCCACCGAGTGAGATGCCGTTTCCGTCCGTCCAGACGGCTTTTTCAACGACCTCAACACCTTCGACGCGGTTTCGGCGGAGGTTATCCAGTAAATATTGGGCAATAACCGGGTCAGCTTCAAAGGCTACGATGCGGGCGGTGGGGTGTTGTTGCCGGAAATAGACGACGCTCGTACCGATGTTGGCCCCGCAGTCGAAAATCACCGGCTCTCCGGGCAACGGATTCAGTCTCGGAATGACCGAATCAGCCTGAAACGCATAAAATTCGTCGGCAAAAATTTCCTTAATCTGGTACAGAAACGAATAGACATCCGGCACGGTGAAGGTATATGCTCCAAACTTAACGGTTCGTCGCTGATTGCGGGGCTGGCTGCCGTGCTGCACGAACAAGGCCAATGTTTTGCGCCCGTTGGGGGTTTGCGCCATGCGCGGTAGGTCGCGGAAAGGGAAGTTAAATAGCGTCATATACCCCACCCTAACCCCTCCGACCCATCGGACTGCCTTTTGGGGGAGGGGTTTTTTGTAAATGAAAACCCTATACCCGCGCCAGGATACCAGTGGTCTTGCGGTACTTCCTGAAAATATAAAAACCGCCGACTGTGCTTTCCTGAAAATTCGGCTAATTTACTCGTTACGTGCGCGTTATCACCCAAAATTAGTCCATCAGGAGCGAGTTTGCTGAAGATAGTTTCGTACTCGTCATATTCATAATTGGCCGAGTGGTCGCTGTCGTTAATGAACAAATTAATTGGCTGGGCGAATTTCGTCAGGCTTTCGATAGAATCGCCGTAGAGAATTCGGCCTACTTCGGCATATTGGCCGGTAAGGAGGTAGCCCGCTTTTGGGGCAATGTCGGTGCCAAAATAACGGCCCGGTTTACCTTCGGCGCGGTTGCGGAGCAGGGCCGCGCAAAGCAGCACCGCACCCAAACCCTTGTCAACGCCTGTTTCGACAACTATGCCCGGTTTCTGCAACCGAACGAGCGCGTACCAACCCAATCGTCGACCAAACTCAACCCGATTATCAGCCACGATTCGGTATTGGGAAGAGCGGGTTTTGGTCAGGATATGCTGCCGCAACACATCGTCGGTTTCGACCTCCCGGAACAGGGTTTGGATAACCGCAACGGATTCGCCGGTGATGACCGAAATCATATTGGCGAGGTACAGTTTGTTGGCCGGGGTGAGGTTATAGGTAAAATTGGTGTCTTCGCGGGATTGAATCAGCCACCGAAAAATCTGCCCTAATCGAACGGTATGAAACCGCATTGCCAACCAGAAACGCGGAAAAAAATTAATGATGCGCGATTTACGAATGGCATACAAAAATTCTGTGCCGAAAATATTGATTAACAGTTGCTTCATTGAGGCAAACCCGTTTGCATTTCGATGCGGGTTTTGAGGGTTTTCAGGATTCGGAACACGTCAAAAATCTCGTTATCATCCGAACTAAACGACTTACTAACAGCATAATGCTTCCCTTCTAAAATCAAAAAATGCCAAAATTTACCAATCACATAGCACCCATAGATCGGGGTTGGCGCGTCGTTGAGGTGATGCACGGCAATCATCGCAATGAGTGCCTGAGCTTGGGGGTTGCCGTCGGGATCGGTCTGCCGTTTGTACTCGTTGAGACAAAAAAACGGTTTTCGGG
The DNA here is from genome assembly GCA_038230415.1 of Cytophagales bacterium. GTDB lineage: Bacteria > Bacteroidota > Bacteroidia > Cytophagales > Spirosomataceae > JBBRNH01. The sequence continues at coordinate 26,569 of JBBRNH010000042.1, read as the reverse complement.
GGTTGCGAAATCCGGTGGCAATCATGCCATCAACTTTGCCATAAAGATCGTAATTGCCGATAGTTACAGAGAGTTCACGCTCTAAAAAATAGCAAAAATGCTCGTTGTCTATTTCAGTAAATACGATAAGCGGGCTGATAAATTTATTCTCTAACTCAACCTCGTTCCAGTCGTTTACACCCAGAATCAGCGTTCGTTGGAGTTGTAATAGGTAGCGTTTTTCATAATCTGAACACTCATAAGGTGCGTTTATCCACTCGTCAAGCGTCTGATTCTTAAATACTTGCCGTGTGCCAAACGCATCATCTATTTTGTCGAATGTCCACTCCCGAAAATTGCTTTTGATTGTCATGATTTCGGCTGTTTTCAAATCAAAGGTAGCAAACTACCGTCCGAAGGGCAACCGGCGCAGGAGTTGATTCGCCATCTGCACGGCATCGGGCGAGAGCCGCAATGCATACACGGCCCCGCCAAAAACCGCCGTAATCCCCAATGACCGTCCGGCAACGTCGGTCAGAATATGCCAGACCGGAGCGTTTGGAGCGGGATAACCGGGCCAAACCGCCAATACCCAGACCGCCAGCATCAACAATACAACCGCGCCGTTGCGCCACGAGAACGGCTGCAACCCAAATTTAGCCCACACAAACACCGTTCGGGCCAGGTTGTAGGCCGTTGTAGCGATGGCCGCGCCGATGGCCGCGCCCATTATACCATAATTCGGAATAAGCCAGAGATTGAGCGCGACGGTTAGCGCGGCAGTCAGCAGCAGAAACAGCGAATCCCAAACGTAATAGCGTGAGGTGTTGAGCACCAGGCCGTTAACGCCCGTTGCCATGTCAATCAATTTGCCAATACCAAGCCAGAGAATCACTATGCTGCCGGCTTCGTAGCCGCCCGGCAGAAACCGGAATACATTCGGCAGGTTTGCCACGATGCCCACAAAAACCAATGCGCCGATAAGCAACTGATTCAGGCAGCTTTTCTGGTAAATTCCCGCAATGGCGGGCAGGTCATTGTTTTTCCAGGCTTCGGCCACCACAATCCCAGCCACTTTATAGAGCGCGGTGGCGGGCAGGGCAATCACACTGGCAAAGTAGGCCGCCGTACTGTAAATGCCGGTGTCGCCCAAACCCGCGCTGCTGTTGAGCATCGCCTTGTCTATCGTCCATATTAATTGCGACGACAATCCCGAAACGATTGTTAGCCCGGCGTACCGGACCATATCGAACCGGAGCGCGGGCGGCACGTGCAGAAATTCAGGCCGGAGCCAGAGTCCGTGTTTTCGCCAGACATACACACCCATCAGCACCGTTGGCAAGGCGTAGGCCGCGAGCCAAACAAGCATAAATCCCTGAAAATCAATGATCTTTAAGCCATACAAGCCCAACGCGAGCAACACACCAAGCCGAAGCACCACATTTACCAGAAATGTGCCATAAACGGTGGCGAAGAGCAGTTTGGCGTAATTGTCGAGGATGTAAAACGAAATCAGTACCACCGTCAGCGGCAGCAGCCAGTAGTAATAATCAACGAACAGAGCCGATTTCGCACTGTTTTCGGCTACGGCAACGGGCCGGTACAACACCAGCCCAACGGCGCAGGCCAGCAACCCGATAGCCGTGATGCCAAAGGCCAGCAGCAGATAGCCGTTATGTTGGCGGGAAGCATCGCGGAAATACGGAAAAAACCGCCCCCCGGCGTTGTTAATGCCCAAATTGGCAAACTGCGCCAACAACAGGGCCAACGGCGGCAACAGGCCAATGAGCCCAACCTGGTCTTTGGTGAGCAGATTGGGAGCCAATACCGCCTGCGATACAAACCCGACCACGATACCGAGGTACGAAAAAGCCGAACTTTGGAGGGTTTGCCGCTGGATAATGCCCATGTTTTAGTAAATAATGGCTGATTTTGGCTGCGCGAATCACCGGCCACGAACAGTCAGTTCAAAGCTGTTCTGGGTTTATGCGAGAGAGTGGCTAATCGATAGCTTTTTGCCTGATGCTGTCCTGAGCGATAACGGTCATAAAGCCAGCAAAAATCAGATCGGTGGTCAGCAGTTGAAGCAGGATATAGGCAGGTTCATCAGGTCCGGCATCGGGTAGCCTATAATAAACTACTCCCGGCGGACGATAACCGTGCCTAAAAATAAGGGTTCCGAAATCGCTGTCGAACGTCAGGCTGATCCGGTTTTCTTGATTTGCGAGTCCAATCACGTCAGCATCATTCACACTGGGTGCCGCATCTGCTACGTGAATAATGTCAAGCCCTGCTTGTACCAATATTTTATACGATGTGACAGGGAAATTTTCGTCAGCCAACCACCGAATCAACGTTGGATTCACGCTGCCTGCCGCCGAGAAACAGGATTCGGGATGTAAAGTGTATCCCGGTAAACGTCATGAACAAAAGCAAAAATGGCTTGCAAACTCTCGTGTGTCAGTCGGGGGTAATTCTCTAACAGTTGCTCCTCGCTCCAGCCGTTGGCAAGCCGTTCTAAAATAAACTCAACAGACAACCGTGTTCCTTTAATTACGGGTTTTCCAAGTAATACTTCTTCGTCAGAATGAATATAGTCACGCCAGTTCATACGGCTAATTTGGTTATTTTAAGCTATAAATCAAACTTGCCATTAACGGTCTGCTACCAGTTCCCAATCCAACGCCGTACCCGCCACAATATCCACGCTGGCGGTTTTGCCCAGAATTTCATCGTAATGGCGGGTGTGCAACCCATTGGCCGGGCGGATGCTGCGGACGGTTTTGGGCGTGAACACATCACCGGCTTTCATGGTCTGCACCACATACAGCGACCGTTTGAATTGCAAACTTTTCTGCTCTTTGGCCGAGAGTGTGTAGTTTACGCGGCCCATTGCCAGATGCGCCCGTTCGGTCTCGATCACTAAGTTTTGCAGTTCGTGAGGTTCGAGCGAAAAAGCTGAATCAACGCCACCGTCGGCCCGGCGGAGGGTCACGTGTTTTTCGATGACGACCGCGCCGAGGGCCACTGCCGCCACTGCCGCACCAATGCCCATGGTGTGGTCGGAGAGACCAACCGGCACGTCGAACAAATCGCGCAGGTGTGGAATGGTGCGGAGATTTGTGCTTTCGGGCGTGGCGGGGTATGTGCTGGTGCATTTTAGCAACACCAGATTTTGGCAACCGTTGGCCCGCAGGACTTTTACCGATTCGTCGAGGTCGGCCACCGAGGCCACGCCGGTACTCATAATGACGGGTTTGCCGGTTTGGGCCACCCGTTTCAGCAAAATATGGTCGGTGTTCTCGAACGACGCGATTTTGTACAACGGCACCTCCAGCGATTCCAGAAAGTCAACGGCGGTGGTGTCAAACGGCGAACTGAACGCAATCATACCGCGCTGTTTGGCCCGGTCGAAAATCGGTTTGTGCCATTCCCAGGGCGTGTAGGCCTCCTGATAGAGTTTATACAGGTTTTTGTCCTGCCAAAGCGACTGGTTATCCCGGATAAAAAACTCTTCGGTCGCGCCGTTGAACGTGATGGTGTCGGGCGTGTAGGTCTGAAGTTTCAGGGCGTGTGCGCCCGCGTCGGCAATGGCATCCACGATGGCAAAGGCCCGGTCGAGCGATTGGTTATGATTACCCGACATTTCGGCAATCACAAACGGGCGTTCATTGGGGCCGATGGTAAATTGGGCAACGGTGATGGGATTGTCTTGGGTCATTGCGTTCAGATAAGAACCAGATTCGGAACGCCAAAACTACGGCTTTGGTGCGAAGCCGACTCCCGGTTCTTATTGCCCAAACACTAATTTTCCATCGGTTCCGTAGGTTATTTTCGCGGCTCCGTCCTGATAAACCCGCAGTGCATTAGCCTGGTAATTGGCCGGAACCGTGATACTATGCCGAACCTGAACGGCATCGGTAGCCGTTGGTACACAGCCATATGACCAAACAGATTCCTGCTTAACGTCAAGTCATTGGTTACGAAAAATTTTCGCCCTCATTGGCTCCCGTAGTCCTTGCCATTCATCGCACAGTAAAGCCAGTCCTACCACGTCGAGCCATTCACCGTTTTTTTTGACGTGCTGCCGGTAATACGCTTCCCGCTGAAACCCGAATTTCTCGTGCATAGCAATTACTTTGGCATTTGTCATAAATACTTCACAGCGTAACTTGTTCAATTTCAGTTCACTAAAGACGTACTCTAACACAGCAAACTCAACTTTGGCCCCGATGCCCCCACCCCGAACCGACGTATCACCGAGATAAAACGCCCAGTAACAACTACTGAAAACCGGGTTGATGTCGGTAAGGGAAGCCAGCCCGATTTTTCTGCTGTCGCACTCAATCAGCCAATATTTTGATCGGGAATCCTGGCTGATGCGCTCAAACCAACGCTGCTGCTGGTCGGCGGTGATTTCAGTATCTGTGTACATATACTGAGCAACTTCGGGTGAATTACGCCAGGTTCGCACCAGTTCAATATCGTCCTGGGTAAGGTCAATGAGCGAAACAGTCATACAACAGGTGAATCGTTTAGTGTTGATTAAAATTACGGAAAATTGTTGCCAGCCGTTCACCCGAAAACCCGTCGAAGTATTTGTGTTGCCGGGCCGTTATTGCTTTGCGTATTTCGGGCGCAGTTGCCAGAGCCGCTGCTAATTCATGCGGGGCGAAACTGATGGGTAACACAGCCAAAGCCAGTTCTTTTTCGACATAAAATTTCTCTAACGCGACTTGGTTATCAGCCGTCAGAATACCCACAAATGGTCGCCGAAGCAAGGCAACTTCATACGAAATGGTACTGCACGAAACTACGGCAACAGCGCACTGCCTGATGGCATCGACCATTGCGTCTGCCGATAAGTTGGTCATTATCAACAGGTTTTCCGCTGAAAACTGCGCGAATGTGTCGCGATGCGGATTGGCAGCTCCCAGAATAAGGGTAATCTGCGTGTCGGGTTGGTTTTGAAGGAGTGAGTCCACAACGCGCCACGAATAATTACCGGGATCGGCCCCGCCCAGATTAACGAATACGTTCCTGAAAGGCAATTCAACGCGCTGATCGTCAACGCCAGATTGCCGGGCCACCCGCAAAAAAGGTTGCCGAATCAGTGCATAATCAGTGCCGAGCAATAGTTGTTTTTCCCGGTAATGAAACGGGTTATTCGGATAATAATCTTCGCGTTTTGCTCCGCCAGCATGGTTGATCACCACGTCGGCAATTGGATATGGTTCGCATAAATCATCTATGTAAATCAGCGTACCACTCACATCCCGGCAAACTTGTTGGTATCCTTTATCGAAGGCATAACCATCGAGTACTACTATGTCATCGGCTGCTAATTCTATTGATAAAGCGGCCAAATCATCCGGTGGTTTTGGCAACGATACCACCGCTATGCCCCGCTCCTGAATCAATTTAGCTACTTCTGTTGTAGGCTCTATAATGGCAAAACGGTAGTCATAATCAGAACCAAGCATTTCGGCCAACGCCAGACAACGCATTACATGACCAAGGCCAGTTTGGGCGTTGCCATCGGCACGAAATACGATTCGTTTCATGGGTGTAATAATTGGTATTTAAACTCCGCAACTTGCCAATCTTCTTCGGTATCAATGTCGTGGGCTTGCATTTCTCCGATAACCACTCCCCCCGGCACCAATCCGGGCAGTTGCCTGATGTCAAGCAAACGCGATACATTGAACCAGTAAAACTGTCCGGCATCATGGTAGGCAGGCTCTAAATCCTGCGACCGTTTCAGGAAAGAGTCAGGGTCAGCCCAGCGGATTCTTCCCGTATTGGTCTCGTACAGAAAAGCGCGTTGAATCGGGAAGTGAAACTTTTGAATTGGATAGACCACCTCTACTTGCTTAGTCATCAGCATTTGCCGGGTCTCGGCCAACACCCGCGCTGTGATAAACGGGGCCGTTGGATACAGGCAGCACACGGAATCAAAACCTTTGCCAAGCTGCTCATATTGGTCAAGAACTTCAATAATCACCTCGGTTGTGGCTGCCGTATCCGACGAATTTTTGGCACTCCGCCGAAACGGAACAGCAGCCCCAAACCCCTCGGCGATGGCGGCAATCTCGTCGTCGTCGGTCGAGACCATGACCTCGGCAAACAGCCCCGATTGCAGCGCGGTCTGGATCACGTAGCCGATGATTGGTTTGCCCAGAAAAGGTCGGCTATTTTTGCGGGGAATCCGTTTGCTGCCGCCCCGCGCCGGGATAATGGCAAGTGCGCTGCCGGGTTGAGAACTCATTTGGTGAGCAAATACATACAGTCCACGTTGCCGCTTTCTGCCGCGTTGATGTACGGAAATAGTTCGCGTTTCACTTCCTGCAAATCAGGGTGTTGAGCCAGAAAAAGTTGAGCATAGTCGGCTTTCCACAAAAATCCGGTGTTGCCCCGATACGGAATCTCGGTCAGCGATTCGGCGAAGTACTCAAATCCCCAGACAAACCGGCGACTAACGCGCACCATCTCGGCCATCATCCGGGGCAGGTCATCGGGTGCAATGTGAATCAAGACACCATTCGTCACCACCACATCAAAGTAATTATCCCGAAACGGCAGGTCAAATCCTGACCCCTGAATAATGTTGATACATTGGGTGTTTTTCTTGGCCTGTTCAACGGCATAGTGCTGGATTTCAACGCCGTAGAGGTTCATAAAGCCCGCGTCCTGCAAGCCGCGCAGTTGCATTCCGGTATTGCAACCCACTTCCAGAATCCGGCAATCGCGGGGCCATTCAGCGCAGAACCGGGTGTTGATGTCGGCTTTTGTCAGGCCCCAATTGGCGCGGTAGAAGTCGTCCCAATCGGCACGGTCGCGGGTGTTGCGGTCGGTGTATTGCTGGCCGAAGTCGCCGGCCCAGAATGTTTCCTGGTCGGTTGCCGGGGGCGGTTCGGGGTTTGTGGTTTGTGGTTTGCCGTTCACGTAGTTCATTATTTACAAGAATCCGGGGAGATTTGAGTGTCCGGGTCAGAGTGGTTATTTTGTCAAAAATCCGAGTACCGTCTCAATCACGTATTCCTGCTCCTGCTCGGTCAGCGTCGGAAACATCGGCAGGCTCAGGCACCGGGCGTAGTAGCGTTCGGCATTCGGAAATTGGCCCCAACTGCCGCCTAACGCCCGGTAATACGGCATAGTATGTACAGGAACATAATGCACCTGACAGAAGATGTTTTGGGTACGAAGATAATCATACAGCCCTTTTCGGTTGTCGGTCTGAATCACGTACAGATGGTACGCATGGCCGACGGTTGCGGGCGGCACAATGGTTTGCACGGCGGTATCGGCAAAGGCGGCATCGTAGCGGGCGGCAATCTCGCGCCGACGGGCCATACCAACATCGGCACGGCTGAGTTGGCTCAGGGCCAGAGCCGCCTGCATTTCGGTCAGGCGGTAATTATAGCCGAGTTCCTGCAACTCCATGTACCAGCCCCCGCGTTCGGGTTCGTGGGGTTGCAGGGCCGTAAAATCAGCCGGAATGTTGGTGATGCCGTGCGTTCGGAGCCGGAGCAGATGGCGGTATAGTTTCTCACTATTCGTTGTGATAACGCCCCCTTCGCCAGCCGCAATGTGTTTCACGGGATGCAGACTAAAAATAGCTAATTCGGCCAGCGAGCCATCACCACAACGCCGAATGGTAGTTGTATCCCCTTGATTATCAGCGAACGATCCGCCCGGTGCGTGGCAACTATCTTCGAGCAGCCACAAGCCAAACTCGTCGGCCAACGCCCGGAAAGCGGTCAGATTAGCCGGGTATCCCGCAAAATCAACCGGGATAATTCCCGCAAAATACCCCGCCGGGTGGCCTTCGAGCAAGGCACGAACGGCCCGAACATCAAGCACAAGGGTAACGGGGTCAATATCGGCAAAATGCACCTCGCCCCCGCAATAACGAACGCAGTTTGCCGAGGCCGAAAACGTGATTGGGGAGGTGATAACCCGCGTAGTTTCGTTCACGCCGAGGGCCATGCAGCACAGGTGCAGAGCCGCTGTTCCGTTGGAGACGGCAACGGCGTATTGGCTACCGATGTAGGAGGCAAACGCCGTTTCAAACGCGGCAATCTGCGGGCCTTGCGTCAGCAGCGGTGCGTTTAATACGGCGGCAACGGCAGCAATGTCTGCCTCGGTGATGTGCTGTCTGCCGTAAGGGATTGGGTTCATGGGCTTAGTAAAGACGGGCAGACTACGGCAATTGCTGTTTGTAATAATCTATGATGGTCTGAAAAACGCCAAGCAATCGGCCTACGTCGTTGAGATAATATTTTTGGCTGTCAACGGTCAAATCGTCTTCTAATACCAAAAACTGCCAGTCGTCGCCGGTGGTGGCACAACCATACAGTTTGGGAAGTACAACTCCTTTTTTCTCGTTGAAAAATCGTGCGCCAATCAATTGAGCCGCGCACTGCCGAAGTCCTTCGTCAATATCGTTACGCTTGGCCTCAACGAGTTGAATAATCGGATAATTGATGGCGAATGAGCCGGTATCTTTCGCCAGAATAAAATCACATTCTCCTACAAGACCTTTCTCTTTGTCGGCATTGAGAATATCACCCGAATAGATCGTAAAAAATTTATTGTTTCGGCTTCGCAATTCGAGTAAGATGGGCAACACCAATAACTCTGATTTGGCTTTTTCGCTCCGAACCGGAAGCTCCTGCGCCAGACTCAAAGCCTCCTCTAATTTGGCACTCGGCCCCAGTCTATCGTTTCCCGAAAACAACTGTCCAACCCGGTTCTTTACTCCGAATCGGCTTTCAAGCTCATCAAACGTGAAATCGCTAAAGGCCATATCGTTGTTTTTTACCAAAGTTACGCCACAAACCCCGGATCAACGTGCGCCCGGATTTGCTCGCGCAGTTGCGCCACCGTCAGCCAGTCGGTATTACTGCCCGAACTGTATTTAAATCCTTCCGGCACGCGGTGTCCGTTGAAAGCTGCCAGGTAATCGTCCACATCCCAGGTCGGGGTTGACGGGGTGATGACGTAATATTTTTCGGTTTCAAGGGTGTTGAGCGAGTCGGTTTCGGTAATCATCTCCTCGTGGAGTTTTTCGCCGGGCCGGATACCAACCAATTTTTGTTCGCAGTCGGGGCCGATGGCGGTGGCAACGTCGGTGATGCGGTACGACGGTATTTTAGGCACAAAAATTTCGCCCCCCCAGGCGTGTTCCAGCGCGTGAAACACCATCTCTACCCCGTCTTCGAGCGAGATATTGAACCGCGTCATGTCGGCGTGGGTGATGGGCAGCACACCGTCTTTGCGTTTCTCCATGAAAAACGGCACCACCGACCCCCGCGAGCCAATGACGTTGCCGTAGCGCACGACCGAAAACCGCAAATCGCGCGAGCCGCGCATATTGTTGGCCGCCACAAAGAGTTTGTCCGAACACAATTTGGTGGCTCCGTACAGGTTAATCGGCGCGGCTGCTTTGTCGGTCGAGAGGGCCACCACGCGCTGCACGTTGGTGTCGAGGGCGGCATTAATCACGTTTTCGGCCCCGAAGACATTGGTCTTGATGCACTCCATCGGGTTGTATTCGGCGGCTGGCACCTGTTTCAGCGCGGCTGCGTGAATAATGATGTCCACGCCTTCGCAGGCCCGTTTGAGCCGGGCCGCGTCGCGCACATCGCCGATAAAAAATCGGATTGATTTATACGCAGATTGCGGATATAACTGGCTCATCTCGAACTGTTTAAGTTCGTCGCGCGAGAAAATCACGACGCGCTTCACGCCGGGAAACCGGGCATACACCATCTCGACAAATTTTTTGCCGAATGAGCCGGTTCCGCCCGTGATAAGGATTGATTTATTGGTCAGGTCAAGCATGATAATTACGGGTTAAGCCACCACACCATAGCCACAATAACGGTGTGATGGAGAAGCTGGTCAAAACCGAAAACGAGCCAGTGATACTGGTTGGCCGGGTTTTTGACCGCCGGAAACCAGGTGTTCATCCGGCTCTTCCAGAAGTCAATCAGAAAGTGCGTACCAATCTGAAAAGCAATGAGTTGAATAAGGATTTGGCCCCACGTATAAAACAGCAGCACCGCCAGCATCAACAATCCGTGTACGCAGGCATGGGCAAAGATAAGGGACACGGGTTTGCCGGTGGCTTTGGCCCGGATCATGGCCGCTGTTTGCAGGTGTGAATAATCGCCTAACCAGTGGCATACAAACAGCCAGACGAATAGTTGATAGGGCATAGTGTGTCAAATATTCTCAAATATCATAGTTGGGCGGTGCGAATCCAACTGAGCCAGCTACTACCGAGTAGTCCAGCCTGATTTTGTCGCCTAAGTAATCTTGTCAGGCGCGTAAACGAGCCAGTTCTTCATCGCTCAGGTTCTGTAATACGCTCAAGGCGTGATCGTAGCCGGTTTCCACGATTTTGTCGAAAGCCGACCAGCTCAACAGCCCAAACCGGGTTACGTCGGGGTTAAACGAGAGGTCCAGAAACTGTTTGGTTTCGTTGCGCCGGGCCACGCTGTATAATAACGTGGCATTGAGCATGATAGACATCAGGGACGGGAGCCGGTATCTACGCCGTTTTTTTGGCCGAAACCGATCCCGAAGCAATTGGTTGGGGGTGGGCATAACGGCAAGAGTCATTTTGCGGGGCTTGTCAATAATTAAGTCCACGCCAATCACCCGCCCGACTTCCATCCGGCTCATCACGTCTGCCGGAAAATTGTTGAACGTACCGCCATCAACTAATAAATCGGTGCCGTCAATCACCGGCGGAAACACGCCCGGAATGGCTGACGTTGCCAGCAGGTAGCGCACGTAATTGCCCCGTGTGTGAACCTCTTCCCGTGCTTTCGAGTAATTGCTCGATACCATGAAGAGCGTTCGCCAACTGTCTTCGATGTGAATATCGGTACTGCCAGTCATATCAATAGCGGTTGTTTTCAGGAGTTGTTCCATCCGTCGGCCCCCGATGAGCGACATAAACGGCAACCAGTTGTAGTCTTTGGTGGGGTTAAAAATGGCTCCCTTCCGCACAATTCGGATAATCTCGTCAACCGATTTGCCGAACCCGATTCCTGCCGCCATCAGACCGCCAATACTGGTGCCACCCACAAAGTCAACCGGAATATTAAACTCCTGCAATGCCTTAAACACACCGAGGTGGGCAAACCCTTTGGCACCGCCCCCGGCCAGCACCAGCCCGTTGGCCGTGCCGCTCAGAATCCGCGACAGCCGGGCCATATCGCCACCATTGCCGGTTCTGAGGTGGTAATGGGTTTTTATGGTCGGGCGGGCCGCGAGCCAGTCGGCGGTGCGGTGCGGTACGGGTGTGGTGGCGGGGTGCAGCAGAATCAGTACTTCGGCGGCTCCGGTGCCGGTTTTACCGGCCTGATACTGCGTTTCGAGGGGCGTAAGGGCGGCTGATTCATTGGCATCGGCGAGGAGCAGAATCTGATCGGCCTGACGCATACACCGGCGCGTCCACTCGCTCAGGGTGGGGTCAGTCACAAAAATCAGGAACTCGTGGGTCAGTTCCTGATCGTCTAACCAGCGCGTTAGCTGCCGGTAGGCTTCGCTATTGGTTTTGTTGGTCTGGGCAATGGTATCATCCCCAAAAACCTGATTGGCAATGCGGCTCGAAGCCACGTAAACCGTTCCCTTGCCCGCCAGCAACGCGGTTAGTTCGGCCACAAACGCGGCCATATCAAGGGTGTCGTGCAGGGCAAACAGGCAGATATTAACGGGTTTTTTGATCGGAACACGCGGGTTTTGGGACTTCTGTAACCGATTGATGATGAGCCTTGTAACGTTCATCGCTACGGCAGGATACGTCGCAATAACCCGCTCAAACACAGTCTTCGAGAGCCTGACCAGCAGGCTGTCGCGGATGGCGATGATGGTGGCCGAGCGGGGTTGGCCGGTAAAAACGGCCATCTCCCCTACTGTTTCGCCCCGTATAATCTCCCCGATTTTTTTGTTGTTTCCGTCGGTATCCTGCACAAATGCCTGTAGCCGACCACTAATCACAAAAAAAAGTGACTCGCCCGAATCGTGCTGCCTGAACAGCGTTTCGCCCCCGCCCACTTCGATCCACTCCAGCATCGGTTCGATCATCGCCAGGAGCGCCGTATCGAACTCGCCAAAAACGTTGGTGAGGTTGTTAATTAGTAAACTGTGCTGAAAATGAGAGATTTCGGAGATCATAATTACCAAAAAGAAGAAGTAAAGTACGGTAGATTATTGCCCGGCTCTCTGTACGCATCAGTTCAGCGAGCGCACCGGGTGCATCGAGTCCACAAAGTACATAGTCATATCGGCTTTGTTCTTGGCCGAAACCTCACCCCGGTGCCGACACACAAAGGCCGACTGCACTCTGCCGTGCGTAGCCTCGGAAATATTGACCTCACCCGGCTCCCCCGACGATTCGAGCCGGGCCGCCGTGTTCACAGTGTCGCCCCAAATATCATAGGCAAATTTCTTGGCACCAACCACGCCCGCCACCACCGGCCCGGTGTGTACGCCAATCCTGATCTGGAAACTCTGTTTGCCCTCGCGGGCGCGTTGCGCTTTGAGTTCGTTGATAAAATCCCGAATGTCGAGCGCGGCTGCTACCACTTCGGTGGCGTGGTTGGCATTGGCCGCTGGTAAGCCGCCCACGCAGAGGTAGGCATCACCAATGGTTTTTATTTTCTCGATGCTGGGGTATTTTCCAATGATATGGTCGAAATGGCGGAAACAGTAATCAATTTCTTTGACGAGTTCGGTGGGGGAAAGCTGCTCACTGATTTTGGTAAAATCTTTAAAATCGGTGAACATAATCGTCACGTCTTCGTGGTAGCGGGTTTGGGTGATGCCTTTTTCTTTCAGTTCTTCCACGAGTTCTCCGGGCAGAATATTAAGCAGCAGTTCGTCAGAGCGTCGGCGGGCCAGGTCGAGTTGTTCGTTTTTAATAGCCAGTTGCCGGTTAGCCCGCTGTTTGTTCAGGATTAGCCGCCAAAGCAGGCCGGCCAGTGAGAGTAATAATCCCATGCCTGCCAGGAGGGCGTTTCGGGTGGTGCGTTCCTGCTCAACTTCGGCGGCCTGCAACTGTTTTTCCTGCTCCAGAATCCGGGTCTGATCGGTTTGGTAGCGCAGTTCCAGTTCCCGGCGCGTGAGTACCGAATCGCGCTGCCCGATGAGCCGGTCTTTGCGCCCGATGAGCGAATCTTTCTGGCCGATCACCTGCGTCTGCCGGCTGAGTTGACCGCCCTGCTGTTTGAGTTGGCTGGCTTTGGCCCGGGCATCACTGCTCAACGCGGTAATCTGCTGCTGCGACTCCACTACGGCATCGCGCTCGGTTTCCATGGCGGCCTCGGTCTGGGCGTTTTGGGTTTCGAGCCGGTTGAGTTCGGCCATCAGGTCCACACTGCGGAGGTTTTCTTCGGCCCGTTTTCTAAACCGGCGGGCTTTACCCCTGTTGCCCAGGCCGGTGTGCAGTTTAGACAATTGCAACGAAGCCAAACCGATTAGCTTGGGCGATTTAAGCACTTCACCCATGTCGAAGGCGCGTTGGGCGTAGGCTAAGGCTACGGTGGGGTCAGTAGCTTCGATGTCTTTGGCAGCAAACAGCAGGACTTCGGCTTTGCGGGTGCTGTCGGTTTGCCGACCCAACACGTTTTGCCAGTGCGAAGCCGATTTAGGTGCATTTTGACTCCACACAACTGAACGGCCCGGCACCAGCCACAGCACACAAACCAGAACCGCGAAGCGGCTGGTTACCAGATTAATAACGATCATTGGTAAAAAGGAAGAAAGTTCGATTCAAAGGACGGTAAACCCTTGACAAACGAATAGCAAAAATCGGACAATTCTTATCCCGAATCAGACAATCGGTGCCGCATCGGTATTCGGCACCTCTGGTTTAGCTGCTGGCAACACAACGTTCTCGAACGCATCAATATAACTTTTGGCACTGGCATTCAACACCACAACCTGCCGACTGACCGCGTATTGTTTCAGGATTTCGTAGCTGTAAAAAGCCCGGTAAAACGATAGAAACTGGCTTGCCATCCGCGCCGTTTGCTTTGTTATTGGGTTAATAACCGGCTGATGAACAATCGTTTGCGTAGAATCGTAGAAGTGCAGTTGCCGGATAGAGAGTTCATTGCTACCGGCCAGCCTAATTTGTTCGTGCCACGAATGATCGGCCCCGAAGAGGTAAATCGTCTCGAAACCCCGGCCAAGCATCAGAAACAGGGCGGCTGCCAGTACGTTTTCGCACTGCGGCATTCCCAGTCCGGCCCGAAACAAACCGTGCCGCAACCACCGAAACCCGCGCGCAATCACATAATTATAAAAAACCGGGGCAATCTGCGGGTTCGTTGCCCGAATTTGCTGAACAAGCCAGGAATTTCGGCCCCGCCAGGGAACATACAGATTCATGGGCCAGGTGGTTTGGGTCAGGATAGCATCCAACATTCTGCCAACATCATCACGAGAACTGCCTGGTTTATACTGAAAAAACGCCGGGTCGAGCAGGACGTAATTTTGGGGTCTCAGCAACGCATAAACGGCTGATAGTGAAAAGCCATTCACGGCCACCAGTTCAGATTGCTGGAGAAACCCGATGTGGTCTTGCAGGGAGTCGTTGAGCGACGGGCCGTTGCCCAGAAGGGAGCAAACCGGGCGTTGGCAGGGCGGGGATGCCATCCCAACCCTTGACCGGGCCAGCACTTTCAGCACCGATACTACCGACGCGGTTAGTTCGCCCAAAAACTGCTCCAACGTCTTAAAAATGCGTTCAATCATCCGCTGCTGGATTGCCGTATGACAACCCGTATCCGGCAAAAATACATATTACCGGAAAACCCTTTCTAAATCAATCGTAATGTCCAGAACGGCATCGTGCAGTTCGCCGTTCAGGAATGTTTTTTTGGGTGTTGGCATCCGAAAAAACAATCACCATATTGAACATCGGAATCACTAACCAGTACGACTTGATTCCTACCCGGAAATAGCGGTCTATCTTCTCTTTTAATGCCTCGTCGGTTTGGCTGACCGATAAAATTTCAATAGCACACAACGGCATCTGCTTCATCCTGACCGTATCAGCTAACGGGTCGAATGCAAGTTGCGGAAAAATACAGATGTCCGGCACAGTGTCAGCCGGGCCATCGGGCATCGCTAATTTCAACTCCGACACCATCCGGTATTGATGGCGGTAGTTTAATTGCAGTTCAAAAATGGTATTAGCTTGAACAATCGATTGGTTTAGGCTGGGCATGGGCTTATTGCGGTCAATTTCGTAGGCCGACAGTTGGGCAGTGACCACGACGACGGGTTCGGCAATAGCTTCCATGATGTACGTTGTTTTATGACCTCAATTTACTGTTTTCCCGGCAAACTTTGCCTTGCCCGCATCCAAAAACGCCGTGAAGTGCGCTACGTTCAGGTCGTAATTTTTTGGCGTAACCAACAGATTACCAGCATGATCAACCACACAATAATGCGGCTGGGCGTTGTTGTTGTAGCGAACAATCTGCAAATCGGCGTTCTGCGACCCTATGCTCGTTTTCTGCTTTTTGTCGTAAGTTGATGTGTACCATTCGGCTTCGGGCAGTTCGGTTTTATCGTCCACGTAGAGTGCCAGAATCACATAATCGTCCTGAAAGCGTTGCAGCACCGCCGGGTCGCTCCAGACGCGGGCTTCCATCTCACGGCAGTTCACGCAGCCATGCCCGGTGAAGTCAATAAAAACGGGTTTATTCACGGTTTTGGCATACGCAAGGGCTTCCTTAAAATCGAAAAACCCGTTCAGGTTGTGGGGCAGCTTAAACAAATCGCCGTGCCGAACAGCTGACTTGCGACCTGCAACTTGCGACTGTTGACCACTCAAATTAAACTCCTGCGAGGTTTCGGGCGGCAGATACCCGGCCAATGCTTTGAGGGGTGCGCCCCAGAGTCCCGGAATCATATAGACCACAAAGGCCAGTGTGCCAATCGCCATCAGCAAGCGCGGTATGGCTACCGATTCGGTTTTACTGTCGTGCGGGAGCGTGATTTTACCGAGAAAATAAAAGCCCAACATTCCGAAAATCACAATCCAAAGGGCCAGAAACACGTCGCGGTCGAGCAGATGCCAGTGATACACCTGATCGGCAATGCTCAGGAATTTCAGCGCGAGGGCCAGCTCCACAAATCCCAGCACGACTTTCACCGAGTTGAGCCACCCGCCCGACTTGGGCAGTTTTTTGAGCCACTGCGGAAAAGCCGCAAACAGCGTGAACGGAATGGCAAACGCCGACGAAAAAGCCGCCATGCCCACAACGGGTTTCAGCACCTCGCCCCCCGCCGAGGCCACCAATAACGACCCGACCAACGGCCCGGTGCAAGAAAAACTGACCAATACCAGCGTAAAGGCCATGAAAAATATCCCCCAGATGCCGCCTTTTTCGGCCTGTTGGTCGGCCTGGTTAATGAACGAGTTGGGCAGCGTTATCTCGAACAGGCCCAGAAACGACAGGCCGAAAACGAAAAAAATCAGGAAAAACAGGATGTTGGGCAACCAGTGCGTACTGACGAAATTGGCGAAGGCCGGGCCGTTAAACCGCGACACCACCACGCCAATCAGCACATAAATCGCTACAATCGAGAAGCCATACAGCAACGCTTTCCACCAGCCGCCCTGCTGCCCAGTGAAAAAACTAACCGTCATCGGGATAATCGGAAACACGCAGGGCGTAAGCAGGGCCACTAATCCGGCCAGAAACGAAGCTACAATAAAGCCCCACCACGACGTATCGGCACGTTTTTCGGACGTTAAATCGGGTGAGGACGTAGCCGTAACAACGGCTTTTTCGGGCGCACTACTGGCTGAGTTTACAACGGTTGCCATAGCCGTTTGTAAGTTGGCAACGGTAGCCGATGTTGATATACCGGCGGTTTTTGTGCTTGAGACGGGCGAGGAAACTGCGCCAACCGCAGCCGTAGTGCCACCTGACACTGCGCCAACCGATGCCGTTGCCGACATTGGCCCAGTAGCCGCAACGGCTTTTATGGTTGTCGAAAAATCGGCGGTGGCGGGTGGCAGGCAGGTGCCGTCTTTGTCAGAACAGGCCATGTATTCAACCGTACCGCGAACAACGGCGTTGGTTTTCAGGAGCTTAACTTTCTGGATAAACGTGGCCTTACCCACAAATTGCCGGATTTTAGCGTTCCAGACTTCTTCAAACTTTTCTTCGACACCGACCGGAATGGGCTTGCCAACGAGTTGATAATCAGCCGATTTGGGAAACGTGAAACTTGCGGGCAGCGGGCCAATGCTGGGGTCAAGGTCGTTGGCGTAGATATGCCAATCGGGGGCGATGGTGGCCGAAATACGAACGTCAACCGTTTGGCCGACTTTGGCATTGGCCGGGCCTTTCACTGACCAGTTGGTGGGGTCTTTGCGGATTTGGGCCGTGGCCGCTGTGGTGATTATCCACAACGCGGCCACGACTACTAACTTTTGTATCATCTGGTTTCAGAGCCGTTTGGGAGCAGAACAGCGTTCGGGCAAAAATACTCCCAAAAATAAACCCCTCCCCAGCAGGGAGGGACTTTCTACCCAAACAACTCGCCCAGCTTTTGGGGCGGCACTATACCGAGGTGACGGTACGATTTTTCGGTGGCTTCGCGGCCCCGCGAGGTGCGTTTGAGGTAGCCCTCCTGAATCAAAAACGGTTCATACACTTCTTCAATCGTTTCTGATTCTTCGCCACAGGCGGTGGCAATGGTTGTTAAGCCAACCGGCCCGCCCTTGAATTTTTCGATGATAGTCGAAAGAATCCGGTTGTCCATGTCGTCGAGACCGTTCTGGTCAACGTCCAACGCTTTCAGGGCGATAGCCGCAATTTCTACGTCAATGTATCCGTTGCCGCGCACCTGGGCAAAATCGCGGGTTCGGCGGAGCAGGTTGTTGGCAATGCGGGGCGTTCCCCGGCTTCGGCGGGCGAGTTCGTAGGCACCGAGTTCGTCAATGGGTGAGCCGAGAATAGCCGCCGACCGCTGCACAATACTCGTGAGCAGTTTGGCATCATAATACTCTAACCGGCAGTTGATCCCGAACCGCGCCCGCAGGGGCGAGGTCAGCATACCGGCGCGGGTGGTGGCCCCGACGAGCGTAAACGGATTGAGTTTTATCTGCACGGTGCGGGCGTTGGGGCCGGAATCGAGCATGATGTCAATCTTGTAATCCTCCATGGCCGAGTACAGATATTCTTCCACAACGGGGTTCAGCCGGTGGATTTCGTCAATAAACAGCACATCGTTTTGCTGGAGGTTGGTGAGCAGCCCGGCTAAGTCAGAGGGTTTATCCAGAATTGGGCCGGAGGTCATTTTGATGCTCGCGCCGAGTTCATTGGCGATGATGTGCGAGAGCGTGGTCTTGCCCAAACCGGGCGGGCCGTGCAGCAGTACGTGGTCGAGGGCATCGCCCCGTTGCATGGCGGCCTGCACAAATACGCCTAAGTTTTCGAGGATTTTGGCCTGCCCCGTAAAGTCGGCAAAGGTGAGGGGCCGCAACGCCCGCTCGATTTCTTTGTCGGTGGCGGTCATGCTTTCTTTTGAGCCTTTCAGAATATCTTGTCGCATTAGGTTATAACCGCCAAACCGCCCAAAATCAGGCGGTTTGGCGGGTTCTGATTTACCCAAATTTACGAAAAGACGGGGAGATTACCCAATAAAAACGGGGGCATACAACCGGGTTTTTTTACTGCTTTATCACCTTGCGGCTATACACCGTTCCCCCCGCTTCGATTCGCAGGATATACACACCGGTGGGTTGGCTGCTCAGGTTCACATCGGCGTTGTATTGCTCAAACGGGCGGTCGTCCTGCCATTCCTGCAACACTTTTCCGTCGCTGCTCATCAGTGTACCGCGTATGCCGGCGGGGCGGGGCAGGTCGAGTTGAACGCGGCTTATGTTGGCCGTGGGGTTGGGCATCAGGGTCATTTTACCATCGGGCATCGGCTCACCCGACACGCGCAGGGTGAGGGCTGCCTGTATGGCTTCCGGCGAGGCAATCCGGCCTGAGCCGGTGACGAGCGTAGTGGCTACCACACGCCTGCAATTTCCCGAACCCCCTGAGCTGACCGTTACCGAATACACCCCACCCGATGTGGCCGTGAACGACCGCCCCGTTACGCCCGCAACCACCTGCCCATCTTTGGCCCAGGCAAACGTTGGCGATGCGTAATTGGTGACTACCGCCGAGAGAATAGCCGGTTTGGTAGCCGACGCTGCCGGGTCTGTAACCGTAAGCAGGGCATTGGGCAGGGCAGATGTGTAAAAATTAAGAAGCCCCGAAACAATCTTTTTGCCGTCAGCATCGGTGGCTTCCACGACGTAGTTGTAGCCAGCCTCACTGCCGATGGTCGTGCTGCCCGCGGCCTCGGTAGCGATAACGGTGCCAAAATCAAGCCACCGATAGGTGTAGGGTGCTTTGCCGCCACCTGCCGCAGCCGTATAAGAAACCACCGACTGCGCACAAAAAAAGTTTCCCGTGCCGAGTAGTTTGCTGGTTAAGGTCAGGAACGTTGTTTTATCGTCAAAAACGTAAGACGACGTGGCTGTGCATCCTGAGGCATCGGTGATTTTAACGGTGTATGTCCCGAATTTCGGTTCTAATTTAGCACTGACTAAGTCGCCTAAATAAACCTGTGTGCCGTCTAAACTGACCGATCTAATGGTTACTGGCCCATATTTTAGCTCTACCCCATCCCGCTCCCATTTGGCCTCGTAGTAATTCCCGGAAAAGGGTGCGCCCCCCGACGGTAGTAGCGTAACTCCTTTTTGGTCGGGCTGTGACACGTCCGAAATGATCGACACCGCCGGATTCGTGTAGGCAACCCGGTAGGTGTCTGTGGCCTGGCAACCGTCGGCCTGCCCGCGCAGCGTGAGGTTGAACTGGTTGGCGGGTTGCTGGCGGAGTTTGAGCGAATCGGCCCCGCCCGACTGCAACACGGTGCTGTCTCGCAGCCATTGGTGAGTCCTGTAATAAATGGTGTTGATTTCGCCGGTATAGGTTGACATCCCGACAAAACTCCGTTTTAGGGTAACGACTGAATCTTTGGCGGGGCAAAACCCGATGGTCTTGAACCGCGCCGATACACCGCCCGCTTTGCCCGTGAGGGCATACGAAATCGTGCATTTTTTGGGCTTGCCCGCCGGGTCAATCGCCATCAGCAAACTGCCTGACGTGGGCCGCCCGATGAGTTTGCCGTTAATCATACCGAGGTAGTTTCCGCCTTTGCCATAATCAGCGTAGTTGTTGACGTAGGCCACAAACCGGATCGAATCAGAAGGACTTACCGCTGATACCCGAATCAGAAACCCGCTGTTGTTGCCGTATAGTATGCCGTTGCTGGCAAACGGCGTACCGATGTAAGCACCGTTGCTGACCCGCCCGATTTGGGTTATGTTGGCCGCTGCGGTATCGAGTTTCCAGACCTCCTGTTTGTAGCCCTGAAAGACCTTCTTCGCGTTATAATTGGCCGTAAGCTGATTGCTTACCAACCCGATGTCGGTGTTATCCATGTATGTTGCGTCGGCGACACCCAGCGTTTTCAGCGTCTGTTTGGTTTGACCGTTGGTGGTCCAGACCCGAAACGGCTCAGTCACGCTTTTGCGCGATACAACCAGAACCTGGCTTTTGGGGCCGTAACTCCAGTAGCGAAAGTTATTCTCTATGCTGTCTTCTACCGCCCGTAATTTGTTGGTGGCCGGGTCATAATAACTGGCGGTGTGGCGGTAGGCAGGCCCGGTTACGTCAGCAATTTGATGTATCAAAAACAGGCCCGTTGGCGTGTTGATGTAATAATTTACGCCTTCGGAGCCTTTCAGATAGGTATAGGCGTTGGTACTGCTGCTAAAGGTTTGGTCATTGGCAAACCGCCGTACCAACTGCACACTATCGGTCTTGGCATCTATCCGCCAGAGTTCACGGCTACCTTTTGCGGACTGTCCGTAGGGAGCATCGTTTGTTGCCAGCAGCAGAATCTGATCACCGGCGCGGCCAATTACCGATACGCCCGGATAATTGACACCAGCCGTTGGTTTGGCAAAATCAAACCGTTTCACGAGTTTGGTCTTGCCCGCTTCCTGCCGAAAAATAGTAGTGGTTTTTTGTTTGGCATCTTCCGTCTGCACCGACCATACCGGCCCGCGTGCGTCATTATCCAGCACGGTTATAGCACCCGGCGCATTGGTGACTACTGCCGTTGGCGCGGCACTACCACCGTTATCTTGCAGGAGTGTGTAGTAGGTAACGCCATTGTTTGAAATGGAAGACTTGGCAAATAGCTGATTATTAACTACTTGTGCATCATTGACATACCCGGTAACATACTTATTTGTGCGTACATTGATTTCGCGCATACCAGCCGCCGTTCCATCCGTCTCAAATAGGTATTCCCGAATAAGACCGCTCCGAAACACGACCTTATTCTGATTTTGGGTGAAATTGAAATTCCCGTAGATGATGTCATCCATAGTAGCCGAATCAAACGGGCCGGCAATGATGTCGGTAATGCGGGTTGTGCCGGCTTCGGTGCCGTCAGACTGCCAGAGTTCGGTGCCGCTTAGTCCGTCGTTAGCCCAGAAATAGAGTTTGTTGTTTTGCGAATAGAATTTCAACGAACCTAAGCTCTGTCTGGCCGTTGCCGGGTCATAGACGTACTTGTTCAGGCTACTGTTGTACAACCCAACATAGTAGCTGGATGAGTCGGGGATAAACGCGCTGGCCCGGCCCGGACGGATGTCTTTCACCAATTTGGTGTTGGCAACGGTGCCATCGGTGCGCCAGAGTTCGTAGCCCGTCTTGCCATCGTCGGCGATATAATACAGAAACCCGTTCATCTGAGTTTTGTTGAAATCGTATGCCGGGATAATCACGTCAGTTCTGATCATCAGCGAGTCGGTTCGCTGGGCGAGGGCGGGGGCCACTGTCAGGCTCAGGGCGGCAACGGCAAGCAGCAAGGCGGTGGCCGTGCGGAAGAAAACGTGTTTCATGATTGTTTGTAAATAGTTTGCATTCACGCAACTAACCTACACCCTCCATGCCCGATTATGACCGTGACCTCACCCGATATTTATTAGTCGGTATCCAAACGAAGTAATGTTGATTAAACGGTCGGTAGTAGCAGCGTTGAAACACCAGCCACACTACAAAAACAAGCCAATAAACCCGGACGCTCAAAAAACTGCTACTTTTGGCAGGTCATAACGTATAATGTATAGTGGATAGTGGATAATGATTATTTGTCTGCCAGTACACCGTACTATTGTACATTCTCCATTGTACATCATACATTATAATCTTGAAACTCGCTGCTATTGACATCGGCTCCAACGCGGCCCGGATGCAGATATCGTCGGTGCTAACCAACGATGACATCATCAGTTTTAAAAAAGTGGAGTACGTCCGGTTTCCGCTCCGGCTTGGTCACGACGTGTTTACGTTCAATCACCTCACGCCTGAATCAGAAATCCGTACTACCAAACTCATGCAGGCCTACAAACTGCTCATGGAACTGCACGAGGTGGATGGCTACCTCGCCTGCGCGACCTCGGCCATGCGCGAGGCCGACAACGGGCAGGACATTGCCGACCGGATTGAGGCCACAACGGGCGTAAAAATCCAGATTATTGACGGACGCAAAGAAGCCGAACTCATTAATAACGTGGTAATTCTGGCTCTCGACAACCGCCAAACGCTGCACATTGACGTGGGCGGGGGCAGCACCGAACTCAACATCTACAAAAACCGGCAAAAACTGAACTCACGGTCGTTTAAAATCGGCTCGGTGCGCCTGCTCGAAGGCAAAGACATGAAATCGGCCTGGAAAGCGATGGCCGACTGGATCGCCGAAAACATTGACTACACCCAGGACGTGGTGGCTGTTGGCACCGGCGGCAACATCAGCAAACTCTTCGGCATGGTTGCCAAAACATCCGACACAACCACTACCGTTACCGAAATCGAACGGATGCGTGACTACATCGCCGGGTTCAGTCAGGAAGACCGCATTAACAAGCTCCGCCTGAATGCCGACCGTGCCGACGTGATTGTGCCAGCCGCTCAAATCTACATCTCGACTATGACCTGGGCCGGGGCTACCGATATTACCGTACCGGATTTGGGCCTGAAAGATGGGCTGATTCAGTTGGCGTACCAGTTGTTACAGAAACGGAAGAAGCTGGTAATATGACGGTAGATTTTGTCATCATGACAAGGCGGGGCGGCCCATGCCGAAGCATCTATTTTCGATTTTTTGCCACCCCAGTACAACCATTGGCGTAGTTATTGGTGTCTTGTTGCCTGAAGACACCTCTTAACGCACATGACAACCACCTCGGCCAACGGCTACACGATTCAGGTTCAGGACAATCCACAGGCAGGCGACGTGCCGACGTTTCGGCCTGATGGGTTCTTTTTCAACGATTTTTCGCACCTGCGCCAGCAGAGCAGTCTCCCCCTGCACCTGCTCACGGCCCTGAATCCGGCCACGCATCAAGCTGAGGCCCGGTGCGCGTTTTTCGACAATGGGCCGGTTGCCAGTAGCCCCGGCGCGGCTCCATTTGGCTCGGTTGAATTTGATAACAACCTGCCCGACGCTGTTCTCGGCGAATTGCTCTACACCCTCACCGACAAAGCCCGGCAGGACTCCTGCGCGTCGGTCAGGATGGTGAACTACCCCAACTGCTATGCGCCCCAACAGGCCGACCGGCTGACCAACCACCTGCTTGAGCAATGCTACCAAATGGTGCGTGACGATGCCAACTTTTACCTGACTGTTGGCAGTGATTCGCTCGACCGGCAGATGCACAGTCAGGAACGTCGCCGGTTGACTAAATGCCACCGCGCCGGGTTTCAGTTTGCCGAGTGGCAACAGCCGCCCATTGCCGATGTGCTGGCGTTTTTAACCCAAAGCCGGGCGCAACAGCAGTACCCGCTTACGCTGCCCGCCAGCCGATTGGCCTGTTTGCTGACCCGTTTCCCGGATAAATTTTCGGTTTTCACCGTCCGCAACGGAGCCGACATTGCGTCGTTGGCGGTGACGGTGCGCGTCAGCAGCGATATTCTGTATTATTTTCTGCCCGCCGACAACCTCGCCTATCGGTCGTTTAGCCCGGCGGTGATGCTCATTGACGGGCTGTTTGGCTACTGCCAGCAGGAGTGCATCAAACTGCTTGACCTCGGCGTAGCCCTCGACCACCACCACGAGTTTAAGCCGTCACTGGCGCAGTTCAAGCAAAACCTTGGTGCGGTGTCGTCGCCAAAACGGGTGTTTGAGAAGGTGCTTTGATTAAACTCGGCCTAAAGACGCGGGGATTCCCGGACTACCACCCCAACGGGTTTGTATGCCTTCCGAGCTAACTGCGTGCGTCCCACGCTTCTTTGTTTAATGTTGATGGCCGCGTTTACGTCCCGGTTATGCTTCGTGCCACAACCCGGACAAACCCACTCCCGAACCGATAGCGTCAGGTCTGATTTACGATACCCACACACGGAACAATCCTGCGAGGTGTGCCGGGCGTTGACTTTCTCAAATCTCCAACCATACTACTTGGCTTTATAATCGAGCATTTGCGTTAGCTGATACCAACCGGCATCGCTGATGGATTTTGCCAGATTGTGATTAGCAAGCATATTCTTGATTTTCAGGTCCTCAACGCTGATAGATTGGTTTTCTCGAATCGGTGTAATGGTGACTTTGTGTTGAAAGTCTTTTCTGGTGTTAGCTACTTTTTGATGTTGCAGGGCCAGTTTTTTAACTGCTTTCCTGCGCCTGTTACTCCCCTTTTTCTTTCGGCTAACGGCCCGTTTCAACCGCTTTAGTTTGTGTTCCGCTTCGTAGAGGTGCTTATGATTCTCAATCGTTTACCCGTCTGATGTGACTAAGAGCGACTTTATGCCTACGTCAATACCAATCCGGTTTTCATTGACGGGCAGGTGTGCAATATCCGTTTCCACGCACAAGCAAACGTACCAACCATCGGCACATTCCTGCACCGTTGCCCGTTTTATTTGGCCCACGCAATCTTGTGAGTTCCGGTACTTGACAAAGCCAAATTTGGGAAGTTGGACGTGGGTAGGGGTGATTTTAACCCCCTGTCTAAATGAAAAGGATTGATAATGACCCTTACGGGCAAACTTGGGAAAGCCTTTTCCAAGATTGAAAAAGCCATCGTAAGCATTAAAAACCCGGGCGTTGACTTCCTGCAAGACCTGCGAATGAACTTGGCCTATCCACGTGGTTTCTTTGGCAATAGAGCCTAACCTAAAGGGCGGGCCCGTCTTTCTGAATATCGGTCTTGGTAATGCTGACTTTGTTCTGTTCCCACAGGGTCTTTTTGTGGGATAGCGACAAATTATAGACGTATCGCCGGGGTCGCGCTCGACCACGCGCCCAGCCACTGCCCCAACGCTTGTTGCTGGCTTGGGGTCGGATTAAGTTTGTAGCGGTATGTGCGGGTTTGAGTCACGAGTCAAATATAGAACATAAAACATTGATGAACAAAGGTTTATCCTAAACTAATTCACTTAGAAAGGCGACGAAAACACCAATCGCGCAAGGCTTTGCCGACCCGACTTTTCCCCTATATCCCCGACGGTCGGCCGCTGCCACCTAAAGGCGCGGGGCTTTGGGGGATTTTTTATTCTTCCCACCCGAACGACCGTTCAACGGCTTTTTTCCAGCCGCGCTCTAATTTGGCGCGTTGTTCATCGGGCATGGTGGGTTCAAAAATTTTGTCAACGGCCCAGTTCTGGCGCAGGTCATCGAGGTCGTTCCAGTAGCCAACGGCCAAACCTGCCGCATAAGCCGCGCCGAGGGATGTGGTTTCGGTGATGCGGGGCCGAACCACATTAACATCCAGGATGTCGGCCTGAAACTGCATCAGCAATTCGTTGATGGTCATGCCGCCGTCCACCCGCAGTGATTTCAAACTGATTTCGGCATCTTCCTCCATCGCCCGCATCACGTCGGCGGTCTGGTAGGCGGTGGCTTCCAATACGGCGCGGGCAATGTGGCCCCGGTTCACAAACCGCGTCAGGCCCGCCACCACGCCCCGCGCATCGGCTTTCCAGTAGGGCGCATACAGTCCAGAAAAAGCCGGGACAATGTACGCCCCGCCGTTGTCGTCAACCGACCGGGCCAACGGCTCGATTTCGTTGCTGTTCTGAATCATGCCGAGGTTGTCGCGGAGCCACTGCACCAACGCCCCCGCAATAGCAACGCTCCCTTCGAGGGCGTAGTGAACCGGCTGATTCTTAAACTGATAGGCCACCGTTGTCAGCAGTCCGCAGGTTGATGGTCGCAGTACGGTTCCGGTGTTCATGAGCAGAAAACAGCCCGTGCCGTAGGTGTTTTTGGCTTGTCCAGGCTCAAAGCAGGTTTGGCCCACAAGCGCGGCTTGCTGGTCGCCCAAAATCCCGGCAATAGGAACGCCGGGCAACACCTCCGACGTGATATGGCCGTACACCTCGCTGCTGGGCCTGATTTGGGGCAGCATTAGCCGGGGAACGCCGAAGGCACTGAGCAGGTCGTCGTCCCAATCGAGCGTTTCGAGGTTCATCAATTG
>JBBRNH010000041.1:0-41456 GCA_038230415.1 Cytophagales bacterium | reverse complement strand
GCCAAGGTTTCAAACGGAGTCCTGGAAATACGCTACAAAGACAAAAACATGAGCTGGAACAACCGTGAGCGCGTAACACTCGACATTACGATGCCCGCCCTGAAAGCCGCCGAACTGTCGGGAGCCACCACGACCGACATCCGGGGGTTCAAAAATCAGGGCAGCGTGGCCTTTGACGTATCGGGCGCGTCGAAACTCGATATGGACGTTGATGCCGACAAATTCACGCTCGACGCATCGGGCGCGTCAAGTATTCTGCTGGTTGGTTCGGCAGATAAGGTGGTGGCCGAGGTATCGGGTGCATCGTCGTTGCGGGCCTTCGATATGAGCAGCAAAGCCGTGACCATCAGCGCGTCGGGGGCGAGTTCGGCCCGCGTATCGGCCAACGAATCATTGATGGTCGAGGCCAGCGGGGCCAGCAGCGTTCGCTATAAAGGCAGCGTCTCGAAGGTCAGCAGTAACTCGTCGGGCGCGAGTTCGGTACGGAAGGAGGGGTGAAATAACGTTTAACGTTTGAGGTTTAACGTTCAAGGCTTGTTTTCTTTGCAACGTTTAAATGTTAAACCTCAAACGTTAAACGATTTTTCGTGCTTATTCCCAAACCTGCCAGCCACTCGGCCACCATCATGACGGAGATGGTACTGCCCAACGACACCAACACACTCGGCAACCTGATGGGGGGCCGATTGCTGTATCTGATGGATATTGCCGGGGCCGTTGCCGCCCAGAAACACGCGGGTAGTACCGTTGTTACGGCCTCGGTTGATAATGTGTCGTTTGCCGAAGCCATCGGCCTGGGAAACATCATCACGCTGAAATCGCAGGTGACGCGGGCCTTCACGTCGTCAATGGAAGTCTATATCGAGGTCTGGGCCGAAGACATTCCGGCAGGAAAGCGGGTGAGTACCAACAGTGCGTATCTGACGTTTGTGGCCGTTGACCAAAACCGCCGACCGATTGAGGTGCCGTCCGTTATTCCCGAAACCGACGACGAACGCGCCCGGTATGACTCGGCCCTGCGCCGACGGCAGTTGCGGTTAGTGCTGGCCGGGCGCATGAAACCGCAAGAAGCCACCGAACTGCGGGCCTTGCTATTGGGCGATTAGGCAAGACAATTCGGCCTTTAATGACTAACCGACCAAAACGTAATTGTGGGCCTGTCAGAATTTTGCGCCTGCACCAACCGGCCATTATAGCGACTTAGCCAGAGCGACAACGCCTTCGGATTATTGGGGCGGGCGGTGTTGGCACTCCAGCGTTGCACCGATTCGGGCGCAGCCGCCACGAGGTTGTCTAACCCGGTTTCTACAAAAGCATCGGGGGCCGCAAAATGCCCTTCAAGCCAGACAAACCAATAGTCAGGCGTTTGCCAACCTGCTCTCTGGCAACGGAGCAGCCCGTGTTGGGCCAGCCAGTTAGCCCGGTGTTGGCCCGGCAATCGGAGCAACGCCAGTGACTGACCCGGTACGAGTATCTCAAAAATCAGCGGCACTGTCTGCCCATCCGGGCCTGTGGTTTCATACACCCTGAACTGGTGCGAATAGCTCAAAGCAACGTCGGTGTACCGAAAACCCTGCAACTGGTCGGCAGTATAGGTTCGCCACGTATCACCCGTCTGAACAATAATCGCGTTCGTTTGCGGTTGGTAGCACATCCCGGCGTGCAGCGTCAGGCCGGTGCTGAGGGTAACATCGCCCTCGTGCCAGCGGAGGTGCGGTTGGGCATAGGCGGGGTTCAGCGTCAGCCAAAGCAAAACGAACAGAATTTTGGTGTGCAGAAACATGGTGTAGTCTCGTTTGATTGGTTTGTGGAAAGCATAGTTATTCGTTACTTGTTAGTCGAAACAAGTTGATTGGGGCTAACAAAAAATCAGGATTTCTTTTTAACGGTTAGTCAATCAACGGTGCCGAAAGCTACTTTACCTTTGAAATTTTGATAGCCCGGCCCGCCAATAATATAGCTGCCATTGGCAAGGCCCACGCCATACCCGGCTTGTGTATAGGCGGGGTCATTGCTGGTGACGCGCCGAAGTTGACTCCACGTTGCACCCATTCGGGTGTAGAGGTAAGCCGCCCCCTGTGAAGCGTTGCTTCCGTCGGTATGCGAGCCTGCCCCCACAATGGCATAATCACCGGCGATAGACACGCTGCCGCCAAAATAATCGAATGCGTTGCCATCGCTGGCCGTCAGTTGAGATTGCTGGGTCCAGGCAGTGCCATTGCGGGCAAACGTATAAGCCGCGCCCTGCGAACCCTTGCCATTAATGGTTTTATACCAGGCCCCCACTAAGACATACGCCCCCGAAATTGCCACGCTGCTACCAAAATAATCACCTGCCGCGCCATCACCGGCGGTTAGTCTTTGCTGTTGCGTCCAGCCATTGCCAGACCGAACAAAAACGTATGCCGCACCCTGTGTATAATTGGTGTTGATCGTTTTACGGACACTCCCTACAAGGATGTAGTCTCCTGAGATACCTACGCTGAAACCAAAGTTATCCTGCTCGGCCCCATCATTGACCGTAAGTTTTTGTTGCAGCACCCAGATATTACTACCACTGTTCCGAACGAACACGTAGGCCGCACCCTGTGCATACTTGTTATTGACGGTTTTATAGGGTGTGCCGACAACGGCATAGTCGCCGGATATGGCAACGCTGTACCCAAATTGATCCTGGGCGGCCCCGTCGAGGGCGGTGATGCGCTGTTGCTGTGTCCAAGTTGTACCTGTGCGGACAAACAGGTAGGCGGCTCCCTGCTTTTCGGCAGTATTAACTGTCTTAACAGGTGCACCGACAATAGCGTAATCACCCGAAATAGCAACGCTGTATCCAAATTTGTCATTCGCGGCCCCGTCGGTGGCGATGAGCCGTTGTTGTTCCGTGAATGAACTGTTGGTGGGCCGATTGAAAATATAAGCCCCGCCCTGAATGGCATTATTACCAATGGTTTTGGTGGTTGCTCCGGTAATGGCATAATCGCCCGAAATGCCCACGTTCAGGCCAAACTGGTCATACTCGGCTCCATCGCTGGCGGTGCGGTTGATGGGCGGTATAAGGCCCGGATCGGTGCTGGCCGAGAGCGGCAACCAGTTCTGGCCGTCGTAGAGATAGACCGTATTTTTGTCCACATCAAACACCATCAAGCCCACTGCCGGGCTTGCAATGGCATTGCGTTGGGTGGTGGTCAGGCGGGGCGGTAACAGCACCTTGTTGTTGTTGGGGCTTTTCAGGTCAAGCACGGCAGCCGGGTGGGGTGGCCCGCCTATGCCAATCTGCCCAAAACTCAGCGGGGCAAGGGCCAACAGCCCAAAAAACAACAAACCGAGCGCGATAAAAGGCTTCATAAACTATTGGTTTTGGGTGATGCAGAGACAGGGATTTATTCGATCAGGCCAAAACTGACTTTGCCCTGTTCGCGCAGAAAACCCGGCCCGCCAATCAGGAAAGAAGTACCGGAAATACCCACCGACGTTCCGTTTTCGGTATAAGCCGGGTCGGTGAGGGTTGTGCGCCGGCGTTGATTCCACTGCGTTCCGGTCAGCGAGTAGAGATAGGCTGCCCCTTGATTGGGTTTGTCGGTAAGGTGTTTGTGGCGTACACCAACCAACAGATTATCGCCCGACATAGCGACACTGTTCCCAAAATAATCATCGGCAGCACCGTCAGAATTAGTTAGTTTTTGTTGTTGGCTCCAGGCTGGCGGGGTGCTGGTATTGCCGTTGCGGGCAAACACGTAGGCCGCGCCCTGATTACTGTTTATGCCGATTTTAGCATAAAGAGCCCCCACAACGGCGTAATTGCCCGAAATAGCCACACTTATACCAAAAATGTCGTGCACCTGTCCATCGCTGGCCGTGAGTTCCTGTCTGCTCCAGACGGTGCCGTTGCGGGCAAAAAGATAGGCCGCCCCCTGGTTGGCGTTGTTGCCCACTTTTTTGCCCGAAGCCCCCACAAGGGCATAGTCGCCCGAAATCGAGACGCTGGTTCCGAAATAATCATCCGTTGTCCCATTGCTGGCCGTGAGTTCCTGTTGTTGGTTCCAGACGGTGCCGTTGCGGACAAAAATATAGGCCGTTCCTTGCCCGTAGCCAGCCGCATTAATAGCTGTATTACGCGCCCCGATGATGGCGTAATCGCCCGAAAGCGCGACGCTATAACCAAAACCGACCGCCGAGTAATTAGTGACGGGGGTCAGTTTTTGCTGTTGCGCCCAGACACCCGTCGCGCCGTTGCGAGCAAAAATGTAGGCGGCTCCGGCCTCCAGAACACCATTAACCGTTTTCTCGTCGGCCCCAACAATAGCATAATCACCCGATATAGCCACGCTGCTACCAAAAACATCAAACTGTCTGGCATCGCTGGCGGTCAGTTGTTGCACTTCTGTCCAGACCCCGTTGCTCCGGGCAAAAATATAAGCTGTCCCCTGATAACCATCTTTAATTTTGGCACCGACAATGGCATAATCACCTGATATCGAGACGCTGCCGCCGAAATAATCGGCCTCGGCCCCGTTGCTGGCCGTGTGCGAAACCCCGAAAAGCTGGTTAGGATCGTCGGGAATCAGTGGCAACCAGTTTTGCCCGTCGGAGAGAAACACCGTGTTTTTGTCGGTATCGAACACAAATGACCCAACGGGCGGGCCAACAATGGCCTTGCGCTGGGCCGATGTCAGGCGGGGTGGCAAAAAAACCTTGTCGTTGGCAGGGCTTTTCAGGTCAAGCACGGCAGATGGATGCGGGATACCATTGAAGCCAATCTGGGCGCGGGTAACGCCGTTACTCAATCCCAAAAGTAACAAGAGGCAGAGAACGTGATGTCGTTTCATGGTGTGTGTGTCAGGGGTTTAGCAGTTAATCAACGGTGCCGAATGCGACTTTACCTTTTGCGTTTTGAAAGCCGATGCCCCCAATGATGTAGGTGCCGTTATTGATATTCACGGCCCCGCCATTACCCGTACCGGCTGGTGACAGATCGGTGATGAGCCGGTCTAACGGCCAGGCACCTTCGTTGCCGGGGTCTCGCTTGTAGAGGTAAGCCCCGCCCTGATTTGCATTGCCGTTTACGGTCAGTTGCGACGAGCCGACCAGGATATAATCGCCCGAAAAAGACACGCTGATCCCGAAATAATCATTGGCGTTAGCGTAATAGCTTGACAGCACTGTTTGCTCGCCCCAACTCGTTGGCTGGCTTGAATCCACGCCTTGTTTAAACACATATGCCGCGCCTTTCGTACCGAAACCTGTGTTTTTACTGAGAACGCCAACAACAGCGTAATTGCCGGCTATAGAAGCACTTACACCGAAATAATTTTGGGCAGCCCCGTCACTGGCTGAGATTCGCTGCTGCTGTGACCAGGTTGCGGGCGTACCGGTTTGTTTGAATATATAAGCGGCTCCCTGGTCTGTATGGGTGGTCAGCAAGCCATTTTCAAGTACGACGATGTCTTTTCCGTAGGCCCCGATGATGGCATAATTGCCCGAAATATCGAGACTACTGCCGAATGAGTCATTGGCGGCTCCGTCGCTGGCAACGAGTTTTTGTTGTTGCGCCCAGGTTGTGCCAGTGCGGGTAAACACATAAACCGCGCCCTGTTGGGCGTTATTACCCACTTTTTTACCCCGCGCACTGACCATTGCCACATCGCCGACGATGGCTACTTTATAACCAAACACGTCAGACGCGGCCCCGTCGCTGGCCGTAAGCCGGGCCTGTTGGGTCCAGGTGTTGGTGGTGATATTGCGGGCAAAAATATAGGCGGCTCCCTGCCCGGCATTACCGTTGATGGTTTTGAAATAGGCCCCCACAATGGCATAATCGCCCGAAAGCGCAATGCTGTACCCAAACTGATCCTCGGCTGCCGCGTCGCTGGCAACGAGTTCTTGTTGCTCGGCCCAGCCGACAGACATATTGGCAACGGGCGTGCGGCTGAAGACATAGGCCGCACCCCGATGTGTTGCATTGCGCGCACTTTTATAAAACGCGCCCACAATGGCATAATCACCGGAGATGGCTACGCTGTTCCCAAAAAAATCTCCCTCGGCCCCGTTGCCGGCCGTTCGGTTGGTGGGCAGCAGGGCATCGTTGCTGGTAGCCGAAATCGGGAGCCAGTCTTGCCCGTCGTTCATAAACAGCCGTCCTTTCTCGATATCAAACACCAAGGAGCCAATGGGTGGGTCGGCAATGGCCTTGCGCTGGGCAGTGGTCAGGCGGGGCATGAGCATCCCTCTATTGTTGGCGGGGCTTTGAATATCCAGCACGGCAGAGGGGTGCGGGGTGCCGCCCATGCCAATCTGGGCAACAGAAATGGCCGGGTAGCTGATGATGATTGGTAACAACAGGCAAAGGATGTGCGTGGTTTTCATGATGCGTAGGTGGCGTTGGTCAGTCAACGGTGCCGAAAGCAATTTTGCCTCTGCCATTTTGATAGGCCCGTCCACCAATAATAAATGTGCCATTGGCAAGACCAACCGCTACGCCGTTACTGGTGTTGGCGGGCGCATTGTCGGTGATGCGCCGGACAAACGACCAGTTGGTGCCGCCTGTCCGGTAGTACAAATAGGCCGCTCCTTGCCCGTTGTTGCTGCCGATGTTTTTATTGGGTGCGCCCACAATGGCATAATCGCCCGACAGGGACACACTGCTGCCAAATTGGTCGTTGGCGGTGCCGTCGAGTGCCCCAAATGGATTCGTTGATACAGCCCAGGCTGTGCCGGTTCTATTAAACAGGTAGGCCCGGCCCTGCGCTGAATTACCGCTGATGGTTTTCAGATTGGCACCCACAAGGGCGTAATCGCCCGAAATAGCGACACTTGCCCCAAAACGATCATTAGCCGCTGCGTCGGAGGACGGCCCCGCCATTGCCGTGAGCCGTTGCTGTTGCGCCCAGGTAATACCCGTGCGGAGAAATACATAGGCTGCGCCCTGATGGGCATTGGTGCCAATGTCTTTATTATCAGCACCGACGATGGCGTAGTCGCCTGAAATAGCCACGCTGCCGCCAAAAACGTCACTTGCCGCACCATCGGCAGGCATCAGCCGTTGTTGCTGCGCCCAGGTGGTGCCGGTGCGAAGAAACACGTAGGCCGCGCCCTGAGCGGCATTCGCGCTAACCGTTTTGTTATACGCCCCGGCCACAACATAATCGCCAGAGATGCCGGTGCTGAAGCCAAAACCGTCGCCCGCAGCCCCATCAGCAGCCGTGAGCCGTTGTTGCTGACCCCAGGTGCTGCCCGACCGAACAAATACATAAACCGCCCCCTGAAGACCGTTGGTGCCGACAATTTTTTGGTATGCCCCGGCAACGGCATAATCGCCTGAG
This sequence comes from Cytophagales bacterium, assembly GCA_038230415.1. Taxonomy (GTDB): domain Bacteria; phylum Bacteroidota; class Bacteroidia; order Cytophagales; family Spirosomataceae; genus JBBRNH01. The sequence goes on along the minus strand of JBBRNH010000041.1, from coordinate 34,137 downwards.
ATAGCAACGCTGTACCCAAAAAAATCGCTGTTGGCTCCGTCGCTGGCCGTGAGTTCCTGCTGTTGCGCCCAGGCGGAGGTGCTGGTTAGCAGGAGCCAAAGCAGGCTCGGCATTAAGAGTCGGGGAATAGAGAAGGCCATAAGATTTCAGAAGTGGAGTGAGGAAATAAAGTAAGAACTTAATTATCGACCGTACCGAAGAGGACTTTGCCCGTGTAGTTTTGGTAGCCCGGTTCACCGATTATAAACAGACCATTCGATAACCCCACCGACCGACCTGTATAGGGGAAACCTGGCGAATAGGTGTCGGTCATCTGCTTGCTCTGCGCCCAGACACCGAGCGTATTTTTATACAGGAAGGTTGTTCCCTGACTTGAGTTGCGACCAGGTGTTCCCACCAGAACGTAGTCACCGGAAGCGGATACACTACTGCCAAAATTGTCGCTGTTAACGCCATACGGCGGATTCAGAGCGATTTGCTGCGTCCATGTGGTAGCCGGACGAGCGTAGATATAAACTGCCCCCTGGCTCTGCCCCCCGATTGATGTTCCGGGTCGGCCTAACACTGCGTACTTGTCGGAAATAGCTACGCTGAGCGAAGTGTAATCAAACGCTACAGAAGGTGTTAGTTTGGCCTGTTGTGTCCAGAAGGAATCAAATGTGTTACGGTTAAATATGTAAGCAGAAATGGTTGTGGTATTGTTTACGTCGAAGTCAAACGATTCACCCACGATAGCCCGTGTACCGAGGTAAGAAATCTGACCATACAATTCGGCAATGCCCACACTATGCCCAAATTGATTTCGGATGGGTCCGTCCGCAGGGGTTAGCTGCGTTTGCTGCGACCAACTGCTACCGGAGCCGGAAAAAATATAAGCTGCACCCTGAAAGCTATTTTTGGACGGCGCACCCACAATGGCATACGCTCCAGAAATGGCCACACTTTTTCCGAAGTAATCATAGTTAGCAGCATCTGTAGCCGTCAAGCGGGCCTGTTGCGTCCAGGTGGCTCCCGAACGCCTGAAGATATAGACAGCACCCCGAAATGAATTTTCGGTCGGCGCACCCACGATGGCATAGTCGCCGGCGATGCCAACACTATTGGTTCCAAACGAAGCGGATGAAGCAGAGGCTGTGGGTGTCAGTTTGGCCTGCTCGAGCCAGGTAGTGCTGGACCGAAAAAAAATGTAGGCATTACCCCCGCCCGCTACAATGGCGTAATCGCCCGAAATAGCCACGCTGGTGCCAAACGTAGCATCTGGTCTACTATCACTGGCCCGGCGGGAAATGAGCGGGGTTGTACCGGCATCGGCAAAACTCAGGGCCAGCCATGAATTGCCATCGTGCATATACATGGTGCCTTTGTCGGTGTCATAAATCAAGGCACCCGCTTGTGGGTCCACAACGGCATTGCGTTGGGCAGTCGTCAGCCGGGGCGGGTAAAAGGCTTTGTTGGTGGCCTTCACATCGAGGGCGGCTGAGGGGTGCGGCTGCCCGCCCATACCCAATTGGGCCTGAGCGACTGTCCCAAAAAGCAGGAACGATAGCAGCAGAGTGAAGCGTGGATGTAGTTGCATGAGTTTGGTTTGTAAAAAAGTGAGCACTATTCCACCGTCAGATTCCAGGTAACGCCGGTGTGAAAATTACTGAAATCGGGCAGGTCGGCGCGGTAGCTCAACACGTGCTTGCCTTTGGGAATATTGACCAGCAGGGCGTATGTAAGCGTCAGCGCGGTAACGGTTTTGTTGGTGTAGGTGCAGGCGGGGTCGGTAAATTCTTTGGGCGGCACAAAGGTGAACACCTTCGACTTCACCTTGAATTTGGTCAGGTCAGCCACGAGGTCTTTGCCATCCAACTGGGCGGTCAGGTTTTTTACGTTGTTCATACCCGGCTCAATATCAGCCAGTAGAAAATCGGCTGCCGACTGCCCCGGCGCGGGTTTGTAGGTCGGGTTGCAGGGGTCATTATCGAAATAGAAATTGACCGTACCGACAATTTGAAAATAGACGGGTCGCCCGGCGGGAATGGTCAGGCTGCGGGTTGATTCGCCACTGAGGTTTGAGGCCAAAAACAGCACATCGGAGAGGGGTTGCTGACTGACCGCACTGCGGGCACCCGTTGGGTCGTCGAGGGGGCTTTTACTGAAATCAGCCGGAAAAATCCAGCGCGTTGTGGCTTCATCGAGGTCGCCATAGCTTTTGCCGTTGACTTGTTCGGTGAGGCCATACACGCGCAGCGCATCGGGTTCGGGGTCGGTTTTTTGGCAGCCAGCCAGTGCAAAGCCGAGCAGCAGGAGCAGGGCGAGGGGGGTGTGTAAGCGTTTCATTGGTGATAGATTGGTTTGACGGGTGAAAAACTGTGTGTGAACTGATGGTCACAAAGCAGGTGAGTTTTTTCGGTCAAAACGGCCCTGTTTGCCCAACGGTGGGGTTCAGTTGCTGAACGGCGGGAATAAGTTGCCCAAAAATTAAGCGGTTGGCGGGTTTGCTACCCAATATTGAGCCGTTCCAGCAGTTCGGATTTCATCAGCCGCGAGACGCTCACCTCGGCCCCGTCGGGCATCACCACCGCCCCGCCCTCGCCCCGGATGTATCGCTCCACAAAATTGACATTGACAAGGTGCGACTTATGTACCCGCAGAAACTCGGCCTTGTCGAGCATCGGTTCAAACTCAGCCAATGGCTTGGAGGCCATCACCTTTTTGTGGTTGGTGAGGTAGATATTGCAGTAACTGCCGAGGGCTTCGATGCGCGTGATGTCGGCGATGGGTAACAGAAGAACGCCTTCGGTGGTGGCAACTGCCAATTTTTTACCGCGCCCGCGCTCACTACGGAGTTTGTCCAATAACTCACTGATGGCCGGTTGCACAGGCGACGCTATGTTTGTTTGCCGTTGTTCGATAGCCCGTTTTTCTTCCAGAATCCGGTTGTGTTCGGCCAGCAGCGTTTCGTTTTCTTCGGCCCGCCGGAGGGCTAATTTCTGCGCGTCGCGGGCTTCTTTTCTAAATAAATTGAACCGATACGCCACCGCTACCGACAGCAAAATAGCCTCGATGGCAATGCCCATCTGGGCGGCATAATCAACCCAAAAAACGGATTTGGGCAGCACATTCATCAAACTCAAAAACCGCACCGCCACCCCCAACATCAACGGCAACCAGGCCAGGGTGAAATACCGCGCCGGTTCGTAACCCAAATACCAGGTATAAACCCCGCTGAACATCACCAGCACTGCACTCGCAATCACTAACAAATCGGTCATATCGCTTTGCCAGGCGGCATACGGCAACGTCCATTCGCAGACCATCAGCACCAATGCCAGCCCCACAATAGCGGTATGGATATTGAATAAAACAGATGATAATGCTTTGAGATTGAGGAACTTAGTGACAAATAAATAGACAAACAGGACAGACAGAATAACCGACGTGTTGTTGTCGGCATTGAGCCATTCGGCGTTGGGCGTGATAAACATCTGCCACGAGCCGATGCCCCGAAAAACGAGGTAGGCCATCATCAGTTCGTACCCTCCATAGTAGAGAAAGGTACGGTCGTGAAGTGAAAAAAACAGAAACAGGTTATATACCGCTAAGGCCAGAATTAGTCCTGTTAAGGCCCCGGTAAATAAATCGAATCGGTGCGTAAAATTGACCAGCGGCCCAATCCGGCTCACATAAATCGGTAAGTGAATGGTGGGAGACTGCACCCGAAAAAACAACTGTTTCGGCTGGGGGCCAATGTCAAAGATGTACTTATTGGTGCCAAAATCGCGCCCACCGAAGGGTCGCATCACGCCCGTTTTCCAGGTTTTAATGCGGCCCCCGGCATCAATCAAATAAACGTCGAGGTATTGAAGCTGAAAATCGTCGTAGAAGTACAGGTTCTGAGTTGTGTCGGCAGGGGCAAAATCAATCCTGAACCAGTGCGGCAACGCCGTGTTTCCCAAACTTAGCCCCGCCTGACGGTTAGGCGTAAACGCTGCGTAAGGCAAGTGCCTGACTTGCTCGATAGTGAGCAGCCGTGACGTATCGGCGAGGTAAGAAACAAACGGTGTGGCATCCAGAAACCCCCCGTTGTTGGGGTAACGCAGTGTGGCCTGGGCCTGGGCCGTTCTCGCAACCAAAACAACCAATAACAAACACAGTACCCGTTTTCTCATGGCTTAAATGATACTTTCCGACAAAGAAAGCCGAGTTCTCTAAGCCTATTGTCGATTGTTTACTAAGTGGTAAAAATCAGTTGGTGGTCGCTGTTTAGTGCGGCCTAATCAGAAAATTACACAGAAAACACAAACTACATACTGAAATCCTTTTGGACGTAAAATGAAGCCAAAGGAGCCGTTGAAACCAACGCCACCCAAAATAACGATGTGAGGATCACTGATCTTTTCACTGGCCGGGCGCATGAAACCGCAAGAGGCTACCGAACTGCGGGCCTTGCTGCCGGGCGATGTGGATACGGCATGAAACGGAGAAATCGTCCGGTACCGGACTTTTGTTGTGGTCATAGATTTTAGGTATGGGTCTATAAAAATAATGAATAAAAACTATTGTAGAGATTAGGCTAAATTTGATTCGTCAATCAATAAAACACGACCCAACATGGCCAATAACGTAAGTCCCGATACAACACTGTGGGATGTCAATGACGAAAGCAAAGTCAACACCGTTGGCAAATGCCCGTTCACGAGCGGTGCGCTCAACAAAAGCGCGGGCGGTGGCCCCACCAACCGCGACTGGTGGCCCAACCAGTTGAAACTCAATATCCTCCGCCAACACTCGTCGCTGTCTAACCCGATGGACACTGATTTTAACTACGCCGAGGCCTTCAAATCGCTCGATCTGGCTGCGGTGAAGCAGGATATTTTCGACCTGATGACTGACTCACAGGCATGGTGGCCTGCCGATTATGGTCATTACGGCCCGTTTTTTATCAGAATGGCCTGGCACAGCGCGGGTACCTACCGCATTGGCGATGGTCGGGGCGGGAGTGGTGCCGGTACGTTGCGGTTTGCGCCCCTGAATAGCTGGCCCGACAACGCCAACCTCGATAAGGCCCGGCTGTTGCTGTGGCCGGTTAAACAGAAATACGGACGAAAAATTTCGTGGGCCGACCTCATGGTGCTCACCGGCAACTGCGCCTTGGAGTCAATGGGTTTCAAGACGTTCGGTTTTGGTGGCGGGCGCGAAGATGTCTGGGAGCCGGAGGAAGATGTGTATTGGGGTTCGGAAACCAAGTGGTTAGGCGACGAAGTTCGGTACGCCGGCAGCAACGGCAAACGGGTATTGGAACAACCGCTGGGAGCATCCCATATGGGCCTGATCTACGTGAACCCCGAAGGCCCCAAAGGACAACCCGATCCGGTGGGCGCAGCGCATGATATTCGGGAGACGTTTGGCCGTATGGCAATGAACGACAAAGAAACCGTTGCCCTCATTGCGGGCGGGCATACCTTCGGCAAAACGCACGGTGCCGCCGATCCGGGTCAGTATGTCGGGTCTGAACCCGCCGGGTCAACCATCGAGGAGCAGAGTCGCGGCTGGAAAAACTCGTTTGGCACCGGCAGTGGCGTTCATACGATCACCAGCGGCTTAGAAGGTGCCTGGACCACAACGCCAACCCAGTGGGGCAACGACTATTTCGATAACCTGTTTGGCTTCGACTGGGAACTCATCAAAGGGCCGGGCGGGGCGCATCAGTGGCAACCCAAAGATGGCGGTGGTGTTGATACCATTCCCGATGCCCATGACCCGGCTGTGCGGCACGCGCCGTTTATGCTCACCACCGATCTGTCAATGAAGATGGACCCGGCATACGAAAAAGTGTCGAGACGTTTCCACCAGAACCCCGACGAGTTTGCCGATGCCTTCGCCCGGGCCTGGTTTAAGCTGACCCACCGCGACATGGGGCCAATCGAACGCTATCTCGGCCCCGAAGTGCCGACCGAAGAGCTGCTCTGGCAAGACCCGATCCCCGCCGTGACATACGAACTCGTTGACGATCAGGATATTGCTTCGCTGAAAAATACGATCCTGGAGTCGGGCCTGTCAGTGTCTCAATTGGTATCTACCGCCTGGGCTTCGGCCTCTACCTACCGCGATTCTGACAAACGCGGGGGGGCCAACGGTGGCCGTATTCGCCTGGAACCCCAGAAAAACTGGGCCGCCAACAATCCGGCTCAGTTAGCTACGGTGCTCGAAACGCTCACGGGCATTCAACAGACATTCAACAAGGAGTCGGGCGGCAAACAGGTGTCATTGGCCGACCTGATTGTGCTGGGCGGCTGCGCCGGTGTTGAGCAGGCAGCCCGCAATGCCGGTCACGCCGTAACGGTGCCGTTCACGCCGGGCCGGGCCGATTCGTCGCAGGCGCAAACCGATGTCAAATCATTCGACGCGCTGGAGCCGGGAGCCGACGGGTTCCGCAATTATCTGAACGCCATGCATAAGTCTAAAGCGGAGGATATGCTGATTGATAAAGCACAACTGCTCACCCTGACCGCCCCGCAGATGACGGTGCTGGTGGGCGGGATGCGGGTGCTGAACACCAACGCCGATCACTCGCGGCACGGCGTTTTCACGCAACGCCCGGAAGCCCTCACCACTGATTATTTCGTGAACCTGCTCGACATGAATACCACCTGGCGGGCTACATCGGACGCGCAGACTATTTTTGTGGGCAGCGACCGCGTAACGGGCGAACCAAAGTGGACCGGCACCCGCGTTGACCTGATCTTCGGCTCTAACTCAGAACTCCGCGCCATTGCCGAAGTGTATGGGTGTGGTGACTCTGAGGCCAAATTCGTGCGGGACTTTGTGGCCGCCTGGACTAAGGTGATGAATCTTGGCCGCTTCGACCGGGCCTGATGTCCGCGCTATTTAGCCGGAATTAGAACCGGGCTTTCTGACGCTGATTCTGATACGGTTCATCGAGAAGAGATTACCACGCATTGTAGCAGAGATAGTTACCTGCTTATTTGTCAGTGAAAGGTGGCCTGGCAACAGGCCACCTTTTTAAGTTTTTCTCTCATAATATCCATAATCATACCACTGCAAACACAGTAGAGGCATTGGTGAGACGGGTTCGATTTCAGGCCAACCACTTGTACGCCTGAAAAATGTTGTAGTTTTAGGCTGGCACCGCGTGACACCCACAGCGCAGTACTAAATTGCTGACTCACAAAAATTACCGGCAAACTTTAAACTGCATGCGCGACTACTACACCCTGAAAATCAATTTGTTAGCGGGTATTGTTTCGCCCGCTCGGTTGCAAGCCATAATAGCAGCGGCACACGCGGCACACGTGCGAAACGTGCGTTTTGGAACAAGACAACAACTGCTGATGACGGTGCATTACGAAGACCTGCGCCAACTCGAAAAAGACCTTCGCCGGCAGGCCGTGCCGTTCGAGGTCAACACTGACCGGCACCCCAACATCATCAGTTCGTACTGTGGCGAGGAAGTTTTCAGAACCGGGTCGTGGCTGCGCGAAGGCGAGTACCATACCGTGCTGGATAATTTTGGGCATCAACCCCGTTTGAAGATCAATCTGTCGGACTCGGAGCAGAGTTTCACGCCGTTTTTTACCGGAAACCTGAACTTCATCGCATCGCTGGAGCCGCACTTCTGGCAGTTATACGTCCGGCCTAAGCAGAGCAACGCCCTGTTTCAGTGGCCCGCCCTGATTTATACCAACGACGTGGGGCGGCTGGCCGAAGCCGTAGAAATGGCGATGCTGGACGGTGGGTTGCGCGAGTTAGAGCCGTTGTACGAAGCCGTGAACGCCGGGCAAACCTTTATCACGCAACCCGCCACGCAACCCGTGCTGTTACCCGAATTTTCGTTGCCGTACTACGAAGGCTTCAACCGCTATGGCTCCCGAACGTGGCTTGGTCTGTACCGGCGAAATGAAGAATTTACCACCGCTTTTCTGCTTGACCTGTGCGCCCTCTGCCTTAAAACCCGCGTTGGCGAAGTGTGCATAACGCCCTGGAAGTCGCTCATTATCAAAGGAATTGCGGAAGAAGACCGCCCGAAATGGTCGTTGGTGCTGGGTCGGCACAACATCAACGTCCGGCACGCGGCCAATGAATTAGCCTGGCAAACAGAAGACGACACCGATGAAGGCGCGGCCATCAAACGAGACGTGTTGCGGTATTTCGAGCGCAACGACACCCGCACCTTCGGGCTGTGTTTTGGGGTGCAGACCCGGCCAAAGTCGGAGCGGTCCGGCGTTCCGGTTTTTGGCAGTATCCTGATCCGAAAACGGCCCTGGATTCAGGTGGGATCGTTCGCGTTTTTGAGTCTATACGATCTGTATTTCACGGAGAATTTTAACCCTAACAGCCGCACGTATTTCCAGTTCGACCGGGGTTTGTTCCGGTTCAGCGTTCCGGTGCAGATTGACCGCCTGTGCCGTAAATTCAGCGCACAACGATTGACCGCACAATCGGTGCAGGCAACCGCTGAAACACCCGAACAAGCTGAAAAACAGGTGATTATGTCAAAATATGAAACGCCCGAAGCCTACCAATGCCCGCACTGCCTGACGGTGTATGACCCTGAATTTGGCGACGACCGGGCCGGAATTTTGCCCGGCGTTGCCTTTGCGAATTTACCTGATGAGTACGGGTGCGCTACCTGCAACGCGCCGAAACGGGAACTGCTGGGGCTGGTTCTATCGTGAATTCAATGATAGACTTGCGCATTGATAGTCAACGCTTTGAAATCGTCAAGGTCTAAATCAGACAAACTAAACCCCGTCTCAACGTTCTCAATCGAACGTAGTAAACGCTCCCGATTGGCTGGTGATGAAAGCAGATGGGCGGTTGTATCGTCGTCGTCATCTGCTTCGACCGTGATCGTCAAGTTCTGATTTTTGAACATCAACTTTAACGCATCCAGAAAACGGGTATTGATTTCGGTCTCGTTGACATGAAATGTAGTTGTCATCGCTACTCTTGTTTGTTATAAAATCGCAAAAAAGCCCGGCACGTGGTTCGTACCGGGCTTTTTCGGTAATCTCGATCACTTACACTGCTTTTTCCCGGCGCAGCACCTCGTCAATCAGGCCGTAGGTTTTGGCTTCTTCGGCACGCATCCAATTATCCCGGTCCGAATCTTTTTCGATTTCTTCGAGGGTTTTGCCCGTGTGCAACGCCAGAATTTCGTACAGTTCTTCGCGAAGCCGGACAATCTCCCGCAGCGTGATTTCCATGTCAACCGACTGGCCCTGCGCCCCGCCACTCGGCTGGTGAATCATAATCCGGGCGTGGGGCAAGGCCGACCGTTTGCCAGCCGCACCGCCCGCCAGCAATACCGCACCCATCGAAGCTGACAGACTCGTGCAGACCGTTGCCACGTCGGGCCGGACGTACTGCATGGTGTCGTAAATTCCCAGACCGGCATATACCGACCCGCCGGGGCTGTTGAGATACATCAGGATGTCTTTCTTCGGGTCCGACGATTCCAGAAACAGCAACTGCGCCACAATGATATTGGCAATGTTATCGTCAACGGGCAGACCCATAAAAATAATCCGGTCGGCCATCAGCCGCGAGAAAACGTCCACCTCGCGGAAGTTCATCGGGCGTTCTTCGATCACCGAGCGCGTCATGCTTTCGACCCGGTGGTTGGTAATCATCTGCTGGTTATCAGCCGCGTGTTTGGCGTAAGCATCCACCGTGAGGCCGTTCATGCCGAGGTGATGCACGGCGTATTTGCGAAATTCCTGTCCGTTTGTCATGTTGGTTTGTTATTTCGTTGTTGGAATGAAATTAGAGATACCTGATGCGGTGATTTCTACCGCAAAGATGCGGGTAGCTATTGCCTAAACCCTGTCAGTCTGACTTGTTTTTTATCGGTGAAAGAGAACCTACACGAACGCATCCGGCTTTTGCGGCTTCAGCGCGGCTACTCGCAGGAAAACATGGCCTACGAACTCGGCCTGTCCACAACGGCATACGGCGATATCGAGCGCGGCAAAACCGACCTCACGCTCTCGCGGCTGAATCAGGTGGCAAAAGTCCTGCGCGTGGCCGCTACCGACCTCCTCACCGGCGACGGCCTGACTTCTGAACCGCGCCCAACCCCGGTAATGGTAGCCGAACCCGCCGAAAACCACGAAGCCGAAACCCTGCGGCTCCGGCTCGATAAACAACAACTCGAAATCGAAAAACTCCGGCTCGAAGCCGACTACTGGAAACGACGATACGAAACGCAGGTAGCTCAGGAAAACGCCCGGCTCGTGGCCGGGCAACCAAAGCGCGAACGGATTGGATTTTAACGTGTTGGCTGACAACCAGTTGGTTCGCTTTTATTCTGCCAGTTATGCCGCTCATCAATTTCAGCCTGAAACACCCCGATGCCATTGATCCCTTTGGCACATCACCAGGGCAGATGCTGCACTGGTTTGGCCTGACCGACAGCACGTTTTGGCTGGAACCGGGCAATATAAAACTGTATGAATACACGCCTGATTTTTTAGCCCGCTGCGATAATCAGGGGCTAATCTGCGTAGACTATTACCTGAGTCGGTTTATCGAGGATTTTACGGAGTTGTTCGCCCAAATTTCGGAGAGCCTGCCTGACGAATTTTATGCAATCGCCAGAAGCTACGAAACGCTGCGCGGTTTTCGGGATGTAGCCGAAAAACGGCTTGACGACGGTAACGGCGACGATTTTGCTGCCGCCAACGCCCGGTTTGAGAACTATGACCGGCTGACCCGCTGGCTACACGGGCGCGAACTCTCCGCCGGTCATTTAGTGGGTGGGCCGTCTGTTTGGTTTTTCAGGCGTGGCGGTAGATTAGCAATCGTTTGGAAAGCCGATAAAGTCACGGAAGACAACGTACCCATCTGGACAGCACAAAACGGACAGGTCGAGATGGATTTCGCTGATTTTATTGAGGGGGTTACGGACTTCGGCAATCGGTTTTTTTCGGCGATGGACACGCAGATTCAACTTGCCGTGACCAAAAACTGGGGGGGCGTTCAACTCGATAAAATGCGACTGATCGAGGAGCAGCAGGAGCGAAAAACGCAGTTCTATCAATGCCTGAATCAACTTAAAACCCCAACCGGGCAACCGACGGACTGGCCCCCTATTGCCGCATTAATGGGACGAAATCAGTAAGTAAGGCGGACAGGTCGCCTGTCCGCCTTACTTGCCACTAACTACTTGCCACCGCCTTAAACTCCTCTACCGAAACAGCCTGATGCGTGACCTCCATTTTTGACCGGGCAAACCCGATTACCTTGTCATCGAACAGGCGGTTGTAGAGCGTCCGGTAATTATCGCCCTTGCTTTTTTCGTCAAACAGGTAGTTGCGCGAAATCTGGTCAATGGTCTTGTTCATTTCCTCGTTGCTGTTGTCGGTGAAGCCAAATTGCTCCCGTACCATCTGCCGCGAGGCTTCCAGCACTTCTTCACCCTCAACCTTGATGTCCTCGCCCGATTCGGCAATTTTGTTTTTGATGAGCTGCAACTTCACTGACTTGGCAAAATCGTCGAACTGCTCGTCAATCTGTTCGCGGGTAAACTTGCCGTCGTTGGTGTCGAAGAGCCACTTCTTCAGGAATTCATCGGGCAGCAGAATCGGGATATTGTCGAGTAAGGCGCGTTCAATGTCGAAGTTCAGTTTCGATTCTGACTCGCGGGCGTAGTTTTGACCGATGATTTCCTGGACTTTCTCCCGCAGTTGTTCTTCGGTTTCGATGGCTCCGGGGCCAAGCACTTTATCAAAAAACTCCTGATTCAGTTCGGCGGGGGCGTGGCGGGTGATGTCTTCGATGGTGAACGTAAACTCGCCCGTCAGGTCGGTTAGTTCGTCCACGCTCACGCCGGTGGCATTGGCGCGGTCTTTTTCAGCCGGGAAGGCGGCTGCCAGATCAAACGAAACGGTTTCGTTTTTGGCCTTGCCCATAAACAACGCCCGGCTGTCGTCGGTCATTTTGTTGAGGGGCAGGGCTGTTTTCTGGTTGTAAGACAAACCTTCGGGCGCGTCAACCTGCACGAGTTCACCAAAAACGGTATCACCTTCTTCGATGGTTTCGGCGTGTTGGTGGGCATGAAACCGTTGGCGCAAATCGGTAATGGTGCTGTCAACGTCGGCATCGGTGGCCTGAATGTCAAACTGCGTCACGGCGGGAATCAGGCTCAGATCAACCTCAAAATCAGAAGCAAGGCCGATTTCGTAGCTGAAATCGAACTCCTGCTGATTATCCCAGTCCACTTTGTCGGCCTCGGCCATGTTCGGCACGGGGTCGCCCACGATCTGGAGTTTGGTGGTGCGGATGTAGTCGCTGACGGTTTTGCTGAGGATATTGTTGATTTCGTCAATGAGCAACCCTTTGCCATACATTTTCTTGACCAACCCCGTTGGCGCGTGACCGGGCCGGAAGCCTTTTACGGCTACTTTACGGCCATATTCTTTGAGTTTCTTATCGTATTCGGCCTTGTAATCGTCCGGGATGAGTTTGATTTTGAGCAGCGCGTTGGTATCGCTGGCTTTTTCGAGCGCAATCTCCACAGTGTAACTTGGTTTAAAATGAAAAAATGAGCGAATGAGTGGTTGAGTGATGTGGAGTCGGCGCGGGCCGACCTGTTCACTCGTTCACTCACTCGCTCATTCGGAACTTTGTACGGGCGGAGGGGCTCGAACCCCCATGCCTTGCGGCACCAGATCCTAAGTCTGGCACGTCTACCAATTTCGCCACGCCCGCAGGTTGATTTTCAGTAAAAAACTGAATTCAGGCCGCAAAGGTACAGAACCAGATGGGATTCTCAAACAGGCATCCTGATAATCGTGCATCATCGGTTCAGGCTACGGCGTAGCCTGTATATTGGCGATGGGAGGGCGGCTGAAACCCAATAACAATATCGGACTTGTCAACGCCCCGTTCGACGAGTTCAATGGCAATATCTTTATCAGTCCAGTTTGCCTGAATCCAGATTTTACCATCTGGTTTTATGTCTAAGTGAAAAATCAGGTGGTACATAAAGTCCTCATCATCGTCCCATCCTATTCTAACTAACTGAAAATGATTTCGTTGTATGTCAGCGATGATTTGATTCTCAGAACTTAAACTATTAGCGGGCTTGTAGGAGGCATATTCCTCGAATATCGCCAGTATAATTTGTTGGTAGGTTTTGATTTTGTCCATTCCTCCTGCTGTTAAACAAAAAGCCAAGTTGTTATAATCTGTTTGTTCGCGTTATAAACCAGCAGGTTCAGGCCAAAATCGTGGAGTGCGGCCTGCACATCGGGCTTGGTAAAAAACGCTTTGTATGCTTTCTCTGGAACCGCTAAGATAAGTTTTCGTTGTGGCTCTTTGATTTTTAAGGCCCTCAAATAGCTCATATATTGACCAAGAGCCGTATAAAAATCACAGACGTATGAATTGTTCAGAAAACTCTTGATTTCAACGGCGATGAGTTCTTTTCCCGTTGGGCAGCAATTACCTGTTCGGCACCCAAATCCACAAAAATCTGCGTGCCAAGCGATTCCAGCAAATATGGGTCGTGCGTGATTTCCCAACCTTCTTTTTGCAACGCCACCCGAACGGCCTCACGGAACAAATCTTTTGCCACTGCTTTGTTTTTGATCAAAATTACCTGAAATACCGCAGTTCGTTCATTATCGTCCCGTGCAATCTGTTACATAATCGGCTGGTCGAAGCCTGGGTTTGCTCAATTGATAAGGCATGATAGGTAGTTGATAGCGTACTGATACATCACTCCGAAATTGTAACGATTTGCCGATGGTACAGGTCTTCGGTCAACGCAGTCAGCATAAATTTCGCTACGGCTTGGCGGCTGATGGTTAGCGATGGCTTAGGCCGATTATTCATCGTTACCCGTATCGGTTTGTCGGTGGCGAAATTGGTCAGTGCCACCGGGCGCACAATGGTGTAGTCTAATGCGGTTGTTTGCAGTAATGCTTCCTGCCGTTCGTGGTCGCGGTAGGCCACGCCAATATTGCTGGCATCAATCAGCCACCGGAACCAGCCGGGAATATCGGCTTTGGTTTCGTGAACGCCCCAGGCCGTGACGAGGATAATCCGTTTTAGGCCGGTGGTTTCGGCAACGGCGTTGATAATCAGCAGGGTATCAGACAGAAACGTTTTAGGCGTTCGGAGCGCGGCCCACGGAAAATCAGATGTGCGCGAAATAGTCAACGCGCTCAAAACGGCCTCGCAACCCGCCATTGCCCGTTGCAATGATGACTTGTCGAACGTCCCGGTCTCAAAAACGGTGAGTTTGCCTGATTGACTGCCCACAGCCGCCCGGTTCCTGACCAGCACATTGACTTCATGCCCCGCTTGCAGGGCTTGCGTGAGCAGGTGTCGGCCCGTGCGCCCGGTTGAGCCGAGGAGAAGGATTTTCATGGAGCCTGATGATTTTGTAAGTTTGACAGCCCAAAGTACGGTTGCAATAGTGAGTAGCAACGGTTCACTCCGCTTTATTGTTGATAAACCATGACAGAGACCCAACACCCCAAAAAAGCCCCGCCGAACGGCAGGAGCATATTCACCGCTTTATCACCCGTTGGAAAGCGGAGCGTAAAAAAGCAGATGAGGCACACGAAGCCTGGGTGAAAACCCCTGAATTTGCAGCAATGGTCAATAAATTGAGAGAGAAAAATGCAGCTAACGGAATCACCACGCCCGGTTTGTGAGTACTATGCCGTTGAAAACGAGGTTAATATTCTATCATTTCCCCAAATATCCCACCAATCCCGAAATTGAGTTTATCCGCAATGACTCCGCTTGTTTTCGGCGCATCATCAGGCAGTACGAATTGCTGAACCCCAACGGCTTACCCCACCGCAAACCGTATTTCTTCTGAAACTCACGACTCACAAAATCAAACACCGGCCCGGCCTGCATCGGCAGGGCTTTCAGGCTGTCGGCGGGTGGTTGCAGAATCACCAGCAAACCCGTTCCGGTGTATTCGGGATAGCCGTCAATGGCTCCGGTGCGGAGGGCATCGAAACATATTTGGGTGCCGCCCAGCCCCGTTTTTGTGATAACCCGCAGCCGGGTGTGACCCTCGATGAGTTGCCGATAAATCTCGCTCAGAATGTACTGCTCCGTGAACACTTTTGAGCCAAGTACGATGGTTTCTGTTCGGCTGTCCGGCGAAGCGTTGCCCGTTTTTAGCGGGGTGAACAATTGGGTTCTGACCAGAAAATCGCGGGCAATCCGTTCGGGCGATTGGTGCAGATAGTCGGCGCGATAATTCAGGTCGGTCATAACGGCATCGGTGAGTTTCCCGGCCAGTAAATCGAGCGTCGGACCGAGTTCGGGGTGCTTGTTCAATACCGCCTGCCGGAACACCGGGGCCGCATCGTAGGGTGGAAACGCATGGCGGTCGTCGGTTAGCACCAGCAAGTCAAACGCCCGGATTCGCCCGTCGGTCGAGTAGCCACTGATGATGTCAACCTGCTCATCATGAATCGCTTTATACATCAAACTCTGGTCAATAAGCCGGGGGTGCAGGTTCAGGCCGTAGGTTTGTTTCAGGCCCGGATAGCCATCGGCGCGGCCATAAAATTCGTGGGCAAAGCCGGCAGTGAGTTTATCACGCTGACCGGGCCAGAACGAAAAACCGAGCAGAAACGGAACGGCCATCAATGCCGCCACCACGCCACCGCGCCGGGTTTTGGGGTTCGCGCCGGGCTTCATCAGGCGTTGCAACCGGGCTAATCCGGTATCGAAGCCAACGGCCAGCAGCGCGGCAGGAATGGCCCCGGCCAGCATCATAGTCACGTTACTGAGGGCGATTCCACCAAAAATAAACTCGCCCAAGCCGCCAGCCGCCACGTAGGCCGCCAGCGTTGCCACGCCCACGTTGATGACTGCCGCCGTGCGGATGCCGGCAAACAGCACGGGCAACGCGAGCGGTAACTCCACATTCCACAAAATCTGGCGGTCGGTCATGCCCACGCCCCGCGCCGATTCCCGAATGGCCGGGCTGACCTCGGTAATGCCGACAAACGTGTTTCTGACAATCGGCAGCAGACCATACAGAAACAGGGCCACCAACGCCGGCACGACCCCGATACCGAGCAACGGAATCAGGAAACCCAGCAGGGCGATACTCGGCACGGTTTGCAGCACACCCGCCACGCCCAGCACCGCGCCCGCCAGCCGGGGCCGACGCGCAATGCCGATGCCTAACGGTACACCCGCCAGCAAGGCCAGCAGCAGCGAGAGCAGCGTTAACCCGATGTGGGTGGCGGTTTGCTCCAGGATTTTTGGGTATTGTTCGGCGAGAAAGGTGAACATGACAAACGGCGGGCCGGTGAAACAAGTATTTTCTGCAAACATCGGTTTTTACAGGCATAGATTCCTTCCCTTAGCCCTTGTTTATGAACCGATTCCTGCCCGCCTGCCTGTTACTCCTAACTGCGGCCTGCCCAGCGGTGGCCCAGCAAATCTCGAAAGACGAACTCGTTTTTCTGACTCCCGACTGGAAAGGAGAACGCTTTGCCGACGGTCGCCCGAAGGTGCCGGATGCCATCCTGAAACGGATGAAGCTCGTGACCCACGAAGAAGCCTGGGCCGTGCTGAAAGGCGAAAACTACCGCCACCAGTACGCCGAAGGCTGGCAGTGCATCAACCCCGATTCGGTGCTGGTGGGCCGCGCCCTGACCGCGACCTTCATGCCGGGCCGCCCCGACGTGCATCGGGTGATTGACGACAAAGGCCACACCAAAGACGGACGTATCAAATCGCAGAACGCCTGGCCCATTGATCTGCTCGTGAAGGGCGACGTGTATGTAGTTGACCAGTTTGGGGCGCACGAAGACGGGCCAACCATCGGCGACAACCTCGGCAACTCGATTTTTGCCAAATCGGGCAACGGCATCGTCTATGACGGAGCCATCCGCGACATTTCGGGCCTGAAAGAAATCGGGCGATTTACGTCGTTTTTCCGGTCGTATCATCCCTCGCACCACCTCAACAACCCCGACGGTGATTTGAACACAACGCTGGTTGCCATCAATCACCCCACCCGAATCGGCGGGGCAATGGTGCTGCCCGGCGATGTGGTGCTGGGCCGCGACGGGGGCGTGATTTTTATTCCGCCCCACTTAGCCGAAAAAGTAGTGACGACCTCCGAGATTGTGCGGCTCCGCGATATGTTCGGCCACGAGCGGCTCCGGCAGCAGAAATACACGCCCGGCCAGATTGACAACCGCTGGACGGACGATATCGAGAAAGATTTTTCGGGCTGGCTCAACGCGCACATCAATGAACTGCCCGTACCCAAAGAGCAGATTCAGGAGTATTTGAAAAAAAGAACGTATTAAAAATAGGGAGAAAAGGGAAGAAGGACGAGAGGGATAAAGCAATACACAGTCTATTTCCCTGCTCTTTCGTCCTTCTTCCCTTTTCTCCCTCTCTTCCCCTTTCTCCCCTTATGCAACGTCGTTCCTTCCTAACAAAATCGGCCCTGACCACCGCGCTGGGCCTGGCTTCGCTCAACACCTTTGGCGATGGCCTGACGCAGGCCGTTGAGCGTGCGCCCCTGTCATCGGCCCCGTCTGACCTGAAAATCACCGACATCAAGTGCGGGTTTATCCGGGGCGGGCATAGCCTGTTCGTCAAGATTTATACCAACCAGGCCGTTTGGGGCTGTGGCGAAGGCGTTGATGCCACGCCCGGCACCTATCATCTTGTGAAACTGATGGCCGAACGCATCAAAGGCAAAAGCCCGCTGAATGTGCATCGGCTGTTTGAAGACCTGCGCCGGTCGGGGTTTTTTGAGGGCGCACAGGCCGGGATGTACGTGGCAGTGCTGTCGGCGGTAGAGGCCGCACTCTGGGATTTAACGGGAAAAGCCCTCGGAATGCCGGTCTATCAACTCCTCGGCGGCAAATTCCGGGACCGCATCCGGGTGTATTGCGACACCGGGGCTTACCGCGAAACCGACACCAGCCCCGAAGCCTTCGGCAAGAGCGCGAAACGGGCCGTGGGTATGGGCTACAACGCCCTAAAATACGACATCGACGAGCGCAACGACCCCAATAAGTACGATGCCTATAACTGGACGGCCAGCCCCGGCGAACTCGACCGGATGTATAACCAGATTGCGGGAGTGCGGCAGGCCGTTGGTCCCAAAATTGACATCTGCGTGGATATGCACGGTCGCTATGACACCACAACGGGCAAGCGCGTGGCAAAGATGATGGAGCCGCTGAACCTGCTGTTTCTCGAAGAGCCGTTCCCCGCCGAAAACCCCGAAGCCTACAAAATCGTCCGTGATTCGACTACTACGCCCATCTGCGCGGGCGAAAACCACTACTTAGCGCATGGCTTTCGGAAACTGTTGGAAATGGGCGCGGTGGACATCATCATGCCTGATTTGCAAAAGTGCGGGGGCCTCGGCGAAGCCCAGCGCATTGCCAATTTGGCAAACCTGTATTACGTGCCGTTTGCCCCGCATATGGTGGCTTCGTACCTCGGTGCGATGGCATCGAGCCACGTCTGTGCGTCGGTGCCGAATTTCCTGATTTTAGAGTGGCAGATTTATTTCCACGAAGAGCCGATGTTCAACGAGATCGTCACGTTTGACGGGCCGATGACCAAAGACGGGTTTATTACTTTGTCGGAAAAGCCGGGTATCGGCGTAGAAATCAACGAGGAGGGAATGCGGAAATATGCGCCAAAAGGTGTGCCGTTTTTCGAGTAGAGACGCATACTTGCGTCTCTGTACCGGCATACTTGCGTTTCTGTGCCGGTTTGATCTACCCCATAAAATCCCGCACGAACGCCGTTGCGGGATTTTTTAGTAACTCATCCGGCGTGCCAATCTGCACGATTTCACCCTTGTCCATGAGCGCGATCCTGTTGCCGAGTTCGCAGGCTTCGCCGACATCATGGGTGACGAGCACCACCGTTTTTTCCCGTAACTCATTCAGGCCGAACAACTCACGCCGAACGTGCCGCCGGGTGTAGGGGTCGAGTGCGCCGAAGGGTTCGTCCATCAGTACCACCGGGGGCCGGGCTGCCAACGCCCGCGCCACGCCCACGCGCTGCCGTTGCCCGCCACTCAAATCGGCGGGGTAGCGCAGCAGCAGCGCGTCGGGTAGCTGGAGTTTTTCGCACAACTCGGCCATGCGTTCGCGGATGCGGGCGGGTTCCCAACCGAGGAGTTTCGGTACGGTGGCGATGTTATCAGACACGGTATAATGCGGAAACAGCCCGGCCTCCTGCATCACATAACCAATGGTTCGGCGCAGGGTTGGCCCGTCGAGTCCGGCCACGTTCTGCCCGCCGATGGCAACGGTTCCGGCGGTGGGTTCGATGAGCCGGTTGAGCATTTTGAGCGTGGTGGTTTTGCCGCAGCCACTCGTGCCGAGCAGCACGAGGGTTTCGCCGGGTGCCACCGAAAATGACACACCGGCAACGGCCACCTGCGAACCGTACTGCTTGGCAAGATGCTGAACGGCAATCACTCCGTTACCCGAACCCCTTTCCAGAACGCTACGCGGTCTTTTATCTGATTCGCTGCCGATTTTGGGTCGGGGTAATACCAGGCAGCATCGGGGTTGGTCTGCCCGTCCACCGTCAGCGAATAATACGATGCTACGCCTTTCCAGGGGCAGTTGGTGTGGGTTTGGCTATCCGTCAGAAAGGCCGCATTTACCGACTCTTTCGGGAAATAGTGGTTGTTCTCGACAACAATGGTGTCGGTACTTTCGGCAATGGTTTGGTTGTTCCAGATGGCCTTCATGCGGTCAGATTTGTTTGTTGATTTATGGCCTGTGTCCTCACAGACTGATTGCTTTATTAATGAATGGTCATCACCCGGAACGTGGCGGTGTCGTTGCCCGCCTGCACCCGCAGATAATACAGCCCGACGGCCTGATTGACTACCGGCACGGTGATTTTCTGGTCTCGGCTGGTTCGCTGCCAGATAGTTTTTCCAGTTATGTCGGTCAGTATCAGGCGGGTAGGTTCTGATGCTGACTTTGCCAGCGAAACCGTTATAAACTCACGGGCCGGGTTGGGGTAAACTGTCACCCAGTCGGCACCCGGTTCGGTAGCCAGCACCGGGTTTACTTTCACGGTGGCCTGCCCCGAAACGGTGCCAAAACCACATCCGCTCTCGACCGAACTGAGCCGGTAAGTAATCGTGCGGTCGGGCTTCACGTCCTCGCTGTGCGGGTTATTGCTGGTGGTAACGGTTTTACGGACAACGGTTTGCCCCGTTGTGTCGGCGTAGGTAAACGTCCAGGGGCCATCGCCGGTAAAGGCAACAGCCAACTTCGCCGACGACCCGGCAAAAACATCCTGCGAATCCGTCAGCACAGCCGTTGGCCGGGGCCGGATGCTCAACAGCGTCGGGCTGGGGCTACCCAGCACCGGAATCCGGGGGTTGGTAGCTATCGCCCGGAGCAGATACGTGCCGGCGGTCAGGCTAACCGGAATCGTGCCAACCGCCTGATTACCAGCAACCACTACCCCGTCTAAATCCACATAGCGAATTTTGCTGGTGTCGGTTTCGGCGCGGGAAATCTGTATTTTGAATACGCTCCCGGCGTTGAATACCCCCGTTGTCTGAAAACCAACCCCGATGGATTGCCCGGCGCAGAGCAGCGTCCCGGCCAAGGGCAACGTGGTGATGGTTGGTACATTAACCGTGACCACCGCCGACGCGCCCACGCTGCTGATGAACCGCCCGCAACGGTTGGCAACCTCGGCCATCTGGTAGGTGGTGGTTCGGGTGGGCAGCACCAGCACGGTGGTGTCTTTGGTGGCGGTTCCGCTCAGGCCGGTCGAGAGCCGGAATTGATACGGCCCGGTGCCGGTGAAGACTAACCGGAGTGCCGTCTCCTGCCCAAAATTGATGGTGGTGCTGCCCATAACCGAACCCGTTGGCACGGTCTGCACAAAAACCCGGATTGTGGCGCGGGGACTTTCGCAGCCGTTCGCGCCGGTTTGGGTCACGTAATAGGGCAGTCCGTCGGCCTGACTCGTGGGCGCGTTGGTGGCAGGTGTGGGTGCGTTGGCGAGAAAATTTCCTCCCGAATCGAACCAGCGCAGGGCCGTTCCGATGGCTTCGAGCGGCTGGGCGGTGGCTCCCTGGCAAAGTTCGACGGTGGGGCGCGGCACGGTTGGCGCGGGCGTGTTCTGCACAGTTACCAGCAGCACGGCGCGGGGACTTTCGCAGCCATCAACCGTTTGCGTGACCTGAAACTGAACCACGCCGGGGCGGTCGGTTGGTGGTACTGGGGCCGTCGGAAAGCGGGTGCCGTCGGCAGCATTGTACCACTGCACCGTTTGTCCGGTGGCCGAAACCGGCATTGGCGTACTGAACTGGCAGACGGTGAGCGGAGTGGCAACGGGCGCGGTGGGCAACGGTTTTATCACCACGCTTAGGGCCGAGCGCGGGCTTTCGCAGGTGCCGATGCGCTGGCTGACGTACACCGTTTGCGTACCGACCTGCCCGGTGTTTATTGCCGGAGCCGATGCTGACCCCGTGCCGCCCGTGCTGGCACTGTACCACAGTAAATTGCTGCCCGAAGCCGTGAGCGTGGGCGAGATGGCGTTCAGACAAACGGATACCGTTAGGGCATCGGGGGCAGTTAAAGTGGTCAACACCAATACAGTAATGGTGGTACGGTCGCTTTCGCAGCCGTTGGTGGTCTGGCTCACGGCGTACTGCACCGTGCCGGGCGCGTTGGTGTCGGGCGTGGGCGCATTGGCAAGAACAGTACCGTTGCCATCGTACCAGCGCAGGGCCGTACCCGTTGCCGTGAGTACCGATGCGGTGGTTTGCTGGCAATAACTGAACGAGGTCTGGGCCGTTGGCGCGGGTGATTTTGCCGATGTCGTTACCTGAATACCCGCCCGGCTTCCTTCGCAACCGCTGCTGACCTGACTCACATAGTACGTGGCCGTACCGACCGTATTGGTTTCGGGAGTCAGGCTGGCCTGGCCGTTGCCGCCCGATGCGTCGCGGTACCAGCGGAGGTTCTCGCCCTGCGCCGTGAGGGGACTGGCCGGGCTATTCTGGCAGTAGGTTGGGCCGGTGGCAACGGTGGGTGGCCCCGGCAGAATCCCGATGGTGACGGTTAGCTTAGCCCGGAAACTCTCGCAGCCGTCAGTTTTCTGGCTCACGTAATAGGTTTGCTGGCCGGGTTGGGCGGTGCTGACGGTGGGCGCATCACCCGACCCTGCCCCGCCCGATTCAGCCGCGTACCAAAGCAGGTTTTGCCCCGATACGGCTGCCGATAACGTGGGGGCGGCTCCGTTTTGGCAGGCTCCCACGGCCTGCACGGCGGGCGGGCCGGGCGTACCCCTGACCGACACCACAATCCGGGCTACGTCGCTCTCGCAACCGTCAACGGTTTGGGTCACGGCGTAGTTGGTGTTGCCGGGCGTGTTGGTAGCGGGCGTGGGCGGCCCGCCAATCGAGCCGTTATCGTTGTACCATTTCAGGTTATCGCCCTGGGCCGTAAGCGGTGGTGCGTTGTTGCCCTGGCAATATCCGACGGTGGCGTTGGTTGATGGCGGGCCGGGTTTGCTCCGAACATTCACCGTCAGGCTGGCCCGCGAACTCTCGCAGCCGTTTAACGTCTGGCTCACATAGTAGGTTTTGTCGCCGGGGGTGTTGGTGGCGGGCGTTACCGAACCGCCGAAGTTCGTGCCGCCCGCTGGCGCGTCGTACCACGTCAGTTGCTGCCCGTTGGCCGTTAGCGGGCCGGTGGGGGCGTTTTGGCACAGGCCGATAGTACCAGCCGTGGTTGGCGGGCCGGGGCCGGCGTTGACCGTGATGGCAAACCGGGCCACGTCGCTCTCGCAGCCGTTGACGCTCTGGCTCACGGCGTAATTTTTCGTTCCTACCTGATTCGTATTGGGCGTGGGTGCGCCGGGAATCGCGCCGTTGTCGTCGTACCATTTCAGGTTAACGCCCTGAACAGAAAGCGGTTGCGCGGTCTGCCCCTGGCAGTATGACAGCAGCCCGCCACCCGCCGGTACTGCCGGTTTACCGCCTACAATGAGCGACACCCCGGACCCCGCCACTGCCGGACTGCTCGACGCGATGCGGACATTATACACGCCCGCTCCCTGCGCGGGGGGAATTGTGGCCTGGGTGGTATAAACGCGGGTGCTGCTGTTGTAGGCCGTAGTGCCGCTCGGAATATCGAAGAAACCCCCGCTGCTGCCCTGCAACTGCACCCGAAACGCATTGGTGCTGGTGTAGGTGCCGGTGGCAAAAAACGGCACGTTGATAACCGCTCCCGCACAGGCCGAGGGAGTGGGCAAGCCGTTGGTCGTGATGGCGTTTTGCGCCCGAACTGGAGAAATCAGGGCGGTAATCAGCCCGCAGAAAAGCAAATAACGTACCGATGAAAACATACTTTCAGGATAATTTGGGATTAATTAATGGGCCGGATTGGTAATCTCCGAACCCGGATAAGCCAGTGCCTCCAGTACGTCAGCACGCTTCAGCCAACTTAACTCCGTGAGGAACTCATCAATGGTCATGCCCCCGGCTAAGTAGGCCAATATTGACGCAACGGATATTCTGGTACCAGCAATGTGAGGCTTTCCCATACACACGGCGGGGTCAATGGCAATTCGGCGGAAGTCAGGATAATGCAGTGTCATGGTCAAATATACACCCAAATCTCTTCTCCTGGCTTTGCTGCCGGTACTGGTCAGCACCCTTAACACAAACTTCACAATGGCGATCAGTTTTTGTACCTTGCCGACCAATTTTTACACTCGGTTTTTTCCCCAATCGCCCAAAATCATGCGTCTTTTCTCTGCTCTGCTCGTGTTCGGGCTGCTTGCTCTGTCAACCCTGGCGGTGGCCCGGCCCAAACCCAAAAAATTAGTGAAAGTCTGGGAAACCGACTCAACCCTGAGCGTTCCCGAATCGGTGCTGTATGACCCTGCCGCCAACATTCTGTATGTGAGCAACATCGAAGGCAAATCTGACGCGCTCGATGGCAACGGCTTTATCTCGAAAGTATCCCTCGACGGCAAAATCGAAGCCCTGCGCTGGACATCGGGTCTGAACGCGCCCAAAGGCATGGCCCTTTATCGTAATATGCTCTACGTGACCGATGTCTATCGGCTCGTGGCAATCAACACCGCCACCGGGCAGGCCGAAAAAACGTGGGACGCGCTCCAGGAGAAAGGCGCGTTTCTGAACGACGTAACCGTTGACAAGGCCGGAACGGTGTATGTCTCAGACAGCCGAAGCGACAAAATTTATCGCCTGAAAGACGACAAATGGGAGGTCTGGATGGACGGCGACCAACTCAAAAACCCGAACGGACTTTTAGCCGTTGGCACCGATAAACTGCTGATTGGCAGCACTAAAATCGGCGCGTTGCAGTCGGTTGATGTCGCCACCAAAGCCATTACCAAAATCGCCGATGGCATGACCGCTACCGATGGTATTGTTCAGGACAAAAAGGGAAACACCTTCGTTTCGGACTGGAACGGGCAGGTGTTTGTGGTGAATGGGGCCGAAAAACAACAACTTTTGGACACCCGCGCCGAAAAAATCAACGCGGCAGACATCGAGTACGTCCGGGCCGGGAAACTCATCATCGTACCCACGTTTTTCAAAAATAAGGTTGTGGCTTATAAAGTTACCAAGTGATATGTACAAAATCACCGTCAACAGCCAACCCGCCCGCGCCGTATCATTCACTACTGACGGGCAGCCACTGCTCAACGGCGACCCCTTTGCCTGGGATATTTCCCGGATTGATGAACGCACCCTGCATATTCTGTACCAAAACCGCTCCTACACGGCTGAACTGCTGGAACTGAACCGCACTGATAAAACCGTTCGGCTCAACATCGGCTCCGCCATTTATGACATCAAGGCCAAAGACCGCTTTGATGTGCTGCTCGAAACGATGGGCATAAGCAGCGCGGCCACCGTCAAAATCAACGATCTGAAAGCACCCATGCCCGGCCTGATTGCCGGTATTTCCGTGCAGCCCGGCGACGTGCTGGCCCCCGGCGATACGGTGCTGGTGCTGGTGGCGATGAAGATGGAAAACAATCTGAAAGCCCCCGGCGAAGGCACCGTGAAAGCAGTGCGCGTGTCGCCCGGAGACCGCGTGGAGAAAGGACAGGTGCTGGTGGAGTTTATGTGAAGCGGGGTATTTTAGAATGAAATAAGTTGATTATTTTTGGGTGAATTAGTTGCTTTGACGCTGATGAACGCCCAAACCCGGTCTATGTCGCTCTCATTAGTTGATGAAACCACGCTCACGGCGCGGATTCGGGAGGGCGACGAACGGGCCTTCGATGCCGTATTTCATCGGTATTATAGTCACCTGTTAGCCATCGGAATCCGGTTTTTGAAAGACCCCGACCTCGCCGAAGATGCCATTCAGGACGTGTTTCTGAAGCTCTGGCAACAGCGGCAATCGCTCGATGAAGCACACTCGTTGAAGGCGTTTCTGGCCGTAGCCATGAAAAACCACGTCCTGAATCTCATCCGAAACAGCCACCACAGCATCTGGGAGCGTTTTTCTGAAACCGCCCATGATTTTCAAGGCACCGAGTCCGGCCAGGATTCAGTAGAGTGGCAGGAATACACCACCATTTTAGAAGCCGGTATCCGGCAGTTATCGCCCCGCAAGCAGGAGATTTTCCGGCTCCGGGTGTTCGACGGGTTAACCAACGAGCAGGTAGCCCGGCAATTAGCCATCTCCATCAACACCGTTAAATTTCAGTATTCGTCGGCTTCGCAATTTGTCCGGCAATACCTCGGCAAAAACGCCCATCTCGAAGGCCTGCTGACAATTGTGATGCTGCTTGCCCTGCACGGCTAAAGGCCGCTCCCTCGGTTTCGCAACTTTTTTTCTTGTTCCTATCATACTTCTTTCGTGGTTCGGTGTATTCATTCCGAACCCTTGCTATGTCTGTATTCCTAACCTCCCTCGTTGACCAATGCCGATAGACCCAACCCTGATTGACCGATACCTGCACGGCAACGCTTTGCCCGACGAAGCCCGCACCGTGCTGGTGTATCTGGCTTCTGCCGATGGGCAACGTTACCTGAGCCAATTGCTTGATGGTGAACTGCCCCTCGAAACGAGGTTGCTGGATGCCGACGAGACCCAACGGGCCGGGCAACTGCTGGCCCGGATTCATGCGCTGAAAAATGCAGCAGCGCAACCTGCCGAAACGCCGGTGATTCCCATTGGTCGCCGGGTGTGGTGGCAAACAGGGGGCTTCCGCGTGGCCGCTTCGGTAGCGTTTCTCGCGCTGGCGTTGGGTGGCTGGTGGCTTTGGCAACGGCCTGCTGCGATTGCCGCACAGGTGAGTCTGAAAACATCGTTTGGCGAAACCCGGCTGCTGACCCTGCCCGACAAATCGGTGGTGACGCTGAACGGAAATTCGTCGGTGCGCTATGCCGCTGCCTGGGAAACCGGCCAGCCCCGCGAGGTCTGGATAACGGGCGAAGGCTTTTTTGACGTGATACATACCGCTACGAATCAACGGTTTGTGGTGCATTTGCCAACGGGAATTGATGTGGAAGTACTCGGAACCCGCTTTAATGTGTATGGCCGGGAAGCCAGCACAAAAGTTATTTTGGATACCGGAAAAATCAGGCTGAACGTGAACCGCAAAACCGGCGACCCGATGGTGATGCAGCCCGGCGAAATGTTTGAAGCCAATGCCGAAGCCAAAACATTTTTTACCCGCCGGGTCAACGCCCGCGCCCTGTCGTCGTGGCACGATGGCAAACTGACCTTCGACGGAACCCGACTGAGTGAGGTGGCCCAGATTCTGCACGACACCTACGGCTTGACCGTGCGGTTTTCGGATGCCGGATTGGCCAATCAGACCATTTCGGGAACGGTGCCGAACCAGGATAGCGAGACCATTTTGAAGGGCCTTGTCACGCTTTTCAACCTGAACGTAATTCACAATAACCCTCAAACAATCACAATTGAACCAAATCAACCTTAACTCATGAAAAAACTACTATGGTTTCTGGCCGCAAGCTGCCTATTGGGGCTGCAACCAGCACAGGCACAGCTTTTTGCCCTGAATCAGGCCGACGTGAAACAAGCCGTTGGCACAACCGCCGAGGCCCGGATGGTCACGCTCCGGGTGGCCCTGTCTGAACTCGAAGCCCGCTACCGGGTGTCATTTATTTACCCGACCAATGTGGTCGAAACGAAGGTCATGATGCCCGCTCACCGGAGCAATTCCGTTGAGGATGAACTCAATACGCTGCTCACCGGGCAGGAATTGATGTACCGGAAGGTGCAGGCCAATTTCTACGCCATCATGAGCGCGAACGGAAAGAACACCCGTTCCTTTCGGCAAATCGAGCAGATTACCCAAAAAGCCGACCTCGCCACCGAACCCGTAGCCTTGCCCGGCGTACCGAGTATGACCATCTACCGGCTCGAACGCAACGGTTGGTCATTCAGCCAGAACGCCCGCCCGATGGACGATGTGCGCGGCAAAGTGACCGATAAAGACGGCAAATCTATCCCCGGCGCATCGGTCGTGATCAAAGGCACCAATCGCGGCACCACGACCAATGCGGCTGGCGAGTTTTCGATCAATGCCCCGACCAACGCCGTGCTGGTGGTGAGTTTTGTGGGGTATATCTCCGATGAGGTCAGCGTGGCCGGGCGCAGTGTGATTAACGTCTCGCTTTCGGAAGACACCAAAGCCCTGAGCGAAGTGGTAGTAGTGGGCTACGGAACCCAGAAGCGGGCCTCGATAACGGGAGCCATCTCAACCGTGTCGTCGCGGGAGCTAACCACCCTGCCCGTACCGAGTATCGAAAGTGCCATTCAGGGCCGCGTGGCCGGGGTCAGCGTGGTGAGCAACGGCTCGCCCGGCGAATCGCCCATTGTCAGGATTCGCGGCATCGGCTCCATCAGCTACTCGTCAAACCCGTTGTATGTGGTGGACGGTTTCCCGACGGGTGATCTGAACAATTTCGACAGCCGTGACATCGAGAGTGTAGACGTGCTGAAAGATGCGTCGGCGGCTGCGATTTACGGCTCGCGGGCGGCCAACGGGGTCATTATCATCACCACCAAAAAGGGCGCGAGAGACGGTAAACTGCACGTCAGCTACGACGGCTACGTGGGGTCGCAACAGGCCTGGAAAAAACTTGACCTGCTCAACACCCAACAGTATCTCCAATACGGCACGGCTCTGCTGCAAAACGCCGAAAACGACGCGGCTGCGGCTGCAAGCCCGGCTCGCGCCCCGGCTGATGCCCGCCCGACCCGGTTTTTGAACATGGACAAGCCGATTTATGCCGGGGCCACCCAGACCTACAATCAGACTAACACCAACTGGCAAAACGAAGTGTTCAGGAGTGCGCCCATCACCCAGCACAGCGTACAACTGTCGGGCGGCAACGAAAAATCACGGTTTTACTCATCGGTGGGATATTTCAAGCAAGACGGTATCATGCTCGGCACCAGCTACAAACGGGGCAACTTCCGCATCAACTCCGACCATAGCATCAGCAACCGATTTACGTTCGGGCAAACGCTGACCATTTCATACGATGATAAATACAGCGAGGTCAATGCCGGGGGCCGCTCCCAGATTCAGAACATTATCAGGATGACTCCGTATATGCCCGTTTATGATCCGTTTCTGGTCGGCGGTTATCGGGGGCCGGATGGCTCGGATGCCACCGACCCGCAAAACCCAGTGCGGGCCGCGTTGCAGGATCGCAGCAATACGCAACGGCTGAAAGTGCTTGCCAGTGCCTATCTCGACGTGAAACTCTTCGACGGATTGACCTACCGATTCCGGGGCGGGGTTGATTATGTAGCCGGGCGCGACTATTATTTTCAGCCGATTTATAACGAGAGTTTCAACGCCCGTGCGCTGGCTAATTTCAGCGATAGCCGCTATACCTACGTGTCTCCCCTGATTTCTAACCAGTTGACGTTTGCCAAAACCTTCGGCAAGCACAGTATCAATGCTGTGGCTGTGGCCGAGCGGCAGGTGGGTAATTACTCCGGGCTGAACGGTGGTGGGCAGGCCGCTACCAACGATATAGTTCAGGTTGGTGGCGTGATTCCGACCAGCGTCGGGTTGGGCGGAGGGCAGTCGAAAAGCGTGCTGGAGTCGTATCTCGGTCGGGTAAACTACGAATACGCCGGTAAATATTTGGTGGGCGCATCGATCCGGCGCGACGGATCGAGCCGGTTTGCGCCGGGCAACAAGTGGGGTAACTTCCCGTCGGTGTCTGCCGGGTGGCGCATCAGCGAAGAAGCTTTCCTGAAAAGCATTCCGGTAATTTCGGAACTCAAGCTGCGGGCCAGCTACGGCTCAATGGGCTTCAACGACATTGGCGATTATGCCTGGCAGGTGGCGATCTCGCAAAACACCAACGCCCTGCTCGGTGGCGGACGCACACAGGGGGCGTATTTCGACAAACTCGGTAATACCAACCTGAAATGGGAAGTTACCAAGATGACCAACATCGGCCTGGATTTGGGTCTGCTCAACAACAGCATCACGCTGACGGCGGAGTATTTTAACCGCAAAACCGACGGCCTGATTCTGGCCCAGCCCTTTGCGCCATCTATCGGCTATTCTAACTCGCCCATCGTGAACATTGGCAGTATGCAGAATACGGGCGTTGAACTGCAACTCGGCTACAACAAGCGGCAGGGCGCACTTAAATTGGATGCCTCGGCCAACATCACCTTCATCAACAATAAGGTGGTTGACCTGGGGCCAAACATTCCGCCGTTGTTTGGGGGGTCTAATGCTGACTTTGGCGGATTCGACATTACGCGGACCATTGCCGGTGAGCCTATCCAGTATTTCTACGGTTGGAAAGTAGCGGGGATTTTCAAGAACTTAGAGGAAATAAAAGCCTCGGCCAAGCAAGACAACGCCAAGCCCGGCGATATCCGGTTTGTGGATACCAACGGCGATGGTAAAATTGATGCCGACGACCGGGTGAACCTCGGCAGTTTTTTGCCCAAGTTTCAGTACGGTGTGAACCTGAACGCCAACTACCGTAACTTCGACGTGTCGGTGTTTTTACAGGGTGTTCAGGGCAACAAAATCTACAACGGAACCAAAGTGCTGACGCAGGGGATGTTGCGATTGTTTAATTCAGGAACCGACGTGCTGAATGCCTGGACACCCACCAACACCAACACCAATATTCCAAGAGCGGTGAGTGGAGACCCCAATGGCAACACCCGCACCTCAGACCGGTTTGTGGAAGATGGCTCGTATCTGCGGCTCAAAAACCTGAGCATTGGCTATACCGTGCCGGCGGGCGTGTTGCAGTCCTGGACGCGCGGAACCTTAGCCAAGGCCCGGCTGTACGTGTCGGCCACCAACCTGCTGACGTTCACAAAATATACGGGTTATGACCCCGAAATCGGCTCGCGCTACAACGGAACCCTCACCAATGGCATTGACTACGGGCAGTTTCCGCAGGCCCGAACGCTGTCGGCGGGTTTGCAGATTGGATTTTAATAACATTATAACCACCCCCAACCCCCTCCGTCAACCAGGAGGGGGCTGAAAAACAGCACTCCCTCAAAAGCGTAGCTTTCGAAAAAGCCCCCTCCTGTTTTAGGAGGGGGTTGGGGGTGGTCAAAACATCAAACATTCAAAACAAATAACACAATGAAACGTAATTTTCTAACAACGGCAACCGTAACGCTGGCTTTGCTGGCGGGTTGCAACACCAGCAGTTTAGATCAGGTGAACCCGAATCAGGTGGTGACCGAGACGTTCTACAAAAACTCCAGCGAACTCGTCTCCGGCATCAATTCGGTGTATGCCATCTGGCAGAGTTATAACCTCACGGGCCGTGAGTGGTTTTTTACGCACGACCTGCGCTCCGACGATATGACATCGGGCGGGGGGCAGTTAGAAGCACCCCGCAACCAGATGCTGATTGGGGCGCAGCTTGCGGGCAACTCCGTGTCGGGGTCGGTCTGGAACGGGTTGTACCGCACCATTCACCGGGCCAACGTCATTATTGACAAAGCCCCCGCCGTAAAAGACAACCCCGCAACGGTGAAGCGCGTAATTGCCGAAGCCAAATTTTTGCGGGCCTTGTCGTACTTCGATTTAGTGACGCTTTTTGGCGGGGTCCCGCTCTACACCAACTACGTGACAGCCGTAGACGGAACCAAAACCCGGGCCACCGCCGATGAGGTTTATGCCGTGATTATCAGCGATCTGACTGCCGCTCAGGCCGACCTGGCCGCGAGTTACAGTGGCTCCGATCAGGGCCGCGCCACCACCGGGGCCGCGTCGGCACTGCTGGGCCGGGTGTATATGCAGAAAGGCGACTATGCCAACGCTAAAACCGCGTTTCAGAAAGTAATCAGTTCGGGGCAGTATAAACTCATGGACGAATACACGGATAACTTCACCGAAGAAAGCAAGTTCAACACCGAAGGCGTGTTTGAAATCGGCTTCTCGAAAATCGGTGATTTTAACTGGGACGGCGACGGCAACGACTACGCGGCCAACGAAACCTGCACCCGCAGTCAGGAATATAACCCGATTGGCTGGCGCAACCTGATTCCGTCGGCGGCCCTGCTTGCCGACTTTGAACACACCGCCAAAGGTGATGCCAAAACCGACCCGCGCCTGAAATACAATTTCTATTTCATCGGTGATAAGTACAGTGCCGATACAAAAACGCTGGGCGAGGGCGATGTGCAGGGCAACGCGCAGTTGTTTAACGGAGTAACGCAGAAGGTTAGCTGGCGCAAATACACCGCGCTCTACAAAAACGCAGATACCTATTACACATCGGGGATTAACTTCAAAATTATTCGCTACACCGATGTGCTGTTGGGCATGGCCGAGGCCGAAAACGAAGGCGGCAGCACGGCCAATGCCATCACGCTGTTGAATCAGGTTCGCGCCCGGAAGAGTGTGGCGATGCCCGCGTACCCGACAAAAGCGTATCCGGTCAGTAGCAAAGACGAGGTGTTGCGGGCCATTCAGCACGAACGGCGCGTAGAACTCGCCGGTGAGCAAAGCCGCAACCGCGATATTCTGCGGTGGCGGGCGCAGGGCAAGCTCAAAACCGAGCCAATCAGTTATTTTGCCGACAAGCAGAAACTGCTGCCCATTCCGCAGAGCGAGTTAGACAACAATGCCAAACTGAGCCAGAAAGACCAGAATCCGGGGTATTAACTGCCTGGATAATAGTCATCAAAAATTAACCCCCCATCATCATAGATAGATAGTTCAGTAAAGCCTTCTCTGGTTAGAGAGGGCTTTTTTCGGTATGTTTCTCCATGCAACGACTCCTGCTTTTTCTGCCCTTTTTTCTGATACTTGCCTGCCAGCCCAAGACCCGCTTTGAACGGCTACCGGCCAGCCAAACCGGGATTGATTTTGCCAACACCATCACCGAAAGCTATCGGCAGGCGCTCCTGTCGATGAACGTGCTGGAATTTGAGTATATCTACAACGGCGGGGGCGTTGGTGTAGGCGATTTTAACGGCGATGGTTCTCAGGATGTGTTTTTTGCCGGGAATCAGGTGTCCAGTAAACTGTATCTCAACAAAGGCAACGGTGGAAACGGGGCATTTTCGTTTACCGACATCACCCAACCGGCGGGCGTTATGACCCGCGACTGGTGTACGGGTGTGGCCGTTGAAGACATCAATCAGGATGGCCGGATGGACATTTACGTGTCCACGATTCACCCCGACCGCACCAAAGCGGTGCCGAATCTGCTGTTTATGAATATGGGTAACGATGCCGCCGGGGTTCCGCATTTCCAGGAGATGGCCCGCGCCGTTGGCCTCGCCGATTCGAGCTATTCGACGCAGGCTGCATTTCTGGATTATGACCGCGACGGCGACCTCGACTTGTTTTTACTCACCAACGCGCTGGAATCCTACAACCGCAACAACGTCACCGGCCCGCGCAACAATGGTCAGGCCAAAAGCCGTGATAAGTTGTACCGGAATGAGGGAGGAGGGGGAGAAAAGGGACGAGGGGGATTTCACGGTAGTTCCCCTTCCTCCCTTTCTTCCCCTTCCTCCCTCTCGTCCCCTTCTTCCTCCTTCTCCTCCCTTCTCCCTCATTTCACCGATGTCTCCGACGCTGCCGGGATTATCCACGAAGGCTGGGGGTTGGGCGTGGTGGTGAACGACATCAATCAGGATGGCTGGCCGGATATTTATGTGGCAAACGATTTTCAGTCGAACGATGTGCTGTATCTCAACAACCAGCACGGGGGTTTTACCAATGGCATTGCCGACGCGCTGAAACACCAGAGCCACAACAGTATGGGCGTGGATATGGCCGACATCAATAACGACGGCCTGAACGATCTGGCCGTGGTGGATATGTTGCCCGACGATAACCTGCGCCAGAAAACCATGTTCGGCACCATTCCCTACGACCGTTTTCAACTGGCCCGGCGCATGGGCTACCAACCCCAGTATGCCCGGAATATGCTGCAATTAAATCGGGGAAACGGGCGGTTCTCCGACATCGGCTACTTAGCGGGCGTGGCTGCTACGGACTGGAGCTGGAGCGCGTTGCTGGCCGACCTCGATAACGACGGGTTCCGGGATTTGCTCATCACCAACGGCTACCGCAAAGACATTACCGACCTCGATTTCACGAGTTATAACCGCGACGATGGGATGTTCGGCTCCAACGAAGCCCGGCTCAACCGGCTCCTGAAACGGGTTGAAGTCCTGAAACCCGTTTACAAACCCAATTTTCTGTTTCATAACAACGGTGGTAATCTAACCTTCACCAACGTAGCCGCCGAGTGGGGTCTGCCCGAACCGTCGTTCACGAACGGCACCGCCTACGCCGATTTCGACAACGACGGTGATCTGGATTTGGT
Organism: Cytophagales bacterium; assembly: GCA_038230415.1. Lineage (GTDB taxonomy): Bacteria > Bacteroidota > Bacteroidia > Cytophagales > Spirosomataceae > JBBRNH01. The sequence goes on along the minus strand of JBBRNH010000041.1, from coordinate 290 downwards.
TATGAACAACATCAATGACCCGGCCTTTGTCTATCAAAACCGAACCGTTGAGATAGCTGCGGAAACGGCTAAAAATCAATCAGATAACACCAAAAAAATTGGATCATCTGGGCAATTTCTGCGGTTGCAATTGGTGGGCAAACCGGGCAATAGGCAAGGGCTGGGTGCGAAGGTGTTGCTCTATTCTGGGAAGCAACGCCAGTATGCCGAGCAAACCCTGCAACGCGGCTACCTTGCCACCGTTGAACCCACGATGCACTTCGGTTTAGGTCAAATTCAAAAACTCGATT